>NZ_JACIFS010000011.1:0-190686 GCF_014197475.1 Rhizobium sp. BK212
CCGAAGCCGAGGAGCAGTACTACGCCATGCTGGACGAACCAGCCATGGCTGCATAACTTAAACCAAACGGCCTCCGGCAAACCCGGTGCGGTTCAGTGCTTACGGCACGCCAAGCTACGTAGCTGGTGCGCAGCTCGGCTACGCTTAAGCACCCGGCGGCCCAACAATTTAGGTCGAGGTCTTACCAGCAAAGAGCGAGATGAGCGCTGCCCTGGAAGCCTCCGAGGCAAAATCACTTGCGGCGTTCCGTTCGACCCTCGACGGCCTCAAGCCTGGCGATGATGATGCTATCTTTGAAAGACTGAGGGAATCACACCCTTCTACAATGTGGCGGTCTGGCCTAGGGTCTAATGTGGAATGTTGATGACGAGTCCCGCTTGCATTGGCGGCTAAATCGAAGGGACGAGCCACTGTGTTGATACTTCGTAAGGCAACAATCTCCGACGCGAAGGCGCTTTTCGATTGGCGAAACGACCCTGCCACACGAGCGGCTAGCATCTCCACCGAAGAGATCGAGTATGATTCTCATGTTGCGTGGCTTACGGCTACGCTCAACAATACCGCTAGGAGCCTCCTTGTTGCCGAGGAAGATGGAATCCCGGTCGGAACCGTCAGGATAGACCGCGAGCCGAATGGAACCGCAGAGCTATCTTGGACGGTTGCCCCTGATGCTCGCGGGCGCGGATTGGCGAAGCGCATGGTTCAGATGGCCGCCGAAGAAACAGCCCCTACACACACAGTCCGCGCTAAAGTAAAGGCCGACAACATAGCCTCTGCGAAAGTTGCCGTTGCTGCCGGGATGGTCCTTTTCAAGAGAGACGGCGACGTCCTGTATTTCTCCCGATAATCGTCAAAGTTTCGACGCAGCGAGGAAAAAAGCGTCGATCTGCTCGGGCGTGAAGTCCATGGCAGCGAAGCCGCTTTCCATCATCGGGGACCACCTACGAAGGAGCCGATTACAATCGACCCGTTCGGCCGATCAGGCCATGGTAGATTCCGAGAAGCATCATTTTCGAATGGTGCCACCTCTTAACCCCAAACACACTAAAAAAGACGAACTGACGGAAAATGCGCAGAGCCAATATAAAGCGCCATGCCCAGCCGATCCATCGCCGCCGGATGAGCCAGACAGCATTGCGAACCGCATAATAGTGCCTCAAAGGGCTATGAACCGGGACGCTGCGGCCGTTGAAATCAATCCATTCGTCCCCCATCGAATGTTCCATGAAGGCATCGTTCACGCCAAATAAGCCGAAACCCTTTTCCTTGGCACGCAGGCCCCACTCGATATCGACATAATCAATGAATAGCCCCTCCTCCATATGACCAACACTCTTGAAGACGGCGACGGGAATAAGAGAACCTGAGGCAATCAGAAAATCGGCACTGCTTGTTTCCTCTTGCTCCGACCTGGGACGCCTCTTAAGCTTCAGCCCTTGTCGATATACAAAAGGCGCCGTTTCGCCTTGGCGATGGTCGAGATAGCTCGGCCCCACAGCCGCTACCGCAATCCCCCTTTCCTTCAAGCCTTCGAGAGCGGTTATGAGTTGCCGGACCATTCCAGCGGCAGGCACGCTATCTTGATCCAACAGCAGGATGTATTCACAACCCCGCGCCTCGGCTCGGCGGATCGCAACATTTTGCGCGTAGGCGATGCCGTAATTCTCGCCCAGACAGATGACCTCGATATTGAAGTCGTAAACGAACGAAGGAAGCTTCGTCCCGTCGCCATTATCGACCAGACAGATACCATCAACTTGGGTGCGGATGCTCTCTATAAGCGGATACAGCGCTTCGGGATCAGGCTGATATGTGACGATAACTGCGACCGTCCGAGGCTTATCCGTCAAAGCCGATTCAGCTATCATAAAGGGCATATCCTCGACTGGTTCTTCAATCTTGCAGTCACTGCGCGGGCCATTGCATTGCGGAACGCGCAAGCATGCCGCTCGCCGTGCTTCATATTATCGGCAGGACCAAAAGAGTATCGGAATTTTGCGGTGCGCAGAATCTTTCACGGCTCACGAAACTGAACGGCAATCCGCCGCATCGGCATAGGAATAGCGATTGCATAGGCGAATATGTTGACGCTAATAGGAGACGGTATGGCTATTACATCCGTTTGTCACAGTGCACGTGCCGCCAGTGCTGAGATTGATGGAGCGGCCCAGTAGTTGCAGCGTAAGCCTGTCAGAAAGGTCGAAATGTTTACCGACGTCAATCTGCGATCGATCCGCCCCGGCTTCGGCATGAAAGCGAAGCATTTCGATGCCTTGCTCGGCGGGCGTGCCGCGCGCGACATCGCTTTCGGGAAGCCCCTTGACGCCTCAATGATCGAGGGTGGGTTCGAGGCTTGAACAAGGGCTCGAACGCCGTTTGCATCATTCCGGCCCGCGGTGGCAGCAAGCGCATTCCTCGGAAGAATATTCGTCCTTTCCGCGGTCGCCCGATGCTTCTCTGGTCGGTTGAGGCTGCTTTGATGTCCGGCGCTTTCGACTCGGTCCTGGTTTCGACCGACGACGACGAGATCGCGGACGTCGCCCGCGCGGCGGGAGCTGAGGTGCCCTTCCTGCGGTCGGCTCGTACGTCCAACGACCACGCAACGACCGCCGATGTCCTGGAAGAGGTCCTCGGGCAACTCAGCAATATTGGGCACAACTACACGCTGGGCTGCTGTCTTTATCCGACCGCGCCGTTTGTACAGGGCGGAGACCTGGCCAACGGACGGGCACGCCTCGAGGACAGCGATTTCGACGTCGTGATGCCGATCGCAGCCTTTTCCTACCCGATCTGGCGATCGCTGGCGCGGGACGCGGCAGGCAGGGTGCTTTTGAATTTCCCAGAAAACCTCAATGTCCGTAGCCAGGATTTGCCGACGGCTTACCATGACGTGGGTCAGTGGTACTGGTTCCGAACTGCGGCCTTCCTGCGCACTCACATGCTTATGGGCAGCAACACCGGGTCGATCGTGGTACCGGCGGAGCGCATGCAGGATATCGACACCGAGGAAGATTGGGCGATTGCCGAATATAAACACGAGAGGCTCTTCGGATAACGGCCCCCGCCTCCATCCTGTTCTCCAATCGTCGCGGCATCCACGAGCCTTACAATTATAACCGTAAAATTATCGGCTTTGCCTCCTGCTCTATGCGATCGGGCAAAGCCGCTGACTTCGTACCTGGTAACAGAATAATTCGCGTCACCACCCATCGTGTGCTTCCGCGATCGCGGCACAGAGCCCGCTTTGCCGAAGCTGGGGTCGCTGTCATCGTCTCGAACACCGAGTTGCGTTGACGAATATGCATGGGTAATTATGAGAGCAAAACTCCAAGGATCGCAGATGACGCAACATGAGATCTCTATTGCTGGTCGCCGCATTGCGGACGATCAACCGCCATTTATCATTGCCGAGCTTTCCGCCAACCATCTGGGAGATATCGGCCGCGCCTTGAAGTCGATCGATGTTGCGGCCGAATGTGGCGCAGATGCCGTGAAGTTCCAGACTTATACTCCCGACACACTGACCATTGACGTCGACAATGAATATTTCCGAATAAGCGGCGGCCTCTGGGATGGGCGCACTTTGTACGATCTCTATGGCGAGGCGTTCACCCCATATGAATGGCACGCCGAATTGTTTTCACATGCTAGAAGCAGAGGTATCATCCCGCTCTCGACGCCCTTCGATGAAACCGCAATCGAGCTTCTCGAAGGCCTTGACGCTCCGGCCTACAAGCTTGCCTCATTCGAAGTCATCGACCTGCCACTGGTGGCTGCGGTCGCGAGACGCGGAAAACCCATGATCATTTCGACGGGCATGGCCGATCTCGCAGAAATCCAGGCAGCCGTGCAAACGGCACGCGACAACGGCGCTTCCGAAATTATTCTATTGCACTGCACAAGCGCTTATCCCGCCCCGTTCACCGATGCGAGACTGCGAACGATCCCGCACATGAAGGAAGCATTCCAGGTCATCGGCGGGTTGTCGGATCATACTCCCGGTACCGCCGCAGCTGTCGCCAGCGTTGCCCTTGGTGCCCGCGTCATTGAGAAACACTTCACCTTGTCACGAGATGACGGTGGACCGGATTCTTCTTTCTCGCTAGAGCCCGATGAACTCGCCAGACTTGTTTCTGACTGCCGCAGTGCGTGGGAGGCCCTTGGGTCAGTTAGCTATAACCTCTCCAAAAGTGAACGCGGAAGCGAGAAATTCCGCCGGTCATTATTCGTAGTGCAAGACGTCAAGGCTGGTGAAACAATCACCCACGCTCACGTTCGTTCGATCCGCCCGGGATATGGCATGCCGCCGAAGCATCTTCCGGACGTCATCGGCAGAAAGGCTGCACACGACCTTAGCCGAGGCCAGCCTCTGACGTGGAAGGATTTGGATTAGCGATTTGCTCGAGGTCGGCGTACCGTTCTCGAAACAGCGCGATCGGTACGCGCCAGCCTTCCGGTCCCATCAGGCCAGACCGCAAAACGGCGAATTCGCGCCGTTCGACGTTCCAGGGGATTGCGCCAGGCGACGACGAAGCGATCTATCAGCGTCTCCGGACTGCTCATCCATTCTACAACGGAAGCGTCTACGAGCAGATTTGATCCACTTGCTCACAAGGGTTTTTCCTGAGATGGAATGCCATGCTAGCTATCGCTTTGTGTCCCGATACGCGATCACGCCTGGAGAGGGCTACGACCTCTCCAGGCGGCGTTGCAAGGCAGACCCATTCCTTGGCGCAAAGCTCAAGGCACATCTGTGAAAAGCTGGGGCCAGAACCTTCGATGCTCTCTGTCAGCGGCCTGCCTCGACTATCCCATCGCCACTGCCGATCTGCGGCTTTTCAGAGGACAGTGGCCTATCGCTCTGGTAGGGCATCGATCATGCCGTTTGACGATCAAATTTTCAAATCAAGCGCACCTCAGGCGTGTTTTCTGGCAAAGCTGGCCCAATTGTCGCATACGCTTTCCGCCCATCATCGAATAGAAACACGTTCATCCAGACTTCCTGTTGCCGGAATACAACGTTGAATAAAGCCATAGATTGCACCGACATCCACAGCTTGACAGTGGTGACCACGATCCTTAGCGAGGCAGCGTGGGCACGGTCAGGACCGGCAAATTGAATTACTTCAGACAACTCAAAATAGCGGTTCTTGGTCCGGAGAATGGGACGGGAGATTCGCTCGACCGAAATAACCGCATTGCGGTCTTTGCCTTTGCAATCCTTCCAGGACTTTCGTCGAACTTCAACTCCTTCATCCTCCTCGCGTCCATGGTGTGGGGCATCTATTGTCTGGCGACAGGCCGACTTGCATTGAACCTGTCGAGATCCGACCGACTGGTTGCCATCGGCATGTCGATCTACCCGTTGGTGATGATCGCGAGCATATTCATCAATCCACCTTACTCCGAGGAACTGGACTGGATATTCCGGCTCCTGCCTTTCTTTTCGGTCTGGCTGATCTTGCCACGGATGCGCCACTCTCCCGATGGCCGTCTCGTGCCACTCTTTATCCTCGGCGCCGGCATCGGCATGATCCTGACCTTTCTTTTCAGTCTGCTGCAGATCATCTTTCTGATGCCGAGGGCAGAGGCGGGAACTTCGAACGCTGCACTCCTCGGAGTCATAGGCGTTCTTTTCGGCGGCATTGCGCTTCTCAACGTTCAATCTCCCAGAAGCGTAGAGCAAAGAATTGCGATATTGGGATATGCCGCGGGTCTCGGCTGCGTGCTGCTTTCGGGAACGCGCTCAGCCTGGCTGGTCATTCCCGTCCATATCGTCATCTTTCTCTGGTATTTTCGCAAACACAGCTTCCATCTGAGTTTGCGCAGCCTGGCCATTACCGGCTCCCTGCTGTTGGCGGGAATTGTCGCCTTGGGCAGCGGCCAAATCCTCGATCGCATCCAGGCGCTCCAGGGAGATCTGACAACACTCGAACGCAGCGACGGCGAGATCACATCGCTCAGCGCGCGGATCGCTTTGTACAAAGGCGCGCTATCGGCAATCCGTAAGGACCCGTTGACGGGTTATGGCCCGCAAAACCGGATGGCTTCGGTCCTGGCGGAACTCCCCGATAACATAAGGCCGCAGTTGCCCTTCTCGCATGTCCACAACGGCTTTCTGACCGCGGGAATCGACGCCGGCGTTATCGGCATTGCAGCGCTTTGCCTGATGCTCATGACGCCCGTGATAGGCGCGTGGAGAAAGGAAGCGGGGCCGGGCCGGGACATCTCCATCGCGCTCGCTCTTCTGCTCGTCAGCAGCTACGTGATCACGGGCAGCTTTGGCATCATGTTCAATCAGAAGGCTCTGGATCCGATCTTCGCCTACCTCGTCGCCCTCATTTGTGCGGATCGCGGCAGCACAGGCTTTGCGCCCGTCGTTCGCGGCTAGATCTCGATCCAGTGACTGCTATCGACGTCTCTCGCTCAGAGACAACAAGGTCGATATCGCTGTGCCTTCTAACTTGAACGCGACGTTGCGTTTACCTGCCTCAAGAGGCCTGCTTCCTTCGAAGCCGAAGATAAGGAGGCTACGCCTACAATCTGTTCAGGAGAGCGAGGATGGGAAGAAATTTGGTCTGGAGCGTGCTTTGGCGCTTTATCCCGGTTCGCTTGAGCACCGACAATCGCTCAAAGGGCCAATCACCGTTGCGAGCCCGCTGAAAAGCCTGGAAAGCGGCGCGATTTTCGGGGGTAAGACGATCCTCGAAGGTCTTGATCGCCTCTTCGTGAGCCGTGTTCCACGCACGCCATTGCCCCCGAAAAGCCATCCACAATCTGGCGACTTGCATTGAGATACCGTTGTTGGCGCCAACCAGGTTGGTGGCGTGCTGGCGGTATTTCAACACCGGTTCCGCATCGTATCGGACCACGCCGCCGCAGCCTGCCACAACAATATAGAACCACCAGTCGTGGGAAATGAGACGTGTTTTCGGCAATGTGTTGACCACAAGATCCCTTGCCGCCTGATTGAACATCATGGTGTTGCCTCCACCGATGCTCTGGACCAGGGCGTTGCGAAAACTTGGTTCGAGTTTGAACTCGGGCGACATTCCTGCATGATTGAGTTGTTCATCGACAATTTCGGTCCGAGCGAAATAAACTGCCGGTGTGCCAGGGTCGATCCGCGACAGCCAGTCGAACGCACGTTTTAGTTTTTCCGGATACCAAATGTCATCCTGGTCGCAGAACGCATAAGCGTCAGCATTTTTGAGATTCGAAAGGTTGTTGAGGAAGTTACCGCAAAAGCCGAGATTGACGGGATTTCGTGTCAAGCGGAAGCGCGCATCCTTTGCAACCAGAGCTTCGAGCATTTCGACGGTACCATCCGTTGAGCCGTCGTCGAAGAACGTCACATGCCAGTCGGTGAGCGTCTGCGCCTCAATGGATGCAATCTGCTCCCGAAGATAGCGCATTCCATTATAGGTCGCGCAAAGAATTTCTATCAACTGAATAACTCCGATCCAGCTCGTATAACGGGGCGCCCGGCGATTTGTCGATCCGCTGTTTCACCACACATATCGCAACCCCATGCGGTCGATGTGCCAGCGTGCGCCATAAAGCATGATCGTCACCTCTGCCAAGCGCCAACTGAAATTCAAAGCATGTCGGGCGTGAATTCTCGCTGGCAGCAGCGGTTATGCCACTCCAAAGGCGCCTTGCAGTCTCGGATAGAGGCGAGCCGGCACCTTTCACGCATCCGCTGGCAGAACTGGATTCTCATCTTGCTGTCCCGGCCCCGGCGCGGTATGTGCTCAGCAGCACGATTGGCTATATTGCCGGCGTTGGTTGCTGTCACAATTCAGCGATCGAGCCTAATGCAAGGATGTATGCATTGAATGTAGAACAACTGGGGATCGGGGACGTCAAAAGGATCACTCCCGCCAGATTCGGTGACTCGAGGGGCTATTTCAGCGAAGTCTTCAAAGATTCCTGGTTCCGCACCAACGTGGCCGACGTTTCTTTCGTGCAGGACAATGAGTCTCTTTCAGCGCAACCGGGGACCGTTCGGGGATTGCATTTTCAGCTGTCTCCCTTCGCCCAAGGCAAGTTGGTGCGCTGCCTGCGCGGCGCGCTGCTGGATGTGGCCGTCGATATCAGGCATGGCTCTCCGACCTACGGAAAGTGGGTTTCTGCAGAACTGTCGCCGGAGAATGGCTCACAGCTTTGGGTGCCGGCCGGATTTGCGCATGGGTTCGTAACTTTGCAGCCCGAGACGATCATCAGTTACAAGGTCACGGCTCCCTACAGCGCCGAGCATGACCGCGGCCTGCGGTGGAACGATGCCGAGATCGGGATCGAGTGGCCGCAGATGGATGCCTACGTTCTTTCTGATAAGGACAACAAACAGCCATTGCTTTCCGAACTCCCCGCATATTTTCAATTTTCGTAAAACGGAGGGCCTCATGCGTGTTCTTGTAACAGGTGGCGCTGGCTTCATCGGTTCGGCATTGGTGCGCTATCTCGTCAGTGAGGTCGGCGCCGACGTCCTCAATATCGACAAGCTGACCTATGCCGGCAATCTCGCCTCGCTGAAAGCGATCGAGAATGCTCCGAACTACAGGTTTCTCAAAGCCGACATTTGCGACCGAAGCGCGGTCAGCAGCGCTTTCGAGGAGTTTCGTCCCGATTACGTCATGCATCTGGCGGCGGAAAGCCACGTCGACCGGTCGATCACCGGGGCGGCGGATTTTATCGAAACGAATATAAATGGCACCTTCAGCGTGCTGGAGGCTGCGCGGCAATATTGGCAAGGCCTTCCGGCGGACGAAAAGGCGGCATTCAGGATGCTGCACGTGTCCACCGACGAAGTCTACGGTTCGCTGGGTGAAGACGGGCTGTTTGCCGAGACGACGCCTTACGATCCGTCCTCTCCCTACTCCGCATCCAAGGCGGCCAGCGATCACCTGGCAACGGCGTGGGAGCGGACTTACGGCCTGCCGGTGATCATTTCCAACTGTTCGAACAATTACGGTCCTTTTCATTTCCCGGAAAAGCTCATCCCCCTCATCATATTGAATGCGCTGGAACGGAAGCCATTGCCCGTCTACGGAAGCGGCTCCAACATTCGCGACTGGCTCTATGTCGACGATCACGCACGAGCGCTGTGGCTGATCGTGCAACGGGGCCGTCTCGGCGAAAAATACAATGTCGGCGGGCGCAACGAGCGGCGGAACATCGATGTCGTCGAGCGTGTCTGCGCGATCATGGATGAAGTCCGGCCAGGACATGCACCGCATAGCGATCTTATAAGCTACGTTACCGATCGGCCGGGCCACGATGCCCGCTACGCTATCGACGCGACCAAACTCGAGACTGAACTCGGCTGGAAAGCACTGGAGAATTTCGACAGCGGCATCCGCAAGACCGTCGACTGGTATCTGGAAAATGCATGGTGGTGGCAGCCGCTGCGCGAGGGTGTGTATTCCGGTGAACGCCTTGGCGTGTTGAAAAAGGTGTGAGATGCGCATCGCGGTAACAGGCAAGAGCGGCCAGGTCACGTCTGCGTTGCAAGCGCTCAAGGCGCCTGACATCGAGGTCATCGCCATCGGCAGGCCCGAGTTGGATTTGCTCGCGCCTTCTATGGTGAGTGAAACCATTGCGAAGCTCAAACCCGACGTCGTCGTGTCGTCGGCCGCCTACACTGCCGTCGACAAAGCCGAAAGCGACGAGGCGGCGGCGTTCGCCATCAATCGAGACGGCGCAGGAGCCATCGCTGCCGCAGCTGCCGAGCTGTCCATTCCCGTCATCCATCTCTCGACCGATTATGTGTTCGATGGAGACAAGCCCGAACTCTATGTCGAGAGCGACCCGGTCGGACCGGTATCCGTCTACGGCAGATCGAAGCTCGAAGGCGAATATGCGGTTGCCGCAGCCAATGAGAACCATGTGATCCTGCGGACGGCTTGGGTCTATTCGACATTTGGCCATAACTTCGTGAAAACCATGCTCAGGCTTGCGGAGACGCGAGACGAGCTAAGCGTCGTGAGCGACCAACTGGGTTGCCCGACCTCCGCCAACGACATCGCCGTGGCTATCGTCAAAATAGCGGCCAGACTGTCAAAGGATTCCAGCCCGGACTTGCGCGGCGTTTTTCATTTGGCCGGCAGCGGCGAAACCAACTGGGCCGAGTTTGCTCGAAATATATTGTCCATTCTCGAGGAAAAGACCGGCAGGCGTGTCACCGTCAGGGACATTGCGACTGCCGATTACCCCACAGCCGCGAAGCGGCCCGCCAATTCCCGATTGTGCTGCGATAAGTTGAAGCGCCTTTATGGCGTCAGCATGCCGGAGTGGCAGGTATCGACGCGAGCTATTGTGACAAAGCTCTTGGAAGAGCCGAAGGAGGCCGTATGAAAGGTATTGTGCTTGCGGGGGGCAGCGGTACTCGCCTGCACCCGATGACTCATTCGGTCTCGAAGCAGTTGCTTCCGATCTATGACAAGCCGATGATCTACTACCCGCTGACCACCTTGATGCTGGCCGGCATCAGAGAGGTTCTGATCATCTCCACCCCGCACGATATGCCGCTTTTCCAGCGGTTGCTGGGTGACGGCAGCGATTGGGGCATGTCTCTGAGCTATGCCGTGCAGCCGAGCCCCGATGGACTGGCCCAAGCCTATATTATCGGCGCAGATTTCGTGGCGGGCGGGCCATCCTGTCTTATCCTCGGAGACAATATCTATTTTGGCCACGGGCTGCCCGAACTGCTTGAAGAGGGTGTATCGAAGGGTGATGGCGCGACCGTATTTGCCTATCATGTGCACGATCCCGAACGTTACGGTGTCGTCGAATTCGGCAGCGACATGACTGCAATTTCGATTGAAGAAAAGCCGGTGAAGCCGAAATCGCACTGGGCCGTCACCGGCCTTTATTTTTACGATGCCGACGTCGTTGATATCGCCGCCAATCTAAAGCCTTCGGCGCGCGGCGAATACGAGATTACCGACGTCAACAGGACATATCTGGAGCGGGGTAAGCTGCGCGTCTCGATGATGGGCCGTGGTTATGCCTGGCTTGACACCGGCACGCCCGAAAGCCTGCTCGAGGCCGGCGAGTTCGTCCGCACCCTTGAAAAACGCCAGGGCTTCAAGATCGCTTGCCCGGAGGAAATCGCGCTGGCCAAAGGCTTCATCACCAAGGAGCATTTCGCCCAGATTGCCGCCAAAGCGGGCAAAGGCGATTATGGCCAATATTTGCGTGGCCTGATGGATTAAATAGCTGCGATCCGGCGAAATAGGCATACCGTGCGAGAGTGCACGGCGGCCTTGCGATAACGGCATGCGGAAAACAAAAAGCTAAAGAGCGAATCTGAAAAATTGCGACGCTCTATAGCAGTCAGGCTGAAAGTCTCCTCCTGACGTCCTCTCCCAACTCCTTCATGCGGTCGGCCGGAACGCGACCGATCAGCATGAAGGCATGCGTCTCGTTCGACCAGTAGACGACATTCATCCCCTTGCGGCTTTCGAGATCCGGCGTCTTGGGTCCGGCATCCGACATGACGATGCACAGCGCCATCGGGCCGGTTTCGGGGTCGAGATAGGCGATCTGGGCAAGCGGTTTGCCGTCATATTGCAAGAGCAGCGCGCGCTTGAAATCGATGCCCGGAAGCGCGACGGCTTCCGGGGAGAGCGACAGGCCGAGTTTCTCGTCAAGCGGGCCGAGCTGGGCGGCCTGGGCCTCCCGGGCAGGCACCGGGCCGGCCAGGGTTTCCGGGGTATAGAGCGAGATATAGTCGGCGACCACGCTGCGCCATTCGCTGTTTTCGTCGTTTGCCGAAAGGCGTGCGCCGATGCCGATGACGGCGCGGTCGATCGCGATGCCGGCAACGAGCGAGGCGGCGAGCGCGCCGAGGAACCGGCGACGGCTGGCGAATGTCAGCGCAGAAGCGGATTTTGCGCGCTGCTGCGCCGGGATGGCGGCGAGCATCGTCTCCAGCTTCTGACGCGGGGCTTCGGCGAGCAGCGGGGCGAAGACCTGCTCGAACGGCAGGCTGGCGCGCGCCAGGAATTCCAGCCGTTCGGCGACGTGTTCATCTTCGCTGACGAGGGCTTCGATGCGCGTAGCCTCTTCGGCCGTCAGTTCGCCGTCGATGAAGGCGGTCAGGTCCTCGTCGGAGGGAATGGTGTGTTTGCTGTTCATTGCCGTCCCCCTTCCGATCCGGCGCCGGAGAGCGTGGCGCGGGCAGCCGCCAGCCGGCTCATCACGGTTCCGATCGGGATATCCAATATGCCTGCAACCTCACGATAGGAAAGTCCTTCCACATAGGCGAGGAAAACCACCGTCCGCTGCGCCTCGGGCAACGCATTCACCTGCTTGAGCACCTGATGGGCCATCACATGCGCTTCAGTGTCGTGTGCGCCGTCGAAGGTCAGTGTTTCCCCGGCATCGACGAAACCCTGGCCCTGGCGCACCCGGCGGGAGCGGATCTCGTTCAGCCAGATCGAATGCAGGATCGAAAACAGCCAGCGGTCGAGCCGGGTGCCGGGGATGAACTGATCGGCGCGCTCCAGCGCGCGAAGGCAGGTCGCCTGCACCAGGTCGTCGGCAACATCGCGCTGATGCGAGAGCACGAGACCATAACGCCAGAGCCTTGCCAGATTTTCCGTCAAGCCGCTCCTGATATCCGCTTCGCTCGCGATGGTCGCCTCCGCCGATCCAACAACTTTCGGAACCGCCGGATGAACCGGCGATTCCATTCTCGCGGGACTATAGGCAGGAAATTGGGTGCGCGCGACCGACATTGAGATATCCCTTCCGTGCTTCCATCTTCCTGTCCGTGGATTCCCGATCAGATCTTAGAGGGGTTAAGGATCGCGGCGTTCAGATCCTGATATTCCTCGCAGGTGGTGCCGCAGATCGCCTTGATCGTCTTCAACTGCTCCTTGGCGAGATCGAACTGGCCCTTGATGACATAGGCCTCGCCGAGATATTCGCGGACCTTGGCATATTGCGGGTCCATCTTCACCGATTGCAGGTAATAAGAGATGCCTTCGTCGGTGCGGCCGAGCTTACGGGTGGCGTAACCGCGATAATTCAGCACTTCGGCCGTGTTCTGATCCTTGATCGTGTCGAGCATGGCAAGCGCCTCCTCATAACGGCCGGCCTTGGCCAGTGAATAGGCGTAGTCGGCGCGGTTCTTGTCGGAGATGTTGGCGCTCTGCTGCTTGACGCATTTCTTGGTCTTCTGGTCGTAGATCTCGCCCTTCTTACAGACTGGCGTTGCACTGCTGTTATCGCCGATGGCAAAGACCGGACCGGAGAACACAGATGCGGCAAGGCAGCCGCCGAGAATGATCGAAGCAATGCGGGCAGACATGATCGTCATGGGGAAACTCCTCGAAAGTGACGTTGCGAGGAGAGAACACCGCTGCGCCTGGCTTTATTCGGCTGCGCCTGGCATTTCTTACATCACGGTTTCGTGAAGCCCGCAGATCCGAATAATTTCGGCGTTCGCGTGTTTCCATCCGTTCCGCCGGGAACGACAAGGAGAATTCCGTGACCGATACCGTGAAACTCATCAGCCTCGCCGTCGCCGCCCCCGAACATGTCATCCTCCAAAAACAAGCGCTCGAAGCCTCGGCCCGGCTGTTTGCCGACCGTTTCGAGGATTTCCGCCATCTTGCCCGCGTCTTCGACAGCGCCGGCATCGAAAAGCGTCATGCGGCGCGGCCGCTTTCCTGGTTCGACGAACCGCATGGTTGGCAGGACCGGATGGAGGCCTATGCAGAGGTGGCGGGCGGGCTTTTCGTGGAGGCGGCCAGCTGCGCACTTCGTCAGGCAGGGCTTGAGGCCGGGGATGTCGACTGTGTCGTGACCGTCTCTTCCACCGGCTTTACGACGCCGAGCCTCGATGCGCAGCTTGCCCGCAGGATGGGTTTCCGTGCCGACATCGAGCGCGTGCCGGTCTTCGGGCTCGGCTGTGCAGCCGGGGTGTCCGGCTTTGCGATCGCCTCGCGGCTGGCGCAAAGCCGACCGGGCGCCGTCGTGCTATTCATCTCGATCGAGCTTTGCACGCTGGCCTTCCGGCTGGACGAGCTGACGCGGCCGAACATCATCGCGACAGCGCTTTTCGGCGACGGCGCGGCCGCCTGCGTGCTGCGTGCGGGAGGAGGCGGGCTGGCGGAAGTGGAATCAACAGGCGAACATCTCTTTCCCGACACGCTCGATATTATGGGCTGGAAGATCGACGATGGCGGCTTCGGCATCGTGCTGGCGCAATCGCTGCCGCCCTTTGCGGAGAGAGAGCTCGGCCCGGCGGTGACGACCATTCTGGCGCGCAATGGGCTGAGGCCGGAGGATATCGGCCGCTTCATCTGCCATCCCGGGGGCATGAAGGTGCTGGCCGCGATGGAGAGCGCACTGTCGCTGGTTCCGGGCACACTCGATCACGAGCGCGCCGTGCTTGCCGAATATGGCAACATGTCGTCGCCGACCATTCTGTTCGTGCTGGAGCGGGCGATCCGCGCCGGATTGCCGGAGCGTGCCGCGATGATCGCCATGGGGCCGGGATTTTCGGCGAGCTGCGTGACGCTGCGGAGAGTGGCATGATGTGGCCGTCGATCGCGCTTCTGGCCTTCGTGACGCTGCAGCGGCTGGGCGAGCTCGTGCTCGCCCAGCGCAACACCGCAGCCCTTCTCGCCCGAGGCGCCAGGGAGGTGGCAGCAGAGCACTATCCCGTCATGGTGGCGCTGCATACGGCCTGGATCATCGGCCTCTGGCTGCTGGCACCGGGAAGACCGGTCGAGCTCTTCTGGTTTGTCGTGTTCATGGTGCTGCAGGGGTTGCGGCTCTGGGTGCTGGCGACGCTCAAGGGCCGCTGGACGACGCGCATCATCATCCTGCCCGGCGCACCGCTCGTCCGATCCGGGCCCTATCGTTTCCTCAGCCATCCGAACTATGCGATCGTCGTCGGCGAGATCGCCGTCCTTCCCCTCGCCTTCGACCTGCCGTTTTACGCGGCTGTCTTTTCCCTGCTCAACGCGCTTATCCTCCATGTCCGCGTGAAGGCTGAAAATGCCGCACTGAAAAGCGCAATGATTTTGAAATGAATGCGATTTTTCGTTTGCGCCGCATCATCGGCAAGGGCATTTTCACCCCGACAAACAAAGCGGAATGCAGGGGAAATGACGAAGAACGCAATCGTGCTCGGCGCCGGCATCGTCGGGGTTTCCACGGCCATCCATCTTCAGCGGCGCGGCCGGCAGGTGACGCTGATCGACCGCAAGGATCCGGGCAACGAAACCTCCTTCGGCAATGCCGGCCTGATCCAGCGCGAAGGTGTCGCGCCTTACGGCTTTCCCCAGCAGCTCGGGCTTTTGCTGCGTTATGCGCTGAATAACCGCATCGATGCGCATTATCACCTGCGCACGCTGCCGAGCCAGATCGCCTTTCTCGCCCGCTACTGGTGGAACTCCAATGCGCGCCGCCACGCGCTCATCACGCGGGCTTATGCGCCGCTGATCGAAAATTCGATTGCCGAACACAAGGACCTGATCGAAGCGTCACAGGCTGAAGCGCTGATCCGCAAGGATGGCTGGATCAAGCTTTTCCGCACGCAGGCCAAGCGCGACGCGGCTCTTGCGGAGGCAGCACTTTGGCAGAATGAATTCGGGGTGGAGTACGACAGCCTGGCTCCGGCCGATATCGCCCGCATGGAACCTGATCTTTCCGGCGATTTCGCCGGTGCTATCCGCTGGCGCGACCCCTGGTCGGTGCTCGACCCGCATGCGCTGACATCGGCCTATCGCCGCTATTTCGAAAGCCTCGGCGGCCGTTTCGTCACCGGGGATGCCGCCTCGCTCGGTCCGTTCGGCTCCGGCTGGAAGATCATGACGACAGAGGGTCCGCTCGAAGCCGAGGATACCGTCATAGCGCTCGGCCCCTGGGCGGCCGTTGCGACGCGCCGGCTCGGCTATTCCTTCCCACTCGGGGTCAAACGCGGCTATCACATGCATTATGCCGCTGAGGGCGATGCCGTGCTCAACAACTGGATGCTCGATGCCGAACGCGGCTATTTGCTGGCGCCGATGAACCGCGGCATCCGCCTGACGACCGGGGCGGAGTTTGCAACGCTCGACGCGCCGAAGACGCCGGTCCAGCTCGACCGCGCCGAAGCCGTCGCGCGCACCATCTTCCCGCTCGGCAGGCGGCTCGATCCCGAGCCTTGGATGGGTGCTCGCCCCTGCACGCCCGATATGATGCCGGTTATCGGCAAGGCGCCGCGCCATCAGGGCCTGTGGTTTGCCTTCGGCCATGCCCATCACGGGCTGACGCTCGGGCCGGTGACGGGCCGCGTGCTTGCCGAACTCATCACCGGCGAGACGCCGTTCATCGATATTGCGGCCTATTCGCCGCAGCGTTTCAAGCCGTGATGCCGAGAGCAGCGAGACCTTTGAGAGCGGTCGCCGCGATGCCGTCCACCGTGTCGTCGATATCGACGGTGGCGACGCCCGGCTCGCCCGTGGGCACCTCAAGCGTCGCCAGCTGGCTTTCGAGCAGCGAGACCGGCATGAAATGGCCCTTGCGCTCGCCCATCCGCTTCGTCAGCAGCGCCTTGGAGCCTTCGAGATAGACGAAGGACAGATTGCCGCCGACAGCCGCCCGCAGCCGGTCGCGATAGACGCGCTTCAGCGCCGAGCAGGAGACGATGATGCCCTCGCTCTTGTCAAGCGAGGCCTGCATGTCCTCGCCGATTAGGTCGAGCCAGGGCATCCGGTCCTCATCCGTCAGCGGAATGCCCTTCGACATCTTTTCGACATTGGCGGCCGGATGAAGCGCATCGCCTTCGACGAAGGCCAGGTGCAGGGCCTCGGCGAGCTTTTCGCCGACGGAGGATTTGCCGCAGCCGCTGACCCCCATGACGATGATCGCATGGGGTTTGTTCATCTGCTCCGACATGATTCCTCCCAATCGATGTTTCCCGCTCAATCGAGCGGGAAGTGACAGGCATATTGTTGTGCGCCCTCTCCCCTTAATTCGGGAGAAACCTGGCGGCAATGGTCCTGCGCCTTCCAGCAGCGCGGATTGAAGTGGCAGCCCGACGGCGGCTTCAACGGCGACGGCAGCTCACCCTGCAGGCGGATGCGGCTCTTCTCGCGGTCGGGATCGGCAATCGGCGTGGCCGACAGCAAGGCGGCCGTATAGGGATGGCGCGGCCTGGCGAAGACCTCGGCGGCGGGACCGGTTTCGACCGGGCGGCCGAGATACATCACCATCACCTCGTCGGCGATATGATGGACGACGGACAGGCCATGCGAGATGAAGAGATAGGCAAGACCCATCTCCTTCTGCAGGTCCATCAAGAGGTTCAGCACCTGCGCCTGGATCGACAGATCGAGCGCCGAGACCGGTTCGTCGAGCACCAGCACCTTCGGCCGCAGCATCAGGGCGCGGGCAATGGCGATGCGCTGACGCTGGCCGCCTGAGAACATGTGGGGATAACGGCCATAATGCTCCGAACGCAGGCCGACGCGCGCCATCATCTCCTCCACCTTGCGGCGGCGGGCGGCGGCGTTGAGATCGGTGTTGATCTTCAGCGGCTCTTCGAGGATCGAGCCGACCTTCTGGCGCGGGTTGAGCGAGCCGTACGGATTCTGGAAGACGATCTGCACCTGGCTGCGCAGGCTGCGGTCGCCGACATTGGCGGGCTTGCCGTCGATCAGCAACTGCCCTGACGTCGGATCCTCGATCATGGTGACCAGGCGGGCGAGCGTGGACTTGCCGCAGCCGGATTCGCCGACGACGGCGAGCGTCTTGCCGGAATGGAGGCTGAAGCTGACGCCGTTCAGCGCCTTGACGGTGGCGTCGGCTTTGAAGAAACCACGGTTGACGGTGTAGAAGCGGGCGAGATCCCTGCCCTCGAGAACAGCATCCGTCATACGAGGTCTCCTGCAGTTTCAACGGCTATCACGCCCGGATGGCCGAGCGGCTTGCCGTCCTTCAAAGGATAGTTGCAGAGCGCCAGGCCCAACTCCGGCCCCTGACGAACGACGCCGCGATCGCATTCGACCGTGGCGAAGCCGCAGCGCGGCGCGAAAAGACAGCCTGTCGGGCGACCGTGCTGACCGGGCACGACACCGGCGATCGAGGGAAGGCGCTGGCCGACTTTGGCGCGTTCCGGGAGGGCCGCGAGCAGGGCTGCGGTATAGGGATGATGCGGATCGCGGAACAGCGCCCTCACCGGCTGCTCCTCGACCTTCTGGCCGGCATATTGCACCTGCACGCGCTCGGCGGTTTCGGCGACGACACCCATGTCGTGGGTGATCAGCACCAGCGCCATGCCCTGCTCCTTCTGCAGGCGAACGAGCAGATCGAGGATCTGGGCCTGGATCGTCACGTCGAGCGCGGTCGTCGGCTCATCGGCGATGAGCAGCTTCGGATTGCAGGCGAGCGCCATGGCGATCATGACGCGCTGGCTCATGCCGCCGGACATCTGATGCGGGAAGTTCGACAGGCGGTCTTCCGGCGCCGGAATGCCGACGAGATTCAAGAGCTCGATCGAGCGTTGGCGGCGCTCCTTGCGGTTGAGGCCCATGTGAAAGCGCAGGGTCTCACCGAGCTGGAAGCCAACCGTGAAGCACGGATTGAGGCTCGACATCGGCTCCTGGAAGATCATCGCCATATCCTTGCCGACGATCCTGCGGCGCTGCCGGGCGGAGATGCCGCGCAGATCCTTGCCGTCGAACTGCAGACGGTCGGCGGTGATCTTCGCTGTCCAGGGCAGAAGCCCCATCAGCGCCAGCATGGCAACGGATTTGCCCGAGCCGGATTCACCGACGACCGACAGGATTTCGCCCTTGTCGCAGGCAAGCGACACGCCGTCGACGGCGCGGAACAGACCGGAAGAGGTCTGGAATTCGACAGTCAGATTTTCAATCTCGAGGAGCGACATCACGACCTCTTCAGTTTGGGATCGAGCGCATCGCGCAGGCCGTCGCCCATCAGGTTGATGGCGAGAACGGTGATGAGAATGGCAAGACCCGGAAATGTCACCACCCACCAGGCGCGCGAGATGAACTCACGGGATTCGGCCAGCATCGTACCCCATTCCGGTGTCGGTGGCTGGGCGCCCATGCCGAGAAAGCCGAGGGCGGCGGCATCGAGAATCGCCGCCGAGAAGGCGAGCGTCGCCTGAACGATCAGCGGCCCCAGACAGTTCGGCAGGATCGTCTTGAACATCAGCCGGAAGGTGCCGGCACCGGCGACACGCGAGGCGATCACATATTCCTTCTCGCGCTCTGAAATGACCGAGGCGCGCGTCAGGCGCACGAAATGCGGCTGATTGACCAGCGAAATCGCGATCATCGCGTTGGTGAGGCCAGGCCCCAGGACGGCCACCAGCACGAGCGCGAGCAGCAGCGACGGGAAGGCCAGGATGATGTCCATCAGGCGCATGATCGCGGTGTCGACCTTGCCGCGGAAATATCCGGCGATGAGGCCGATCAGCACCCCGCAGATGACCGAAAGTGTGACGACGACGACGCCGATGAAGAGCGAAAAGCGCGCGCCATAGATCAGGCGCGAGAGGATATCGCGGCCGACGGCATCCGTTCCGAGCGGGAAGGAGGCGCTACCGCCCTCCATCCAGGCCGGCACGGCGAGCAGCACCTGGCGGTTCTGCTCGTTCGGCGCATGCGGCGCAAAGAGCGGCGCGAAGACTGCGACGACCAGGATGATGGTGAACACCACGAGGCCGATGACGGCGCCCTTGTTGCGAGAGAAATAATGCCAGAACTCCGCAACAGCGGATGGCTGACCGGTTTTGACGGTGACGGTGCTCATGAACCGCTCCTAATGACGAATGCGCGGATTGATGAAGCCGTAGAGAACATCAACAATCAGATTGACCAGCATGATGACGCCGGCGATCAGGAGAAGGCCACCCTGGACCACGGCATAATCGCGCTTGAACACCGAATCGACCATCCATTTGCCGATGCCCGGCCAGGAGAAGATCGTCTCGGTGAGGATGGCGCCGGCAAGAAGGACGCCGATCTGCAGGCCGATCGTGGTAATGACGGGGATCATCGCATTGCGCAGCGCATGCACGCCGACGACGCGCAGCGGCTTCAGGCCCTTCGAGCGCGCCGTGCGGACATAATCCTCGCCCAGAACCTCGAGCATCGCCGAACGCGTCTGGCGGGCGATAACGGCGAGCGGGATGGTCGCCAGCACGATGGTCGGCAGAATGAGATAGCTGACGGCCGAGGCGAAAGCGCCCTTCTGGCCTGACAGCAGGCTGTCGATCAGCATGAAGCCGGTGACCGGCTTGAAGAAATACATCAGTGAGATGCGACCGGAAACCGGCGTCCAGCCGAGATAGCCGGAGAAGAAGATGATCAGCAGCAAGCCCCACCAGAAGATCGGCATGGAATAACCGATGAGGGCAACACCCATCACGCTCTGATCGAACCAGGTGCCACGCTTGACGGCCGCAAAGACGCCGGCGGGCACGCCAAGACAGACCGCGATGATGATGGCACAGAGCGAAAGTTCCAGCGTTGCCGGGAACAACGTGAAGAACTCGCCGAGAACGGGCCGCTTGGTGACGATCGAGGTGCCGAGATCGCCGTGCAGCACTTTTACGATATAATCGAAATACTGCACATATATGGGCCGGTCGAAGCCGAGATCGTGCATGATCTGGGCGTGACGTTCCGGCGCCATGACACGTTCACCCGACAGAAGCATGACCGGATCACCGGGAATCAGGCGGATGAACGAGAAGGCAATGAGCGAAACACCGAGAAACGTCGGGATCAGCACCGCGAGGCGGCCGATGAAAAAACGCAACATAGCAGGTTTTCCAATAGTTTCCGGCGGTCAGGGCAACCTGACCGCCGGCCGCACCCGGCGTTGACCGGGTAGTTTACAGATTTTTTATTATTCGGAAATGTCCACGCCGTCGAAACGGTGGATGCCGAGCGGATCCATGAAGAAGCCCGAGACCTTCTTGCTCATCGGAACGAAGACCAACGAGTGGTCGAGCGTATTCCAGGGAGCTTCCTTCTTGAAGATCAGCTGAGCCTGCTCATAAGCCTTGGTGCGCTCGGCGACGTCGGCCGTCTGCTTGGCCTTGGTCATCAGATCGTCGAATTCCTTGTTGCACCACTGAGCGCGGTTGTTGCCGCCGACAGCGTCGCAGCCAAGCAACGTATCCATGAAGTTGTCGGGATCACCGTTGTCGCCGGTCCAGCCGAGGATGACGGCACCGTCGCGATTCTTGTCGGACGAGAGCTTCAGATATTCGGCCCATTCATGGGTGACGATTTCCGCATCGACGCCGACCTTGGCCAAGTCGGCCTGCATCAATTCGGCGGCGCGACGCGCGTTCAACATGTACGGACGCGAAACCGGCATTGCCCAGATCTTCATCTTCAGATCCTTGACGCCGGCATCTGCCAGCATCTTCTTCGACGCATCGGGATCGTACTTGTCGTCTACGACGGCATCGTTATAGGACCACATCGTCGGCGGGATCGGGTTCTTGGCAACGGCCGCGGCACCCTGGAAGACGGCATCGACGATCGCCTGCTTGTTGATCGCCATGTTCAGCGCCTTGCGGACTTCGGCTTTGTCGAATGGAGCAATCAAGGTGTTGTAGGCGAGATACGAAACGTTCAGGCCGGCCTGCTCGAGCACGGTCAGGTTCTCGTCCTTCTTGAGTTCGGCGACGTCAGCCGCATTCGGATAAGGAATGAGGTGGCATTCACCGGCTTTCAGCTTCTGCGCGCGGACGGCGGCGTCAGAAGTGATGGCGAAAACCAGATCGTCGATCTTTTCCTTGCCCTTGAAATAGGTCTCGTTGGCCTTGTAGCGGATGACGGCATCCGGCTGGTAGGCGACGAAGGTGAACGGGCCGGTGCCGAGCGGCTGCTGGTTCATCTGCGCCATTTTGCCGTCGGCGGCGAGTTTGTCGGCATATTCCTTGGAGACGATCGAGGCGAAGTCCATGGCGAGGTCGGCGAGGAACGGCGCTTCGGGATGGTTGAGGGTGAACTTGACGGTGAGGTCATCGACCTTCTCGACCGACTTGATCAGCTCCGGGAAGCCCATGCCGGCAGCATATTCGTAAGAGCCGCCCTCGACATACTTGTTCCAGGGATTGTCAGCCTTGAGCTGGCGCTCGAACGAGAAGATGACATCGTCAGCATTGAAGTCACGCGTCGGCGTGAAGAAGTCGGTGGTCTGATACTTGACGCCCGGATGCAGCTTGAAGGTGTATTCCTTGCCGTCGGCCGAAACGCTCCAGCTGTCGGCCAGGCCCGGCTCGATCTCGGTGCCGCCATGCTTGAATTCGACGAGACGGCTATAGACCGTGCGCGACGACGCGTCGAAGGTCGTGCCTGCCGTGTAGAGGCTCGGGTCGAAGCCTTCCGGCGAGCCCTCGGAGCAATAGACAAGGGTCTTGGACCAGGCCGACGTCGCCATGACGGAAATCAGGGCCGTCGCTGCCAGGAGGACAGAGATCTTTTTCATAGTATTGTTTCCCGGTTGTTCTTTTTTGATGTTTGGAGATCGTAGAATGGCATCACGATCGACGGTTGATGGAACGATATTTATCTACTGAAAGCAACGGGCTACGGAGAAAAATTTTCCAGCTGGACAATTTTAGAAATTTTCAGTCAAAAATCAGCCGCATTTGGAAATTTTCGGACAAAAAAGACCGGAATTTTGTCGCATTTGGTATAAAAGCGCCGCCATCGCGACACGCGGACGCCATTCCCCCCCCCCGCATTTCCGAGACCGGGAGACGCCGCAAAAACAAAAACCGCGGCTGCTGGAGCAACCGCGGTTCAGAAGCATAATCTGCGCTTAGAGCGCCGTGCGTCCTTTCGGACGCACAAGGGATAGTTCAGGCGGCGGGGACAACGATCGCGGGTTTGCGATATTGCTGCTCACCGGTGATTCCGAGAAGGAAATTGATCTGCGGACGGGCCTTGACGAGGTCGTCAATGGAATATTCCGAAAGCACGGCGAAGAAGGCGTTGAGCGCCTTGCGCAGCGCCGAATTCAGGCCGCAGCTGTCGACCAGCGGGCATTCGACCTCACCGTCATCCTCGAAGCATTCGGCCATGGCGAAACTGTCTTCCGTGACCCGAACCACGTCGAAGAGGGTGATGTCGGCCGCCGGCTTGCCCAAGCGCACGCCGCCGTTGCGACCGCGCACGGTCTCGACCAGACCCGCCTTGTTGAGCGGCTGGAGAATCTTGAAAAGAAAGAGCTCGGAAACACCATAGGCCTTGGCGATTTCCGGAATCCGGCTCAAGTGCCCGTCGTTGGCAGCACAATACATCAACATGCGAACCGCATAGTTGGTCTGCTTCGTCAACCGCATGCCATTCTCCTGACTCGTGCCTGTTCAGACCTATATAGGCGGTTTGGTAGTTTTGAACAATTCCAAAATATGAAATTCGCATTCAGCTTATGAGGCCATTTGCCGCGACGTCAATTCGGCCCCATGACGGGAATCGCATGACCGGCAGTTCATCTGAAAGCAACGCCGCCGAAAATCAACAACTTAGAATCGAAAAGTTCGAGGGCCCTAAGGCCCCCGAATTGCAGATTGCAGATTGGAATGTCGTGAAGATCACTTCATCGTCGGCATGACGAACTCGGCGCCGCTCTTGATACCCGAGGGCCAGCGGGCGGTGACCGTCTTGGTCTTCGTCCAGAACTTGATCGAATCCGTGCCGTGCTGGTTGAGGTCGCCGAAGCTCGATGCCTTCCAGCCGCCGAAGGAGTGGTAGGCGAGCGGAACCGGGATCGGAACGTTGATGCCGATCATGCCGATATTGATGCGCGAGGCGAAATCGCGGGCGGCATCGCCGTCACGGGTGTAGATGGCGACGCCGTTGCCGTATTCGTGCTTCATCGGCAGCGACAGCGCTTCCTCATAGTTCGCGGCGCGGACGACGGAGAGGACAGGTCCGAAGATCTCGGTCTTGTAGATGTCCATCTCGGGCGTGACGTGGTCGAACAGGCAGCCGCCGACGAAATAGCCGTCTTCATAGCCCTGGAGCTTGAAATCGCGGCCGTCGACGACGAGCTTGGCGCCTTCCTCGATGCCGCGGTCGATCAGGCCGCGGACACGGTTATAGGCATCCTTGGTGACGAGCGGGCCCATGTCGGCCTTGTCATCGGTGTAGGGGCCGATGCGCAGCGATTCGATCTTCGGCGTCAGCTTCTCGACGAGGCGGTTGGCGGTTTCTTCGCCGACCGGAACGGCAACCGAGATCGCCATGCAGCGCTCGCCGGCCGAACCATAGCCTGCGCCCATCAGCGCGTTGACGGCCTGGTCCATATCGGCATCCGGCATGATGATCATGTGGTTCTTGGCGCCGCCGAAGCACTGGGCGCGCTTGCCGTTCATTGCCGCCGTGCCATAGACGTAGCGAGCGATCGGCGTCGAGCCGACGAAGGAGACGGCGCCGATATCCGGATCGGTAAGGATCGCATCGACAGCACCCTTGTCGCCGTTAACGACGTTGAGAATGCCGGCGGGCAGACCGGCCTCGATCATCAGTTCGGCGAGACGGATCGGCAGGGAGGGATCACGCTCGGAGGGCTTCAGGATGAAGGCGTTGCCGCAGGCGATCGCCGGCGCAAACATCCACATCGGGATCATGCCGGGGAAGTTGAAAGGGGTGATGCCGGCGCCGATGCCGACCGGCTGGCGGATCGAATACATGTCGATCGCCGGGCCTGCGCCCTCGGTGAATTCACCCTTGGCGAGATGCGGAATGCCGCAGACGAATTCGCAGACTTCGAGGCCGCGGATGACGTCGCCCTTGGCATCCTCGATCGTCTTGCCGTGTTCCTTGGAAATCAATTCGGCAAGTTCATCCATGTGCTTGTTCAGGAGTTCGACAAACTTGAAGAAGACGCGGGCGCGGCGCTGCGGATTGGTGGCAGCCCATTTCGGCTGCGCGGCCTTTGCGTTTTCGACTGCGGCGCGCAGTTCCTCGACGCTTGCAAGCGCGACCGTCGCCTGCACTTCGCCGGTTGCCGGATTGTAGACGTTGCTCACGCGGCCGCTGGTGCCGGCAACATGCTTGCCGCCGATGAAATGACCGATCTCATGCATGGGTGTTCCTCCTGTTTTTGGATGACCGACAATCGCACTTCAATTTGCACAAATCAATGCGCTGATATAAGGAACTGTTGTGCGTATATTGTAGTCCTGTCGTTGCATCGGGCCTGCTGCTTACAAACTTGGCACGGCACGTCGACAAGTCAAATCCCAAGGGGAGGTCAAACCGTTGAGTCGGAAACCCGTCGTCAGAATGGCGGAGCTGGAGATCGCTCCGGAGACGCTGGAAACCTATCGCGCGTTGCTCGCAGAGGAAATCGAGGCATCGGTGGCGCTGGAAGACGGCGTCCTTTCCCTCTGCGCCGTTTCCATCAGGGACCACCCAAACCGTATCCGTATTCTTGAGGTCTACACCGACCAGGCGGCATATGAGGCCCATCTGCAGGCACCGCATTTCCTGAAATACAAGAACCAGACGGCGGGCATGGTCACATCGCTGGTGCTGATCGAAGTCGATCCGATCGCCATGCGTGCCAAGCCATGAACTGGGACGATGTTCGGATTTTCCTGGCCGTCGCCCGCACCGGGCAGATCCTTGCCGCCTCGAAGCGGCTGGGGCTCAATCACGCCACGCTCTCGCGCCGGCTGACGTCGCTGGAAGAGGCGCTGAAGACACGGCTTTTCATCCGCCGCACGAATGGCTGCGAGCTGACGGCCGAAGGCGAAGTGTTCCTGGCATCCGCAGAGCGGATGGAAACCGAAATGCTCGCGGTACAGGCCAGCCTCGGCCACACCGATACGGCTATTGCCGGGACCGTGCGCGTCGGCGCGCCCGATGGGTTCGGTGTATCCTTCCTGGCGCCGCGCATAGGCAGACTGATCGAGCGCCATCCGGAACTGAAGATCCAGCTCGTACCCGTGCCGCGCTCTTTCTCGCTGTCGCAGCGCGAGGCCGATATCGCCATCACGCTGGAGCGGCCGGTCCAAGGCCGGCTCGTCTCTTCCAAACTCACCGACTACACGCTCGGCCTCTATGCCTCACGCGACTACCTCGCCGCCCAGGGCACGCCCGGCGATATCGAGGCGCTGAAGGCGCATCCGCGCATCGGCTATGTCGAAGACCTGATCTTCACCGCCTCGCTGAATTTCTCCGGCGAGGTGATGCGCAGCTGGGATGCGAGCTTCGAGATATCGACGGCGATCGGGCAGACGGAGGCGGTGCGATCAGGCGCCGGCATCGGCATTCTGCACGATTATATCGCCCGGCAGTATCCGGAACTCCAGCGCATCCTGCCTGAAATTTCGATCCGGCGGGCCTATTGGACGACCTATCACGAAACGGCGCGCGATCTCGTGCGCGTCAGGAGCGTTGCCGATTTCCTGCAGGAACTCGTCAGCGCCGAGCGCCATATTTTTCTTTAAACGTCCCGCACGTGTTTTGCCGGCTCGTCGTTCTCGTCCGGGTTCGGAACCGGCGCCTCGTCGGGCAGCCTGTCCGGCTCCGGTTCCGTGATCGGAGGCACCGGCTTCCAGCCGGGTGCTGGCATCGGCGGCTGGTCGGGAATGGGTTCGTTGGGCACGGACATGACCGCCTCCCTTTCATGATCTTGGTTTGACGCGATGTTCGGGACTATTTGTCCGGCTTCAGCGATTCGGCCGCGCGCATCGGCATGCTGTCGATGATGGCGAAGAGCTCGCCATCGGTGATCGGCTCGCTGGCCTTCAGCTTGACGGTGCCGTCCTTGCCAACAAGAAAGGCCGCGAACTCGCCCACATCGGGCGCCTGGAGATCGCGGCGGATCGCTTCGCCGTCGAGACCATCGGGGGCACCGAAGAGTGGCCGAACGCCGGCGCCTGATATCTTCAGCACCACCAGGTCACGCTCATCGAGGGCCGAGCGATCGGCCAGCAGCTGGTTCTCCTGGCGGGCGGCGCGGGCTTTGTCCCTGTCGGCGAACACAACGAAAACGCGGTTCTTCCACTGGAACGCAGCAAGGCTTTCGACCGGCGCATAGGCGCTGTTGGTCTCGTCGATCTTGGTCGCACCGTAGAGAAGGGTTTTCGACATGCATATTCTCCCGTCAACTTAGAGAACCGCTTAGGACGACGCGGGTTCCATCAAAACGGTGGGAATCTTGCTTAGGTTTCGCGTCTCACCGAGCTCGCCGCGGAGCCTGATGGTCAACTACGTTTGGCACTAAGGAGACTTTCGAGCGTAGGAATCTCCTTCAACGAATGCAAGGCCGGAACTCACCAGAGGGGTTTGGCTTGTTCAGGTCGGCGACGGTCTTCTTCATTTCCAGCAGCGACATGCCGGCTCCAATCGGGACTAGTCGTTTGAAACTTTCGCCGGCACGCCCGCATCTGCTAGGCGTCTGATTAGTGCGTTTTGCTCGCCTGGCTTGCGATGACTTCTTTGTCGTCCGTTTCCCTCTGTGGCATCAGATCAACGAATAATGGCCACTGTTGTTTTGTTTAGCCATTGATATCAATGCCGCGTCCGCGGCTGACAGCCCGCTGGCGCCGTTCCGACATGATCTTCTCGCTGCTCTCCCTGCGAACGGTCTGCTGCAGGACCTTCAGCCTGTCCTGCATCGCCTCGAAGGCGCGGCGCTGCGTCGGCGGCACACGGTTGATGAGATCCCTCTCTCCTCGGACGATGGCATTGCGGCCGAAGCGCTCGTCGAGCGCCGCGCTGACTGCGGCGAACTCCCGGCGAATGCTGGGATCAAGAACAGCAGCCGATGCATTCCGCTTGCGGCCGTCGTTCTTCGCCTCGGCAGTCAGCCACGTGAGCGCTTCTTCCGCCGCCTTCGACAGGCCGGGAATGGCAACCGCCATGCGCCGCCGCTCTTCGGCGATCGCCTGGCGCTCGGCATCAAGGGCGCCGGCATAGGCCGCACCGAGCGATCGTAGCCAAGCGGCGGCTTCGGGCACGGCCTGCGCAGCGTCTCTGCGTTCCCGGCCGGCGGCCAGCATCCGATCCATGAGGCGATCGGAGCCACGCAGCGCACCATAGGCGGCCGGGTCATTGGTCACTGCAGCAGAGATGCGGTCGGCGGCAAAACCTTTGACAAGCAGCTCTTCGATCTTCTCGACAGCGCCAGCCGGATCGCGCCAGATCGTTGACGCCACGTCGGCTAGCGCTGCTCGCTGCTGGCGATAGAGAGGGCCGGCCAGAGCACGCGATCTCGCCTCTTCCTCGATCGGAGTCTTGAACTCGGTGACGGCGGCAAGCATGGGGATATTCTCCTTCTGCGGATCGGCACTGGCGCTGGCGACGATCTTCGAACGATCCCGCCGTTCGGCGAGATGCTGCTCCTCGGCAAAACGCTTCACGGCCTCGAACAGCCGGGTCAGCTTCTCGCCCCTGGTGCCTGTGAAGTCTTCCGGCATACGCTCGACGATGTTGCGTTCGGCAACCGTATCGGCCTTGGATGTGAAGGCGCTCCAACCGAAACGGGCGCTGAGCGCCTCGCTGACGGCCTTGATCTCCTGCACAACGGCCCGGTCTTCGGCGGCGATTGCAAAGGCCGTCTTGTAGGCATCGTCCCCTCCCTGCTTGCGCACCGCCTCGATCTCGACGAGACGTGCCACCGCCTTTCTGGAGAGCGCTGGGATCGACAATGACATATGCGCGCGGCGCTGGTGCTCGCGGCTTTCGAACCGCTCGGCGTTTCTGCGGAACTCCGTCGCGTGGGCGCGGGCCAGCGGCAGTAGTTCCGTCAATGCCGCGGTCGCGATGCTGCGCTCGTCGCGTGCGGCGCGACCGTCGATGATTAGGTCGGAACCACGCAGGCGGCCGATCCGATCCGGTGCAATAGCAAGATCGTCGGCGAGCCTGCGGGGTTCGTTGCTCGTATCCGATGCCAGGGCGTTCAGGGCGACCAGCGCCGCCTCCGGCTCACGATAGATCTTCTCCAGCAGCGGCCGCAGGATTGCTTCCCGTTCCTTCCAGGCCGGCGAGGAAAGCTGCGCCCACCGCGCATCCTCCTCCACGCTTCTGGCAAAAGCAGTGTCGGGCGGCATCAGATATCGGCCGCGGCCAACATCTGTCTCCGAGACGGTGTGTGTCTCAGTGCGCTCCTCATTGTACGAGACACGTCGTTCCCGCTCGATCGCAAAGCCGAGCGCAACGCTCGCCCTCTCCCAGAGCTTCGCCACCTGCCGGCGCTTCTCGGCAATCCACGCGAGCCGGCGCGAGGCGTCCTCCTCCATCCCGGCTGCGACGAGAGAGAGATGATCGAGGCCGCGGCGGCGGGCAAAATCGTCGGCATGTGCCCGGTACCCAGCCTCGCTTTCGAAATCGAGCGTCGTCGTCTTGGCGCCGGAGCGCGACAGGCGTTCAACGAGTTGTTTGAACAGTTCCGGCCGATGGCTTTCCTGCTCGATACGCTCCCGGCGCGCTTCGGCGGTTTCGACCCGTTTGGCGGTCCAGACGTTGCGGTCGACTTCTCTTTCCTCGAAGTGCTTCTGCCCGGTCTGCTCTTCGATGATGGGAACCTGAACTTTGACCCGCTCCACCCCGTCCTTGCGCAGGGTCACCGTGTCGCCCTCTAAGACACCGGCATCCTCCAACGCCTTCGGCAGGCTCACGCCCCAAAGACGATGGACGGCTCCGTCATCCGTCTTCACATCGGCATAGGGGCTATCGTCGGCATCCTCGTCATTCGGCCGGAACTTGGCTTGTCCGGTTTCCACGAGTTCGCCGGTGACACCGGCAGCATGATCGGCACGCAGCTTGCGGCCCCATTCGGGCTTTGCTTCAAAATCTTCCTTCGCGGCATAGAGATCGGCACGATGGCGATGCCGGGTCATCGACACATAGGTCAGATGCTGGTCCATCATGCCGGTGGCAAGAACGAAGGTCCGGTCGACGGTCGCGCCTTGAGATTTGTGGATGGTCGCAGCGTAGCCGAGATCGACATTGCGATAACTGTTCTCGCTGATGACGACATCGCGGCCATTGTCGAGACGCACCGAAAGCAACGTATCCCCACGTTTGTCGCCGGTGGATACGACCGTCCCGAGCATGCCGTTCTTGACGTATTGCGGACCGAGACGCATTGCGCGCGCTTCGACGAAGCGGGCATTTGCCAGAAAGATGATGCGGTCGCCGGTGGCGAATTCCCGCGCGCCGCGTTCGGTCTGGAATGCGCGGCTCTCACCCAGCGCCCCCTCGCCCGCCATCACAGATCGCAGTTCCTCGTTCAGACGTTTGACGTCCTGATTGGTGTGGGCGAGCACGAGAAGCTCATCACCGCGAAGACGGCCATCATTGCCGGCAGCTGTTGAGTCCTGGACCGCCTGTTTGCGCGCCGCCGTCCAGTCGCTGACAATGCGGCCGATGACGTCGTCCCGCGTCTCTGCCTCGACCAGATGACCCTGCTGCGCATAGGCATCAAGACCTTTCCCAATCTCGCCACGCGCAAAAAGCCGCGACGCCTCGCGCGACCACGCCTCGCGCTGGCGGCGCACGCCGCCAAGTTCGGCAAAACCGATCCGCTCGGTAATCGCCCGGAACGCCGCCCCCGCCTGGATCGGCTGCAATTGCATCGCATCGCCGACCAGCACGAGTTTCGCTCCCGCCTGTTCCACGAGCTTCAGCACGCGGGCCATCTGCTGCGACGACACCATGCCGGCCTCGTCGACAACCACCACATGGCCGCGGTGAAGCGTCTCCTGTCCATTGGCCCAGGCCAGCTCCCAGGCGGCGAGTGTTCGCGATCTGATGCCGGAGCTGTCTTCCAGACCCTCGGCGGCTTTGCCCGCAAGGGCCGCACCAATCACCTGGCGGTCTTGACTTTCCCAGGCGAGACGGGCCGCGGCAAGCAAGGTCGACTTACCGGCGCCGGCAAGACCGACCACGGCGGCAATACCATTGTCCCGCGTGACATGATGGACGGCGTCTGCCTGCTCCGGGTCGAGCCGGAAGGACTTTTCCGGATCTTGAGTTTCGACGTTTCTGATCGCAGCGGCGACCGCCCGGTCGGAAACGGCAAAACCGCGACGTTCCACCAGAACCTGCGCCGACTGCGCCATGTCATATTCGATGCGAAGGATCTCGCGCGTGGTGAAAACGGCGGGTTCGCTCGCCTTGCCCGTTTCGGCATCGACCTGCTGTGGCTTCAGCATGATGAGATCGTCCGACGCCATCAGCCGCGCCCGGATATTGGCGAAGTCTGCGGGATCGTCGACATAGCGATGCAGCCCCTTGGCGATATCGCGCTCGTCGAAGGTGGAGCGTTCATTGCTCAACTGCTTCAGCAGGAGCTCCGGCTCGGCGAGCAGCCGGTCGGCCATCTCCTGGCGACGGGCAAGATCGGCCGGTGCAAAATACATCTCGACACCCCCGCGGGAGAGCGCTGCCTTCTCCGGGCCCAGATGTCTTTGTGCGATACCATCGAGGCCCTGCTCGGCATAAGAGCGGCCGTCAAGACGGATGTCATGGCCGGCGAGCGCCAGATGCCGGCTGGCCGTCTCCGCCCAGGCGATCTTCCACGCCTGCAAGGTCTCCTTGTCGCCGCCCCAGGACTTATACACAATCCGACCCGTTAGCCGCCCAGGCGTGACAAATCGCAATGGCTCGCCATTTTCTCCCAAGATCGGAGCATGTTTTGGCCCGAAGCCCTCCTCCGTCAGCGGTCTCACGGGCGTCAGCAGATGGATATGCGGATTGCCGTCTTTATCGTGGTAGACCCAGTCGGCGACCATTCCCGCTCTTGTGAAATTATCCCGCACGAATTCGCGCACCAGCGCGATGTTCTCGGCCCGCGTCAGTTCCTCCGGCAGCGCGATGATCAGCTCGCGCGCCAGCCGCGCGTTTGCCAGTTTCTCGAAAGCTTCAACCGCATTCCACAGCACTTCGCTGGCGCCGGCAACGGAATACCCCTCGACCGCGGACTGCAGCCAATCCGGCGTTTGATCCGGCAGCGCCAGTTCCTCGTGCACCAGCTCCGACGCGCCGCCCCGATAGCTGAACGACGTGCCGGCCTGTTCGTCCATCATCCTAGTGCGATGACGATAGGCGGCGGCCGAGACGATGTTGCGTCCCGCTCCCCTGCTGATGACCTGCGCTCTGACGAACATGATCGCCATGATTGTCCTCGCATATTCGGAGCAGTTGCACCAACGAGCGACATCGCTCTGTCACAGACAGTTATACCGAACGACAAACGCCCTCCGCGCGTGTCTCCGGTCTCTTTCGCGCGGGTCCATATCACCGCGACAAATAAGCGATTTAACTGACTTATACAAGATAGTAAAATCAGAAATTGTTTCCTGCTTTGTTCGCCCTGACGCACGGTGTTCCAACTACGCCACATTCAGACGATGCCTGTTCCTAAATGATTGAATTTTTTTCTCAATCGCCAACGCGGCTTGGCAACTTGATGGGAGATAAGGGCAAAACGGCAGTTGAGCGGTGCTAAATTTGCCAGTAGACGATATTGGATCTTTCGCCTATCGATTGCTTATGAAATCGTCGCTCGATCATATGCCGCTTCGCAAGCAACGAGAACTCGGCCGGGTCCTTGAAGTCCTCCACGAGGAATTCGAGGACGCGCTGAAAGAAGGCACGGCCGATTTCAAGAAGCGCGGCCGGATCCTCAAGATTATCCTGTTCGGCTCGTACGCCAAGGGCGGCTGGGTCGATGAACCCTTCACCATGAAGGGGTATCGCTCCGATTTTGATCTGCTGATCATCGTCAACAATCGCAAACTCTGCGAATTCGCCGAGTACTGGTACAAGGCCGCCGACCGGTTGATCCACGAGGCCTCGATCGAAACGCCGGTGAGCTTCATCGTCCATTCCAGGCGCGAGGTGAATACCCACCTGAAGGAGGGGCAATACTTCTTCTCCGACATTCGCAAGGAAGGCATCGTTCTCTACGAACTGGACGATGAGGCGCTGGCTGAGCCCGAGCCACTTTCGACCGAGGATCAGCTTCGCGTCGCGAAGGAGCATTTTGAGCAAAGGTTTGCCGAAGCCAGCGCCTTTCTGAGAACAGCTGAATTTCAACTCGGCAAGTCGATAAGGACCGGGGACGCCTGGTCAAACCTGTCCGCATTCAGCTTGCATCAAGCACTCGAACAAGCCTATTCCTGTGTTCTGCTCACTCTGACCAATTACGGCCCACCGTCGCATAACATCAAGTTCCTGCGCTCACTCGCAGAAGAGCAGGATCGCCGTCTGGCAGAAGCCTTTCCGCGTGATCAACACAAGGAACGCGCGTGGTTCAATACGTTGAATGAGGCCTATGTTAAGGCGCGCTATTCGAAACATTTCGAAATCAGCGAGGAGGCGCTCGGCTGGCTCGCAGTACAAACTGCGTTACTAATCGAACTGGTCGAGACGGTTTGCAAAGGACACCTGGACATGCTTAACGGAATGCTTGGGAGCGACATAACCAAACGAGATTCGCTGTCATGCGGTTGACCAACTGCGTGATGGAATTCGGCATCTCGGGCACGGACCGGTAACATAATCCACCTACCGGAGCCGGTCGAGGCGATGATCACCTCTGAAAGAAAGCCGCATTGAGTGCCAGAAAGGTCAGTGAAGTGCTGATCAAGCGCTTGGCCAGAGAAATGCGCGTGCCGTCAAACAAAAGACTTTGGGAACGATCGACGGCCCGTTCGGCACGAGGTTGTCACCCATGTGTTAGGTACGTTTTGTTACCTATGTCTCCGGTATGGACAAAGGAAAGATGGTACGGTTGGGGGGTCTCGAACCTCCGACCTCAGGTGCCACAAACCTGCGCTCTAACCAACTGAGCTACAACCGCATAAATCACGCTTGGCGCGACGGGGGTCACATACGAGGACTTGGCGATGAATTCAAGCCCCATTCCTCGTCAATATACAAAAAGGCTGGACGCGAGGTCCAGCCTTTTGTCTGCGATCGGTAAAAGACCGATCAGGCGACCTTGAAGGAAGCCATGGCCTTTTCGGCGGCGTCCTTGGAAGGCTTTGCGAGCTTTTCGGCCACCTGCTTGGTGGTTTCCTGGATCGACTTCGCCTGCTCGATGGTGAGTTCGGCCTGCTTGCGGATGAAGGAGGTCTGCAGTTCGAAGAATTCGGCGGCGGACTTGACGCTGAGCAGCGCTTCGAAGTGCGACAGCGAGTTCTCGGAATTGACGCGCAGGATGTCGATCGCCTTCAGGCCGATCTCAACGCTGCCGGCCTGAGCCGTCTGGACGGTGGCTTCGAGCGTCTTGCCGGCTTCCTCGCCAGCGGTCTTCAGCTTGGCATAGGCATCCTTCGACTGCTGGGCGCCCTTTTCGGCGAAATCACGGAAGGATTCGGCGAACTTGGACGGGTCGAAAGAAGCAATTGAAAAAACGTCATCGGTCTTTATGGTAGCCATGGGTCGCATCCTTTGGGCTGAGGCAGTCGCTGCCTTCGATAGTTGGGATGATGCTTATATAAGACATATCATTGTGCATTGCAACAATTATTGTGCGGTGCACAAGACGTTAACCTTTCCGGCCGAAAACACCCTGCTCTTCTGGACCGGCATGCCACCCGCAGTTATTAATAAGCCGTTAATTTAAGAAGGCCGACAGCGACAAGGTTCGAACATGCCCGCAGTCCAATATCCGTTCATCGATATCGCCGTGCATGCACGGGTGCGGGAACGCTTTTCACGCGGCGAGGCGATGGTGCTGTTTTCGGCCGATCTTGCCCGCCTGCTCTGGGCAAACGGCGCAGGTGCGGAGCTTTTCGGCCATTCGGCGGTCTATGACCTGCTCGACCAGGGCGTCGACCGGGGCGACATTACCTTCCGCCAGCTGGAAACGGCCGCGCGCCAGCTTTCCGATATCGGTGACAACAGAAGCCTGATGATCCGCGTCGCCAAGGGCTTCCAGCGCGCCCAGGTGCAGGCGGCGGCCGAACTGATCCGGCTCTCCTCAGGCGAAAAGGCCATCCTGTTTTCGGTGCCGGTCTCGGCCAAGCCAATGGCGGCCGTCGCCTCGGCGGCGCAGATGCTGCAAGGGCTTGATGATCCCGATACGCATATGGCGGTGATCGGCGCCAATGGCGAAGTCATCGCCGCTTCGCCGGGCTTTGCGTCGCTCGGCATATCAGAGCAGACCGCAAAGACCTTGATCAATCTTGCCGGCGCCCATCCCGACCGGCTGGTGAAGCGTCCCGTCGCCACCACCAGAGGCAATCTTCCGGCCGCCTTCGGCAAGCTCAGCGACGAGCCGGCGCTCCATCTGCTTTTTGCCGTGGAGGCCGCGATCGGCGATCTCGACCCGATCGATGCCCCCGTGCTCGACCCGGTCGATGCGCCCGCGCAGGAGGAAAGCGCGCCGGCCGCCGAACTGCTTCAGGACGAGCCTGCCGTCGCCACCGGCTTCACCGAGATTATTGATGCGGTCTCGGGGATCGAAGAGGTCGAGGAGACGCTCGAGGACATCACCGGCGAAAACGAACAGCCGGCCGAGACGGCAGCCGCATCCGAAGACGAGGCAGTCGAGGAGGCAGGTCTCGCCGGACATGACGAGGTGGAGAGTGACGGCAGTGTGATCGACAGCAGCGCGGATGGGGCCGATAAGCCTGCCGCGACCATCGAGGACGACCTTGCCTCCCTCACCGAGACGGTGGAAACGGCCGTGGCGGAGCCGTCTGCCGAAACCCGCGAAACGCCTATCGAAGATGCGCCGGAAGCGGTTCATGAAGAGTTCGCCATCGCAATGCCTGTGGTCCCCGACGCTGCCCCTGCCCCTGAGCTTGCGGCTGAGCCCGGCTTCGTCTTCAGGCCGAACAGCCGCGCCACGCGCTTCGTCTGGAAGATCGACGCCGATGGCTGCTTCACCGAGGTCAGCCACGAATTTGCCGAGGCCGTCGGTCCACATGCATCCCACATCATCGGTTCGGCCTTCGGCGATGTCGCCGCCCTTTTCAATCTCGATCCGGACGGCAAGCTTTCCGAGGCGCTCGCCCGCCGCGACACATGGTCGGGCAAGACGATCCTCTGGCCGGTCGAAGGCACCAGCCTCGTCGTTCCGGTCGATCTGGCAGCACTGCCGACCTATACCCGCAACCGCGACTTCGACGGCTTTCGCGGCTTCGGCGTCGTCCGGCTTTCGGATGCGCAGGAAGATCCGCTGGCGCTCGGCCTGACGCTTGGCCCCGATGGTATCGGCCATGATGCAGCAAGCCTCGAGCCGGTTGCCGACGTGGCCGATGAAGCGGAAGCCGCGTCCGAGGAGGTCCCGGCCGAAACCATCGTGTCGGAAGAGATCGACGTCCAGGCGTTTGCGGCAGCCGAGCCAGAGACCCCGGAGACCGAAGAGACGGGATCGGAAAAGATCACGGCCGAAGAGGCGATCGCCGTGACGTCAGCGCCGGAGAATACAGCAGAAGAACAGGCGACGGGCGCCGACGAAGGACCTGCCGCCGGGCCGGCAGCGGATCTTTCGGACGAGCCGCCGGCGCTTCGCATTGCCGAGACGCCCAATCGCCGTTTCTCCGATAAGATCGTTCAGCTCCACAATACCAGCGCCGGGCTGACGGCCGCCGAACAGGCGAATTTCCGTGAGATTGCCAAGCGCCTGGAAGCCTTCGGCACGCGCAAGGAAGAGCCCGCCGCTCCAGCGCCGATGGAACCCGCAGCCCCGGCGTCGGCGGCACCTACCGTGACGGCGGCGGTGGAATCCGCCGTCGCGGAAATGGCGAGCTTCGAAGGGGCCTCTGGACATGACGAGTCCGAGGCCGAAACTCCCGGCGACAAGGCTGACATCGCCTCGCCCGAGGACATCGCGCCGCAAGAGGCGATCTTCGAGAATGCCGTCGAGGCCGAGCGCGAAGACGAGGTCGTCGCCGAGGAGCCGGCTGTTATCGCCGAAGACGAGGCGACGGAAGGACTTGAGGAGACGGTCAGCCAGATCGAGGTTCTCACAAGCTTCATCCCGCCGCGCGTCAAGATGACCGACGGGCTTTCGGTGGGAACGGTCGACCAACTGCCTGTCGCCGTGCTCATCCATATCGGCGATGCGCTGATCCATGCCAATCCGGAATTCATGCGACTGACGGGCTATGCTTCGCTCGACGCATTGCGCGAGGTGGGCGGCATCGAGGCCCTGCTGCAGCGCCGCGAACTCGAGGAGAAGGCGGCCGGCTCCAGCACCATGATGCTCGTCAAGGCCGATGACACGCTGGCGCCGGTGACCGCCCGGCTGCAATCGGTGCGCTGGGAAGACGCCAACGCGTTGATGCTGGCGCTGATGCCGGTCGAAGGCAAGGATGACAGCCGCAGTGAAGCAAGCCGTTCCGAGGGCCGCTCCGAGGGCCGTTTCGAAGCCCGTCCCGAGCGGATGGTCGAGAAGGTCGCCAAGCTTCAGGTCGAAGTGGAGGAATTGCGCTCGATCCTGGAAACGGCGACCGACGGCGTCGTCGTCATCGGCACGGAGGGCGACATCCGCTCGATGAACCGGTCGGCGAGCGCGCTTTTCAATTACGACGAGCAGGAGACGCGCGGCAAACCCTTCGTCATGCTGTTTGCCCATGAGAGCCAGAAGGCGGTCCTCGACTATCTGAACGGCCTCTCCGGCCATGGTGTGGCCAGCGTGCTGAACGACGGACGCGAAGTGATCGGCCGCGAGGCGGCCGGCGGCTTCGTGCCGCTGTTCATGACCATGGGCCAGCTCACCTCCTCCAATGGCTACTGCGCCGTCATCCGCGATATCACCCAGTGGAAGCGCACCGAAGACGAGTTGCGCAACGCCAAGGGTGCGGCCGAAACCGCCAACGCCCACAAGACCGATTTCCTCGCCCGCGTCAGCCACGAGATCCGCACGCCGCTCAATGCGATTATCGGCTTTTCCGACATGATGGCGGGCGAGCGCTTCGGGCCGATCGGCCATCCCCGTTATATCGAATATGCCAACGACATCGGCCGCTCCGGCCGGCACGTCCTCGATATCGTCAACGATCTGCTCGACATTTCGAAGATCGAGGCGGGCGAGATGGACCTCGATTTTGCCGCTGTCGGCCTCAACGAGGCGGTTTCCGAAGCTGTGGCACTGGTGCAGCCGCAGGCGAACGGCCAGCGCGTCATCATCCGCACGGCGCTGTCGCATGCGGTGCCCGAAGTCGTGGCGGATCTGCGCTCGATCAAGCAGATCGCACTCAACATCCTGTCGAACGCCATCCGCTTCACCCCGTCGGGCGGGCAGATCGTCGTTTCCACCTCCTACGAGGCCAATGGCAGCGTTGTCTTGAGGGTCCGCGATACCGGCATCGGCATGACGCGCAGTGAACTCGACCAGGCGATGAAGCCGTTCCGGCAGGTCTCCTCGACCCAGTCGCGTCACCGCGGCGACGGCACCGGGCTCGGTCTGCCGCTGACCAAGGCGATGGTCGATGCCAACCGGGCGGTGTTCTCGATCAATTCGGCGCCGAACGAGGGCACCCTCGTCGAGATCACCTTCCCGTCGCAGCGGGTGCTGGCCGGCTGATCAGCGCAAAAGGAAAGCGATCACCATAAAGAAAAGGCAGCCCGGAGGCTGCCTCGAAAATTGGTGCTGTTCAACAAGAGCTCAGTCGATCAACGTCATGTTGTTGTAAGCCCTGGGGCTTCAGGCCGCCTCGTTCATGTGCGACCCCTAAGTTAGCTTTACATTTGACAAACCTTTCTTAACGAAAGGTTTCCATGACAGGCGATTGATGGAGGGTGAAAGCTTGTAGCTTGCGATCGCCATCAATCCTTCAGTTCGCTCAAACCGGCGAAGAGCCGCAGCGCCTCGGGATTGGCGAGCGCTTCCTGGTTTTTGACCGGCCTGTTGTGCACGACCTCGCGCACCGCAAGTTCGACGATCTTGCCGGATTTGGTGCGGGGAATATCGGCAACCGCGATGATCTTTGCCGGCACATGCCGCGGCGAGGCGCCGGTGCGGACCCGCGTCTTGATCGCCTTGACGAGATCCTCGGTCAACGTCACACCGGAAGCAAGGCGCACGAAGAGGATGACGCGCACGTCGTCATCCCACTCCTGGCCGATGCACAGCGCCTCGGCCACCTCCTCCATCTGCTCCACCTGATTGTAGATCTCGGCCGTGCCGATGCGCACGCCGCCGGGATTGAGCGTCGCATCCGAACGGCCGTGGATGATCAGGCCGCCATGCTCCGTCCATTCGGCGAAATCGCCGTGGCACCAGACATTGTCGAACCGGTCAAAATAGGCGGCGCGATACTTGGCGCCATCGGGATCGTTCCAGAACATCACCGGCATCGAAGGGAAGGCCTTGGTGCAGACGAGTTCACCCTTCTCCCCGCGCACCGGCTTGCCGTCATCGTTCCAGACATCGACTGCAAGACCGAGGCCGGCCCCCTGGATCTCGCCGCGCCAGACCGGCTGCAGCGGATTGCCGAGCACGAAGCAGGAGACGATGTCGGTGCCGCCAGAAATCGAGGCGAGCTGGACATCCGCCTTGATGCCCTCATAGACGAAGGTGAACCCCTCAGGCGAGAGCGGCGAGCCGGTGGAGGTCATCAGCCGCAGGCTGGAGAGATCGTGGTTTGCGCGCGGCGTCAGCCCGCCCTTGCGCACCGCATCGATATATTTCGCCGAGGTGCCGAAGATCGCGAATTTTTCGGCCTCGGCATAGTCGAACAGCACGTTGCCATCGGGCGCGAAGGGCGAGCCGTCGAACAGGCAGAGCGTTGCGCCGCTGGCAAGGCCGCTGACCAGCCAGTTCCACATCATCCAGCCGCAGGTGGTGAAGTAGAACAGCTTCTCCCCCGCCTCCAGGCCGCAATGCAGCCGCTGCTCCTTGAGGTGCTGCAGCAGCGTGCCGCCGGCCGAATGCACGATGCATTTCGGCACGCCTGTCGTGCCTGAAGAAAACAGGATGTAGAGCGGATGCGCGAAGGCAAGCGGCGTAAACTCGACCTCCCTTGCCTCATAGGGCGCGACAAAGGCCTCGAGCGTCGAAGCCCCCGGCGTCTTGCCCGCCACCGCCTCCGCATCGCCGGCGTAGTGGACGATGACCGTCGGGACATCCAGGCTTTTGGCAACCGTGGCGACCTTGGCGCCGACATCCTGCAGCTTGCCGGAATACCAATAGGCATCGCAGGCGATGAAGAGCTTGGGGCCGATCTGGCCGAAGCGGTCGAGCACGCCCTGCTCGCCGAAATCGGGAGAGCAGGACGACCATATGGCGCCGATCGAGGCGGCAGCGAGCATGGCGGCGACGGTCTCGGGCATGTTCGGCATCATCGCGGCGATGCGGTCGCCCTTGCCGATGCCGCGGGCCGCGAAGGCCTGCTGCAGCTTCGAGACCAGCGCGCGCAGCCGGTCCCACGACCAGCGATCCTCAGCCTTGTCCTCGCCGCGGAAGATGATGGCCTCGCCTTCACCGCGGCACGACAACAGATTTTCGGCGAAGTTCAGCGTCGCATCGGGAAAGAAGCGGGCCTCCAGCATGCGATCGCCATTGGCAAGCACCTCTGCGCCGCGTTCTCCCTTCACGCCGCAGAAATCCCAGACGGTCGACCAGAAATTCTCCCGCTCGGCCACCGACCATGCATGCAGATCCTCAAAGCCCGAAAGAGAAAGCCCGAAATCGGTATTGCAGCGCTCCATGAAGGCATGGATCGGGCTTCTGGCAACGGCGGCGTCCGAAGGTACCCAAAGTGGTCTGTTATCCTGCATTCAATCCTCCTCCCCAATGCCGTCTTTATATCATGCTGCATTGCATTATAAAGTGCGGAACCGACGCGATCCGTCGCCTATCGCATCGTCTTTTGCGCCTCTTGAAAAGACGCGCGGCATTGCATGGGATTTGCATATGCCCGATATTTCCTATATCGGCCGAAACCAGCGCATAACGGGATGACCGGCTGCATTGCCGGCGGAGATCATGAGCACGTCAAGACATCGCAGGTGGCGCAGGAAGATCGGACCCGTTTCGCGCTGGCTTCCGGCCTTCGCCCGTGTATCGACGGTATTCCTGCTGATTGCGCTGGCGCTTTTCGTGGCGCTGCGGGTCGCCGCCCCCTATCTCATTTCCACCGGCTTCGTGCGCTCCGGCATCGAGGACGCGCTGTCGAAATGGACGGGCTACCATGCCGAGATCAAGGGCAGTCCGGTTCTCGAATTCTGGCCGACGCCGCGCATCACGCTGAACCAGGTCACCATCCGCCAGCCGCGCGAAAGCGGCGACAAGCTGCTCGGCAGCATTGAAAGCCTGTCGGCCGATTTCAGCCTCATCGACGCGCTCCGCGGGCGGACGAGTTTCCACGAATTCCACCTGCTGCGCCCCAGCCTGGCGCTGACGCGCGACGAGAAGGGGCTGATCGACTGGAGTTATGCCGGCCTGCTCGCACGCGCGATCAGCGGCGTGCGCTACGAAAACGGAGCGGAGGTGCTCGATCCCGATCTCGATGCCGAGATCGGCGCGTTGACCGTCGAGGATGGCACGCTTGTGGTCACCGACATCAAGAGCGCCAAGGCCTTTCATTTCGACAGCGTCACCGCAGATATCGCTTGGCCGAGACTGTCCGGCGCGATCTCGGCGGTCATCATCGCCCGCATCAACGGCCAGGACCTGAAGATCGATTTCGCCTCGCGCCAGCCGCTGCTCGCCTTTGCCGGCCGGAATGCCGAGGCACGGACGTCGCTCACGTCAAACCTGCTGACGGCGCATTTCCAGGGCGTTGCCAGCATCGCCAACCTTTCGGCCCTTTCCGGCAATGTCACCGCCAGCATCCCCGATGTGCCGGCCCTTCTGGCATGGTCGGGCGAATCTGTCCCGGGCATCGGGACGCTGAAGAGCGCCTCGCTGGAATCCGACATCATGTCGTCGGGCAGCGGGCTGCGCTTCAACAATCTCAGCCTCTCCCTGAACGAAGCGAGCGCCACCGGGGTGATGGATCTCTTTACCCAGCCCGGCAAACGGCCGAAGATCGGCGGCACGCTCGCTTTCGACCAGATGAACCTCAAGCCCTTCCTCGATGCCTTCGCGCTCAGGCTCGCAGCCGGAGAGGCAGAAGAAATCTCCGCCGGCATCACTGGGCCGCTGCAGATGCTCGATGTCGACGTCAGGCTTTCGGCACGGCGCGCGCAAATGGGTCTCTTCGAGCTTTCCGATGTCGGCGCCAGCATGATCGTGGCCGGCGGCGAGGCGAAATTCGATATTGGCGACAGCCAGTTCGAAGGCGGCGAGATGACCGCGCATCTGGAAGCGACGCAGCGTGACTTCGACGGTGGCGGCAAGTTGCAGCTATCGATCCGCGATGCCGACTTCGCAGCTCTTGCCGAGCGCCTGCAGCTGAAAGGTCCGCTGCCGCTGGCGACAGGATCGCTCGATCTCGACCTCCGGTCGCCGAAGGCGATATGGACGACCGGCCTTGCCGACGTCACCGGCAAGCTGCGCTTCTGGACGAAGCAAGGCACGATCCCCGGCATCGATGCCGCAGCGCTCCGCACGCAGGCAGCCGAAAAGCCGTTCTTTCCGCTGAGCGCGGCGGCAGGCGGCGCCTTCACCTTCAACCAGCTGAACCTGCAGGCCGATTTCGCCAACGGCACCGCCGAGATGCACGACGCCCATATTGCCGGCGCCACGGAGACGCTGACGCTTTCCGGCGTCATTACCTACCAGTCGAACGGGCTGGCGCTTTCCGGATCGCTGGAGGCAACCGATCCGGCCAAGGCGGCAGAGCTGCCGCTTCTGCCGTTCTTCGTCGGCGGTTCATGGCCCAACCCGGTGATCTCGCCAGTGCCGCTTTTCGGCAATACGCCGCACGCGCAATAGAGCATTTCCGTTTTCGTCGAAAAACGGAAGCGCTTCATCTTTTGTTTCATGCAATTTCAGCTCACGCGCCGGCCGCAGCGGCACGCTCATCCCTCTGGCGCTGTGTTTCGCGGCGCTTGGTGATGATCGAGGCGCAGATGACGCCGAAGGCGACGACGCCGATCAGGATCGTGCACACCGCATTGATCTCGGGCGTCACACCGAGGCGGACCTGGCTGTAAATCCTCATCGGCAGCGTGGTGGCGCCCGGCCCCGAGGTGAAGCTCGCAATCACCAGATCGTCGAGTGAGAGGGTGAAGGCAAGGATCCAGCCGGAGAGCACGGCTGGCGCGATGATCGGCAGGGTGATCTCGAAGAAAGTGCGCACCGGCGGCGCGCCGAGATCCTGCGCCGCTTCCTCGATCGAATGATCGAAACTCAGCAGGCGCGACTGGACGACGACGGCGACAAAGCACATGGTCAGCGTCGTATGCGCGAGCGTGATCGTCCAGAAGCCACGGTCGAGACCGATCGCCACAAAGAGCAGCAGCAATGACAGGCCGGTGATGACCTCCGGCATGACGAGCGGTGCATAGACCATGCCCGAAAACAGCATGCGGCCGCGAAAGCGGGTGTAACGCACCAATGTCAGCGCCGCCATCGTGCCGAGGATGGTTGCAAATGTTGCCGACAGCAGTCCGACGCGCAGCGTCACCCAGGCAGCGTCGAGCAAGGCCTGATTGCTCATCAACGAGACATACCATTTCGTCGAGAAGCCGCCCCAGACGGTTACGAGTTTGGATTCGTTGAAGGAGAAAATGACGAGAAGCACGATCGGCAGATAGAGGAAGGCGAAGCCGAGCGTGACGGAGACGATATTGAAACGGGTCCATTTCAGCATGGTTTATTTCCCCCGCTCTTCGGCTTTGGCCTGGACATTCTGGAAGAAGACGATCGGGATGACCAGGATCAGCAACAGGATGGTCGCCACCGCCGAGGAGACCGGCCAGTCGCGATTGGAATTGAACTCGTTCCACAGCGTCTTGCCGATCATCAGCGTCTGCGACCCGCCGAGCAGATCGGGGATGACGAATTCGCCGACGGCGGGGATGAAGACCAGCATGCAGCCGGCCACCACGCCGGGGATCGACAGCGGGAAGGTGACGCGCCAGAAGGCGGTGATCGGCGGGCAGCCGAGATCCTGCGCTGCCTCGATCAGCGTGCCGTCCATCTTCTCGAGCGCCGAATAAAGCGGCAGTACCATGAAGGGGAGATACGAATAGACGATGCCGATATAGACGGCGGTATTGGTGTTGAGGATGATCAGCGGCGCATCGATCAGGTGCAGCGACAGCAGCAGCTGGTTGAACAGGCCCTCCGGCTTGAGGATGGCGATCCAGGCGTAGACGCGGATCAGGAAGCTCGTCCAGAAGGGCAGGATGACAAGCATGACCAGCGTCGGCCGCAGGCCACGTGGCGCCTGCGCCATGCCGTAGGCGATCGGATAGGCGATCAGCAGCGTCAGGAGGGTGGAGATCGCGGCGATCACCACACTCGACACATAGGCGTTGAAATAGAGCGGGTCGTCGGTCAGGTAGGTGTAATTGTCGAAGGAGAATTCGCCGATCTTACTTAAGAGGCCGGCCCAGCCGTCGGCGAAGGAGAAGACAGGCTCATAGGGCGGCATGGCGATCGCCGTCGTCGACATCGAAATGCGGAAGACGATGAAGAAGGGCGCCAGGAAGAAGAGCAGCAGCCAGGCGTAAGGGATGACGATGACGAGGCGATTGTAGAGGCCGGAGGTGAGCTTGCCCATGACGTCAATCCTTCAGCAGGACGCCGGCATTCTCGTCGAAGGAGACCCAGACTTCCTGATCGTAGGTGAAGGGGTCGTCGACGGAGCGCTGCGCATTGAGGGACGAGGCCTTGACGATATTGCCGCTCTGCAATTTCACATGGAAGACGGTCATGTCGCCGAGATAGGCGATATCCCAGAGTTCGCCTTTGGCGGCGTTGACGGACGCGTTGGCGGGAGCCGTGCGCCCGACCCGCATCTTCTCCGGCCGGATGGCGAAGCCGACGGCGCTGCCTGCAGAAGGTGTTTCGGAAGCGGCGACACGCACGCTGAAGCCGCTGTCGACTGATATCTCGACGGTGCCGTTGCCCGATGAGGCGACCTTGCCGTCGAAAATGTTCACGTCGCCGATGAAATCCGCGACGAAACGGCAATTCGGCGCTTCGTAGATCTCGGCCGGCGTCGCCACCTGCACCACCTTGCCGTGGCTCATGACGGCGATACGGTCTGCCATGGTCATCGCCTCTTCCTGGTCGTGGGTGACGACGACGAAGGTAAGTCCAAGATTCTGCTGCAGGTCCATCAGCTCGAACTGGGTTTCCTCGCGCAGCTTCTTGTCGAGCGCGCCGAGCGGTTCGTCGAGCAGCAGCACCTTGGGACGCTTGGCGAGCGAGCGGGCCAGCGCCACGCGCTGGCGCTGGCCACCGGAAAGCTGGTTCGGTTTGCGGGAGGCAAACTGCTCCAGCTTGACGAGCTTCAACATCTGCAAGACGCGGTCAGTCATCTCGTCCTTCGCCATGCCATCCTGTTTCAGGCCGAAGGCGATGTTCTTCTCGACCGTCATGTGCGGGAAAAGCGCATAGGACTGGAACATCATATTGACGGGGCGCCGATAGGGCGGCGTACCGGCCATATCGGTGCCATCGAGGACGATTTCGCCCGAGGTCGGCTGCTCGAAGCCGGCGAGCATGCGCAGAAGCGTCGACTTGCCGCAGCCGGAAGCGCCGAGCAGCGCGAAGAACTCGCGGTGATAAATATCGAGCGACAGGTTATCGACGGCGGTGAAATCACCGAAACGCTTGGTGACGTTCTTGATGGATATGAAGGGCTTGGCGGACGGATCGGTCCAAGGTGCGAACGAGCGGCGAATATTGCCTAGAGACTTCATATTGTTCCCCGAAAATGCATTCTTTGCTTTTATTCTTGGCTTTTGCTCCCGGTTTCACCCGGCCGGGATCGTCAAAAAAAGGCCCGGACGTTTCCGTCCGGGCCGTTATTCTATCATTGGCCGGTGACCACGGTGGTCCATAGCCGCGTCACGATCCGCTGCGTCTTCGGATCGAGCGGCGGAACGGTGAAGAGTTTCGCCATTACCTCCGGCGTCGGGTAGATCGCCGTATCGTCGAGGACCTCCTTGTCGAGGAACTGCTGCGACGCCTTGTTGCCATTGGCGTAGAAGACGAAGTTCGAGGCCTTGGCGATCACTTCCGGCTTCATCATGTAGTTGATGAATTCATGGGCTTCGGCGACATGCGGCGCATCCTTCGGAATGCCGAAGACGTCGAAGAAGATCTGGGCGCCTTGCGACGGGACCGAATAGTCGACCTTCACGCCGGCATTGGCTTCCTTAGCACGGTCGCGGGCCTGGAACATATCGCCGGAATAACCGAGCGCAATGCAGATATCGCCGTTCGCCAGCGCGCTGATATATTCGGAAGAATGGAACTTGCGGACGAACGGGCGGACGGCCGTGAGAACCTCCTGCGCCTTCTTGAGATCGGCGGGATCGGTGCTGTTGGGATTGAGCCCGAGATAGGCGAGCGCCGAAGGCACCACATCGGTCGGGGAATCCAGCATATAGATGCCGCAATCCTTGAGTTTGGCCGCTTTCGCCGGATCGAACAACGCGTCCCAATTGGGCTTCTCGTCGGTGCCGAGGGCGGCTTTGACCTTGTCGACATTATAGCCGATGCCCGTCGTACCCCACATGTAGTCGACGCTGTATTCATTGCCGGGGTCGAAGGACGCCACGCCCTTCATGATGACGTCCCACATGTTGACCAGGTTCGGCAGCTTCGACTTGTCGAGCTTCTGGTAAACGCCGGCGGCGATCTGGCGCTGCATGAAGGATACGGTGGGGACGACGACGTCATAACCCGAACCACCAGCCAAGAGCTTGGTTTCCAGCGTCTCGTTAGAATCGAAAGTGTCGTAGACGACCTTGATGCCGGTTTCCTTGGTGAAATCCTCGAGGATGGAACTGTCGATATAATCCGACCAGTTGTAGACGTTGACCACGCGCTCCTGCGAAAAGGCCGGAGCGGCAGCAAGGAGTGCGGTAACGGCGGCGGCCGTCACGCATAGGATGGTTGACCTCATAACTTCTCCTGTTTGTTCAAAGATTCCGCACCCCCGGACATCTTTTCCCTCTGGTTTTCCACGCAGACTAAGAAGGAATTTCACAGCCCACAAGCGCAAAATCCAGCGCCCTCAACGATTTCACGTCACTGGAAGTCGAAGGCGCTGAGCCCTGCCACCATCTCGTCGAGCCCGAGCGGTCTGGTCACCGGCGGCTCAGCCCGGGAAAGGCAGCCGCGTCGCTCGCAAAGGCGACAGGCCGGACCGATTTCGACCGGATCGAGCGCCATCGCCTGCCCGTAGACCACACCTCCGCCAAGGGCAGCGTCGCAGCCGATCAGGATCGCGGTGCGCCTTAGCCTTTCGCCGAATTCGACACTCGGTCCCTCCAGGGTGCGGGCGACCGTCAAGAAGGATGCGCCATCCGGCATGACCACGGTTTCGGCGAGGATCTGGCCCGGCTGCAGGAAGGCGGCGTGGATATTGAGCTTCGGACAGCCGCCGCCGAACCGGGCCTGCGGAAAGCCCTGGGCGCCCGCCCGGCGCAGCCGGTGGCCTGCGGCATCGATCTCGATCAGGAAGAAGGGAATGGCCGCCGCCCCGGGGCGCTGCAGCATGGCAAGGCGCGCGGCGGCATGACCGAAGGAGACGCCGAAGCGCGCGCGCAGAATATCGATATCGTAACGCGTCGCCTTCGCCGCCGAAAGGAAAGCCTCGTAGGGCATTGCCAGCGCTAAGGCTGCGATGCGGGCAAGCTCGAAGCGGGCGATGCGGCGCGCCTCGGCGGAGGAGAGCGGGATATCGCCGAGCTCGGCATCGATTGCCGGCAGCAGTGCCAGAGTTGCCGCCTCGATTGATATCTCATGCGCCCGGTCAGCCGGCGACAGCCGCTCGGAGATGAAAAGCCGCATCGAATGGCGATCGAAACGGCGGCGCAGATCGGGCATGACGTGGACGGGCAGGACGCGCACCGCGATGCCGCGCTCGGAACGCAACCAATCCTTCAGCCCGGCGGCAAGATCGAGGCCACCGGGGAGCGTTGCGGCAAAGGCTTCTGCCGCCGTCTCGATCCGTCCGAAATAGCCGGACCTGCGCTCCAGCGTCTCGCGCACCTCGTCTAGCGGCAACCGGCCGGTGGCGACCGGCGCATGCCCCTCGGCGGCCATCAGCGCCGTCAGATCGGATAGCCTTGCCGCCTGCTCGCGATAGGCGCGGTAGAGCTTGATCATGCCGCTCGCGGCATTGGGTGCTGCCTCGGCCACCTCCACCAATTCCTGATCACCCGGCAGCTCGCCCGACAGCAGCGGATCGGCAAAAATCTCCTTGAGCTGGTCGAGACTGCCGCCGGTCTGCCCCCGCAATTCCTCCAGATCGACCCTGTAGACGCTTGCAAGCTTGAGAAGGAGTTGCACCGTCAACGGCCGCTGGTTGCGCTCGATCAGGTTCAGGTAGGACGGCGATATTTCCAGCGCCTCGGCCATGGCGGTCTGCGTCAGCGCCAGCGCATTGCGGATGCGCCTGACTTTCGGGCCTGCGAATATCTTCCGTTCCGCCATGTCACACCCTTTGACAAGCTCCAAGCGCTGTATTTACAAAATTTTACAAATTCACAGCGCCAATCTGTCAATCCTCGTCATCTTAACCTCTTTCCGAGCAGGAAATCAAAGGTTTTACTGGTCATGACGGCTGATATTGTCAATCTTGTCATGACCACCCTTTATCGGCTTTTAGTGAGGAGAGCAGCATGACCGATTTTTACAAACTTGTCCCAAACGCATCAGCTAATCGTTTCGACGGCATTGAGAGACCCTACTCGGCCGACGACGTGCAGCGGCTCAGGGGCTCGGTGGCGCTGCGCCATACGCTGGCCGAAATGGGGGCGGACCGGTTGTGGCGGCTCATTCACCAGGAGGATTTCGTCAATGCGCTCGGCGCACTTTCCGGCAATCAGGCCATGCAGATGGTGCGCGCCGGGCTGAAGGCGATCTATCTCTCCGGCTGGCAGGTGGCGGCCGACGCCAATACGGCATCGGCGATGTATCCCGACCAGTCCCTCTATCCGGCCAATGCCGGTCCGGAACTGGCCAAGCGCATCAACCGCACGCTGCAGCGCGCCGATCAGATCGAGACCGCGGAAGGCCAGGGGCTTTCCGTCGAGACCTGGTTCGCGCCGATCGTTGCCGATGCGGAAGCAGGCTTCGGCGGACCGCTCAACGCCTTCGAAATCATGAAGGCCTATATCGAGGCGGGTGCCGCCGGCGTTCACTTCGAGGACCAGCTCGCTTCGGAGAAGAAATGCGGCCATCTCGGCGGCAAGGTGCTGATCCCGACGGCCGCTCATATCCGCAATCTCGATGCCGCTCGGCTTGCCGCCGACGTCATGGGCGTTGCGACGCTGGTCATCGCTCGCACCGACGCGGAGGCGGCAAAGCTGCTGACCTCAGACATCGACGAGCGCGACCAGCCCTTCGTCGACTATGATGCCGGCCGCACGGTGGAAGGTTTCTATCAGGTCAGAAACGGCATCGAGCCCTGCATCGCGCGCGCCGTCGCCTATGCGCCGCATTGCGATCTCATCTGGTGCGAAACCTCGAAGCCGGACCTCGAGCAGGCGCGGCGCTTTGCCGAAGGCGTGCACAAGGTCTACCCCGGCAAGCTGCTCGCCTATAATTGCTCGCCCTCCTTCAACTGGAAGAAGAACCTCGACGAGGCGACGATCGCACGGTTCCAGCGCGAACTCGGCGCAATGGGCTACAAGTTCCAGTTCATCACGCTCGCCGGCTTCCACCAGCTGAACTTCGGCATGTACGAACTGGCGCGCGGCTACCGGCAGCGGCAGATGTCGGCCTATTCCGAACTGCAACAGGCGGAATTCGCCGCCGAGGTCAACGGCTATACCGCCACCAAACATCAGCGCGAGGTCGGCACCGGCTATTTCGACGCCGTGTCGCTCGCCATCACCGGCGGTCGGTCTTCGACAACCGCGATGCACGATTCAACTGAACATGCGCAGTTTAAGCCGGCTGCGGAATAACCCGAAGAGGAGGAGAATATCATGGCATCCATCACACGCGTCCGGGAACGGGCCGAAGAGCAGACGACCAGCATGAGCGAGGATCAGCAGACGACGATCCGCATGCTCGCCAACGACCTGCATCGGCTGAACCAATCGGTCATGAAAGCCGTCGAGGCCGGCGTCTCGGTCGAACTGGTGCGCTCGGCCCGTCATCACGGCGGCGACGGCAACTGGGGCGACCTGCTGATTCCGGTCGTCGTCACCAACCGGCATTGACGAAGACGACCAGCGGCGGGCTGCCGTGTCGGCCCGCATTTCCCAATCGGAGCGCCTGCGCATCGGAGAGACGCGCGGGCGCTCATTCCTTTCGAAAACCCGTCCCGATTTGGGGCTTGGGCGCCGGGTGGCGCGATGCGCCTGCACGCCCTTTACAATTTGATGCAATTGTCACCGCCGCCTGGTCGGGCCATAATGGCGCATCTTCGAACGGAATTGCCCATGCCCGGCGCGCCGCACCCCAAACTCGAAGCCTTGACCGATCTGATCTACGCCGCCCTGTTCGGCGAGACGACGTGGCAGACGTTTCTCGACGCTTTGAACGGGACGATGCCGGATGCGAAATCCACGCTGTTCTTCCACGATGCCATCGCCCGCACCGGCGGCCTGTCGCTTGCTTCAGGCATTCAGGATACGGAAGCCGAAGCCTATAACCACTATTATGCGAGGATCAATCCGTGGATGCCCAAGGCCGCTGTCCGGCCGGTCGGCCTCGGCGTCATCGCCGAGCAGATGCTGCCGAGAAGCGATCTCATCAAGACCGAATTCTACAATGACTTCGTCCGCAGCATCGGCTGCGAAAGCAGTGTCGGCGTCACCATCATGCGGGAGAATGGTCGCTCCTTCAATTTGTCGACGCTGACCTCTTCGGCCGATCCCGACAACAACCGGGTGAATGCCGACCTGCTGAGCGATCTCGCCCCGCATCTCAGACGCGCCTTCGATTTCATACGACGCGATCGCCGCGATCCCGAGAATGATGAAAACGGGCTGGCGCTCTTCGATGCGATCGGCGCCGGCGTCGTCTATCTCGGCGAGAACCAGCAGATCCGTTCGCTCAACAGGGTGGCGGAGCGGATGCTCGCCGAGGGCAACTGCATCGGCACCGGCCCATCCGGACACCTCGTCATCCATGATCCGGCGCTGGGCGCCCGGCTCGATATGCTGAGCCGTCATCATCATTCAGCCGTAAGCCCGCCACCATCGACGACGCTCGTCAAGACGAAAGCCGGCAGCGTCAGATGTACGCTCGTCAGGCTGCAATCGGATTTCATCACCGCCTTCCTGGAAGGTCCGACGATCGCACTGATCATCGAGCGCACAGGCATGGCGCTGAGGAGCGATATCAACGAGGCGCTAGCGCGCAGCAACCAGTTGACGGCGGCCGAGATGCGGATCGCCTCCGCGATTGCCGACGGGCTTTCACTGCGTGAAGCCGCCACGACGCATGATGTCAGCTATGAGACGGCCCGCTCGCATCTCAAGAGCATCTATTCCAAGCTCGGGGTGAACAGCCAGGTGGCGCTGGTGCGCCGGTTGATGCCGTAGCTTTTCGCTCGAGCGCGTCGCGATCGTTCAGATGCGCTTGCCACGCTTTAAGTCTTTGTTTTTACACATGTCGTTATCGCAAAACCGCTGCACACTTTGGCGCGACATGTCTAACCTCGGCTCGGCCGTTTTCCGGCGAAGAGATCGGCATAACTTCTGATGAGCTTGGTCATGCGGTCGGCGACCGTGCGGATCTCCGGGCGATGGCGGTCCTCGGCATTCATGACGATCCATTGCCGATGGCGCAATTCCGGCAATTCGCCGCCCTGCCGCTGCAATTCAGGATGGAGATCGCCGACGAAACAGGGAAGCACGGTCTTGCCGGCGCCGGCGCGCACCAGATCCGGCAGCGAACGCGGCCGATTGACGGTGGCGACGATCCCTGTCGCGGCATGGGCGTGCGGCCAGCGCAGATAGGCCGATATCGCCTCCTCCTCGGCAACCGCAATCCAGCGCTCGTCGGTCTCGGCAGTGTTGCGTCTGATATAGACGGCATAGGCCACCTCCCCGAGCTGACGTGCGGCGAGATTGGCCTCCTCGGGCTCGAAGGCGCGAATACCGATATCGCTCTCGCGATAGGCAAGGCTTGCCCGCGCCTCGCCGATGGTCAGCGAAATGGCGAAGGCGTCGCCCGGCATGCGGATTGCGGTAAAATTCTCGGTCAGCAGCCAAGCGAGCCAGGTGCCGGCGGCGACCCTGACGGTCGTGCCGCCCTCGCCGGATTGCCGCCACGCCGCCACCTTGCGGGCGGCGGCCTCCATCTCCTGAAGGTGATCGAGCAGCGCCTGGCCATCGTGTGTCAGACGGTATCCGGTCTGGCTGCGCGAAAACAATGCGCGGCCGATCTCCTGTTCGAGATCGAGCATGCGACGGCCGACGGTTGCCGGACTCAGCCCGCTTGCGGTGCTTGCCCCGGTCAAGCCGCCGAGCCGGGCGACCTGCAGGAAAAGCTGATAGGAATCCCAGCTTGCGTTTTTCATTGGTGAAAAACATAGCGGGATTTTCCCCGTTTATAAAGAGAAATTCGATGCCTAGATCAGGTGATGTCTGACATAGGAAAGGACATTGCCATGATCGACATGATGACCATCGCAGGCACTATCGGATATCGGCATTCCGGTAGACGACGCGACTCCAGGACAGACGAGGACAGATTCTATGCCGAGTTCGGAGACAACAGCCTCATTCGTTTCGGCGGCTGGCTGACGTCGCTCGATCTCTATCTGAGAAAGCCCCGCAAGGCCGCAGTGCAATCCTGCGGCAGCTGCGACCGTACGGTTCAGGCGACCCTTCTTGCCCCGAGATGAGCAGGTGCAGTGTCTGCGACGATGCGGAACCGCTCGATCAGCGCCATCAGCGTATCGGCCTCGCCGGCGAGCAGGCGGCTTGCCTGTGTCGTCTCGGCCACCATCGACGCGTTCTTCTGGGTCATCTGGTCCATGGCGTTGACGGAGCCGTTGACCTCCTGCAGCGCCGCCGACTGATCCCGGCTCGCAGTGGCGATGGTCTCGACATGGCCGCTGATGGCGATGATCTCCTGGCTGATCGAGGCAAGGACGCTGCCGGTCTTCTGGACCAGTTCGGAACCTGCCGTGACTTCCCGGCTCGATGTCTCGATCAGCGACTTGATCTCGCGCGCCGCATCGGCCGAACGTTGGGCAAGTTCGCGGACCTCCTGGGCGACGACGGCAAAACCCTTGCCCGCCTCGCCGGCGCGCGCCGCCTCGATGCCGGCGTTCAGCGCCAGAAGATTGGTCTGGAAGGCGATGTCGTCGATCACCTCGATGATCTGCTCGATGCGCTGCGAGGCCTGCTCGATGCGCTCCATCGCGGCGACGGCATCGCTGACCACGGCGCCGGAATTGTCGGCCGTCCTCTTGGTCGCAGCCACGACATTGTTGGCTTCACGGGCACGTTCGGCGGAAGAACGAACCGTGACGGTGATTTCTTCCACCGCGGCCGCGGTCTCTTCGAGGTTTGCCGCCTGCGCCTCGGTGCGCTTCGAAAGCTCGCCGGCAGAGACGGAGACGGCGCCGCTGTTGCGCTGGATCATCGAGGCGCTGTCGCGGATACCGGAGAGCGTATCCTGGAGCCGCTGGAGGGAGGCGTTGAAATCGACGCGCAGTTGCTCCAGCCGGCCGACGAAAGGCGTGCCGATCGTCTGCGAGACATCGCCCTGCGACAGACGCCCGAGGCCGGCGGCAAGCTGGTTGACGGCAAAGTCGATCTGGCCGTCGAGCAAGCGCTTGTCGGCATCGTTCCTGGCGCGTTCGGCATCGCTCAGAGCGCGCTGTTCGGCAGCCTGGGTTTCCAGATCGCGCCGCGCGCGGGCGCTGTCGCGGAAGAGCGCCAGGGCCCGGCCGATGTCGCCGAACTCGTTCTTCTTGGCGACGCAGGGGATCGTTCCCTCAAGCTCGCCGGCGGAGATCGAATGGACGCTCGCGGTCAACGCCTGCAAAGGCTTCACCGACAGGCGGATCGCGTAGAAAGCGACCACGCCGACGATCAGCATGACGATGGCGCCGACGCCGAGAACCAGGATCTGCAGCTCATTCAGACGCTGGTAATAAACTTCCATCGGAATGCCGATGAAGAGAATGCCGACATTGGCGTTCGATGCATTCTTGATGGGGAAATAGCCGGTGACGAACTGGCGGCCGAAAAGCACCGCCGGGCCGTAATAGGCCTCACCCTTGGCGAGAACCGGCTGGGCGGGGTGTTCTGCAGCGAGCTTGGTGCCGACGGCACGATCGCCGTTTTCCTTCTTGACGTTCGTGGATATGCGGACGTAGTCGCTACCCTGCTTTTGGAAGATGGTCGCGACACCGGCAATCGACTGCGCCGTGCGGTCGACCAGCGAATGGTCGGCAAGGGCCGGAATGGCGTCTTCCGTTACAGTGGAGAGTTGATTGTCCTTCAGCTCGATCTTTGCGCCCTGATCGGCCGCGCCGTAGAGGACGGCCATCGCGCGGGCGGCCTCCTTCGCGTCGGAGATCGCCCCGTCCATGACATGATTGCTCAAATTATAATAGGTCACGCCGACGATGGCGGCCGTGCTGATCGCCAGCAGGAACAATGTGATCGCAACGATCTGGCGTACGATCGACGTAGAGAAAAGGCGCAGCATCAAAACCCCCGAGGAGAAACCATGGCTAAATTAAGCCAAAAGCGTTAAGGAAAATTTTCCGTAAATCAGGGTTGGCGGAGATATTCACCGGTCTCGTTTTCGAACGTTTTCCGACCATTGCGGATCGACAGACTGGCGGGCATTCGAGGTTATTCTTCTATCGTTCAATCTCTTCGATCGAAGCGCGATTTCTGCGGGATAAACAGGAACGGCCCCGGAAAGTCCGGGGCCGTTCGCATGAAGACGGAGTCGGCCGGCGATCAGGCGGCGCGGTAGACCGGCGCGGCTGCCTCGCCGTCGATCTTGAACTGCTGGATCAGCCGGCGCAGCGAATCCGCCTCGTCGGCCAGTTCGCGGCTGGCGGCGGTCGTCTCTTCCACCATGGCGGCGTTCTGCTGCGTCATCTGGTCCATCTGGTTGACGGTCGCGTTGACGCTCTGCAACGCGTTGGACTGGTCGTGGCTGGCGCGGGCGATCATCTCGACATGCTGGCTGATCGTGACGATCTGGGCGCTGATCTTGGCAAGCACCGTGCCGGTCTCCTGCACGAACTGCGAGCCGGAATTGACCTCGTTGGTCGACTTGTTAATCAGCCCCTTGATCTCCTGCGCCGCGGCTGCGGAGCGCTGGGCCAGTTCGCGGACTTCCATCGCCACCACCGCGAAGCCCTTGCCGGCTTCACCGGCGCGCGCCGCTTCGATGCCGGCGTTGAGCGCCAGGAGGTTGGTCTGGAAGGCGATCTCGTCGATGACGCCGATGATCTGCTCGATCTGGCGCGAGGCATCCTCGATGCGGCCCATCGCGTCGATCGCATTGCTGACGACGACGGCGGAATCGTCGGCGCTGCGCTTGGCCTGGCGGACGATCTGGTCGGCATCCTTGGCGCGTTCGGCCGACGAACGGACCGTGACGGTGATCTCGTCGACGGCGGCCGCGGTCTCTTCGAGCGAGGCAGCCTGCTGCTCGGTGCGCTTGGACAGATCCTCGGCCGACTGGGCCATCTGGTTGCCATTGCCCTGGATCAGTTCGACATTGTCGCGGATCTGGCTCATCGTCGCCTGCAGGCGCATCATCGAACCGTTGAAATCCTGGCGCAGCTGTTCGAGACGGCCGATGAACGGCGTTTCGATCGTCGTCGAGATATCGCCCTGCGACATGCGTTCGAGGCCGGCGGCAAGTGCATTGACCGCGAATTCGATCTGACGATCCATCTCGTGCTTTTCGGCGTCGTTGCGCTGGCGCTCGTGTTCGGCGGCGGCACGCTCCTCGTCGCTCTGCTCCTCGATGCGGATCTTCGAGATGGCGTTTTCCTTGAAGATGCCGAGCGCGCGGGCCATGTCGCCGATTTCATCGTGACGCTGCTCGCCCGAGATGCTGGTTTCCAGCGCCCCTTCGGCAATGCGGCGCATGGCGGCGGTGATCTGGCTGATCGGGCGCTGCAGCGTCAGCACCAGGGCGATGCCGCCGAGGATCGACAGGAGGATGCCGAGACCGGTGGTCATGACCGAGATGCTGTTTGCCTGGGTGCGCTCGGTGCCGGCCGTCTGCTTCTGCAGCTCGGCGAAATCGGTCAGCTTCGTCCAGATCTGGTCGAGCTCCTGGCGGGCGGCGGCATAGGCGGTGACGCGCTCGCTGATCGTATCGACGATCTTCGAGCCGCCGCCGGAAATGGCGTCGAGCGCCGGCTGGATCGCGCCCGATATGCCTTCGGCAAAGCCCATGCCCTTGGCGCTGGTGGTCAGCACCTGCATATCCTTGCCAAGCGTGCCGGCCTGCTGCTGCAGGCGTACGAGATTATCCTTGCTGGAGTTGGAGAGGAAATCGGAAAGGACGATCTGCAGCGCATAGACGGAGTTTTCCAGCCGCCGCGTATCCTGAAGGACGGAGTTGGTCTGGGCGATGCGGCCCTCGAGCTCGGCGAAACGCTGGGTCGCCTCGCGCATCTTCTGCGTTGCCGTCAGCTGCGTATAGGTCGAGGTCTGGCGGAAGCGCGACACGAGGCGGCCGAGTTCGGCGATGTCCTCGTCGGTCGGAGCGGGCAGCTGAGCGATCGCCTTGATGCTGTCGATGGTTGCGGTCAGCGCGTCGATGACGTTCTTCTGGTTGGTCGGAACCGAAATGGCGATCTGCCGCTGGGCTTTGATGATCGCAGGCATCTGTCCGTTGATGAAGGCGATCTTGTCCTGCGGCGTTTGCGGCTTGCTGTAGCCGCTGGCGACGGTGCCGAGGAAGTCGCCGCCCTTCAGCAGGCGGTCGGCGGTGCGCAGCGTGATGGTGGCGGCGCCCTCGTCGTTCTGGAGCGCGGTCTGCAATTCCTCGGCCTGGTAGGAGACCGTGAAACGGGTGCTGATCAGGCTCTTCTGTGCGGCGTCGATCTGCTCATGCAAAGCCTGTTCCTGCTCATGCAGGGCCCAGAGCTTGTCGACGACGCCCGATATGTCCTTGGTGCGGTGCGATGCCTCGGCAAGGCTGTCGCGGCCGGCGGCCTCTTCACCGACCTGGTTCAGCGTCCGGTCGAGCACGCCCTGCTGGGTCTTCAGTTCCGCGGTCAGCTTGTCGCGTGCCTCCGGGCTGGTGACGCGCAGGAAATCGTCCATCGAACCGTAGAGATCCTTGAAGCCGCTCAGCGACTGCAGCACGCTGTTGGATATTTCCATGCGGCCCTGCAGAAGTCCGGAAGCGTAGAGGCCCGTCAGGCCTACCGCCGAAATGGTGACGACGAAGGGCAGAACGAAGATCAAAACCTTCGTCTTGATCCTGAAGCGGGAAAGAATCTTGTCAATCAACATGGCGTTCCGGGCCTTTCATACACCACTCCTCCCGCAGGCAGCCACATGGCGCCAGCCGGGTACACATCAAGCCGTTCTTAAATTTACATTGGGGAACCCGGAGACCAGGCGGCAGTCATTGCCATTTCATGTCCAAACAACTTGGAGATGCCCAAATAATCGCGGGCAATTGTGTCAGATTAGATATTAATTTTCGGATAAGCGGTTATGGCGGGTTAAGCCAAGGCGGTGAAATAGTTGCAGATTGTAAGCTGCAACGCCGCAGCGCGGCGATCAGCATGCCGCAATGTTCTTTCCAGGTCTACCGACGGGATCAGATGAAGTGCGAGATCAGCAGCGCGAGGCTGGCGGCAGTGGCGCCGGCGGCAAGCATCAGATAACGCAGGGTCACCATCCGGGCGTTCGGCTTTGCCTCGGCAATTGCGATGGCGCGGGCGCGTCGTGTGTTTCTGGTCATGCGCGAAACCTCACTTCTCTCTGACACAACAATCCAACAAAACGGCTTGCTGGTAAAGCATTATCTAGGAACGATTTTGCAAACCGCCAATTGAGACAGGATGGCGCACCTCTATTAAGAAGTCTTGAATCGGCTTTGGTCTTTGTCTTATGCAAGTCGTTCTCCCAAACCACTGGGCACTTTTGAGCGACATGTATTAAGCGCATTCACCGGCGGCAAAACCGGAGGCCCAGGCCCATTGGAAATTATAGCCGCCGAGCCAGCCGGTGACGTCGACACATTCGCCGATGAAATAAAGCCCGGGCAAGGCCTTTGCCTCCATGCTGCGGGAATCCAACGCTGCCGTGTCGATGCCGCCGAGCGTCACTTCGGCGGTGCGGTAACCTTCCGAGCCGGACGGTTTGACGGCCAAGCTCTGGGCGCCGGCGGCCAGGCGCAGCAGCGCCTTGTCAGGCAGGTCGGCCATGTTGCCGGAGATCTTTTCGCGCTCGACGAGAAATTGCGCCAGCCGCTTCGGCAGGATGTCGCCGAGTGCCGTCTGCGGCGACTGGCGGCCATTGAGCTGTTTTGCCCGCTTCAGATGCGCCGCAATGTCGATATCCGGTTCGATCGCAACGACGATCTCGTCGCCTTCGCGCCAATAGGAAGAGATCTGCAGGATGGCGGGGCCGCTTAAGCCTCGATGGGTGAACAGCAGTGCTTCGCGGAAGGCGGTCCTGCCGTGGCGGATTTCGGCCGGGGCGGCAATGCCGGCGAGCGGCGCAATGCTCTCGAGCAGGCCGGGATCGAGCGTCAGCGGCACCAGGCCGGGTCGGGTTTCGAGCACGGCCAAGCCGAACTGTTCGGCTAGGCGATAGGCAAAGCCGGTGGCGCCCATCTTCGGGATCGACTTGCCGCCGGTCGCGACGATCAGCGACGATGCTTCATAGGCGCCCTCGCCGGTCGAGACGCGGAAGCCCGCGTCCGTCCTCTCGACGCCTCTTATCTCGGCGCCGAGATGCAGCGCTGCGCCGGCCATGCGCATCTCATCCAGCAGCATGCGGATGATGTCCTTGGCGCTGTCGTCGCAGAAAAGCTGGCCCAGCGTCTTTTCATGCCAGGCAATGCCGTGGCGGTCGACCATGGCGATAAAATCGGCCGGGGTGAAACGGGCGAGCGCCGACTTGCAGAAATGCGGATTGGCGGAGAGGAAATTCTTCGGGCCGGCATGGATATTGGTGAAATTGCAGCGGCCGCCGCCCGATATGCGGATCTTCTCGCCAGGCGCCCTTGCATGATCGAGAACCACGACCGAACGGCCACGTTTTCCCGCGCGGATGGCTGCCATCATGCCCGCCGCCCCGGCGCCGATGACGATGACGTCGCTTTTGCGCTGCAAACCCGTTTCCCCGATCAAGACAGCGTCTTCTTTTCCATCAAAGGGCGAAAGTCAACGTTTGGCACCCCTCGCCAATTGGCAAAGTCTGGTTATGATGGCGCCACGATCAACGCAAACCGGTGTGTCATGTCCCCAAAAAAGACGACGCTGAAGCCTGCCAGAAACGTACCCGCCTCGACGAAAGCTCCCCCGGACCCCGGATCGCTGCGCGGCGTTGCGAACTGGAAGGAAGCAGCGCGGTGGCTGCGGGACAGGGGCATCGAAGACATCGAATGCATCACGCCGGACCTTGCCGGCGTTGCGCGCGGCAAGATGATGCCGAGCTCGAAATTCACCTCGAACACCTCACTGGCGCTGCCATCGGCGATCTACCGGCACACGATTTCGGGCGAGTATCCCGACGAGACGGAGAGCTTCCGCTACGAGCCGCGCGACAGCGACCTGAAGCTGATGCCCGACCTTTCGACGCTGTCCGTCGTGCCCTGGGAAACCGACCCGACGGCGCAGGTGATCTGCGACATCGTCGATTCGGACGGCGGCGAAGTGCCCTATACGCCGCGCAACGTGCTGAAGCGCATCATGAGCCTCTATCATGACCGCGGCTGGAAGCCGATCGTGGCGCCCGAGATCGAATTCTACCTCGTCGCCAAGAATGACGATCCCGATTATCCGCTGCACCCGCCCAAAGGCCGGTCCGGCCGTTCGATCCTCGGCGGCCAGGGTTATTCGATCGCCGGCATCAACGAATTCGACGAGCTGATCGACGATGTCTACCATTTCTCGGAGAAGCAGGGGCTGGAGATCGATACGCTGATCCACGAGGAGGGACCGGCGCAGCTCGAGATCAACCTGCGCCACGGCAATCCGATCGAGCTTGCCGACCAGGTGTTCCTGTTCAAGCGCACGATCCGCGAGGCGGCGCTGAAACACGACATCTATGCGACCTTCATGGCCAAGCCGATGCAGGGCCAGCCGGGTTCGGCGATGCATATCCACCAATCGGTGGTCAATATCGAGACCGGCCAGAACATCTTCTCCAATGCGGACGGATCGGCCTCGAAGGAGTTCTTCCATTTCATCGGCGGCATGCAGAAATTCGTGCCGAGCGCGATGGCGATGCTGGCGCCCTACGTGAATTCCTACCGGCGCCTGCAGCCCGATATGTCCTGCCCTGTCAACAATGCCTGGGGCTACGACAACCGGACGACCGCCTTCCGCGTTCCGGTTTCCGATCCGCAGGCGCGACGCGTGGAAAACCGGTTGCCGAGCTCGGACGCCAATCCCTATCTGGCACTCGCCGCCTCGCTCGCCGCCGGCCTGCTCGGCATCATGAAAGAGATCGAGCCGACGGCGCCGACCGAGGATTCGGCCAATGAGGGTTCGATCGACCTGCCGCGCGGCCTGCTCGAAGCCGTGGCGCTGCTCGAGGACGAGCCCGCTTTCGAGGAGATATTCGGCAAGCAGTTCATCGGCCTTTATGCCGGCGTCAAGCGTGGCGAATTCGAGACCTTCATGCAGGTGATCAGCCCCTGGGAGCGGGAATTCCTTCTGCTCAACGTGTGAGGGAAAGCATCCATGGCATCGCAGGAGATGTGGCAGAGCCCGATCGCGCCCGGGCTATCGTGGTATCAGGCAACCGTCGGGGAGCGGCCGACCTATGCCGCTCTCGACGGTTCGATAACATCGGACGTCGCCATCATCGGCGGCGGCTATACCGGCCTGCAGGCCGCCTACCATCTTGCCAAATCGGGCGTTTCGGTGGTCCTGATCGAGGCCTGCCGCTTCGGTGACGGGGCATCCGGGCGAAATGGCGGCCAGCTCGGCACCGGCCAGCGCTGGTGGCCGGAAGAACTCGAGGAGACGATCGGCTACGAACGCTCGAAGGCGCTGTTTAATCTTGCCGAGGCGGCCAAGCGCCATCTCCTCGATTTCGCCCGCGAACATCAGATCGAGATCGACTATGTGCCCGGCCAGCTCAACGTCGCACATAAGGCGAGCTACAAACGCGCCTATTACGAAAACGCCGAGATTGCCGCACTGCGTTACGACTATCCGCATATCAGCTTCATGGACGAGAAGGAAACCCAGGAGCGGCTTGGCTCGAAGCGGTTCCATTGCGGCGTGCGCGATGTCGGCACCGGCCATATCCATCCGCTGAAGCTGCTGGTGGGGTTGGCGCGGGTCGCCGCCAATGCCGGTGCCGCGGTTTTCGAGATGACCAGGGCAACGGCGATCCGCCAGGGCGGCGGCAAGGTGACGATCGAAACCGAAAGGGGGACGATCACCGCCGAGCGCGCGCTGATCGCCTGCGACGCCTATATCGACGGCCTCGAACCGGTAACCGCAAGCCACATCATGCCGATCCGCTCCTTCATCGGCGCCACGGCCCCGCTCGACGGGCATCCCAGCGTGTTGCCGGGCGGCGAGGCGGTGGCCGATTCGCGCTTCGTCGTGCGCTACTTCCGCAAATTCGGCGACGGCCGTCTGCTCTTCGGCGGGCGCGAAGCCTACACGGCGGACAATCCGCGGGACATTTCGCAGCATATTCGCCGGCAGATCGCCGAGATCTATCCTGACCTGAAAAACATCGACATCACCCATGCCTGGGGCGGCAGCGTCGGCATCACCATGCCGCGCCAGCCCTTCGTGCGCGAGGTCATGCCCGGGGTCATCTCGATCGGCGGTTATTCCGGCCATGGCGTCATGCTGTCAAACTACTGTGGCAAGCTCTATGCGGAAACGGTGCTTGGGAAATCCGGCGATCTCGACCTGTTCACATCGCTCGATATTCCCGCCTTTCCCGGCGGAGCCCGCATGCGCGCGCCGTTGCTTTTCCTCGCCTTGTCGTGGTTTGCGCTTCGCGACAAGTTTTAGTCCGATTGCGGATTTCCTCTTCCGGAAATTCGCTCTAAAACCGGTGCCTGACAGATTCATTGCACTGCACACTGGCTTTTTTAAATCGATTAGATTAAAAGGGCCGCCAACCAGCCTGATTGAGAGACAAGCTCATGAGCAGCCAGATCATTCCCGTTGAGCCCTTTGATTACGTCGTCTTCGGCGGCAGCGGCGACCTTGCCGAACGCAAATTGTTGCCCGCCCTCTATCATCGCCAAATCGAAGGCCAATTTACCGAACCGACCCGCGTGATCGGCGCCTCGCGCAGCCCATTGACGCACGAGGAATACCGCAAATTCGCCAGGGACGCGCTGAAGGAGCACCTGAAGAAGGGAGAATATGACGAGGCGGAGGTCGAGAAATTCTGCGCCCGCCTCTACTACGTCTCGGTCGACGCCCGCACCGATGCCGGCTGGGATCAGCTGAAGAAGCTGCTCGACGAAGGCAAGGAACGCGTGCGCGCCTTCTATCTGGCGGTCGCGCCCGGCATCTTCGGCGACATTTCGCAGAAGATCCACGACCACAAGCTGATCACCAAGTCGACCCGCATCGTCGTCGAGAAGCCGATCGGTCGCGACCTCGCCTCGGCACTGCAGCTCAACGACACGATCGGCCGTGCCTTCAAGGAAGAGCAGATCTTCCGCATCGACCACTATCTCGGCAAGGAGACGGTGCAGAACCTGATGGCGTTGCGCTTCGCCAACGCGCTTTATGAGCCGCTGTGGAACGCCAACTACATCGACCACGTGCAGATCACCGTGGCTGAATCGGTCGGCCTCGAAGGCCGCGCCGGCTATTACGATACGGCCGGCGCGCTGCGCGACATGGTCCAGAACCACATTCTGCAGCTGCTCTGCCTGACGGCGATGGAAGTGCCCTCGTCGATGGATTCGGAAGCCGTTCGCGACGAGAAGCTGAAGGTGCTGCGGGCGCTGAAGCCGCTCAATGCCTCGAATGTCGAGCAGGCGACGGTGCGCGGCCAGTACCGCGCCGGCGCATCGGGCAGCGGCCCGGTCAAGGGCTACCTTGAAGAACTCGAAGGCGGCGTTTCGAACACCGAAACCTTCGTCGCCATCAAGGCCGAGATCAACAACTGGCGCTGGGCCGGCGTTCCCTTTTACATCAGAACCGGCAAGCGCCTGACCGGACGCATGTCCGAGATCGTCATCACCTTCAAGCCGATCCCGCACGCGATCTTCGACCAGGCGGCCGGGCGCATCGTCGCCAACCAGCTGATCATCCGCCTGCAGCCGGATGAGGGCGTCAAGCAGTCGCTGATGATCAAGGATCCGGGTCCGGGCGGCATGCGCCTGCGCAACGTGTCGCTCGACATGAGCTTCGCCCAGGCCTTCAACGTCCGCAATCCCGACGCCTACGAGCGTCTGCTGATGGATGTGATCCGCTCCAACCAGACGCTGTTCATGCGCCGCGACGAAGTCGAAGCCGCATGGAGATGGGTGGATCCGATCCTCAAGGGTTGGGAAACGACCGGCCAGCAGGTGCAGGGCTACACGGCCGGCACCTGGGGTCCGAGCCAGGCCATCGCGCTGATCGAGCGCGACGGCCGCACCTGGCACGACGAGATCTAGGACGACATCGATGGCATCGACCCTGCATTCCTTCGCCAGCGCCGCAGACCTTGCCGGCAGCCTCGCCGACAAGGTCGCGAGCACGCTTTCGGCGGCGATTGCCGCCCGTGGAACGGCGTCCATCGCCGTTTCCGGCGGTTCCACCCCGAAGGCCTTCTTTCAGGCGCTGTCGACGCGCGACATCGCCTGGGAAAAGGTGACGATCACCCTCGTCGACGAACGTTTCGTGCCGGCCGACAATCCGCGCTCGAACCATCTGCTGGTCGATGCCAATCTGCTGCAGAACAAGGCAAAGGCGGCACGCTTCCTGCCGCTCTATCAGGATACTGCCTCCGTGGAGGAGGCAGCCTCGCTCGCGACCGAGAAGACCAGGGCGATCAGCTCACCCTTCGACATCGTCATCCTCGGCATGGGCGGCGACGGCCACACGGCCTCGTTCTTTCCCGGCGGCAGCAATCTTGCCACGGCGCTCGACCCATCGACGCCGCGCGGCATCATCACCATGGAAGCGGAAGGAGCCGGCGAGCCGCGCCTGACCTTCACCTTCTCCAGTCTTGAGGATGCCGCACTCCTGGTTCTCCATATTGAGGGCGAAGGCAAAAAAGACGTTCTCGCCAAGGCGGAAGGCAGCGGTGACGAAGCAGAAATGCCGATCCGCGCCGTTCTGCGCCGGGCCACTTCCCCGGTCGAGATCTACTGGGCTCCCTGATCGGCCGTCAATCCGGACCGAGATTCAGGCCAGAGCCGCCGAAACAGATAGAGACAACGAACAAGGCAGGGATATTCCATGTCCGCTCACGCACGCATTTCCGCGATCACCGATCGCATTGTCGAACGCTCGAAGCCAAGCCGCGAGCGCTACCTGGAACGCCTGCGCGCCGCCGCTTCCAAGGGTGTCGCCCGCTCCGTGCTCGGCTGCGCCAACCTTGCCCACGGCTTTGCGGTCTGTTCCCCCGCCGAGAAAGATGCGCTCGCCGGCGACCGCATCGCCAATCTCGGCATCATCACCGCCTATAACGACATGCTCTCGGCCCACCAGCCGTTCGAGACCTATCCGGCGATCATCCGCGAGGCGGCCGCCGAGGCAGGCGGCGTGGCGCAGGTGGCCGGCGGCGTGCCGGCGATGTGCGACGGCGTCACCCAGGGACAGCCGGGCATGGAGCTCTCGCTCTTCTCGCGCGACCTGATCGCCATGTCGGCGGGCGTCGGCCTGTCGCACAACATGTTCGATGCCGCCCTCTTCCTCGGCGTCTGCGACAAGATCGTGCCCGGCCTCGTCATCGCCGCCCTGTCCTTCGGGCACCTGCCGTCGATCTTCGTTCCGGCCGGTCCGATGACGACAGGCCTGCCGAACGACGAGAAGTCGCGCGTGCGCCAGCTCTTCGCCGAGGGCAAGGTCGGACGCGCCGAGCTGCTCGAGGCGGAATCGAAATCCTATCACGGCCCCGGCACCTGCACCTTCTACGGCACCGCCAATTCCAACCAGATGCTGATGGAGATCATGGGCTTCCACATGCCCGGCTCCTCCTTCATCAATCCCGGCACGCCGCTGCGCGAAGCGCTGACGCGCGAAGCCGCCAAGCGGGCGCTGGCGATCACCGCGCTCGGCAACGAATTCACCCCGGCGGGCGAGATGATCGACGAACGCTCGATCGTCAACGGCGTCGTCGGCCTGCATGCGACGGGCGGCTCGACCAACCACACGCTGCACCTCGTCGCCATGGCGCGGGCGGCCGGCATCCATCTCACCTGGCAGGACATCGCCGAGCTTTCGGAAATCGTGCCGCTGCTTGCCCGCGTCTACCCGAACGGGCTTGCCGACGTGAACCATTTCCAGGCGGCCGGCGGCATGGGCTTCCTCATCAAGGAACTCCTGAAGCACGGGCTGGTGCATGACGACGTGCGCACCGTCTTCGGCCAGGGTCTCGCAGCCTATACGGTCGATGCGCGTCTCGGCGAAAACGGCGCCGTCCTGCGCGAGCCGTCGCCTGACAAGAGCGTCGATCCCAAGGTTCTCTCCAGCATCGAAACGCCGTTCCAGGCGAATGGCGGGCTGAAGATGCTGCGCGGCAATCTCGGCAAGGCGGTGATCAAGATATCGGCCGTCAAGCCGGAGCGTCACATCATCGAAGCGCCGGCGATCATCTTCCACAGCCAGCAGGAGCTGCAGGACGCCTTCAAAGAAGGCAAGCTCAACCGCGATTTCATCGCCGTCGTGCGCTTCCAGGGCCCGAAGGCGAACGGCATGCCGGAACTGCACAAGCTGACGCCACCGCTCGGCGTGCTGCAGGACCGCGGCTTCCGCGTGGCGCTCCTGACCGACGGGCGCATGTCCGGCGCATCCGGCAAGGTGCCGGCAGCAATCCACGTCACCCCGGAAGCGGTCGACGGCGGCCCGATCGCCCGCATCCGCGAAGGCGACATCATTCGCCTGGACGCGATCAAGGGCACGCTGGAACTGCTCGTCGATGCGGCTGATTTGGCCGAGCGCGAGCCGGTGACCGTCGATCTCTCCGACAATGAATTCGGCATGGGCCGCGAGCTCTTCGCGCCGTTCCGCCGCGCCGTCGGCGCTTCGGACCAGGGTGCGAGCGTACTCTTCCACCACTGAGCGTGGCCGACCACAGACGACAAAACCCGCGGAGCGCACGAAGCACCCCGCGGGTTTTCTGTATCAGTCCCAGCGCTACCCGTCAGGCGCGAATATCGAGAACATAGTCGCGGTGCGCCGGATGGGTGCTGTAGACAAAGATCTTGTTCAGCTCCTTCTGCGTCAGCAGGCGCAGGAAGCGGACCTCGATCGTATTGTTGGCATTGACCTTCATCAGCAGGCAACCGACCTTGGTGATGCGGGCATCCGGAATATCCAGATAGAACTGCTTCGGCAGGTTGAACTGGGTCAGAATCGCGAGTGTCGCGCTGCTCATCGAGATCCGGACAATGTCGCAGCGGCGAGACGCCGCGTGCATGACGCCCTTTTCCGTATATTCGATGCGCGCGGCATTCATGGTGTCCTCCATCTTGAACCGCGCCTCGCGGTCGTACATGAAGGATTCTTCCTTGCTCAGGAAATGAGATTTTGGCTGTGACGGATTGGAAGCGGCCACGTGCTTATCCCCCTCATAAATTAACGAGGAAAAGGTAGCAGCCGATCTTTAACAGAAAGTGAGAATTTGGCCCGTCCCGTACAATTCTTGGGATGACTACCCCAAAAATGGCCGCCTCATTTCCGGTAGGTATGACCGGTTGCGTCAAAGAGATGCAACTTCTGCCTGTCGGCGGCAAACCGCATCCGCTGGCCCTTCTTCACATCGTAAATGCCGGGCAACTTGACAACGATCGGTTCGCCCGGGACCAGGCCTTCGATATAGAGCAACGTCACTTCGCCGAGCGCTTCGACGATCGACACCTCGCCTTCGAAAAGGTAGTCGGCGCCGTCGGCGATCCTCAGATCCTCCGGACGAACGCCGAAGCTTGCCTGCTTGCCTGCTTCCGACGCGTCGGTCGCCACATCGAGCGTCACCGACATGCCGCCGGTCAGCGTCACCGTCGTCTGGCTTCCGGTTCCAGCCACCGTCGCCGGGATGATGTTCATGGCCGGCGAGCCGATGAATTTCGCGACGAAGAGGTTGGCCGGGCGCTCATAGAGCTCCAGCGGCGCACCGACCTGTTCGATATTGCCGGCGGAGAGAACGACGATGCGATCGGCAAGCGTCATCGCCTCGACCTGGTCGTGGGTCACGTAGATCATCGTCGTATCGGCCATCTGTTCGTTCAGGCGGGCGATCTCGATGCGGGTGGCGACACGCAGCGCGGCATCGAGGTTGGACAGCGGCTCGTCGAACAGGAAGACCTTCGGATCGCGGCAGATGGCGCGGCCGATCGCCACGCGCTGGCGCTGGCCGCCGGAAAGCGCCTTCGGCAGGCGATCGAGATATTTGGTCAGCTGCAGGCTCTCGGCCGCCGCCCGGACGCGGCGGTCGATTTCCTGCTTGCTTTCGCCGGCGATCTTCATGCCGAAAGCCATGTTGTCGAAGACGGTCATGTGCGGATAGAGCGCGTAGGACTGGAACACCATGGCGATGCCGCGCTTGGAGGGCGGCACGTCATTGACGAGATGGCCATCGATATACATCTCACCGCCGGTGATCGCCTCAAGGCCGGCGATCATGCGCAGAAGCGTGGATTTTCCGCAGCCGGACGGACCGACGAAGACGATGAATTCGCCCTGTTTGATATCGAGGTCGATCCCGTGGAGAACGTCCACGGAACCGTAGGATTTGCGAATATCCTTCAGCGTCAGTCCAGTCATTTTTCTCTCCCCTATGTTCGGTTCCTTAGGCCAGATGGGCGAAATACGCCCCCCAGGCCGGAATATCGATCTTGTCGCCATAGTTGTTGCTGGTAAAGCCATGGCCCGTCAATGCCTGCCATTCTCCCGCGGGTAGGGTAACGCCGGCTTCGGTCGGGCTCATGTTGAAGATGCAGAGCAGCTTCTCATTGCCGTATTCGCGCGTAAAGACCAGGGCATCGCCCTGCTGCTCCTCGAATTCGATCTCGCCCTTGGCAAAAGCCGGGTGCAGCTTGCGGAAGGCGATGAAGCGGCGATAGTGCTCCAGCACCGAAGCCTCGTCGCCCTGCTGGACGCTGACGGCGCGCAGGATATGCTCGACCGGCACCGGCAGCCAAGGCTTGACGCTGGAGAAGCCGCCCTGGGCGACCTGGCTGTCCCAGACCATCGGCGTGCGGCAGCCGTCGCGGCCCTTGAATTCCGGCCAGAACTGGATGCCATAGGGGTCCTGCAGATCCTGGTAGGCAAGATCGGCCTCGGTCAGGGCCAGTTCCTCGCCCTGATAGAGGCAGACGGAACCGCGCAGCGTCATCAGCAACGAGGCATAAAGCTTGGCGAAGGCGTCGTGATCGGCGACCAGCCCGCCCCAACGGCTGACATGGCGCATGACGTCGTGATTGGAGAAGGCCCAGCAGGCCCAGCCATCTGGCGCGGCAGCTTCGAAATCCTCCATCACCTCCTCGACGCGCTCCGGCGTCAGCGGATCGGGCGCCAGGAACTCGAAGGCGTAGCACATATGCATCTTGTCGTTGCCGGAAGTGTATTCGCCGACGATCTCGAGGCCGCGCTGGCTGTCGCCGACTTCGCCGACGGCGGCAATTGCCGGGAACTCCTCGAGAACGGCGCGGAAGCGCTTCAGGAAGGCAAGGTTCTCCGGGCGGTTCTTGTCGTAGAGATGCTCCTGGAAATTATAGGGATTGACCGCCGGCGCCGTCGAAGCGTTGCGGCGCTCGGGAGCGAGCGCGGGATTGTCGCGCAGTTGCGTGTCGTGGAAATAGAAATTGATGGTGTCGAGGCGGAAGCCGTCGACGCCGCGATTGAGCCAGAAGCGCACGACATCGAGCAGACGATCCTGAACTTCGGGATTATGCAGGTTCATATCCGGCTGCGAGGTCAGGAAATTGTGCAGGTAATACTGCATGCGCGTCGGATCCCACGCCCATGCGGAGCCGCCGAAGATCGACAGCCAGTTGTTCGGCGGCGTACCGTCCGGCTTGGCGTCGGCCCAGACATACCAGTCGGCCTTGGCATTGGTCTTGCTGGAGCGGCTCTGGACGAACCAGGGATGCTGATCCGAGCTGTGGGAGATGACGAGGTCGATCATCACGCGGATGCCGAGGCGGTGGGCCTCAGCGATCATCGTGTCGAAATCCACGAGCGTCCCGAAGATCGAATCGACATTCTCGTAGTCGGAAACGTCATAACCGAAATCGCGCATCGGCGAGGTGAAGAAGGGCGAGATCCAGATCGCATCGACGCCTAGGCTTGCCACATGCGGCAAGCGGGCGGTGATGCCCTTCAGGTCGCCGATGCCGTCACCGTTCGAATCCTGGTAGGAGCGCGGGTAGATCTGGTAGATCACCGCCCCACGCCACCAGTCCTTGTCGGGGGTCGAGATCGATTGGGAAGCCACGTTCATGGAATATCCTGTTTGAAGTCACGTTCGGGAATGGTCAGCCTCCCTTGACCGAGCCAGCCAGCAGACCGCGCACCAGGTAGCGCTGCAGCCCGAAGAAGACGAGCAGCGGCACGATGATGGTGACGAAGGCCGACGCCGTCAAAATCTCCCAATTGCCGCCGCGCGAGCCGAGCAGCGCGTTCAGGCTGCCGGTGAGCACGAGGTGGTCCTTGTCGGTGCCGAGGAAGACCATGGCGACGAGCAGGTCGTTCCACACCCACAGGAACTGGAAGATGGCGAAGGAGGCGAGTGCCGGGAAGGACAGAGGCAATACGATGCGGACGAAGATCTCGAAGTCGCTGGCGCCGTCGACGCGGGCGGATTCGATGATCTCCTTCGGCAGGCCGGCGATATAGGCCCGCAGGAGATAGATGGCGAGCGGCATGCCGAAGGCGGTGTGGGCCAGCCAGATGCCGGGATAGGTCTTCGACGGCTGGCCGAGCATGCCGCCGATCTCGTTGTAAAGACGCAAGAGCGGGATCAGCGACATCTGCAGCGGCACGACGATGAGGCCGACGACGAGCGCAATCAGCAGGCCGCGGCCGGGAAACTCCATCCAGCTCAGGGCGTAGGCGGCGAAAGCGGCAATCAGGATCGGGATGATCGTCGCCGGGATCGTCACCGTCAGCGAGTTGATGAAGGACTGGCCGATGCCCTCGCCTGTCAGAACCGTGTTGTAGTTCTGCATGGTGAATTCCGGCGGCGCCGAGACGGACGCATAGATGCGCCGCGGGCGTTGGTCGGGCGAAAAGGCGGCGTTCTTCATATAGCGATAGCTGCCGTCGCTGTTGATCTGCAGGGTTTCGCCGTCGCCGAGATCGGCGGTCTCGCCGGCCTTGTAGGCGGCGGGTTGCTGCACACGGTTGCCGAAGGCCTTCACCGAGCGGCCGGTCTGGCCTTCCAGCACATTGCCGGAGATGACGTAGGCCGCACCTTCCTGCTGCTGCTGGTCCGGCGTGCCCAAGCGGACGGCGACGGTCTGCGTCGAGCCGACGAAGGCCGTCCACCAACCGGAGACGACGATCTGGTCCTTGTCGCGCAGCGCGCTGACGAAGATGCCGAGCGTCGGGATCAGCCAGATGATGACGATCAGCAGAACGGCGGCGTGAACGAAGAGACGGGCGGGGCCGATCTTGAAGTAGCTTCCGGCAGCGGTCATCTCAGTGCCCCTTCAGTTCGCGATTGGCGCGGCGCACGTTCCACACCATGATCGGCGTGACGGCGAGCATGATGATGATGGCGATAACCGCACTTCGGCCGGAATCGCCGCCGCCGCGGAACATCCAGTCGAACATCAGGTTCGCCAGCACCATCGTCTGCCACTGGCCGTTGGTCATGGTCAGCACGATGTCGAAGACCTTGAGGACGAGGATGGTGATCGTCGTCCAGACGACGGCGATCGAGCCCCAGACCTGCGGCACCATGATGCGCCAGAAGATCTGCCAGCCATTGGCGCCGTCGATGACGGCGGCCTCGATCGTCTCCTCGGGGATGCCGCGCAGAGCGGCCGACAGGATGACCATGGCGAAACCGGTCTGGATCCAGATCAGGATGACCATCAGGAAGAAGTTGTTCCAGAAGGGAATGGAGATCCACACCTCGGGCGTGCCGCCGAAAGTCTGGACGATGGCGTTCAGCAGGCCGATCTGAACGTCGTTGCCGCCGCGATATTCATAGATGAATTTCCAGATGACCGAGGCGCCGACGAAGGAGATCGCCATCGGCATGAAGACGATGCTTTTCGCGATATTGCCCCACCAGATGCGATCGGTCATCACCGCGATGACGAGGCCGAAGAAGGTGCAGGCGGCCGGCACGACGGCGAGCCAGAGGATGTTGTTGAAGATCGACTGGCGGAATTCGCGGTCGCCGATCGCCCATTTGTAATTGGCGAGGCCGACGAACTGCAGACCGGCACGGTCGTAAAAGGAGAGAATGAAGGTCGCAACGACGGGATAGACGAGATAGACGATGAGCAGGAAGAGCGCCGGGCCGATGAACAACCACGGCCGGATCAGCGCGCGGCGGTTGAGATTGCGCGATGCGGCGCGGATGTCGCCATCCTTCACCGGCAGAGCGAGATCCAGAATCTTGTTCGAAAAATAGAAATAGGCCGAGCACGCGAAAACGGCGACGACCACGACGCCCAAAGCGGACACTATCTGCGACAGCATTTCGTCCCTCCCCTGCTTCCCCTGATCTTATCCCAACCGGTTTTTATGCTGACGGGTCAACGCCGGTCATGGTCAATCTCTTTGTATTGCCCAATCACAATATATCCTGCGATGGCCGGGCTCTTTTCGAGCCCGGCCAGTCATGCAAGCCATGCCGCCGGCAAGCCGGCGGCATAATTTGAAGATTACTTGATGCCGTCCCAGGCGCTCTGGATTTCGCCAGCGGCCTCTTCGGCGGACTTGCCGCCGACGAAATCGACCATGCCCGTCCAGAAGGCGCCGGCGCCGATCTTGCCCGGCATCAGGTCGGAACCGTCGAAGCGGAAGGTAGTGGCCGAGGTCAGGATCTCGCCTTCCTTCTTCATCTGCGGATTGGCATAGGCCTCGGTGCTGACACCCTTGTACGGCGTCAGGAAGCTCGACTGCGCCATCCAGACCTCATGCGCGATCGGGGTCTTCAGGAAGTCGATGAAGGCGCGGGCCGTCTTCGAGTCCTTGGCGATCGAGACGAGCGTGCCGGCGCCGAGAACCGGCTTGCCGAGCTCGGGATGCGACGCATAGGTCGGCATGTAGAAGAAGTCGGCATCCTGGCCGAGCTTCGTGCCCTCAGGGAAGAAGGACGGGATGAACGAGGCCTGATGGTGCATGTAGCACTTCGGCGGAACGGCGAAGAGGCCCTTCGGGCTGTCGCGGAAATCGGTCGAGGCCACCGCGGCGACGCCGCCATCGACGTATTTCTCGTTCTTGGCGAACTTGCCGAATTCGTCGATCGCAGCAACGACGGCCGGATCGGTGAACTTCAGCTCGTTGGTCGTCCACTTGTCGTAGGCTTCGGGCGGCTGCATGCGCAGCATCAGGTCTTCGACCCAGTCGGTCGCCGGCCAGCCGGTGGCGCCGCCGGAACCGAGACCGATGCACCAGGGAACGCCGCCATCCTTGACGATCTGGTCGGTCAGGGCATGCAGCTCTTCCATAGTCGTCGGGATCTTGTAGCCGGCTTCCTCGAAATTCTCCGGAACATACCAGACGAGCGATTTCACGTCGGCCTTATAAGGGAACGCGTAGAAGGCTTCCTTGCCGTCCTTGCCCTTGTAGGTGCCGTAACCGACCCAGCTGTCGCCGGCGCCGTAATTGTCCTTGATCCACTTGGAGTTGTCATCGCCGAGCGGTGTCAGGAAGCCCTTGCTGGCGAGATCGGCCAGGAGGCCCGGCTGCGGCAGAACGGCAATGTTCGGCGGCGAGCCTGCCTGCGTATCGATGACGATCTGCTGTTCGTAATTTTCGGAAGAGGAGTATTTGACATCGATGCCGGTGGCTTCGACGAAATAGGCAAGAACGCTCTGGAAGAACGCCTCGTCCTCGCCGCGCCACGGCCCGAAGATCGTCAGCGGCTGGCCCTTCAGATCGGCGTGAGCGGCCTTGAATTCGTCATAGCTCTTCCAGTTGAACTTGGAATCCTGCCCCGGCGCAAATTTCAGATCGGCTGCAGACGCAGTACCGGCAAAAAGCGCTGCCACGGCAACGCCCATCAAAAATGACTTTTTCATGTGATCAACCTCCCATCACAATCCCAACTGCGCCGAACTCCCTTAAATGGAAATTTCAAAGCGCTTTGACACCCAACTCATTTCACTTTCGGTGGAATGGAGTCAAGTCATTTCGCGAAAACCCGCCGTGAACACGCGGGATTTCGCAGTGCAGCGGCGCCTCTCGGGAAATATGGAGCGATTTTTCTTGAGTCAAGCGCGCCAAATGCTACATATTTGAAAGCGCTTTGAATGCCGCTGGGAGGCGGCAAGCCTTTTCAAGACGACCGCAGGGCGGGCCCGGAGGAAGCATAACAGGTGAATCTCAAACAGCTATCGGAATTGCTGGGGCTGTCGCAGACGACGGTGAGCCGAGCGCTCAATGGTTATCCCGAGGTCAACGAAGCGACCCGGGAGCGCGTGCTCCAGGCTGTCAAGGAAACCGGATACCGGCCGAACAAGGCGGCGCAGCGGCTTGCGACCGGCAAGGCAGGCTCGATCGGCCTCGTCATGCCGACGGCGCCCGGCCACCAGTCAGACGTGCATTTCGGCGAATTCCTGGCCGGGCTCGGCGAAGAGGCGGTCCGCCACGATTTCCACTTCGTCATCATGCCGGCCGATCCGGATGACGAGGTGGGAGCGCTCCGGCGCCTGGCGATCAGCGGCAATGTCGATGCAATGTTCGTCGCCTATATGCGCGGCCACGACCCGCGGCTTGCCATGCTGAAATCGCTCTCCATGCCCTATGTCGTGCACGGCCGCTCCTTCGGTTCCGAGCCCGACTATCCCTATCTCGATATTGACAATGAAGCGGCCTTCTACGATGCGACGCGGCTGTTGCTGCAGCTCGGCCATACGCGCTTTGCGCTGATGAACGGACCGATGCATCTCGATTTCGCCATCCGCAGGAAGAACGGCGTCATATCAGCCCTTGTCGAACGCGGGCTCGTGCTCGACGAGGGCAACATGAGCCATACGCTGATGACGGACGAACAAGGCCTGCTGGCGATGGAACATTTCCTGCAATTGCCGGAGCGCCCGACGGCAATCCTCTGCTCCAGCACGGTGCTGGCGCTCGGCGCGATCCGCGCGGTCAACCAGGCGGGATTGCGGCTCGGGGAGGATATCTCGCTGATCGCCCATGACGACGTGCTGCCGCTGCTGAAACCGGAAAACTTCTCGGTGCCGCTGACGACGACACGCTCTTCGTTGCGGGCGGCGGGCGTCCGTATCGCCCAGCGGCTGATCGGCACGGTAAAGCAAGCCGGCCCCTTCCCCGACCAGGAGCTCTGGAAAACCGAACTGATCGTCAGGGCCTCGACCGGCCCTGTTCCCCAGGTTTAGAGCATCCCGAGCTTCAAAACTGCGGCGGCGTCTGTCCCGCGGTACGATGAGCGGCGATGACGGTGTTGGCCATCAGCATGGCGATGGTCATCGGCCCGACACCGCCAGGAACCGGGGTGATGGTGCTGGCGACCGCCGAGACTTCCTGGAAGGCGACGTCGCCGACCAGCCGGGTCTTGCCCTCACCTCTTTCGGGTGCCGGAATACGGTTGATCCCGACGTCGATGACCGTCGCACCTGGCTTTACCCAATCGGCCCTGACCATTTCCGGCCGGCCGACGGCGGCGACCAGGATATCGGCATTGCGGCAGACCTCGGAAAGGTTCTTCGTTCTGGAATGCGCGATCGTCACCGTCGCATTGGCGTTGAGCAGCAATTGCGCCATCGGCTTGCCGAACAGGTTGGAGCGGCCGATGACGACGGCGTTGAGGCCGGAGAGATCCTCGCCATGGGTGCGGCGGACGAAGACCATGGCACCGGCCGGCGTGCAGGAGACCAGGCCGGTCTTCAGGTCGCCGGTGGCGAGCTTGCCGGCATTGACGACGCTCAAGCCGTCGACATCCTTTTCGGGCAGGATCGACTGGATGATCGGTTCGCTGTCGAGCGGCTTCGGCAGCGGCAGCTGCACCAGGATGCCGTGGATCGAGGGATCGGCATTGAGGGTGGCGACGAGGGCTGCCAGCTCCTCCTGCCTGGTTTCGGCCGGCAGCGTGTGCTGGACGGACTTGAAGCCGCATTCCTTGGCCATGCGGCTCTTGGAGCTGACATAGGCGTGGCTTGCCGGATCGTCGCCGACGATGACGACCGCAAGGCCGGTGGTGACGCCGCTGCTCTTTTCCAGCGCTGCCGTCGCACTCTTGACCGTCTGAATTACCGATGCAGCTACGTTCTTGCCGTCGATTACTGTCGTCACACGTCTCTCCGCCCTGTTTCGCGTCAATCTATGGATAGTCGGCGAGCGTCAAATGCCCGCTAACGCCCTATCCTGTCGGAAAGCAGCAAGGCAATATCAAAAATGCAAGGAAATGTTCGTCAGCGGAGCGGCTGCCGCGCTTCGAGCGCATGAACACGAAGCCGGTCGCGCAGCCCGGAGATCTCGGAGCGCAACACCTCCATCTCGTCGACCGGTGCGGGAACGGGTGGAAGCATCGGCGGCGGCGAGGCCTGCGGCCGGGATAGCGGCATTTCCGCATGCGCGGCAGCAGCGATGGGCTTGCGCAGGCGCAGCAGGAAAGCCGCGGCAAGACCGACCGCTAGACCCATGGCAGCGCCGGCCAGCAAGCGGCCAATCCAGCCATCCCTCGCCGACACCGCTGTTGCCAGCGCCGGCTTCATCAGCGTGATATGACCGTCGGCAGCCGTTGCCGCCGATGCGGAAGCCGCATCTTCCAGGCGCGAACGCGCGGCATTGGCCTTCTCGCCGAGTTCGGTCAGCCGGGAAAGATCGACGCCGGTGTCCCGGCTCTGGGCGATCAGCGTGTTGCGGCGGTCATTCAGGCCCTTGCGCGCATCGACGGCGGCCTTGGCGGCGACATTGGCGGTCTGGGCAAGACGGGTCAGTTCCTTGCCCATATTCTCCTTCAGACCATCGGTTTCAGCCTGCTGCTGTAGAAGGCGCGGATGGCGCGGGCCGAGTTCGGCCGAAAGCTGGGCAAGCGCGGTTCTGGCGACGGCATATTTGTCGCGCCAGTCCTGCAGCGCCGGCGAGAGCATATCGGAGGGCAATGAACCGTCGAGCACCTCGGCAAGTTTCGCCGCCTTGAGCCGGTCGGCCTGCGCCTTGGCGGAAAGGATGTTCTGGTCGGCCTGTTTCAGATCGGCATCGAGCCCGTCGATCTGGCGGCGAAGGTCGATCGCCACCTTGACGTTGCCCTCGCCGCTCTTGGTCGTGAAGGCGGCAAGCTCCGCCTTCGCCTCGTCATAGGCCTTGCGCAAAGCGGTGTCGGTTTCGCCGTTGCCGCCGGGTCGGTCTGCTGCGGAAACCGCTTCGGCAAGCCTTGCAGCGATGCGCATGGATTTGCCGCCATCGCCGGTTGTCACCCTCAAGAGGATCGTGCCGGCGGCGGCATCGGGCAGGATTTCCACCGCATGCTTCAGCGTCGCCTCGGCGCGCGAGGCCGGATCGGCAGCCGCACCGGTCGCCGAGAGGAGATCGAGCGCAACGCCAAGCGCATTGGCGCCGGGTCCGGCAAATTCAGGATCGCGATCGAGTTTCAGGGCGGCGACCGTCGAAGCAACCACGCGCGCCGTCAGCAGCCCCTTTGCCGCGGCCTGGGTAAAGGCAGCGCGGCTTGCAGCATCTGTCTTCACCGCAAGCGTCGCTTCGGCACGGTAGAGGGTTGGCGACGCCGGCGTCAGCGCCGGCAGGCCCGCTCCGACGACCGTCGGGACGGCGATCGTCATTGCAAGACCAATGCCGCTCAGACGACGGCGCGGCCTGGCCGGCCGAGGCGCTGCGGGTTCTTCACGGATAACGGCCAGCAGTTCGGGTGAGCGCACCGGCTCGCCGGCCGGAGCAGCCAGTTCCTCGTGGCGCGCCGGCTCCTCAGAAAGCAGATGGCCGACATCATTGGCGGCCCGGAGGCGGTTGCCGAGGATGGTTTCGATGCGGTCGACCAGCGGTGCTGCGTGCGCCGCCATGGCGCGCTGCTCTTCCAGCGCGCGGCCGATGGCGCGCAGCAGTTCAGCCTCGGGCGGCGCGATACCGGCCCGCTTCGATCGGGGCGATCGATACGAATCGTCATGGTCACGCGGCTCAGCGGCTGCGCAATCGTGAAAGCTGTTTCTGGCCCTGATATCGTACATTTGCGCCACATCTCATGCACATGATGGCCGGCTTCGTTCATCCGCACGGAGGCAGATGATTAAACCAATCTAAATATTCATGGCAAAGAAATGGTTAACCGCAGCGTGTAAAAAACTGGGGTCAGCTAAAGCGCTTCGCGTCTTTCAGATTCGCTTCCTGCGCTTTAGCTCTTGGTTTTTACGCAAAACCGCGGCCCTTTGGCGCGACGCGCTCTAGCTCGCTTTCTTATGCTCCGACCGCGGCTGCAGCGCGGTGCCGTGCTCTTCCGGGTAGCTGAGGATCCTTTCGCGCCGGCGAAAGCGGTAGCGCAGGACATGGAAGAGGAAGACCGGGATGCCGATGACGTAACGGCGCCAGAGGCGCGTCGGCTCCTGCAGCAGGCGATAGGCCCATTCCAGGCGCATCATCCGCACCGTCCTCGGCGCACGCGGGACGGCGCCGGAAACGAAGTCGAAGAGAGCGCCCACCGTCAGCACCAGACGCGCATGATCGGCGCGGATATTGTCGTGGACCCATTTCTCCTGCAGCGGCGTTCCCATGCCGACGATCAGGATATCGACCTTCTGGCGCTGCAGCTCCTCTGTGACGACGGAGGAATCGACCTTATCGAAATAGCCGTCGGAAATGACGACGAATTCATGCCAGGGCGTATGCCTGCGGAAATTTTCCGCCGCCGCCTCGACGACCGAGCGCGTGCCGCCGATCAGACCGATGCGACGCGGGGCCTCCATGAAGGTGAGGAAGGCCGGCACGAAATCGGTGCCGTTCAGATTGGCGGGAAATGGCGAGCCATGGGCGATCTGCGATGCGATGTTGAGACCGATGCCGTCCGGCAGCACCAGATTACGCGACATGATCCGGTAATATTCGTCGTCGCGCAGCGCCGTCAGCATGTTGTGGGCGTTGACGAAGCAAACCACGGTCTGGCCGACGGGAATGGAGGCCAGCTCGTTGATGAAAACGAGGGCGTCGTCCCAGCCGAGATCGCAGACCGGCAGATCGAAAATCGTCCGCCGCGATGCGAGCACCGCGAAGTTTGCAATCAGATTCATTCCTACCTCCTGCCGAGGGTGCTGCATGCGCCCGACATCCCGGAAAACAAGCCCATATTTCCGCACCGGAGGTCTCGAAAGAACCGGTCGCGTGACGCCGGGACGGCGTCACCCCGATCCCGGAAGGCGGCGCAAGCCAAGCTGTGAGACCTGATATAACAGGATGGTTTCAAACAACCCTTAGGAAAATTCCTTGAATTTCAATGCTCGCATAAGTGGTTTATTAACCATGGGCGCCAACGAAAAAAGGCGCCCTGCGGCGCCGTTTGTCGTCGATGATCGGATGTCGCCTAATGCGCAGGAGGCGCCGGCGTTTCGCCGGCCGGTGCGGTCTCGACGATCTTGACGGGTGTGCCCACCTTCTTCGGCTGGCCGGCGGAGCTTTCCTTGACATCTTCCTTGGAGAGATAGTCGAGCTGCTCCAGCATCACTTCGGCGACGTATTCGCCACCCAGGCGCTCGTTCATGCCCTTCTTGATCTCTTCGCGGAAGGCCTTCGGATCGAAGGATTTGATGTGGGCGATATCGACCATCTTGTTGCCGACGAGCAGGCTGAAAAGCTCATCCGTCGTCATCTCGGACAGCGGCAGCGTCACGCCCTTCAGCATCTCCTTGTTCATCATGAACGAAACGCGGCCGAGGAAGTAGCCGGTGACTGCGCCGTTGCCGATGATCGGTACCGTGATCGTTTCGCCCTTCACCAGTTCGAGTGCGCTCTGCTTGGAATCGGTTGCCGCAGGCGCCGGCGCGGTCGCCAGGTACACCGAGAAATAGACCGATGCCAAGGTGATGGCGCAAACCCAGACACCAGTGAGGACGAGCTTGATCATCAGTTTCCACGCATGGCGAATTGTTCCTGGGAATAGGTGCCGTCGGCATCGGCATCCTGAACGGCGTTCTTCAGGAGGTCGGCGACGGCACGCACCGCTTCGAGATGCGCCTCGACGCGGCGGGCATTGAGAACCAGCTTCTTCTTCAAACCGTGCAGCTGATCGAGATGGGCAGCGGCAAGCTCGGCCGGATCGGTATCGCGGAAAAGCATCGACAGCTCGTAGAGGCAGCGGCTCTTATGCGCATTGGAGACCTTGAGATCGAATTGCGGATCGCTGCCGATCCGGGTGTTCTCATTGTCGATGATCATTTCGAGGCGTCCGAGAACGGATTTGATCCTGTATTCGTTCGAAACTATTTCCATTGTACCCTCGGTTATGCGTCGCTTAGAGCATGGCGCCGAAAAGTGTGCGCGGTTTTCGGACGACACCATGCTCTGACTTTAATTGAGAACAGGATTCAGATTTCAGGCCAACGGGCCTAAAATCATCCTGTTCGATCGGTCTTGGCTTCGGCGGTCGGTGTGCCAAAGGTCTTACGCTGGAAGTCGTCGATCATGCTGATCGCGGTGTTGCGGTCATCGTTGTCGGTCGAGGCATTGACGATCTTGCCTTCCTGCCGGCGCAGTTGTTCGCTGTACATCTGCTTGGCGATGCCGATGCCGTCACCCTTGGCCATGGTGTTGCCGAGCTGTTCGGCCATCATGCCTTTCCAGATATCGCCGGTCGCGCCCTTGCCGTAGACGTCTTCGCTTTCGCTCGGCAGCATGGACTTGACGAAATTCTGCAGAACCATGGCCTCGAACTTCCGGTAGCTTTCCGGAACTTCCTCGGCCTTGGTGCGGTTCTGGATGTCGGCGAGGCCGCTCTTCTGGCCGATATGATCGAGAACATCGACCGTATTGGAGAAGCCCTTGCCGTTTTCGGCGAGGCTCGTTGCGGCAAAGGCCGCACGATTTGCCTTCAATTTTTCCTGGGCCGCCTGAACCTCCATGGGGTCGGCAGCTTTGACAACGTCCAGGACCAGATCACTGGGGGGCGAAATAGCCACGTTAGAATCCTCTGAATTAAGATCGTAACGACTATGGTTTTTGAAGCTTGCTGGAGGCTGGCGTTGCGAATTGCTGATCGATGACATCGTAGACGGCATTGTCGTCGGCCTCGCGGCGCTCGGCCTCGAGGGCTTCCTTCATGCCCTCTTCGAAACGATCGCCCTTGGCGCGCTCGCGCGCCAGCCGCATCTCGTGGACCTCCTGCATGCCGGTCAGTTGCTTGTCCTTGATGGTGAGCCTGCCGAATCGATCGGCGTAGCTCTGCGAGAAGGCGTGGTGGACAGGATCCATCGAGCCGAGCGCGAGAATGACGTCGTCCATCGCCGCATTGACCTCGACGCGCTGGCGGCTGGTTTCGGCCAGGTCGTTCTCGGCTACCCGTTCGATATGCCGCTGCACCGAGAGCAGTCGCTTGAGTTTCTGGGAGCGCGTCTTTTCGGTCATCGCCTCATCGCCCGATATAGATCGAGCCGAAGGACTGGCCGAACTGGCTGACCATCGCCGCAATCGAGAAATAGATCAGGAAGAGGCCGCCCATCAGCAGATAAGGTGTGGAGATGAAGTAAACCGGGATCTGCGGCGCCAGCTTGTTGATGAAGCCGATCGAGACGTTGAAGATCATGCCATAGATCAAAAACGGGCTCGACAGCCGCAGCATGATGTAGGTGGTCTGCTCCAGCGTGTCGGTGAAGGAGATCAGCGTCGCGCGCATCTGCATCAGGCCGCCGAATGGCATGGTCGTGTAGGAATCGATCAGCGCGCGGAAGACGATGTGATGGAAATCCATGATGAAGAGAATCATGATGCCGGCAAAGGTGACAAAGGCCGACAGGCTGTTTTCCGACGTGTCCTCGATGATGTCGGTGGACCCCGGCTGGGTATAACCGACCATCATGGCCATGATCGAGGCGGCGAACTGCATGCCGAGCGTATAGATCCTCGCCAGCATGCCATACATCACACCGATCAGCGATTCGCTGAATATCAGGCCGATATAGGTTGCAGAACCGGTGTGAACGGCCGGATAGACAGTATCCCAAAGCAGCGGCATGACGGCGATAGACAGCGCGCCGGCAATGAAGACGCGCAGTTGTTCGGGCACGCGCGCCGAGGAGAAACCCGGAAGAGCCAGCACACAGCCACCGATCCGGCAGAAAACCAGAAACAGCGCCAGAACGGTCCCTTGCGGGTCTGTTATCATGAAATAGAGCCCAAAATCTTTATCTCGATGCCCTTGGCCAGTTCGACATGCGACAGGACAGGCAACGTGGCGAACAAACGTTCGATGATCATACGCACATAGGAGCGTGTTTCGGGCGATGTGACAAGGGCGAATGGCAGGCCGCGATCCATGAACTCACGGATAACTTTGGTGGCCTGCTCGCTGAACTCTTCCAGGCTGCGCGGATCAATATCGAATTCAATCACCTCGCCTTTGGCGTCGCGCTTCAGCGCCTGGTGGAAGGCCAGATCCCATTTGCTGCCCAGCCTGAGCACGCGCAGCACGCCATTGTCGGCAAGATCGCCGCAAAGCTGCTGGGCCATGCGGATGCGGACGTGCTCGACGATCTGCTCGGTCTTCCTGACATGCGGGGCAAGCTCGGCCACCGCTTCGAGAATGAGGTGCAGGTTGCGGATCGAGACGCGTTCGGCAAGCAGGAGCTTGAGCACCGCCTGCAGGCCCGAATAGGACATGTGCGACGAGCAGATCTCGTCGGCGAGCTTCTTGTATTCGGGGTCGAGCCGATCGATCAGCACCTTGACGTCCTTGTAGGACAGAAGCTGCGGCAGGTTGTTGCGAATGACCTCGCTCATATGGGTGAGCACGACCGAGACGTTGTCGATCGGCTGGAAGCCCTCGCGTTTCAGATCGTCGGCGAAGTTTTCGAGGATCGAGACGGCCGGCATGCCGAAAGCGGGTTCGCGGATTTCGTCGCCCGGAATGCTCGGCCGGCGACCGGCGCCGGTGACGACGAGGACTTCGCCGACGCGCAAGAGATTGGAGGCGACCGTCGTGCCGTGGATGCGGATCTGGTAAGACTTCTCGGCGATGGCGATATCGTCCGTGACCTTGATCTCGGGCACGACGAAGCCGTATTGCGTGGCGAACTTCTTGCGCATCTTGCCGACGCGGAAGGCGAGCTCCTGGTGGGCGCCGAGCAGGCGCGTCGAGACCATCTTGCCGAGTGCGAGCTCGATCTCGGAGGTGCGCAGCACCGACTTGACCGAATCCTTTTCCAGCTCCTTGCTCTGGACGACCTTCTTTTCCTCCTGCTCGCGGCGAAGCTTGTTTTCCGCCTCGACCTGCCGCGGGATGAACCAGGCGCCGAAGGCAAGAAGACTGCCGAGGATCACGAAGGGGACAAACGGCAGGCCGGGCATCAAGGCCAGGACGAACATCAGCACGGCCGAGACCGAGAGCGCGCGGGGATAGCCGCTCAACTGGTTGACAACAGCCTGGTCGGTGGAGCCGGTGGTGCCGCCGCGCGAGACGAGAAGGCCGGCGGCGAGCGAGACGATGAGCGCCGGCATCTGCGAGACGAGGCCGTCGCCGACGGAGAGCTTGACGAAGACGTCGGCCGCTTCGCCGATCGGCATGCCGTGGCGGAAATAGCCGATGATGATGCCGCCGAAGACGTTGATGGCGGTGATGATGAGGCCGGCGACGGCATCGCCGCGCACGAACTTCGAGGCACCGTCCATCGCACCGAAGAAGGAGCTTTCCTCCTCGAGTTCCCGGCGCCGCCGCTGGGCTTCCTTTTCGTCGATGATGCCGGCCGAAAGATCGGCGTCGATCGACATCTGCTTGCCGGGGATGGCGTCCAGGGTGAAACGCGCGCCGACTTCGGCGATACGCGTGGCACCCTTGGTGATGACGATGAAGTTGATGGTGATGAGGATGAGGAAGACGATCAGACCGATGACGAAGTCGCCCGACATGACCAGGCTTGCAAAACCGGCGATGACGCCGCCGGCCGCGTCGTGGCCTTCATTGCCGTGGGACAGGATGACGCGCGTCGTGGCGATGTTCAGCGCCAGCCGGGTCATCGTCGCGATCAGCAGAATGGTCGGGAAGGACGAGAAATCGAGCGGCTTCTGAATCCACAGCGCGACCATCAGGATCAGAACCGAGAAGGCGATCGAGAAGGCCAGGCCCATATCGATCAGAAATGGCGGGATCGGCAGGAAGAGAATGCAGATGATGCCGACGATGCCGAGGGCAAAACCGACATCGCGCAGGCTCGGGGCGACTTTTGGAATGGGGAGTGCAGGTGGTTGCGCCATGACGATTCCGTCTCTTCATGAGAGGAGGCGGATATGAGTCCGCCCAATTCGAATCGAGACTTAAATGGCGAAGCTTGCGCGAAGGTGGCTCAGAAACCAGACTGGATGCGCGAGAAGACCAGATTGGTGAAAATCGAGATCTGCGAGCCGACGAAAGGCGCGGTTACGCCGACCGTGATCAGCACCGCGACGATCTTCGGCACGAAGGTCAGCGTCGCTTCCTGCACCTGGGTAAGCGCCTGGATCAGGGCGATCACGAGACCCACCACCATCGCGGCGATGACCGCGGGACCGGCGGCAATCAGCACGGTCCAGATCGCGGCCTGGAACAGATCCAATGCATCAGCTTCATTCATCCGAAGGCAACCTCATATCGCCTTGAAGCGGCCCCGCCTTGGCCGGACCGCGCTAGGTTGGCGTCAAACAGGCGCGTTGGCGCCGTTCGCATCAGGAGCTGCTGCTCGGCGCCTCGTCGGCAACAGTGATTCCCGTCTGCACGAGTATCTTATCGCCATCTTCGGTCGTCGCAATGATACCATCGGAATAAACCTTGACGGAATCGATGATGCCTTTGACGGTGCCGTCGGCACTTTCCATGTATTTGCCGACGTAGCTGCTGGCCTGGGTGAGGCTCGAGCTTGCCAGAAGCGTGTCCAACTTGGTGTTGGTCTGGATCGTCTGCTCGACCTGCGAGAAGGTTGCCAGCTGCGCCACCTGCTCGCTGGCATCCATCGGATCGGTCGGATCCTGGTTCTTCATCTGCGCGATGAGCAGCTGCAGGAAGTTGTCGTAGTTCAGTGTCGCCGACTTCGAGCTCGAACTCGTCGAGGAGGTCGTCGAGGTCGTTGAGGTCGCGCTTGTTGTTGCATCTACCGCCATGGTGCAATCTCCCTGCGAATCTGCTCGACCATCGTTGGCGGCATTTCGTGGTTGTTGAGGATGCTGTCTTCGATCGCGTAGAGGCCGCGGATCGCCTTCAATGCATCGAAGGCACGGCCGGTCGACACCAGCGCGTCGATGCGCTTCAGTTCGGCGAGGATTTCCTCGTTCTTGAAGCAGGTGAGCAGCATGGTGATCGACTTGCGGAACATCGCCGTCGAGTGGTCCTTGCCCTCGGGATTGATGAGGATCATCTGCGCGATGAAATAGAGCTGACGCAGGGGCGTGGTGGCGCCTTCCGGCTGCAGGACGTGGTTTTCGAGAAGGAACGTCACATCATTCAGGAATTCCAGCGCGACCTTGCGGTCGACGCGCAGGACAGCGCCGTTGATGAAGATTCTTTCTCCGGCTTTCAGAGAAATGCGAAGTGTACTTTTCATTTAAGTCCATCCCTGATGATGGTGGTAACGTCGATGATGCCCTGGTAGTTATTAGACTGACGTTTTCTGATCCTGTCGCATTCCTTCAATATCCAGATCGCAATCGAGATGAGGTTGGCCCTGAGCTCGATCTCCAGCTGGTTGTCGGGATGTTTCAGATCTTCGATGAAGCTGATCCACACCCGGCGCGTATAAAACAGGGCTTCAATGGCTTCCCGGCCGTATTTTTCCTTTTCGCGCGCCTGCGAAAGCAGATCTATGGACCGGTCAAGAACCTGCCATTCCCGCTCTTTCGCGTCGGCCACCGAGTCCTGCATGACTTCGGCATATGAGAACTGATACATTCATGCATCCTTCTTTGCGCGCCTTTGATCATCAAAGGTAGTTTACGAGACTCAACTGCTGGATCTTCGAGACGATCGTGTAAGCGGTTTCAAGCTGCGTTTCCAAAGTCTTGACGAGCGTCGAGGCCTCGTAGGGATCGACGCCCTGCAGATCGACGAGCTTGTTCTTGATGATGTTCGACTGGGCGTCGAGGGCGTCGTTGGATTTCTTGACGCGCTCCTGGGAAAGGCCGAGCTGGCTTGCCTGGGTCACGAGGCCACTGGTCGCCTTCGTCGTATAGCTGATCGCCTGCTTGGACACCGTGCTCATTGCGTCGCTGCTGAGGCCCTGGTCGAGGAGCGCCGAGGTCATCACCGAGGCGAGCGCGAAGTAGCGCATGCCTTCGGAATTGGCGTTGGTCGAGGATTCGATCACTTCCGAGTTGCTGATACGGCTCGTCATGTTCTGGCTCGACGCTTGCGACCAGCCGGTCGTCGCATCGGTCCAGTTCGCTTCGCTGAACATCGGCTCGACCGTCGACGTTATGAAGGTCTCCATTTCAGCGCCGGTCAAATCGCTGACCGCCTTGCCGAGACCGGTCGCATAAGTGTTCAGTTCCGTGACGATGGCGGCGCTCGTCGTTGCGGTCATATCGGTCAGCGGCTGCACATCGGTATTGATGCCGGAGAACAGATATTCGCCGTTCACCATGGTGTTGGCGGTGTCCATCATCGTGGAGAGCGCACTGGTCGCCGACTGGATGGCGACGGTGATGCTGCCGGGATCGTGGCTGCCCTGGAGTGCCGTCAGCTTCGAAACCAGGCCGTCGCCGACGTCCTTCATCTTGGAAAGGCCGAGCTGCGAGGACTCCATGCGCGCGGCGACAAGCGAATTGCTTGATTTGATCGAGGCTATCCTGTCGGTCTCGCGGGTGAAGTCCACGCTCCTGGCGGCGTTGCCGCCGAGAGAGACACCGATATCCGCATAGACACCCGTCGTCGCTTCCATCGTTGCCTTGGTCATCTGGTTCTGCCCCTGACGGATCGTCAGGCGCATCGCGTTCTGAATGGCTGAACTTGAAATAAATGAGCTCTTCATGGCTTAACTCGCAATATCCAGCAATGACTTCAACATTTCGTCAACGGCGTTCAGGATCTTCGTCGCCGCCTTGTAGGACTGCTCTATGTCGAGGAGCAGCGTCAGTTCCTCGTCGAGGTTGACGCCCGTCTCGTTGGAATAGGCTTCGTCGGAGCGTGAAAGCGCCGCCGAGGTATTTTCCGCCGCTGTCGTGGCGTTGCTGCGATACTGCTCGAGCCAGCCGAGGGAATTCGTGGCGTATTCCATGATGCTGACGTTCGAATCGATGCCCGTCGTGGCGTCGAAGCCGACGGTCGTTCCCGTTGCCGGGTCGAAATCCATATCGGAGCCCAACGCCGTATAGAGGCGATCGAGTTCATCCGTATAGCCGCTTTCGCCTGACGTGTTCACAACGACGCCGGTGGCATTGATGCCGCCATCGCGCAGGCGCATCGGGTCGCCGCCCTGTGAGGTGATCACACGGGTGCTGACGGCGATGGTCGAGGCCATGCCGTCAACGGCGGTGGAGCCGTCCTCGACCGTGCCGCCGCTCCAGGTGAAGAGGCCGGGCACGTAGGCCGGGGTGCCTGACGAGTTGTCCTCCTTGAAGATCGAGACCAGGCCGCGGGCGATTTCGTCGAGCTGCTTCTGGAAGTTGGGGGCGATCTCGTCGCGGACCTGCAGGAGCGACTGAAGGCTTCCCATCCCCGTCGTGGTCGATCCGCTGCCGAGCGGCAACGCGACACCGTCGATATAGACGGAATTGCCGACGGTGGTGGCGGTATAGATGTCCTGAGACTTGACGGTCACGGTGCGCGGAACCGTCTCGAAGAGGATCGTCCCGTCGGGCGTGCTCAGCACCATGTCGTTGTTGTCGCGCGTCGTCGCGCTGACGCCGACGATCTTCGAAATCTGCTTGAGAGCCTTCTCGCGTTCATCGAGAGCGCCGGAAGCATCGGCACCCGAGGCCGTGGCGGTCTTCACCGCATTATTCGCCTCCTCGAACTGGCTCAGCAGCGTATTCAGCGTTTCAACGTCGGTGGCAATCTGCTTGTCGGCGGTGGCGCGGACATCCTGAACGGATTGCGAGGCATTGTTCAGCGAGTTGGCGACATCCTGGGCGGCGGTGATGGCGCCCTGGGCGGCGACGGTGCTGCCCGGCGTCGTGCGGAAAGCCTGAAGCTTCTGCTGGAAAACACCGAGATAGGTGGATGGCGACGTTTCGTAGTCGTTGCCACCCATGATCGACTTGAGGTCCTCGAGACCGCCGAGCAATGCCTGCTGGGCGCTGTCCTGAGAGGATGACTTCAGGTACTGGCGCAGCAGGGCATCTTCCTGCGCCCGATCAATCTTGACGACCTGGGCGCCGTTCAAGGACGTGGTGAGCATTGCCTGCCGGCGCACGTAATCTTTGTTGCCCGCATTCGAGATATTGTTCGATACGACACTGCTCTGCGTGCCGGTATTGTTGAATATGCTCTGCGCGGTATTCAGTGCTGACGTGAGCGACATGGCTTAGCCGTTACCCTGATTATCTCTTGAGGTTGACGAGGACGTCCATGATGTCGGACCCCGTCTGGAACACCTTGGAATTGGCGGTATAGCTGCGTTGCGACTCGATCATTTCGGTCAGCTCGCCGGCGAGGTCGACGTTCGAACCTTCGAGAGCGCCTGATTTGATCGTGCCGAGGCCGTTGGTCTGCGGGAAGCCGGTGACGGTGACGCCCGACTGGCCGTTGGCGCTGTAGACGTTGCCGCTCATCAGCGTCAGCTTGTCGGGGCTCGCCACATTGGCCAGCGGAATGCGGTAGAGCGGCTTGGTGCTGCCATCCTCGTATTTGGCGTAGACGATGCCGTCGCCGTCGATCGTGACGTCCTTGACCGGGCTGGCGGCCTGGCCGTTCGGTGTGCCGGTGCCGGCAAACTCGGAGGCGAGCTGGGTGAAGCCCGTGAGATCCATGTCGATGTCCAGACCAGTCACCGGATCAGTGATTGTGAAGGTGCCGGTCGAGTTGGTGATCGCGCCAGTGGAGTCGAAGTCGAGCGTGGTCGAACCCACAGTGCCGCCGGCGGTGCTGTAGGGGAAGGAGGTCGTGCTGCCCGTCGTCGCATCGGCGTTGCGGAAGACCGCAACCTCCCAGGTGCTGGCGGTACCGGTAGACGGCGGCGGCGTCGTGGCCGAGGTCTTGGTGAAGTAGAAGTCGTACATCACCTTGTTGCCGAGAGTGTCATAGGCAACCATCGAGAACTTCTTGGTGTCAGTCGTTGTGGTGGTACCGTTGGCGCTCGGAAGATTCGCCGCGGTCGACTCGACGGTGGCGTTGGAATTGAGGTTGCCCGTGAAGACGCCTGAGGTCGAGGCGATGGCAGTCAGCCCTTCCTGGTTGACGTTGACCGGAACGAGGCCGTCGAAACCGTTGACGACGACGGCGGGAGAGCCGGAGTCGTAGGAATAGCCCATCAGCTGGAAGCCGGCGGAATTGACGAGGTTGCCTTCGTCGTCCTTGGTGAAATCGCCAGCGCGGGTCAGGACCGGCGTGCCGTCCGCACCCTGGACGATGAAGAAGCCGTCGCCCGAAATCGCGAGGTCGGTGCCCGAGGTGGTGTAGGAAATATCGCCCTGGTCGGAAACGGCCTGGCGCACGGAGGTCTGAACGCCGCCGGAATTGTAATTGCCGCCCGAGGAAGGCAGAACCAGCGACGAGAAGCTCGTCGACACGGCCTTGTAACCGCTGGTGTTAACGTTGGCGATGTTGTCGGCGACGGTGCTGAGGCGGTTCGCCTGCGCGTTCATCCCCGATACTGCCGTCTTCATGCTGCCGAAAATGCTCATCTGAAAACCTCGTTTTACCTGTTAAACTCGAGAGTATTTGTCGGGCCTTGCGTGAAGCTGTCTGTCATGCTCGCAGCGAGGCCGAATATCGAGGTTCAGCCGGGCGCCGCCACCCGACCGGCAAAATCAGGCCCAATCGATGCAGTAGCCAAGGAAACGCTTGGAATCGACCGGATCGACGCCGAGCTTCTTGCGCAGCTTCTTGCGCAGCTTCGAGATGTGACTTTCGACGACGTTCTCCTCGACCTCTTCATCGAAGATGCCGTAGATGGCGTTGAAGATCTGGGTCTTGGTGACCCGGCGACCGCGATTGGCGATCAAATATTCGAGGATACGGCGCTCGCGCCGGGGAAGCGCAAAGACCTCGCCGTTGATCTCGGGGTCGCGGCCATCCGAGAAGACGCGGATCCCGCCGATCTCGGTGTAGTTGGCGATCGCCTTCAGCCGGCGCCGGATCGCAGCCGCTCTTGCGAGGATTTCGCGGGGATGCACCGGTTTGCGCACCACGTCGTCGACGCCGCAATCGAAAAGCGCAAGGGTGTTTTCGAGCGAGGGCTGGTCGCTGACCGCAATCACCGGCGCCATCGACCGATCCCGGATCGCCCGGGGCAGTTCATGGTTGCGCTGGCCCTGCCCGATCAGGAAAGCCTCGACTGCCGCTATATCGGAATCGGCAGCGGTCTGTACCCACTCGCCGAACTCCGTTGGATCAAAGCCGGTGGAGGGAATGCCCTCACGGCCGAACAGAGATGTGTATCCATCTTTCACGAGCTCACGCTCATCAACCACTACGATCATTCGTCCGCCTCCGAATCAGTGTGGCACTTCGATGATCTATGGGTACGAATCGCACGAATCGGCGACAACTCGTTAAAGTTAATGGCAGAAATTAATAATTGATTAAGATCTTGGGTCCGATTTGATCTATATCTAGTGGGTATGATTGAATATGCACACCAAAATTTCGTGGAAAAGTTAACGCCCGGTTAATTATGGCTTGCACACGGGATTCGTGCCGGATTCCCGCCATATTGTGACACAGTTTCGCCACAATATGCCTCTTCCATTTTTGGTTGCATTAATTTCGGCAAAAGTTACTCGCATTGGGAGTCCACTTGCCGTAGCCCGTGGCAACCAGATTGGCGATGACGCGACAGACATATTGCTTCTGCGCCGGATCGTTGTTGGGTCCGGCATGGTATCTGGCTACCGCCATCGTCCACGTCTCGTGCCGATCATGAAGGTTGCGGAGGAATTTTGCCGCGTACTCTACGTTGCGGTGTGGGTCGAACATATCCTCGGCGGAGCCGAAATTTTCACCGTGATAATAGTGGTTGATCTGCATGCAGCCGATGTCGATGAGCTTCGCGCCGCTGCTGCGGGCGACGTCGAATTGCCGCATCGCATCCTGCTCCGAAGGCGGAAAGATCGCCTTGCCTTCGACGTTCATGGCATAGGGATAGAGCGAGCCCTTGCGGCCGGTCTCCGTCAGACCGACTGAATAGAGGATGCCTTCCGGGATACCATATTTGGCAGCGGCCGACTGGATCTCGCGTTCGCAGGCGCCGGTGGAGGCTGATGCCTCAGAGGTAAACGCCGCCAGTGCCGCTGCTGCCGCCAGTACGAGCGTCTTCAATACCAGTCTCGCCTGCGCCATTGAAGGCTCCATCCGTCCGTGCCGTCTGATTGTGACGCTCGCGCGCCTCGCCGCCCTGCCCCTGCTGGGGGAGCGACTGCTGCTGGGAGGCCTGGCTGCCCGCCTGGTTGCCGGTATCGGCACGCTCGACCGGCGCCATGCTGATGGTGACGTTGTCGACGGCGTAGCCCTGGCTGCGCAGAGCTTCGAGAATCTTGCCGTGGTCTTCCTTCATCTGACGATAGGCCGCCCCCGTTTCGACCTTGAGGTCGACATTCAGGGCGTCGCCGGACAGGCGCATGGTCGCCGTCACCAGGCCGAGATCGAGCGGGTTCATCTGGATCTTCAGCGTATTGACCACCTTGCCGGTGCTCGTCCATTCCGCCGCGTTGGAGAGCGCCGAGCTCGGTTCCATGGCGCGCGCCCATTCGGAATCGCCGGAGAGAGCAGCGGTCACGGCGGCGGAATTCGAATTCTGCATCAGGCCGATATAGCGGCGCGATTCGAGCACCGAAACATTTTCGACATCGGCCTTCTTCGCGCCATCCTTCGCCCCGGCCTGATCAGTGCCGATGTGGACATCCATCGATACGCCGCGGCCATCGGCACGACCGATCCTGAATGTCCTGCCATCTGTTGCTTCGGCACTCTCCGCTCCGGGAAGCTTGACGTCATCCGCCTTGCCGCTCTCAACGTTGCTGCTGACGGCCGCCAGAGCATCGGATGCATGGCCGCCCGCCTTGGCGTCGACCCCATCGAGTTTCTTGTCGGCCTGCCCGGCCTCACCGGCCTTGGCGGACAGATGGTGGGCGGCTGTTGCCGCCGGCAAAGCGACGGCGGCGTCGGCAGGTTCCTGCTTCAGCAGGCCGAGGACGTCGGAAATGCCGCCGTCATCCTCGTCGCTGTCCTGGTCCGTATCGGTTTCCAATGCGTCGGCCTTGGCGTGCTTGCCACTCTTGGCCGTCTGCACCACCTCATCTGCGGGACTGTCTTTCGGATTGAGCGTGCCGAAGGCGAGATCGGCCGGCATTTTGACCCCGGCCTTTGCGGGCTTTGCCGCAACCTTTTCAACATTGGCGATCGTTTCCGGCGACACCTCCGCCTGCGCCTTCAGCGCGGCGTCACTGAGATCGACCAACGGCTTTGCGCTGCTGCGGCCGCGGATCGTCCGCGCCACTTTCTCCGCGGCGCCATCGGCAGCCGTCCCTTGATCCGGTTGCGCATCGTCGGTGTCGTCATTGACGGCATTGCTGCCTGCCTTGGCAAGCACGTCGAAGAAGCCGTTCTTCTGGCCGGCGGCATCATCTTTTCCGGCCGGCCGCGCGGATTTCGCAACCGCAGCCGACTCCGCACCGGAGGCTCCGCCCGAGACGCTGATATCCATCATAATTAATTGCCTTCCTGCGCCAGAAGACCGTCGATCTCGTCGAGCTTGGATCGATTGGTCGTCACAAATGCGTTGAATGAGGGGTCGGTATCCTGGCTCTGGCCAGTCGATGCCACACCTCCCGGAACAGGCTCGGGAAGCGCGCCTGGCGCTTCCGGTTGCGTCGCTATCGCCGCAGCCTTTTCAGAAGTGATTTCTTGATGATCAGTGTTAGGAGTGGATGCTTGCCTCAAGCTTGCCGGATCGGGAGCGCGCAGGATCTGGTCGGCGACCGATCGCGCCGCCTCCTGCAGCGCCTGATCCCGCGGTGAGAGCGTATTGCCGTCAATGCCGCGGACATTCTTTGCCGCCCGGTCGACATCCTCCGTGGGAAGGCCGGCCATGCCGCCATAGAAATTCGCAAGCGGCCCGAAGGCATTGTCGGTGTCGGCGCCAAGCGACTGCACCCGTTCGACCGCCATATGCGTCAGCTCCGGCTTACCTGATATCGCCGCAGCACGGGCGATGCGCAGATAGACCTCGCGCTGGCGCGGCGCATCCATGAAAGACAGGATGTCGACGACATCCTGCGGCTTCACGTCGTGATCGTGACTGACGACGAGCGTGACGAAAAGATCGGCGAACTGGCTGGCATAGGGCGAATGCAGAAAACGTCTGACATAACGCTGCGAATAGGCCATTCCCTTATCGAGCATCCCCTTGTCGACGCAGATGGCGACCGAGCGGCGCAACGCCGCCTCCTCGACGATCGTCCCGGGTGCTGCAAGACGCGCCTGGTCGTAGAGATCCAGCGCGTCTGCCGGTTTCGTCGCGATCAGCACGTTGCCGCCGATCAGCGCAAGATAGGGGCCGATCTTCTTGTCGCGATATTCCCGGGCCGTCTCCTCCAGCGTCTTGGCGACGAGTAGCCCTTTGCCGCTCAGATATTTGCGCAGCACATCGGTGACGCGATTGTCGAAATAGCCGTTGACGTCGTGGGCGATCAGATATTCGAGCGTCTGGGGATTGCCGCCGCTCATCGCATAGATCAGCGCTGCATCAACATTGCGGTCGTCATCGAAGACCGAAGTATCGACGGTGCGCAGCCGCTCGTCGATCGTCCCCAGCATGAAGCGCTGCATCTCGCCGGCCGAATGATCGCCGGTGACGACGGAGTCCTGCACGAACTGCAACGATCGCAGCATCTTGTACGGCGCAAGATCGTCCGGATCCTGCGCCTTGCCTGCGGCCGGCGAAAGCATCGCCAGGCCGAGGGCCACACATCCGATATAGCGATGCTGCCGACGCGCCATCCGACTATCCCTTATCCGCCTGCACCAGGATCTCGATCCGGCGGTTGGTCGCGTTGAACGGGTCGGTCGGCAACTTCAGCCGACGGTCGGCGAAGCCGGAGACCTGGGAGATACGTTTCTCGTCGAGCCCACCGCGCACGAGCATGTAGTAGGCGCTCTGGGCGCGGTCCATCGAAAGCCGCCAGTTCTCGTTCTGGGTGCCCTTATACTGGCGCCCGTCCGTGTGGCCGCGGATGGCGACCGCGCCACCCCTCTCCTTCAGGATCGCGCCGATCTTTTCCATGGCGAGCACCATCTCCTGGCGCGGAACAGCAGAACCGATATTGAACATCGAATCGTCGCTCTGGTCGGAGATGCTGACCAGCAATCCGCCTTCGGACGCCGTCACGGTCAGGCCTTCGGCGAGCTTGCCGGCAACGCCGCCGATCTGCTGGGCGATCTGCTCCTGCAGCTGCTCTGCTTCCTTCTGCTGCTGCACGGCCTCATCAGCGCTCTTATCCGCATCCTTCTGATGTTCGGCGTCTTTCTGAGCTTCCGCCTTCTTGTCGTTGGCAGACTTGCCGGCCGGCGCCTTGCCGTCCTTGGCTTCGACCGCGCCCTTCGTTTCCTTGGCTTCCTTCGTTTCCTTGGTTTCCGGGGCAGCCTTCTGATCGGTGGTCAGCGGTATCGGCTTGGTGTCTTCGAGCTTGGCGATCTCGGTCGTCCCGCTCTCGACCGCCTGCTGGTCGCTCTTGCCGGGAGGCGCCGACTTGCCGGCCGTGGTGACCTCGACCTGCTTCGTCCAGAAATCCGGATCGAAAGGATCACGATAGGCCTCGCCGCCATCGGCGCCGGTGGCCGGACCGGAATCGGCGGCGCCGCCGTCGCCCTTGGCGCTGACATTGGCCTGCTGGCCGACTTCCTGGGCGATCTCGGCGAGAACCGAATAGGGATTTTCGAAGAAATCGGCCTCGGAATAATTGGTTTGGTCGCCTGATGTCGATGTCTGGTCGTCACCATCCGCCGCGGCCTTGCCGTCGTTCGGATCTTCTTCCTTCTGCTTCGACTTCTCCTGCTTCTCCTCGCCTTCGGCGTTATCGACAGGCTTCTTCAGACCCTTCTCGGTCGGCTTTTCGTCGGAGAGCTTGATCGGATTGAAATAGGTCGCGACCGAGGCCTTGGTCTCCTCGTTGGCGGCATTGACCAGCCACATGACCAGGAAGAACGCCATCATCGCCGTCATGAAGTCGGCATAGGCAATTTTCCACGCACCGCCATGGGCGCCATCGTGATCGCCGCCGCCATGTCTCTTGACGATGATGATCTCGTTTTTGCCGTGGTGGTGGTTTTCGCCTTCGCTCATTCGAGAACTTTCTTCAAGCTGGCCGCCCAGGCGGACATACGGGTGACGATGACGGAATCACCGATTTCGACGGCAAGATCGATATCGTCGGTCTCAAAATGGCGAACCGCCTCGGCATGTTCGCCGAGCTCGGCCTTCAATATGTCGAAAAGCCGGGTCGGTCCCTTGACGACGATCGGTCCAGCGGCGCCTTCAAGGATCGCGTCGCGCAGCAGTGTGGCGAGGTTTTCGGCAGCTTCGGCGGCAAGCGCTTCCGTCATCACTGGCGCGATGGCGGCGGCGGCGCCGGCGCTGACCAGCTGAGCGAGCTCTTCGGCAATATCGCGGATGCGGGATGCAATGACTGCTGCCGCCTCGACTTCGTAGCGAAGCTTCAGCTCCTCGAGTTGACGCGCATGGACCTCAGCCAGCGTCCGCGCCTCCAGCGCGTGTTTCTCGGTCAGTTCCGCGGTGGCCGCGGCATGACCTTCCGCATAGGCTTCGCGGCGCTCCGCCTCGACGTCGATCGCCGGTTCGCTCAGTGTTTCGGGGAACATGTCGCCACCGAAATCATCCATATCGAGGACCGGCGGTGACGGTTCCGGTTCGCCGAAATCCTTCAAATACCGGGAAAGCGAAATGCTCATAAAAACCATCCAGCATTCGGGAGGCATGCAACATGCCCGCTCCCGCTCAAAATGTCCTTGCGCGCCGACATCTCCCTTCGAAACGGGCAAGGGCCTGACCTTGCGCCGGCACGGATTCGGACGATGCCTTCATGCCGGAAACTAGGAAGTCAAACTTGCGCGAGGATGAATGGCGCCGTTGCCACCCGTGATCGCGCCCATTCCTTATTCCAGCAGAATCAGAATCTTGCTTGCGGCCGTATTGAGGATCGAGATCGCTTCGACGGCCATCTGCTTCTGGGTTTCGATTGCCTTCTGCCGGATCGAAGCCTCGTCCATGTCGGTATCGACGAGCGCACCGACGCTCTTGTCGATCGAATCGGACAGATCGGCGGTATAGTCTATCTGATCGTCGATGCGTGTCTTCATCACGCCGATGGATGCCGCCGTGGTCGTCAGCGAGGAGAGCAGCGACTCGGTCACGTCGAGCATGTCGGTGAGCTGCGCATCGGTCGTGTTGCCGTCGATCGCAATTTCCGTACCCGTCGCCGGCGTCGTCGAGCCGGCATCCAGCAGATAATAATTCCGCGACGTCGTGCCGGAGTTATTGATCGCGTTGGCATCGACCGCCTTGGTCAGCAGGCCGCCGCTCGCACTGTTCTTGTCGATGAGGATGGTCTGCGACGATGGGAAATCGATGGTCTGGGCCTGATATTCGCCGGTCGAAGCGCGCACGAAACCCGAGATGACCGACCATGTCGGCGGTGCAGCAGTGTCGCCGTTCAGCAGCCAGTTTTCCCCCGCAAACGACGTCGATTCGACGACCGTCTGCAACTGCTCTTTGTATTCGCTGATCTCGGCGTTGATCTTGTCCTTATCGACACCAGGTTCTCTTGCCGAAACCAGCTTGGCGCGGATCTGGCTCATGAGATCGATCGCCGAGTTCATCGCCGTATAGGTCGCATCCACCTTGGCAGCGCCAAGACCGAGCGCATCTCCGACCGTTCCGAGATTGGTGCTGTCCGAACGCATGACGGTTGCGACCGACCAATAGGACGCATCGTCGGCGGCCGTCTCGATACGATATCCCGAGGACACTTGCTGCTGGGTCTGGCTGGCTTCTTTGTTGATGCTGCGCAGCACCGAAAGCGCATTCACCGCGGCCGCGCTGGTAATCTTAACGGTCATCGACAGGTCTCGGATTAAGGTGAAAGGGCAGGCCGGATTGCCGGCGGCGACTGAAGTGGCATCATGCCTCCGGCAGGGTTTCTACCGGCGTGTCGCAAAAGCAAATCAACTCAAGGCGTAGTTAACTTGATATCAACCCGTTGGGCAAGAGCGCGGCGCCGAGCCTGGCGCGTCGATCGAAGCCTTGATCAAGCCATTGATGTAAAAGAAAAAACCGCGCCATTTCGGGCGCGGTCCGGGAGGCTTTATGTGTGCGGCCAGACGATGGCGCAAGATTCGGTCCAGCTTCAGGCCTGACTTAGCTGCGGAACAGCGTAAGGATGTTCTGAGCGCTGGAGTTGGCGATCGACAGCGACTGGATCGCCAGCTGCTGCTGGGTTTGCAGGGCGCTGAGCTTGGAGGATTCTTCTTCCATATTGGCGTCGACGAGGCGGCCGACACCGGAGTCGATCGAATCGCTGAGCGCGCTGACGAAGCCTTCCTGCAGCTCGATGCGAGTGGAAATCGAGCCGAGCTGCGATGCAGCCTTGGTCATCGCCTCAAGGCCTGCCTCGATCGACGTCAGGGCCATGGAAATCTCAGGCGAATCGAAGTTGGTGATGTCCATCGAGTAGATCGAGCCGATCGTACCGGATGATGTGCCGATAATGCCGGAGCTGGTCTCGATCGTGCCGGTCGAGTCCATGCCGAAGAGAACGTTGCCCGCGGAGCTCGTGTCCAGAATATAGTCCGTCGTCTTGACCGAGACATTGCCGTTGCCATCGCGGACGAAAGTGGAAACGACGCTCTTGGTGCCGTCAGCGCCGGCAACCCAGTTTTCACCGGAGAAGGAAGCCGACTGCGCGATGCTCAGGAGCTGTTGCTGCAGCTGGCTGATTTCTTCCTGAACTTTAGCCTTGTCGACACCCTTTTCGGTTGCAGCGACGATCTTCGCCTTGATTTCGGTGATGACGTCGATGGCACTGTCCATGGCGGAGTAAGCGGTGTCGACCTTGGCGGCGCCGAGGCCGAGAGCGTCGGAAACAGCCGAGAGGGCCTTGTTATCCGAACGCATGGTCGTTGCGATCGACCAGTAGGCGGCGTTGTCAGCAGCCTTTTCGACGCGGTAACCCGATGATACGCGGTTCTGCGTGTCCTCAAGGTTGTCGTTGATGCCGCGGAGTGTCTGGAGAGCGGCCATCGCCGCGACGTTCGTCAAAATGCTGGTCATGAAATGATTGCCCCTCGTCGGCAAAAAGAAAAAAGGGACATTCCGGAAGGCCACCGGGAACGGGGATCAGCTTCATGCCTGTTAACCGGTTCTTAAATTTGGTTAACTCACCGTCTCGTTGGACGCAGAAAACAGCATTATGGTTAATGGATCGTTAACAGACATTAAAAAAGCCGCGCTCCATCGAAGCGCGGCTCGATACCAGTGCCCGCCGGAGACCGGCGGGCTGATGTTTCCGAGGGTTATTAGCCGCGGAACAGCGTGAGGATGGTCTGCGAAGAGGAGTTCGCAATCGACAGCGACTGGACGGCCAGCTGCTGCTGGGTCTGCAGTGCGCTGAGCTTGGAGGATTCTTCTTCCATGTTGGCATCGACGAGACGGCCGACACCGGAGTCGATCGAGTCGCTGAGAGCGGACACGAAGTTTTCCTGCAGTTCGATGCGCTTGGAGATCGAGCCGAGCTGAGCGCCGGCGCTGGTCATGGCCTTCAGAGCCGATTCAACGTTGGTCAGAGCCGACTGGATTTCGCCGAGGGTGAAGTTGGTGATGTCCATTGCGTAGACAGAACCGGTCGCACCATTCGAAGTGCCGAGGATACCCGTGGAGGTTTCGACAGAACCGCCGCTCATGCCGAACAGAACGTTGCCCATGGAGCCGCTGTCGAGTACGTAGTCGGTCATCACGACCGAAACGGCGTTGGAGCCGTCACGGACGAAGGAGGCAACGACGTTCTTGGTGCCGTCAGCGCCGGCAACCCAGTTTTCACCGGAGAAGGAAGCCGACTGCGCGACGCTCAGGAGCTGCTGCTGCAGCTGGCTGATTTCTTCCTGGACCTTGGCCTTGTCGACGCCGTTTTCAGTGGCGGCAACGAGCTTCGCCTTGATGTCGCCGACGACATCGATGGCGCTGTCCATGGCGGAGTAAGCGGTGTCGACCTTTGCAGCGCCGAGGCCGAGAGCGTCGGAAACAGCCGAGAGAGCCTTGTTATCAGAACGCATGGTCGTTGCGATCGACCAGTAAGCAGCGTTGTCGGAAGCCTTGCCGACGCGATAGCCGGACGAAACGTGAGCCTGGGTTTCCTGGAGACCCTGGTTGATGCCACGGAGAGTCTGGAGGGCTGCCATTGCAGCGTTATTGGTGTTGATGCTCGTCATAGTTTGCTTGCCCCTTGTTGGCAGATTTTAAGAAGGGACATTCCGGATTTTGGGCCGGCCCACAGCGATCAGCATCATGCCTGTTAACCATTCTTGTTAAGGTTAACTCGCCGTTTCGATGGGCCTAGAAAACAGCAAGATGGTTAAGGAAAGCTGAATTCGAATTGGAAATATCTTAAAAATATCTGAGACTTAGAAGGATTTTCATTAACCTTATATTAAAACATTTCGCGGCCGGGGATGACCCGGCCGCGAAACTTGGAAATCTTGTGCCGACCGGTCTTAGCGGAAGAGCGACAGGATGTTCTGCGAAGAGGAGTTCGCGATCGACAGCGACTGGATTGCCAGCTGCTGCTGGGTCTGGAGCGCGCTGAGCCTGGAGGATTCTTCTTCCATGTTGGCGTCGACGAGACGGCCGACACCGGAGTCGATCGAGTCGCTCAGAGCGGACACGAAGTTGTCCTGGGCGTCGATGCGGCTGGAGAGCGAGCCGAGAGCAGCGCCAGCGCTGGTCATGGCCTTCAGAGCCGATTCAACGTTGGTCAGAGCCGACTGGATCTGGCCGGCGGTGAAGTTGGTGATGTCCATTGCGTAGATCGAACCAGTCGCACCGGTCGAAGTGCCGAGGATACCCGTGGAGGTTTCGACCGAGCCGCCGCTCATGCCGAACAGAACGTTGCCCGCAGAGCCGCTGTCGAGTACGTAGTCGGTCGTCGTGATCGAAACGGCGTTGGAGCCGTCGCGGACGAACGAAGAAACAACGCTCTTGGTGCCAGAGGCGCCGGCAACCCAGTTTTCGCCGTTGAAGGAAGCCGACTGCGCGACGCTCAGGAGCTGCTGCTGCAGCTGGCTGATTTCTTCCTGCACCTTGGCCTTGTCGACGCCATTTTCAGTCGCGGCAACGAGCTTCGCCTTGATCTCGCCGACGACGTCGATGGCACTGTCCATGGCGGTGTAAGCGGTGTCGACCTTTGCAGCGCCTACGCCGAGAGCGTCGGAGACAGCCGAGAGGGCCTTGTTGTCAGAACGCATGGTCGTTGCGATCGACCAGTAAGCAGCGTTATCCGAAGCCTTTTCAACGCGGTAACCAGACGAAACGTGGTTCTGCGTGCTGTTGAGGTTCTGGTTAACGTTACGCAGCGTCTGGAGAGCGGCCTGCGCGGAAGTATTCGTGTTAATGCTTGTCATAAGTCTGTCCCCTGGAAAACTAGATACAAAAAGGAGGACATACCGGACTATAGTACCGGCGATGACGGACCAGCTTCATGCTACTCGGCGCCTTTTTTGTTTGGCCCAAACCCGTCATGTCCAGGGCAATCTCGCAGCCAATGCTTGCCAACTCCTTAAAAATACAGGCTCCAGGCCGGCTCCTCGCGGGCCATAGTTAATGCTTGCTGAATATATTCCTTTGCATTCTAATTCTCTTGAAAACCAAGCGTTTTCCCTGGGCAAAAGTCGGCATTTCCCCGCGAAAACAGAGGTTCACCAAGCGCACCGGTTTCAAGCAAGCTTCGAATGCCAATGTGGCAGGCGCCGAGATAGCACCATCGGACCGATCCGCTCGTTTTGCGGAGGACGGCCTGTCCGTGCCGCGGCGATCGACGCCAGAACATTTCCTTCACGGAGTTGGGTTTTGAACAGCAAAGTTTCGTTCTCTGCGGCATCCAAGGATTACCAGATGGGCCGCTACACACAGTCCTTGGCAACGCTCAACCAGCTGATGGATATCCAGCAGGACGCCAAGACCTATGCGCTGCTGGCCAAGAACCTCGTGCAGCTCGGCTTCAAGGCCGATGCCGCGAAAGCCTATGGCCTGGCCGGCAACTGCGAAGGACCGAATTCCTACGAATACCAGAAACAGGCTGCCAAGCTGCACTACGAGACCGGCAACGAGGACGATGCCCTGCTGATCGCCATGCGAAACCTCGCCAAGGCGCAGGAAGACCCGGAGCTCGCGTTCATCATCACCGCTATCTATCTGAAGCGCCAGCAGCGGGATATCATCCGCCCGTTCAAGACGGTGCTGTCGCAAAGCTCCAATCCAGAGCATATGCGCCTGGCGGCGCTGCTGCTGAGCGACGATCTGAACGACGCAACCAACCAGAACCTGGCGCGCAATATCTTCAAGCGTTTTCCCGGGAATCTGGCATTCCGCTTCCTTCACCTTGTTTTCGCCCGCGAATTCAACGAGTTCGAAGAGGCGAGCAAGCATCAGGCAGTAATCGACGCGGCCCTTGCAAAGGGCGATATCGAGATCCTGCGCAAGGACAACCCGTTCTATCATCTGCACTGGTGCGGCAATGAGGACTTCAACCGGTATGCGACGATCGGCACCACCCCCCTCAATCCGGAACGGGTGGCCTTCCGTCGCAGCCAGCCGCACAGCTGGTCGGACAAGATCCGGATCGGCTACATGTCATCGGACTTCTGGGATCGCCATGCGACGATGAAGCTCTTGCAGCGCATCCTCGAATTGCACGACAAGGACCGGTTCGAGGTGACGCTCTTCTGCCACACAGGCCCGGAGTACCTCAAGCACAACACGACCGACCGCAGCCGCTGGGGCCGGGTCGTCACCATTCACGGCTTCTCCGATCAGGCGGTGCTGGAAGTGGTGCGCGAGCACAATATCGACATCATGGTCGACCTGAAGGGCCACACTTCGGGCAGCCGCGCGCCGGCCTTCAACCTGCCGCTCGCACCGGTTCATGTCGGCTGGCTCGGCTTCCCCGGGAGCACGGTCAATATCGACCTCGACTACGTCATCGGCGACCATTCGGTGCTGCCCGAGGTGGCCAAGCCCTTCTACCATGAGAAATTCTGCCGGCTGCCGGAAAGCTATCAGCCGAACGACCCGATGCATCGCCCGAAGCCGCGCCCTGTCACCCGCGAGCAGCTTGGCCTGCCGGAAGACGCCTTCATCTTTGCGTCCTTCAACGGTAACCGCAAGATTACGCCGGAGACGATCAACAGCTGGTGCCGCATTCTCAAGCGTGCGCCTAACAGCGTGCTCTGGCTGATGGCGAACACGCCGCGCAACCAGGCGAATCTCTTGAAGCAATTCCAGGCGGCGGGGATCTCCGCCAAGCGGATCATCTTCTGCCCGCGCGCACCCTACGAAGAACACATCGACCGTCAGCAGGCGGCCGACATCGGCATCGATACCTTCCCCGTCAACGGCCACACGACCACCTCGGAGCAGCTCTGGGGCGGCCTGCCGGTTCTGACCGTCAAGGGCACCAACTTCGCCTCACGCGTCAGCGAGAGCCTGCTCAGGGCCATCGACCTGCCCGACCTCGTCGCAGACGACCTGCAGGCCTATGAGGATATGGCTGTCGAGCTGGCTCAGAATCCCGGACGGATCGCCGCATACAAGGCGCATCTCAAGGAAAAGCGTTACATTGCGCCGCTCTTCGATGCCGAACGGTTCTGCAACCATCTTGAGCAGGCCTATGAAATCATGGCCGAGCGTGCCAAGCAGGGTCTTGCACCCGATCACATGGACATTCCGGCGCTGCCGCCGCGCACGGGGCCATTCGCGGCCGAGTGAGGCTTTTCAACCGCTACGAAAAACCCGCCGAGGCGATCGCTCCGGCGGGTTTTTCATTGGTGAAGGCTAAAGCCGCGTCGCAATCTTTCAGATTCGCTCCCGCACTCCGGTCCTGGCTTTTACGCATGTTGTGATCGCAGCACCGCTGCGTGCTTTGCGCAGCACGTTTTAGCGGCAGCCGCTCAGCTGAACGAGCGCACCAAGCTGCCGACGAGCAGGTTCCAGCCGTCGATCAGCACGAAGAAGAGAATCTTGAACGGCAGCGAGATCGAGGTCGGCGGCAGCATCATCATGCCCATCGCCATGGTGATGGTGGCGACGATCAGATCGATGACGAGGAACGGCAGCACAACGAGGAAGCCGATCTCGAAGCCGCGGCGAATCTCGGAAATCATGAAGGCCGGGATCAGCACGCGGTAGTCGATCGGATCGGTCGTCTGGATATTCTGTCCGCGTTCGCGCGCCAGATCGACGAAGAGCGCCAGATCCTTGTCGCGGGTATTGGCCGCCATGAAGGTGCGGAAGGGTTCGGCGATACGCTGGACCGCCTCGGTCTCGTTGATCTGATTGGCAAGCAGCGGCTGCACGCCGTTCTGCCAGGCCTGATCGAAGGTCGGCGACATGACGTAGAAGGTCATGAACAGCGACAGCGACAGGAGGATCATGTTGGAGGGCGTCGAGGAGAGACCCATGCCTGAACGCAGGATCGAGAAGGCGATGATGAAGCGCGGAAAGCTCGTCACCATGATCAGGATGCCCGGCGCGACCGAAAGAATGGTCAGCAGGCCGAAAGTGCGGATGATCCAGGCGGCAACGGAGCCATCGACCGGCACGTTCAATAAGTCAGTCGGCAGCTGCTGTGCCACCGCCAGTTCCGGTACCGCCATCATGGCGGCAAGGAAAACTATGAGACGAATCATTCGATGACAAATGTCCTGAACATGACCTTCGATACCCGCCCTTGCGAGCGAAGGTCAACACGTTCCTGTATGTCATCCTTGAGATATTGAAAGCCCCGCGGCCCCTCGATCTGCTGGAGGGAAACGGTTCTGATATAGGCGAGGATATCCTGATGAATATCCTCGGAAACCTTGACATCCGGCGGCCCGTTAAACAGCAGCGCGACTTCGAGTCGCACCCAGTTTTCCGAGGGGTAGGCAAGGTTCGACGTGATCGGCTCGAGCTGGACGATGTTGTTGGCCTCGGTCGAAATCCGCGCCAGACCTTCCTCGGCCTTCTTCTTGGCCTCGGCTTCCTTGGCCTGCTCGGCCTCCTTGGCGCCCTTGACGTTGGGCGCGACGATCGTGCCGACCGCCCAGCCGCCGCCGGCGCCGAGCAAGGTCAGGACGGCGATGCCGATGATCGTCATCAGCGCCGCGGATTTCTTCTTCGGTTGACCTGCGCTTGCGTCTGGCTCTGCCATCGTCGTTCAACCTCAAAGCGGCGAGAAAAGATCGACGGCCTGCTGGCCGCGTGGCGGCTGCTGCACTTCCATCAGGCGCCCGCGGCCGCCGTAGGAGATGCGGGCTTCGGCGATCTTGTCGTAGGAGATCTGGTTGTCGGAATTGACGTCCTGCGGACGAACGATGCCGGCGACGTTCAGGATGCGTAGTTCCTGGTTCAGGCGGACTTCCTGCGAGCCCGATATGACGAGGTTGCCATTTTCGAGAATGCCGGTGACGACGGCGGCGACAAGCAGGGTGATCTTGTCGGTGCGCTCGATCTTGCCCTTGCCGTCGGTACTGGTGTCTGAACCATAGGTCAGGTCGGTCTTGGACTCGGGCGTCCAACCGAAGATCTGGGCGTTGACGTCCCAGTTCATGCCGCTCGAATTCGTGCGGCTGCGGTTGGTCTCGTTGTCGAAGGAAGCCTTGTCGTTGATCTGGATGTCGACGGTCAGGATGTCGCCGACGTTGAGCGCGCGCGCATCCTTGAACAGGGCGGCCTGCGAATCGCTCCACAGCGAATAGCCCTGCGCCACGGCGCGCGGCTGCTTCGGATAAAGCGCCATCTGCGGCGTCTGGCCGTAGGCAAGGCCGCTGCCGATCGGGCTCATGGCGGGCGCGCGGCCGATCTCGCTGACTGCCGTCGGAGACTGGCAGCCTGCAAGGAGCGCGAGGGCGGCGATCGCGGCCGGAAAACGCATATTCATGAAGGATCCTTCGACGTATTGGGATCGGACGCACTGGCGATGACGCTGGCGATGGACGCGGCCTTTTTCGGGTCCATCTCGTTGAGGATGAGGCTCGACTGCCGCGGACCGAGCCGCATGATCACGGCGGAGGCCACCTCGATCTTCATGTCCTGCAACTGGAGTGCGGCCGCATCCGGCTTCATCTTCTTGTAGATTTCGGTGAGTCCGGCTTCCGCCTGCTTCAGGAAATCGTCGCGCCGCTTCAGCCAGTCCTGGTATTCGGCCTTGCGCTTGTCCATCTCCGCCATGCGGGCATCGATGTCGGCGCGAAGCTTTTCCAGTTCCTGCTTCTGCAGGAGGTACCGCTGGTCGCGGGCGGGATCGGCGATGTTGGTGCAGAACTGCTTGATCTCGTCCTGGGAGGTGATGTCGCCAGCGGGCGCATGTTCCTGCGCGAAGGCGCCGGGGATTGACAGAAGAACGAGGCCTGCGGCCGGCAGCGCCAGCCGGCGCAGCAGTTGCAGGACCGTCATGTCAGGATTGATGATCTTTATCATTGCAGCACAAGCTCCGCCTGCAGGGCGCCTGCCGACTTGATGCCCTGGAGAATGGCGATGATGCCATCCGGTTTTACGCCGATATTGTTGAGGCCGGCGACGAGGGTCCTGAGGTCGGGCCCATCGATGATGGCGACGCGCCCGCCAGTCTGCTCGGCCGCGATATCGGTCTGCGGCTGGACGGCGGTCTGGCCGCGCGAGAAGGGTTCGGGCTGGATGATCTGCGGCGTCTCGGTGACCTGAACCGTCAGGGTGCCGTAGCTGACGGCGACCGGCGAGACGCGGACGTCAGAGCCGATGACGATCGTGCCCGTGCGCTCGTTGATAACGACCTTGGCCGGCGTGTCGGTTTCGACGATGAGATTTTCGATATCGGCCATCAGCCGGGTAAGATCGGCCGTGCGCGGCTTCTGGATCACCACTTCCTGCGAATCCTTGGCTTCGGCGACCGGACCGCCGAAACGCGCCGAAGCATAACCGTTGACGATGTCGGCAATGCGGATCGCCGTCGAGAAGTCGGGGTTGCGCAACTGCAGGACGAGATTGACCGAATCCTTGAAGCGGGACGGCAGTTCGCGTTCGATGATCGCGCCGCCGGGCACGCGGCCGGCGGTGGTGACGCCTTCGGTCACGGTCGCCGCCTGGCCCTGCGCCTGAAAACCGGAAACGATGGCGGCGCCCTGCGCGACCGCGTAGATCTGGCCGTCGGCGCCGGACAGCGAGGTCATGACGAGCGTGCCGCCGCGCAGCGACGTGGCGTCTCCGAGCGAGCTGACCGTGACGTCGATACGGCTGCCCGGACTTGCAAAGGGCGGCAGGTTGGCGGTGACCATCACCGCCGCGGTGTTCTTGGCGCTGGACTGGCTGCCCTGGGTCGAGATGCCGAGGTTCTGCAACATCGCCCGCATCGACTGCTCGGTGAAGGGTGAGGAACGGAAGCCGTCGCCGGTTCCCTGCAGGCCGACGATCAGGCCGTAACCGATCAACTGGTTGTCGCGGCCGGCCTGAAGCGAGGCGATGTCCTTGATGCGGGAGGTCAGCGCCCAAGCGGGCGCGACATCGGCCAAACTCATGGCGAGAACCGCGACAAGGGTTAAGAAACGGAAGAACAATTTCATTTTGCCCTCACATGGACCGTGCCGTCCGCAAGCACCGTGCCGCTGACGATGACGCCGGAATCCATATTGCGCGCGCGGATGAGCTGCCCCGTCGCGCCGTCTTCAAGCGGCGTGCCGGCGGCGGAGATGGTCATTGGGCCAAGCGAAAAGACCAGGCGGATCGTAGAGCCGCGCGTCACTGTATAGGGGTCGCGCAGCGCCGAGACAGAAATCGTACGACCCGGCAAGAGCGTGCGTTTGGAAACCAGGCCTTCGACCTGTGAAAGGGATTTGGCATAGTCGCCGGCGAGGTTGGGGTTGGTGACCTCGACCTCCTGAAGCTGGCTGGCCGACAATGTATCGCCGGGGTAGATGATCGTTGTCGGGACAACGGCATAACCCATGCCGGCATCCACCTCCGCGGGCAAGAAAATGCCCGCGACTGCGATCGTGGCGGCCGCCACCCATCCTGAGATGTGTCCTACCCGGCAAAACATCATGTTTCGGCCCTTCCCTTTACTTCAGGTTCTTGCTGACGATGGAGGCCATTTCATCAGCGGTGGTGATCACCTTGGAATTCATTTCGTAAGCGCGCTGGGCCGAGATCAGCTCGGTGATTTCCTTCACCGGATCGACGTTCGACGATTCCAGATAACCCTGCTTCATGTAAGCGAAACCTTCCTCATCGGGATTGCCGATGACGGCTTCGCCGGAGGCGGCCGTTTCCTGGAAGAGATTGTCGCCGAGCGGCTGGAGGCCCGCCTCGTTGACGAAGTCGGCAAGCGTCAGCTGACCGAGCACGGTCGCATCCGTCGCACCCGGCAGCTTCGCCGAGACTTCGCCGGAGCGGCTGATGGTCAGCTCGGTCGAGCCCGTCGGAATGGTGATGCCGGGAAGAACCTCGTAGCCGTCGATGGTGACGAGCTGGCCCTGGTCGTTCTTGTTGAAGGCGCCGGCGCGGGTATAAAGCGTCGTGCCGTCGGTCGACTGGATCTGGAAGAAGCCCTTGCCGATCAGCGCCACGTCGAGGTCGTTGCCGGTCTGCGTCAGTTCGCCCTGGAGATGCAGGTTGCGGACCGCCGAGGTCTGGACGCCGAGGCCGATATTGGCGCCTTCCGGCACTACGGCCTGGTTGGCGCGGTTGGCGACACCCTTGGCGCGTTCTGTCTGGTAGAGAAGATCGGAGAATTCAGCGCGGGCGCGCTTGAAACCCGTCGTGTTGATGTTCGCGATGTTGTTCGCGATGACTTCCAGATTGGTCTGCTGGGCATCCATGCCCGTTGCTGCAATGGCGAGCGCTCTCATGTGTTCGTCCTCAAATCAGTTACATCTGCATCTTGGTGACTTCGAGAAAGGCCGAGACGACCTTGTCGCGGATGGCAATTGCGGTCTGCAGCGTCTGCTCGGCCTGGAGCATGGAATCAACGACTTCACGCGTCGTCGCTGTACCCTTGATCCCGGCAAAAGACATGCTTTCCGCACCCTTCAGGCTGCTGACCGCATCGCTCGCCATGTTGCCCATGACAGATGCGAAGCTCATGCCGTTGGCCGCACCGGCGGTGCCCGGCATGGTGGCGGCGGCAGACGATGAGGCGGAATTTTCGGTGTCGACGGCGCCAAGCGCGCGGGTCATCGAAAGATTGCTGACATTCTGGACGCTGCTGATCATTATTATTGGCTCTTCAGGAGATCGATCGTGGAGGAGATGAGATCGCGGGTCTGCTTGATCGTCTGCAGATTGGCGTCATAGGAGCGGTTGGCTTCGCGCATGTCGGCCATCTCGACGAGGATGTTGACGTTCGGCAGCTTGACGACGCCCTTCTGGTCCGCAGCCGGATTGCTGGGGTCGAATTCCGTGCTGAAATCGCCTTCGTCGACACCGACCTTCTTGACGTTGACCGTCTCGACGCCGCTGGTGCGATCCATCTGCTGGCCGAAGGTGATTGTCTTGCGGCGATAGGGGTCAGCACCGGGCGTATCACCGGTCGAGCGGGCGTTGGCGATGTTCTCCGAGACGATGCGCAGGCGCGTCGACTGCGCCTCGAGTCCCGAACCGGCGATTTTCATTGCTGCTGAAAGCGGATCCATGATTTTACTTCCTGACGGTCATCAACATCATACGGTTGAAGGAACTGACCAACGAGGTGTTCAGATCGTACTGGCGCTTGATATCGCCCGACTTGGAGAGCTCTTCGGCCAAACCGACCGTATTGCCGGATTCCTGGATGCCGATTTCCTGGTCGAGTGCCGCTTCCTTGACGTCGATATCGCCGCTGTCGCTGAAATCATTGCCGCTCAGATGCGCCGGATTGGTGCGCGCCATGGTGATATCGGACTTGTCGAGCACGGCGTCAAAAGGCGTGACATCCTTGGCATGGAACTTCGGGGTATTGGCATTCGCGATGTTGCTGGCAACAACCTGCTGACGGACCGTCAGCCATTCCGCCTGTCGCGAAGCCAAGTCGAAAAGTTGGATCGGTTGCATGAGAACTCTCCGTTTTTACTGCCCCGAACCTAGTGCGGTAATCTTGCGTGGGACTTACGGGAATTCAGGCTTCGAGCCGCTTTTCGGAGAAGGCCACGGCTAAAGGAAAGCGGAGCTCCAAAAGGAAACCGGGCTCCGGCCGGTTCGCGGCGGAGCCCTTTCGTGTTCGGCACCTGCGGGCAGGTTCAATTGTTCTGGTAGGTCTCGCCCTTGGAGGTGACGATCACCCATTTTCCGTCGCGCTGCTCGAGGGCCGCAAGGCGGCTTTCGTCGGGCAGGATCGAGCCGATGCGCACCACATACATGCCCGAGGTATCCTCGATCAGCGCCCGGCCGTTGGAGACGTGCAGCAGGCGGAAGGAAGATTTGCCGGGAAAGGGCTGATCTTCCAGTATCGGGCCACCATCGCGCTCCTTGCCGAGATCGGAGACCGTCGCCGTCGTCAGCGGATCGATCGGCGGAGCTTTCTTCTCTCCCTCGTTCTTGTTGACCATGGCAAGCGGCGAGACGCTGAAGACGTTGCGGGCCGGCCAATCCGGCAGGTCGCGGGAATTGCCGCTGGCGGCGACGTTGATGCCGAACTTGTCCTCGTTGAAGAACACATACCAGGGGAAGAAAGCGGCGGCGCCGGCCAGCGCCAGGCCGGTGAAGGTCAGAAGCCGATCCAGCATGGCGGTCTTCCTGCGCTGCTTCAAGGAAGCGATGCGTTCGTCGTCGAATTCAGCCACGTCTATCTCCTCTGAATCTGTCCGCCCTGATTGCCCATACCGGCTGCGGCCTTGAGCGCGCCGGCGAGATCGGCAAAGGCATCGGGCGAGTCACGGTCGCCCGGCGACTGCTTCAGGACGTCGTAAATGATGGGCACCTGCTTGACCGCCATGTCGAGATCGGGATCGGCGCCCTGGCGATAACCGCCGATCAGGCGCAGGTCGCGCGTCTCCTCGAAGCGGTGGATCAGCACTTTCAGCCGCGACACCAGCTTTTCCTGGTCCGGCGTCCAGGCCTTGCGGGCGAGACGCGAGATCGAGGCCAGCGGATCGATCGGCGGATAACGCCCTTCTTCGGCGAGACTGCGCTGCAGGACGATGTGACCGTCGAGAATGCCGCGCGTCGAGTCGGCGATCGGGTCGTTGTGGTTGTCGCCGTCGACGAGGATCGAGATGATCGCCGTGATGGTGCCGGCGCCCTCGGGGCCGGGACCGGCGCGTTCCAGCAGGCGCGGCAGCTCGGTGAAGACGGACGCGGGATAACCGCGCGCGATCGGCGGCTCGCCGGAGGCGGTCGCCACTTCGCGGATCGCATGGGCGAAACGCGTGACGCTGTCGACGATGAAGAGGACGTTCTCCCCCTTGTCGCGGAAATGCTCGGCGATGGTGACCGCCGTCAGCGGTGCCATCTTGCGCAGCATCGGGCTCTCGTCGCTGGTGGCGACGACGGCGATCGCCTTCTTCATATTGCTGCCGAGCGTATCCTCGATGAATTCGCGCACCTCGCGGCCGCGTTCGCCGACGAGAGCAATGACAACCTTGTCGAAGGCATCGGCGCGGGCGAGCATGGACAGAAGCGTCGACTTGCCGACGCCGGAACCGGCGAAGATGCCGAGGCGCTGTCCGAGGCAGAGCGGCGAGAAGATGTCGATGGCGCGCACCCCGGTCTTGAAGCCGGTCTGAACACGCTTGCGGGTCATCGAAGGCGGCGCGGTGTTGGAGATCGAGCGGCGATCGAGGCCCTCGGTGATCGGACCCAGCCCGTCGATCGGCTCGCAAAGCGAGTTGACGGTGCGCCCGCACCAGCTGTCCGACGGCGAAATGCGGAAGGCGCCCTTGCGGATGACCGTATCGTGGATGCCGATCGGCTCGCCGGGTTCGATCGGGCAGACATAGATCAGGTCCGGCTCGACGCGCACGACTTCGCCGAGATGGATGCCGGTGGCCGATTTATGGGCGACGAACTCCCCGAGACGAACATGGCGGGAGAGACCGCGCACCGTGTAATGGCCAGCGGCGATGGTCTGCACGCGACCGCCATGGGCAACGGCGAACTCCGGCGATGCATAGCGCTCGACGAGGCCTGCCAGATGCGCCAGCTTCGGGGAAAGGCCGTCCTCGGACAGTAGCCTGGTGCTCATGCTTCAAGTCCCGCCCTAAAACACGTCGCGTGCAGCATGCAGCATGCGCCGCATTTTCGGCCTTTGCTCTTATGCATGCCGTCCTCCCAAAACCGCCGGACATTTCTGGCGACGTGCATCAGCGGCTGCCCCCAAGCGTCTGGACGGCTTCCTTGAAGGAATCCTCGCTGTCACGCATCAGCGACGAAACGCTTTCGAAGGCGCGGTTGACTTCGATCAGCTGGGTGATCTCGCGCATGGCGTTGACATTGGAGTTTTCGAGATATCCCTGCTCGACACCGATATTGAAGCGGTCGACAACGGCGCGCGGCTGGTCGGTGGTCATGATGCCGCTGTTTTCGTAGCGCAGGTAACCCTTGCTGATATCGGCTTCGAACAGACCGAGCGAAGCGACCTGGCGGTCGGCCTGATAGATGATGCCGTCGGTGCCGACGGCCGGCTCGCCGCCCTTGGTGTTGAGCTGGATCGGCGCGCCGCCGGCGTCGAGAACGGGATATCCCCTGATCGACACGAGTTCGCCGGTATCCTTGATCGTGAAGCGCCCGTCCCTCGTCAGCACGCGGCCGGCCGGCGTATCGAGCGCAAACCAGGCATCGCCCTTGATGGCGAAATCGAGCATGTTGCCGGTATGCTGCAGTTCGCCATTTCCTTCGTTCAGGTAGTCGTTGCCCTGGGAAACGAAGGCGACCTTGGTATTCAGCTTGTTCTTGGTATTCGCCACCATCTCGTCGAACTTCACCTCAGTGGCGCGAAAACCGGTGGTGTTCACGTTCGCCATGTTGTCCGCGATGGTGTTCAGGCGCTTTTCGAGGGCCATCTGCGACGACAGAGAAACATAAAGACCGGATTGCATGTCGGTAAGCTCCAAGCATTGGCGATGAACGGAACGAAAAGCCGGGCGTCGTCTTGAGTGGTTCGGCCGGGATTTCGCTGAGGCGGCATCTCAGAAAACGGGTGCGGACACCCATTCGTCTCCTTTAGACTGACGGCAGATGCTTGCGCGAAGCTGGCACGTGGAAATGCCTTGCGAGCGGCCTTTTCATCAGCCTCACGCAAGGCAGAAATCCTATCCGTCTTAGAGAAAAGTAACGTTCAGATTGGGCTGACGATGAATATCATTATCGGATTTATAGTGACTTGCGGCTGTGTCATCGGCAGCTTCATGGCGATGGGCGGCCACGTGGACGCCCTGTTCCAGCCCTTCGAATTCGTCATCATCGGTGGCGCCGGTCTCGGCAGCTTCATCATGGCGAACCCGATGAAGGTGGTGAAGGATTCCGGCAAGGCGCTCGGCGAAGCCTTCAAGCACGCCGTGCCGAAGGAACGCAATTATCTCGACACGCTCGGCGTGCTCTATTCGCTGATGCGCGACCTGCGCACCAAGTCGCGCAACGAAATCGAAGCCCATATCGACAATCCGGCCGAATCGACGATCTTCCAGCAGGCTCCGACTGTTCTAAAGAACAAGGAACTGACAGCGTTCATCTGCGACTACGTGCGCCTGATCATCATCGGCAACGCGCGCAGCCACGAGATCGAAGCGCTGATGGATGAAGAGCTCAACACCATCATGCACGACAAGATGAAGCCCTACCACTCGATCCAGATCATGGGCGATTCCTTCCCGGCGATCGGCATCGTCGCGGCCGTTCTCGGCGTCATCAAGGCGATGGCCCACATCAATGATTCGCCTGAAGTGCTCGGCCATTTGATCGGCTCGGCGCTTGTCGGCACCTTCCTCGGCATTCTCTTGTCTTACTGCGTCTGCTCGCCGCTGGTCTCGCAGATCAAGGTGGTACGCAACAAGCAGCACCGCCTCTACGTCATCGTCAAGCAGACACTACTTGCCTATATGAACGGGTCGGTGCCGCAGGTCGCTCTCGAATACGGCCGCAAGACGATTTCGGCCTACGAGCGTCCGTCCATCGATGCGGTCGAACAGGAAATGATGAATCCAGGCGGCGAAAACAAGGCGGCTTAAATGACCATGAGCAATCCTTCGCACGACAAACCGGCTATGGATCCTGCCCTTCTCGCCAAACTGACAGGCGGGCTTGGCGACAAAGGCAGGGTCGCCAAGATCTGCAGCTCCTTTGGGGAAATCTACAGCGAATTCTTTCCCGACGTCATCAAAAGCGAGACCGGGCTCGACGTGACGGTCAACTATCTCGGCTGCGAGATCGGCTACAAGAACCATCTGGTCGACGACCTGAGTGCGAACGTCACGCTCGTCGACGCGACGCTGCGCAACTGGTCGCAGAACATTACGCTGGCCTGCGGCAACGGGTTCGTCATCACGCTGATGGAGCACCTGCTCGGCGCCACCGCCGATACGATCGAAGAACCGGCCGATCGGGTGCTTTCGATCATCGAACTCGATCTGGCGGTCATGGTCTTCGACAAGATCGCCAAGGTGCTGCGCTCGGCCGTCAACGCGCCGGGCGGCTTCGAACCGAGCCTTTCGGCTCCGCACTCCCATGACACACGCGCCCGCCCGGCCGAGGATCGCCCGGACGAGTTCGCCGCCGCCATCAACATGTCAATCACCCTTGCCGGCATCGTTTCGGAATTCGCATTGATCGTTCCGCAGACGGCGCTGCTCAAGACCAAGGTGACGCCGCCGAAGCCGAAGCGCCAGGCTGGCAGCAGCTCGGCGGAATGGACCGAACAGCTCGGCGACCAGGTCCGCCGCTCGCATGTCACGCTCGAGGCCAAGATCAGGCTGCAGGACCTGACGCTGCGCACGATATCGAAGCTGATGGTCGGCGACGTCATTCCGTTCCGCGACAGCGGCGACGTGCGCGTCGAGGTCAGCGCCAACAGCAAGGAATTGTATGTGTGCGAGTTCGGGCGTTCAGGCGAAAACTACATGGTCCGCGTCAAGGATACGATGAACTCGGATGACGAGCTCATCCGTCATTTAATGAATTAATCGGTTCTCTGGCTTTTGGGCTGCAAAGGCAGTTTGAGGCAAGTTTCAACTGGAATAGTGATTTCATGGCTACGAAGAAAACACAGCAGAACAGCGACCTCTCCCTGGATATTCCGGGCAGCGAAGCGGATCTCGACCAGGCGATCGACGATCTGCGCGGCGTGCTGAAGCAGGATGCCGATGGCGACCTGCCGCAGTTTGGCGACGACCTGCAGAGCGACCCTTTCGCGACAGGAACGGACCTGGCGGCCTTCGGCGGCGAGGCTTCGGAAAGCCCCTTCGGCAGCGACGACTTCGGCGGCGATTTCGGCGCTGGCAATGCCAGCCAGGCTGCCGGCATGGATTTCGGCAGCAGCGCCTCTTTCGAGGGCTCGCCGGCTCCGCTCGGCAGCGCTTTGAATTCCAATTTCGATCTGATCATGGACATTCCGATCGATGTCCAGATCATGCTCGGCACCAGCCGCATGCAGGTCTCCGGCCTGATGAACCTCAATGAAGGGGCGACCATCGCCCTCGACAAGAAGATCGGCGAACCCGTCGAGATCATGGTGAACGGCCGCAGGATTGCACGCGGCGAAATTACGGTGCTTGATCACGACGACACGCGATTCGGTGTGAAACTGATAGAAGTTTTGAGTACGAAAAAAGCCTGATCCCTGTGTGGGACGGAGAGGTTAGACCATGATGGACTTTGACGATTTCGGCGGCGCGCTAGCCGGGAAACCGTTGACCCAGGCTGAAAAGGCGGCGGCTGTTCTTCTCGCTATGGGAAAGGGCGTCGCCGGACGGCTGCTGAAGTATTTCACCCAAGCCGAACTTCAGACCATTATCTCATCCGCCCAGTCGCTTCGTGCCATTCCGCCGGATGAACTGCTGCTGCTCGTCGCCGAGTTCGAGGACCTCTTCACCGAGGGCGCCGGACTGATGGACAACGCCAAGGCGATCGAGGCCATTCTCGAAGAAGGCCTGACGCCCGACGAGGTCGACAGCCTGCTTGGCCGTCGCACCGCATTCCAAGCCTACGAAACCTCGATCTGGGATCGCCTCAGCGAAGCGGAGCCGACATTCGTCGCACAGTTCCTGCTGCGCGAACATCCGCAGACCGTCGCCTATATTCTTTCGATGATGCCTTCCAACTTCGGCGCCAAGGTGCTGCTGCAACTCCCCGACAATCGTCGCGCCGACATCATGAACAGAACGGTCAACATGAAGACGGTCAGCCCGAAGGCCGCGCAGATCATCGAGAACCAGGTCATGACGCTGCTTGCCGAGGTCGAGGCAGAGCGCAATGCGGCCGGCTCGACGAAGGTCGCCGATCTCATGAACGAACTCGACAAGCCGCAGGTCGACACGCTGCTCACCTCGCTCGAATCGATCAGCCGCGAATCGGTCAACAAGGTCCGCCCGAAGATCTTCCTCTTCGAAGACCTCATGTACATGCCGCAGCGCAGCCGCGTCTTGCTGCTCAACGACATTTCGACGGATGTGCTCACCGTCGCGCTGCGCGGGTCGCCCCCCGAGATCCGCGAATCGGTTCTCTCGGCCATCAGCCCACGCCAGCGTCGCATGATCGAATCGGATCTGCAGAGCGGCATGGGCGGCGTCAATCCGCGCGAGATCGCGATTGCCCGCCGCGCCGTGGCGCAGGAAGCGATTCGCCTGGCCAATTCCGGCCAGATCGAACTCAAGGAGAAAGAAGGCGACGCTTCGGCAGCCGCCTAAAACGCGTCGCAGTGCGCTGATTCATGCGACTCGTTTTCGCTCCGTCTATTGTGCACGTCGTTTTCCCGCTGCATGCATCGGCACTTCGAGACTGTTGACAAATCCGGCATGCCGTACGGCAGCTGTTGATCGCCGTGCCACAGGCGACTACCCTTCCAGCAATAGGCTGCGCTCCAAAGCGCGTCGCAGAGAACCCGGTTCCTGCGACGCGCTTTGGGTCTTTGTTTTGATGCATGTCGTCATCCCAAAACCGCTGCACATTTTTGGGCGGCATGCATTAGCTGCAGCCTATTTCTTTGACGGAGGGCCGCGACTTGGCAGACGATGACAAGGACAGCAAAACAGAAGCCCCGACCGCGAAAAAGCAAACCGATGCCGCGGAAAAAGGCAACGTGCCGTTTTCGCGCGAGCTGTCGATCTTCGCGACCATTCTCGCCACCTACATCTATCTGGTGTTCTTCCTCCCCGACAGCGTCGGGCGCATGACGGAAACGCTGCGCGACATCTTCGAGCAGCCCGACCAATGGAAAATCGAGACGGGGCCGGATATCCTATCGCTGTTCGTCCGGATCGGCTGGGCAAGTGCGGCGCTGGTGGCGCCCGCCTTCATCCTGTTCATGGTGTTCGGCATCGCCTCCGCCGTCTTCCAGAACCTGCCGACACCGGTGCTCGAACGTATCCGGCCGCAGTTCTCGCGCATCTCCCCGGTCAAAGGCTGGACGCGGCTGTTCAGCCTGCCCGGCCTCATCGAATTCGGAAAGTCGCTGTTCAAGGTCGTCATCGTCGGGATCATCCTGTTCTTCGTGATGAGAAGCGAATATTTCAGCTCGATCGACGCGATGTTCTCCGATCCTCAGACCATCCTCGTGCGGACGACGACGGCGATGCGCAAGATCATCATCGTCATGCTGATCGCCACCGCGATCGTGGCGATCGCCGATCTTTTCTGGACGCGCCATCACTGGTTCACCGAACTGAAGATGACACGCCACGAGGTGAAGGAAGAAAACAAGCAGGCGCAGGGCGACCCCTTCGTCAAGGGCCGGCAGCGCTCGCTGATGCGCGACCGCGCGCGCCGGCGTATGATCAACAATGTGCACCGGGCGACGCTCGTCATCGCCAACCCGACGCACTATGCCGTGGCGCTGCGTTACGCGCGTGAAGAAAACGACGCACCGGTGGTGCTGGCCAAGGGCCAGGACCTCGTCGCGCTCAAAATCAGGGAGATCGCCGAGCAGAACGGCATACCGGTGTTCGAGGATCCTCCGCTTGCGCGCTCCATGTTTGCGCAAGTCTCGATCGATAGTGTCATACCGTCAGTCTTCTACAAGGCCGTTGCGGAGCTGATCCACCGGGTCTACGCCGCAGACGCCAAGAACAAACGGGTAAGATAAGCCGAATGAAAAAATGCCCCCACTCTACCCAGCGTGAAAAGATCCTCGCCGTTGCGATCAGCCCGGTCGCCACGGAACTGCGCCTTCTGGATGCCTCTGACCTTATTTCACTGCTGCGCTTCGAGTATTACGGCAACCTTTCCGATCTCGTCGCGTCGGCGGCGGAGCTTTTCTTTCATCCGGGCACGGTGAATTTCGGCCTGGGCGGCAACTATACGCTGGAGTGGGGCGGTAAGCCCGAGGTCGTTCTCGATCTGGAAATCAAGCCACGCGGCGTCACCGTCTATGCCCAGCTCACCCTTGCCGAAGATCACGCCGGCATCGAGATCAATCATATCGCTTTCCAGGATCCATCGGCCGATCCTGACGAGAATACCGTCTTTCTCGAAAAGAGCCTCCGGGAAGCCCGTTACAACGTCAACCAACCGCCTCGGGCGCTGGCCGGCTGACGTCCTCTCAAGACAATCGAGCATTCATCCATATTGGATAGAAGAACGGCGCTGGTTCAGCTGATGTAGCCGAGCCGGATCGCCTTGGCGATCGCCTGTATGCGATTGACGGAATCGAGCTTGATGGTCGCCGAGCCGAGATAGGCGTTGACTGTGTGCACCGACAGGCCGAGCTTGTCGGCGATCTCTTCGCTGATGCGGCCGTCGCCGGCAAGCTGCAGACAGGCGATCTCGCGTTCGCTCAAGGCCTCGGCGGCAGCCGTGCGGCGTTCATCGAGCGAGAGCAGATCCATCATGATATGGCAGCAGCGACCGTGCAGTTCGACGATGGTATCGCTCGACGGATCGATCTCATCGCCGGTGAAGAGGATGAAACCATTGCCGACGGCGCCGAGCCGCACCGGAAAGGCAAGGCCGGAGAAAGGCAGAATACCGTTCTGCAGCCGTGTCATGAACGGCGAGAAGTCGGCCGGGCCGAGCGCCGGGCGATCGTGACCGCCGGCCCATGAGAGCGGCAGCAGCGACTTGTCGATATGGTCGAGAAGGATATCGCTGTAGGCATCGATGAAGGCCTTGCCGAAACCGGCATTGGAAGAGCCCCAGTTCTCGAGTTCGCAGACCAGGCGCTGCTTTGCCGGTAGGCCCGAGCCGCTGACGCGGAAGATCGCAAAGCCTTGCGCATCGGCGAGCTTCTGCATGGCGATCAGCCGCGGAAAAAGATCGGACCGGCTGGAAATCCTGTTCACACGCACCATGCGCAGCTGCTCGGCGCTGCTCATCGTCCTGCCTGGTGAATGTGCCATGGATCCCCCTATACGAGATTATTGCGGACGGCGAAGGCAATGGCCTCGGAGCGGGTCTTGGTCGCCGTCTTGCGCATCACGCTGGTGATGTAGTTGTTGATGGTATTGCGGGAGATTCCAAGGATCATCGCGATCTCGTCGCTGGTCTTGCCCTCGGCGATCCAGAACAGGCATTCGAGCTCGCGGTCCGTCAATTCGAAATCGCGATCGACCTTCGTGCCACCGCAGCGAAGGAAGCTCGCGACATAACCTGCAAGCAGGCCCACATCGCGCAGGCGCTCCGGCGAAAGGATGAACCCTTCGCCGAACAGGAACATCAAGGCCAACCGCGACCGGCCGACATTGAAGGTCAATGAACAATATTGGCGGCTGGCGCCGTCCGGCACATCGGCACTATCCGGCAGAAGCGCAAAATTCGGCTGGAAGACCTGCATGCATTTTTCCAGCTCGGTCGAACGGGCATAGCCGCTGACCAGATCATTGGCGATGTCCTTGACCAGATCGAAAGGCCAGTCGGACGAAACGATGAAATCGAGGCCGCTCTCCTGAATGAGATCGCAGCGCGCCAGAAGATAGTGCGAAGCACCCACATACTCCGTCAGCGCGCGCAGACCGGACTGCAACCTTCCAGTGTCGGCGACACCGTGCAGGCGCTGGATCACTTCATCGCGGGGTAATAGACCCGGCGCCACCGCGCTCGCGAAATTCGCCATCTGCCTCTCGCCCTTGCTCGCCTGAAGTATGTTCATATCCATTGGCAACGTCCTGCGGCTGAGAAACGATCAAACTCGGTGCAACAGCAATTTTTCTGTAAAGGATTCAATTCAAGTCCCGCTGGAATCCCATTTCGAATCACCTAAGGGTAAGCCAGCCGATGTAAATCACCATCTCCGACTTCTAGGGATTTACATCAGCTGCCGTCCATGCACTGATTCGAGCACCATTCGCACCCTTCAAGATATAGGGGAGGCTAAGGTGATTCTGGCTGTACCGCAACTTGATTCGCGTTTTACGCGAGTATACGTCAACAAGTTTCTCTAAAGCGGCATTCACTGCAGTCAAGCCTATCCTATTCGAATTGCTGGCGCCGGTCGTCATTTGCTTTGCGGGAACCGATACATCCCGCGGCAGGGCATAGTGCTTGCTACCGACATGAAAAAAGGCCGGTTGCCCGGCCTTTCCCTTACGCTGCGTCGTCGATCGCCCACTTCCGGAGGATTTTCGCGGCGCGCTCCTCGTTGATCTCGACCATGCGAGAGAGTTTGCGTTCCGGGCCTTCCTTGACGCGCCGGTTGAAGTTTCCGTCGTCGTCGCCGAGGCTGAGCAGGTCCTCGGTGCTGTCGAAGCCGAAGTCGGACCCGAAGCCGTCCATGAGAGCACCTCCGGACCCTCCTGCCGCAGGCGCGAAGTCGGGAAGCTCGAGGCCGGCCGCTTCCGGCGTGGCGTCGCCGAGAACCGAGGCGCCGCCGTTGCCGCTGACGCTGCGCACCAGAGGCCGCAGGCCCATCCAGACCACCACGAAGGCGACCGCGACGAAGGCGAGCGAGTTGATGATGCCGGCAAGGTTGCGGCTCAGCATGTCCATGACGCGGACACCACCGGTGGCGTCTTCGAGCAGCTGGTTCTCGAGGAAGTCCATGGCCGTGACGGTGACCACGTCGCCGCGCTTGGCGTCGATACCGGCCGCCGACGTGACGATCTTCTGCATCTCGGCAAGATAGGCGTCGATCTTGGCCTGATCGGCAGGCTCGCCGACCATCTTGGCGATGCGGCCCTTGTTGACCACTACGGCGATCGACAGCTTCTCGACCTTGTAGCTGTTGCGGGTCGTCGCCGTCGTCCTGCTGTTGATTTCGTAGTTCGTCTGCTCTTCGCGCTTGTCGGACTTGTCCTGCGATTCCGGACCGGCGGAACCGCCGGCCTCGGGAGCCGCCTGCGGGATGTTCTGCTCGACCGTCGTCGCGCTATCGGATGTCTTCTGCTGCGACTGCTGGGCTTCCTTCGTCGAGCGGACCGAGCGTTCGACCTTGGATTCGGGATCGTAGGTCGTTTCCTGGATCTGCTGGGCGTCGGTGTTGAGGTCGGCGGTAACGCTGGAGCGGAAGTTGTCCATGCCGAGGAACGGCGCCAACGCCTTGTCGATGTTGGATTCGACTTCCTGCTGGACGTTCTGGACGATGTTGAGCGAGCGGTTCAGCGAGCTGTTGCTCGCCTCGTCGCCGGATGCAAGCAGCTGACCGGCGGAATCGAGGATCGTCACGTCATCGATGTCAAGCCCCGGCACGGCCGAGGCGACGAGGTGGCGGATCGAGGTCGCCGCGCTGCGCCCCGCGGTGGCGCTGGCGCGAATCATGACGGAGGCGGTCGGCTTCTGCTCGGCCTTCCGGAAGTTTCCGACCTCCGGCATGACGATATGGACTCGCGCGGCTGTTATACCCGAGATCGATTGGATGGTACGGGCGATTTCGCCTTCCAGCGCTCGAACCCGCGTCACCTCCTGCATGAAGGAGGTCAGGCCGAGGGAGCCGACATTGTCGAAAAGTTCGTAACCGGCATTGGCGCTGTTCGGCAGGCCGCGCTCGGCAAGCATCAGGCGGGCCTTGCCCGTCAATCCCGCGGGGACGCTGATGCTGGAACCGTCCGTGCCGACCTGGAAATCGATGTTGGCTTCGGCAAGCGCCATGCTGATCTGATTGAGATCCGGCGAATCCAGACCGACATAGAGCGTTTCCTGTGCCGGCTTGTTGACGAAAAGGGCGGCCGCAAGGACGATTGCGATGGAAACGGCACCGACGCCTCCAAGAATCATCAGGCGCGTTCGGCCCAGGGAGCCGAAGTTCTTAAAGATCTGAACTAATTGATTTAACAGATTCATTCTGTTCTCGCACGATCCGTCAAAGACAAAGCAGGCTTATTGCCTCATCAGACGAATAGTCGGCGAAACTTGTGCGAGCGTTTCGTGAAGCGCTGCGGGAGCGAAAAGGCCTAATGCCGTCGCCCGGAAGAAAATAGTGATTTTGGGATAACGACCTGCACAAGCACGTCGCATGAATCCGGTTTGGCGCGAGGTGCTTTAGAAGAAATCGAAGTCGCCGGCTGCCTTGCTCAATGGCTGGGAATGGCCGTGGCGGGTGGCGCCGCCCAATGCCTTCTGCATCTCGGCCAGCTTGACGAGGCTGAGCGCGGTTGCGACGTCGACCGACCAGCCGTGCGGGATTTCGCCGGTGATGGTGTCGATGAATTCGGCAAGGCCGCGCGATTTCTGCACGGCGAGATCAATGCCCTGCATGACCTTCATGGCATCCGGCGAATTCAGGATTTCCGCGCCGCCGAGTTCGAGAAGCTGCGGCTCGATGCGCTCGATCAGATAGGCGACGTCGTGCAGTTCCGAAACGATGCGCATCAGGATGTCGCTCAGCGCTTCAACGGGCGCAGGCGGCTCCATCACCGGGTTAAATGTCATATGAAAATCCTCGCCATCAAAAAAATTCGATACTGGTTTCGACGGGCTTCTGCGGAGCGGCGGGACGCTGCTCGAGCGCGACGGTTCTCTGCGTTTCGGCGCCGGTCAGGGGGTATTGCCGCGCACGACCGGAGACCGGCCAATATTCAAGCTTGCGTCCATGTTCTCCGCCGGTGGAGGAACCGACCACCGGAATGCCTTCATCCCTCAGGAACTGCACGGCGAAGGCCGCGTTCTGCTCACCGACATTGGAGAATGTCGAGATCGTCTTCGCGCCGCCGAAGATCTTTGCCTCCAGCCGGTCGCGCCGGGCGCCCTGCTTCAGGAGACCGTTGATCAGGAGTTCCATCAGATGCACGCCGTAGCGCGTGGCATCGCCGCCTGATGTCGGCGAGGTCGCCGAACCGGGCAGCAGGAAGTGGTTCATGCCGCCGACACCGGCGATGGGGTCTCTGAGACACGCAGCCACGCACGAACCGAGAATGGTCGAGAGGACCGCATTCGGATCGCTCAGAACCTTGTACTCGCCCTGAATGATGTGCACGCGGCGGGCTGCCCCCTCAGTGATCATTTCAGGGCTCCAAACACGGCTTCGATGGCCGCTTTCATCTTCTCGATCGTGAACGGCTTGGCGAGCACGTTGTTGGCGCCGAGCTGGGCCGCCTTCTGTACCAATGCGCGGTCACCCTGAGCGGTGAGGATGATGAAGGCCGCCTTCTTGGTGTTCGGGTTGGTGCGCACGGCCTGCAGGAAGCCGATGCCATCCATCTTCGGCATGTTGAAGTCCGAGATCACCAGATGGTGCGGCTGCTCGGCCATGATCTTCATGCCCTGCTCGCCGTCACCGGCCGACGTGATCTGTTTGAAACCGAGCTGGGTCAGCGCGTCGCTGAGCAGCAATCGGCTCGTTACCTGATCATCGACGATCAGAACTTTGATTTTCTCCGCGATCGACATTTATTCGGTCCCTTCCTTTCGGGCGGCTGTCATTTTCAATATTTCTTCACCGATGGCAGACAGCGGCAGCTGCTGCTCAACGGCGCCAAGTTCGTGGGCAACCCTTGGCATTCCGTAAACGACACAGGTTTTTTCGTTCTGGCCGAGCGTTCTGGCGCCGGCGTGGCGCATTTTCAACAATCCGGCGGCGCCATCGCGGCCCATTCCGGTCAAAATCACGCCGACGGCGTTGCGGCCCGCCAGTTCCGCGACCGAATCGAACAGCACGTCCACGGATGGGCGGTGGCCATTGACCGGCGCACGGTCGACGAGGCGGCAGGACGGCGCCGAGGCGCCGCTGACCTGAAGGTGACGCTCGCCGCCGGGGGCCAGATAGATCTTGCCGATCTCGAGGCGGGCCCCATCGGTCGCTTCCTGCACCACCGGGGCACAGAGGCGGTTCAGCCGTTCGGCGAAGCTCTTGGTGAAGGTCGGCGGCATATGCTGGGTGATGACCGTCGGCGGGCAATTGGCCGGAAATTTCTGCAGCACGGCGATCAGCGCTTCGACGCCGCCGGTTGACGAGCCGATGGCGACGATCTTACGGCCGACGCGGAAATCGGCGACGGAGGGTGGTGGCGTTGGCGCGGCGGTGGGCTGCGAGAACTGGCGCTGGGTACGCGCGGCGGCCTTGACCTTCTCGGCGAGGTCGCCGAAGGGCCTGAGTTCGCCCGGGCCCGGCTTGCCGACACAGTCGAACGCACCGATCTCCAGCGCCGCAAGCGTCGCCTCGGCGCCGCGATGGGTCATGGTGGAGACCATGATCACCGGCATCGGGCGCAGCGTCATGATCTTCTCGAGGAAATCGAGACCGTTCATGTTCGGCATCTCGATGTCGAGCGTCACGACGTCCGGGTTCAGCCGCTTGATCGCCTCGCGCGCTTCCAGCGCGTCGCCGGCCTGGCCGATGACGTTGACCTCGGGATCGGAACTCAGGACGGCAGTGATCAACCCGCGCATCGTCGGCGAGTCGTCAACAACGAGAACCCTTGCCGGAGCGCTCATGCCTTCCTCCCGAGACCTTTGGTCGTATAGCGATAGGTCGTGATGCCGATATTGTCGAAGACGTGTTTTGCCTCGCCTGAAACACGCTCGGAATGGCCGATATAGAGATGACCGCCTTCCGGCAGCAGGCCGGCGAAACGCTGCCAGATCTTCATCTGCGTCGGCTCATCGAAATAGATGACGACGTTGCGGCAGAAGATGACGTCGAACTTGCCCTTGAACGGCCATTGCGCCATCAGGTTCAGCTCGTTGTAGGTGATCAGCCGCTTGACGCGGTCGTCGACCTGGAACTTCCTGCGGCCCTGCACCTCGACTTCGCTGAACCATTGCTTGCGCATGGCCGGCGAAACGGTTTCGAGCGCGTTCTCGTCATAGGCGCCGGCCCGGGCGATCGCCAGGATCTTCGGGTCGATGTCGGTTGCCAGAATCTTGAAGTCGTAATCGGCGACATTCGGCATCAGCGACAGCACGGTCAGCGCGATGGAATAGGGTTCCTGGCCGTCGGAGGAAGCCGCCGACCAGATGCGCACCCTGCCGCCCGATCTCGCCCGCTGCAGCAGCTCCGGCAGGACATGGTCGCGCAGATGGTCGAAATGGTGGTTTTCGCGGAAGAAGCGGGTGAAATTGGTGGTCAGATGCGACAGCATCTCGCGGCGCGCCGGGGCGCCGGCCGGCGAAGCGACGAGGTCGCAATATTCCCGGAAGCCGGACAGGCCGAGATTGCGGATATGTTTCGACAGGCGCGAATAGACGAGCGACGCCTTCGTCTCGTTGAGGAAGATGCCGGCATCCGAATAGATCATCGCGGCGATCTCCGTGAGGTCGCGGCGCGTCAGCGGATATTCTCCGCTCGCCAGGACCTCGTCGGATCCCTGCCTTTGATCTTTTGCGCCCATTACACTCATGCGGCTTCGCTTTCGGTCTCTGAAAAGAGGGATTCGAGTTCGATCAGGCAGATCATGCGCTTCTCGATGGCGAGAATACCGCGGGCAAATTGACGCTCGAGTTCGGAGGAGATCTCGGGCGTCGGCTGGATGGTTTCGTCGGTCACCGTCAGGATATCGGAGACGGCGTCGACCAGGAGGCCGACGACCTTGCGCCGGACCTGGGCGACGATGATGACATGACGGGCAGTCGGATCGGCCGGCTTCATCCCCAGCCGGGCGGCCAGATCGATGATCGGCAGCACCGCGCCGCGCAGGTTGATGACACCAAGCATATAGGCAGGCGAGTGCGGCATCGCGGTCGCCGGGGTCCAGCCCCGGATTTCGCGAACCGACATGATGTTCACGCAAAATTCCTGATCCCCGATGCGGAACGCGATCAGCTCGCGATCCCCCTCGTTCAGATTTTTTACAGTGTACGACATTCCCTTACCCTACCGCTGCTAACGACATTTCCGCTTTGAGCGACTGGCCGCGCGAGGCGCCGACAACCGCGTCGACATCGAGGATGAGCGCCACGCGCCCGTCACCGAGAATGGTGGCGGCGGCAATGCCCGGCACGTGGGTGTAGTTGGCCTCCAGGCTCTTGATGACCACCTGGCGCTGACCCTGGATGGCATCGACCATCAGGGCGCGCTGGCCGCCGCCTTCGGATTCCACCAGAAGCGCCACGCCCTCGACAGGATTGGCCTGGGTCGCACGGAAGTTCAGGATGCGGCCGACATCGACCAGCGGGCAGAACGAGTTGCGGATCGAGATCAGCCGGTGGTTGGCACCGAAGGAGTGGATCGCGGCCGCTTCCGGCTGCAGGGTTTCGACGATCGCCGTCAGCGGCACGACCAGCGTCTGGCCGGCAACGGTGACCACCATGCCGTCGAGAACGGCGAGCGTCAGCGGCAGGCTCATGGTGAAGACCGAGCCGTGCCCCGGCTTCGAGGTGATGTTGATGCGGCCGCCGAGCGCCTGGATCGAACGTTTGACGACGTCCATGCCGACGCCGCGGCCGGAGATGTCGGAGATCTTGTCGGCCGTCGAGAAGCCCGGCAGGAAGATCAGGTTGTCGATTTCCTCGTCCGAAAGGTTGGCATCGGCCGGGATGAGATCGTTGTCTATCGCCTTCTGGCGGACCTTCTCGCGGTTGATGCCGGCGCCGTCGTCGGCAAGCTCGATCAGGATGCGTCCCGAACGATGCTTGGCGGTCAGGCGAACCGTGCCTTCGGTGTTCTTGCCGGCGGCTGCGCGCTTTTCGGGCGTTTCGATGCCGTGGTCGACGGCATTGCGGATCATGTGGGTCAGCGGCTCGGCGAGCTTGTCGATGACCGTCTTGTCGACTTCGGTGTTTTCACCTTCGGTGATCAGGCGGATCGACTTGCCGGTCATGTCGGCGATTTCGCGGACGATACGCGACATGCGCTGGAAGACCGGCTTCACCGGCTGCGCGCGGATCGCCATGACCGAGTCCTGGATCTCGCGGGTGAGCTGCTGCAGTTCCTCGAGGCCCATATTGATCGAGGAGGTGCCGGTCGTGTCATTCTCGATGACGCTCTGCGACAGCATCGCCTGGTTGATGACCAATTCGCCGACGAGGTTGATGAGGCGGTCGACACGGTCGAGATCGACGCGGATCGTCTGGCCGGCGCCGGCGGCATTGTTCTGGGCGGCAGCGCTTGCGGCGGCGGCTGCGGCGGCTGCCGATTCCTTCTTCTCGACACGGGCTGCGGCTGCGGCCATCTGCGTGACGTTGGACGCGGTCTCGGCGGCGGCAACGGCGGCGGCCGTCTCTTCGGCGCGCGCGTCGGCGGCAACCTCTTCGGTTGCGCCCGTTTCATCCAGGATCGACAGATCGAAGGGAACCGGCACCATCGGCAGTTCGTCGTTGCTGGTCGCGTCGGCCCTTGCTTCCTCGAGCGGCTTCACCGTCAGTTCGCAATCCCATTCGGCGAATTCGAAGACGGTGCGAATGGCGTCCTCGCCCTTGTCCGTCTTGATCGTGACGTTCCAGAAGAAATAAGCGCCTTCCGGATCGAGTTCCTCGAGGCCCGGCAGTTCGTCCGTGTTGCAATAGATGGTCATTTCGCCGAGGCGCGAGAGATCGCGCAGCAGCAGGGTCGCGTCGTTGCCCTTGGAATAGAGTTCGTAGCGCGGCTTGAAGATGACTTCATAGGTCGGCAGGTCGGAGCCCGCATCGCCTTCGCCGCCAAAATCGTCGAAGGAAAAGGGGATCGGCTGGAAGCCGCTATCATCCGTCGGCTTGACGGCCGGCGCTGGAGCGGCCTTGGCCGCGGGCTTTGCGGCAGCCTTCGGCGCGGGCGCCTCGGCCGATGCCGAAGGAGACGGCAACTCACCATTGGCCAGCGCCTCGAGCTCCTTGACGAGGCCGCGGCTGCGGCTTTCATCGACACTGCCGCCGTCGCGTGCAGCATTCGTCAGGTCGGCCAGCACGTCGGCCGACTTCAGCATCACCTTCAGGACGTCCTGGGTCGGCTCAAGCTTGTTGGATCGAACGCAATCGAGAGTGGTCTCGAAAACATGGGCGAAGGCTACCAGATCATCAAGGCCGAAGGCGCCGGCGCCACCCTTGATCGAATGCACGGCACGGAACACCGCATTGACGGTTTCCGGATCGCGATCGCCATCATTCATTTTCAGAAGACCGGATTCCAGCTCGGCGAGCTGTTCCTCGCACTCCTGGAAAAAGATCTCTTTGATTTCGTTCATATCCATAGGAGCAAATCCTGGGTTTAAGCGGTTACACGCTCAATGGCATCGATCAGCTTGGCCGGGTCAAAAGGCTTGACGATCCAGCCCGTGGCACCGGCCTGGCGGGCGCGGTTCTTCTTTTCCGCGTCGCTTTCGGTGGTCAGGACCAGGATCGGGATCGCCCGATATTTCTCGTTGCGGCGAACACCTTCGATGAAGCCGAAACCGTCGAGACGCGGCATGTTGATGTCGGTCACGATGACGTCAGGATTGGACTCTTCGAGAACCTCGAGGCCTTCGACGCCGTCTTCCGCCTGGATCGTCTCGAAGCCGGCATTGTTCAGCGTCACGAGCAGCATGTTTCGGATGGTGCGGGAATCATCCACGGTAAGAACTTTTTTCTTCATTGCCGAATCTCCTTGGCAAGCAGGTGGTCAATATTGACGCCAACCAGCTGCATGGTTTTCTGAAATGCGTCGGACACCTTGGAGAAGGTGAACGGCTGCTTGTCCTGTTCCCAGGTCTTCTCGGCGGACATCAGAACCTGGGCGCAAAGAGCACCGATCCGTTCGACGCCCGATGCGTCGATCGAAAGGCCGCTGCCCCTGAGGGAGAGGAGTTTGTCGCGCAAGGCGGAAGCCTCGTTGAGGTCGAGCACCGCTGTCAAATCCAGCGTCTTGCTACTCTTCTTTGCTGCCATCAGCTTTTCCTTGTCCCCTTGTCCCCGGCTCGAGAAGACGAGCTGAGGCAATCATCCGATAGGTTAGTAAACATTCCGCCCACCTCCGACGCTTGCGAAGGGCTTCGGAACGCCAAAATCATCATTTTCATAGGCGTCTTCGACCGGTGCCGGACGGGCAGAGGCTTCGATGGCGCGCGGCGGTGCGGCGCGAACCGGCGCCGGGCGCCCGGCATTGGCGTTTTCCCGAGCGATGCGGAACTCGCGAACCGTCTGGCCGAGCTCGAGAATGACGGTGTGGAGGTGGTCGGCGCCCTCAGCCGAGCGCTCCGCCAGGCCGGCACTCTCCGCCACCTCGCCGCCCAGACCCTTGACGTCTGATGTGACGCTGTCGAGGCTTGCGGCATGTTCGCCGGTTCTCGTTGCGATGCCGGCGATGGCGGCGTTGATGTCGGTGACCTGACGCACGATGCTGCCGATCGAATCCTGTGTGCGGCCGACCATCTGCACGCCGGCGTCGACCTGCGCCTTGGTCGTCGTCACCAGCGTCTTGATCTCGCGGGCGGCTTCGGCCGAACGCTGGGCAAGGGCGCGGACTTCCTGGGCGACGACGGCAAAGCCCCGGCCGGAATCGCCGGCGCGCGCGGCTTCGATGCCCGCGTTCAGCGCCAGAAGATTGGTCTGGAAGGCGATCTCGTCGATCGCGCCGATGATCTGGCCGATCTTTTCCGCCGACTGTTCGATATCGGCCATGGCGCTGATCGCGCGACCGACGACCTCACCGCTTTCCTCGACCGCGGCGCGCGTCGAGGCGGCTGCCTGTTCGGCGGCGCGGCTGTCGGCCGCACCGTCGCGAACACTGCCGGCAATGCCGGCAAGGGCGGCGGCGGAAAGCTGCAGCCGGTCGGCCTGGCCGGAAGCCGTGCCGGCGAATTGCCTGGACAGGCCGGCAAGCGAGCCTGTCGCCGCTTCGGCTTTGAGCGTGCGCTCTGTGATCGCGGCAAATTCCGCCTGAAGTCCGTCCAACGCGCCATTCAGCGCGGCGGCGATCCCGGCATGGTCGCCGTCGACGGGCGCGCGGCGTGTCAGGTCGCGGGCAGAAAGACCTTCGATGACATCGCCGAAGATCCGGGCGATCTCAGCCTCGTTGTCGGCGCGCTGATCGGCGAGCGCGCGGCTCTGGGCGGCGCGCAGCGCGTTGAAGCGCAGCGAGACGGCAATTTCCACATCGACCATGACGATTCGGATGATCGCCGTCATCAGATCGGAGATTTCACGGCCGCGGCGCTTGGCCGACGGCAACAGCGGACGGCCGGCAATCTCCTGGGCAAGACCGGAAACGACATGCTCCAGCATGACGCCATGGCCGGCGACGTGCCAGCGCGGGTCGAGGCCCATCTTGTTTTCGGTATCGGAGAGCACCTTGACGCGCTCGGCATAGAGACTGTCGAACCGCGCATCCGTCAGCACGTCCCAATGCGAGGACTGCAGATCATGTAGGCGCTCGACCTGACGCTCGCTCTCGAAATTGCGCGAGGCGTCGGGGAACGACTGGAATCGATGGAAGAGATCCCTGAGCCCCGCCTTCAAATGGGCTTCGAGGGCCGGCCGGTTGCGGCGCACCAGCTCGCACTGGTCGGCATCGAGACCAGCAAAGCGCAGGCGGTCGCGCAAGCTGCCTGCCTGCGCTCCACGAGCCTGATCTGATGGCATGTCCTGCCTCAATGCCTGTCCCCAACCACATTCCGGGCGACGGCCCGGCGAAAAACCTGCGCAGCATCCGTTGAACGCGAAGCGTGGAGACGGTTCTCACCACCGGTTACAACCGGCGGATCGAAGCCCCCTGATCAGCTATGTTTCGGAGCTGTCTGAAGAGATGGATACCGGATCAACCCGGTACGGCGGGACGGCGTCATGCCTGGTGGGAACGAGTGCATCTTCCCATTCCGACGTGTAAACCAATGTTTATGGTTAATTCCTTGCCTGAAGGTTAATAAGCCTTTCGCAGGACAGGCTTTTGAAGCAATTCAAGGCAGTTGGCTGCAAATACTGTTGCGGAGTTGCATGGCTGCTACAAGGCACACGCAAGCTCCGTGGTATATGCCGGTAGATAACCAAGACATGACGTCGACAAGGACAGGGCAATGATTGTTCTCGGATTGGGTTCCTGCTTGATAGCAATGACGCTGCTTGCAGCCGTCGCCCTCCTCGATTTTCTCGCTGCACACCGCGATACCCGCACGCTTCGGGTGTTCTAAGCGCGTCGCGCTTTCAGATACGCTCCTCGCGCTCCGGCTCCTTATTTCCAACGCATGTCGTTATCGCAAAACCGCTACACAGTTTTGTGCGACAGGCTGTAGACCGCCCCTTCCCCGTTGGCAGTCCGGCACCTTTGGTGTATCGCACTCGCGCCTTTCATGTCAGCGGAACTATTCGTTCATGTCCCCCAGATCTGGTCTCCTCATCGTTCTCAGCTTCACGCTCTGGCGCGTCGTCCTGCTCAATTTTGATGCGACGGACCTTTTCGTCGATGAGGCGCAGTACTGGTTCTGGTCGCAGAATCTCGATCTCGGCTATTATTCCAAGCCGCCGATGATCGCCTGGGTGATCCGGGCGATGACCGAGTTTTCCGGCTCCAACGCCATCTATTGGATCAGGCTGCTCGGACCGCTGATCCACATGGCGGCAGCATTGGTGCTGATGAAGATAGCAAAGCGTTTCGTCGGGCCGGAGATCGAAGGCTGGACGGGCGCCACCTACATCACCCTTCCCGGTGTGGCGCTTTCTTCGGTGTTCTTCTCGACCGACGTTATCCTGCTGTTCTTCATCGCGATCGCCCTGCTTGCCTATTTCGGCCTGACGCAGCGACGCTCGGTCGGGCTGGCGCTCCTCATGGGCCTTGGGGTCGGCCTCGCCTTCCTGTCGAAATATGCCGTGCTGTTCGTCGTTCCGGGCGGCGCGATTGCCCTCCTGCTCATTCCGGCGGCGCGCATCGCCATTCGGGATTTCATCATCGCGGTCGCGGTCGCGGCGATCGTCGCCTTGCCGAATCTCTGGTGGAACCTGCAGCACGACAACACGACGGTGCGGCATACGCAGGACATCGCCCACTGGAGCGAACTCGGCATCAATCTCCGTCGCGGGCTTGAATTCTTCTCCGCCCAGTTCGGCGTCGTCGGGCCGATCATCTTCTTTGCGATGCTCTGGGCGGTCTATCGCATGATCAAGGGCAGGAGCGACGACCGGGAAAAGATGCTGGTCTGGCTGTCGATGCCGGTGGTGGTGCTGATCACGCTGCAGGCGACGGTCGCCAAGGCCTATGCCAACTGGGCGGTGACCGCCTATGTCGCCGGGACCATCCTTGCCGTCTGGCTGCTTTACCGGATGTGGCCGAAGGGGCTGAAACTGTCGCTCACCATCAACGGCATCGCCAGCCTGCTCTTTCCGCTGGCGACGATCTTTCCGCAGCAGTTGCTGCTGCCGAACGGCGACGAATTGATGAAGCGCTATCTCGGCCGCGCCGAGGTCAGCCGCGAGGCTGCCGCACTCGCCGGTCAGGCCGGCACCGACATCATCGTCACCGACAATCGCGACATGGTCGCCGATCTTTTCTATACGCTCCGCGATGCATCCTACCGGATCTATGCGCGGGCGCCGGCGGGCCTTCCGGAGAGCTATTACGAGCAGGAATTCGCGCTCCCGGCCGAGATTACCGGCAAAGTGCTTTTCCTGACGGACGGGGGCCTCAACTGCGCCACCGAGGCGCCCGAGGTGCTGAAGAGCTGGCAGCCGACGCAAGGCAACTACAAGGGCAAGACGCTCTCCGCCTACAAGGTCTCTGCCGCCTGCCTGGCGCCCTGAACCGATTCAGCCGGCTGGATTGGGCAGGCAGAGACCGGTGCCCGCTCCCTCGATCTCGACGAATTTGACGCCGCCCTCCTCGAAGGCGAGGCGCAGCTGCGCCTCCGTCGCGCGGTGGATGTCGTGGTGCCTTCCCTCGTAGTCGCGAATGGTGCTGCGCGAGACCGCGGCCCTTTCGGCAAGATCGGTCTGGGTCCAGTCGAGCAGGCCGCGTGCCGCGCGGCAGAGAGCGGGAGTGAGAATTGTTTCCCGTGCGCCTTGACCCATGATTTTAAGTTGCCCATATTGGTCGATATAGACCATATATGTCATATTACGAACGGGATTTCCAGATCGGGAGACGACGATGCCACACGATACGCCCTTGATTTCGACAATCGTCGGCGGCCTCGTGCTGGCTTTCATCTTCGGCGCCTTCGCCCATCGGCTGCGGATGCCGCCGCTCGTCGGTTATCTCATCGCCGGCGTGCTTGTGGGGCCACATACGCCGGGTTATGTGGCGGATCAGAACCTTGCGCCGGAGTTGGCCGAAATCGGCGTCATCCTGCTGATGTTCGGCGTCGGGCTGCATTTCTCCCTGAAAGACCTGCTGTCGGTGCGCGGCATCGCCGTGCCCGGCGCGATCGTGCAGATCGCCTTTGCGACACTGCTCGGTTGGGGACTCGGCGCCTTCATGGGCTGGCCGACCGGCGGCAGCCTGGTCTTCGGCCTGGCGCTTTCGGTCGCCTCCACCGTCGTGCTGTTGAAGGCGCTGCAGGAGCGGCGGCTGGTCGAGACGGAGCGCGGCAGGATCGCCGTCGGCTGGCTGATCGTCGAGGATCTCGCCATGGTGCTGGCGCTGGTGCTGATCCCGGCCGCCGCCAGCATCGGCGGCGAGGGCCACGCTCCTGTCGAGCCGCTCTCGGCCGCACTCAGCCGCCTGTTCGACCTCGATCTCGGCATCGGCGGCATGATCGCCATGACGCTGGTGAAGGTGGCGTTGTTCGTGGCGCTGATGCTGGTCTTCGGCCGCAAGCTCATTCCCTGGACGATGCACCGCATCGCCCATACCGGTTCGCGCGAGCTCTTCCGGCTCGGCGTGCTGGCGATCGCGCTCGGCGTCGCCTTTGGCGCGGCGAAGCTCTTCGGCGTGTCGCTGGCGCTCGGCGCCTTCTTTGCCGGCATGGTGCTGGCCGAAAGCGAACTCAGCCATCGCGCCGCGCAGGAAAGCCTGCCGCTGCGCGATGCCTTCGCCGTGTTGTTCTTCGTCTCGGTCGGCATGCTGTTCGATCCGAATATCCTGATCGACAAGCCGCTGCCGATTCTGGCCACCATCTTCATCATCGTCATCGGCAAGTCCGTCGCCGCCCTGCTGATCGTGCTCGCCTTCAAGAAGCCGCTCGGCACGGCGCTGACGATCTCGGCCAGCCTCGGCCAGATCGGCGAGTTCTCCTTCATCCTCGCCGCTCTCGGCGTCGAACTCGGGCTGCTGCCGGAGGAAGGCCGCGACCTGATCCTGGCCGGCGCCATCATTTCGATCATCCTCAATCCGCTGCTGTTCTTCCTCTGCGACCGCATGCGGCCGCTGCTGGATGGTGCAAAGCGCGAAGACGTCGTGGCCGACCCTGCTCCCGCTGCAGATGCGATAGCAGCCCAGGAGGAGATGCCGTCTGAAGACGACGAGGTGCACCCGACTGCTCTCAGCGGCCACGCCATTCTCGTTGGCTACGGACGGGTTGGCAGCATCGTCGGACAGAATCTCAAGTCGTCAGCCACACCTTTTCTCGTCATTGAGGACTCCGATAAGCGCATCGGCGAGCTGAAGGTGCAGGGTATCGAAACCCTGGCGGGCAATGCGGTGATGCGGGAGACGCTCGACCTTGCCAATCTCTCCGGCGCCCGCAGCATTGCCATCGCCATCCCGAATGCTTTCGAGGCCTGCCGCATCGCCGAGCAGGCGCGCAGCGTCAATCCATCGATCCTCATCGTCGCCCGCGCCCATTCCGATGCAGAGGTCGATGAATTGAAGCAATATGGCGCCGACACCGTCATCATGGGCGAGCGCGAAATCGCGCTTGGCATGGTTGACCGGCTCGCCCAAGTGCATCATGAGAGTGTGCCCTATGAAGACGGACTTGGGCCTGATACAATTATGCCTGCGGATGAGCCTCCGCCGGAAAAAGAATGAGAGATTGGCGCGCTTTTGAGCCGATACGGGAGTGACATCGCCGGGACGGAGAAGATGGAGCTGGAGCAGCGCCGTCTGACGGGCCGTATCGCCGCCTCCCTCTTCGTCGCCATTCTTGCCTATCTCGGCCTGCTTCTCGGCGGCAACCTGATCATCTCGCCTGTTGTCACCGTCAACACACTCTCCTCTTCCGAGCGGGATCCGCAGCCGCCGCAGCTGACCGCGCGCGATGCCGTGCGCGGATTGCTTGCCACCGAGCGCAGGCTTGCGCCGAAGCAGGCGGCGCATGACGCCGGATCGCCTGCCCTTGCCGTCGCCCCGGCTCTCGATTTCGCCGGCTGGACCATGCCAGCCGCTTTTCCGGCATTCGAAGCCTCGCTTCGCGCCGCAGTCTCCAGGACCCATCAGCCGCGCGCACCGCCCGCCGCTGCCTGAGGTTTGCGCCGATCGGCGCTCCGACCGACCATTGACGACATGCCGCCAGCGCCCGAGCGCCGGCCCTCGATATCAAGGAATACAACATGCGTACTTCACCATGGCTGGTGTTCACCTATACGGTGATCATCCTTCTCGGCCTATTGATCGCCCTGCCGAACGTCCTGCCGCAATCCACCCTCCAGCGTATTCCGGCATGGCTGCCGCATGAGCAGGTGTCGCTCGGCCTCGACCTTCGCGGCGGCTCGCACCTCGTTCTCGAAGTCGACGAAGCCGACCTGACCAAGGAGCGGCTGCAATCGCTGCTTCAGGACGCGCGCCGCGTGCTGCGCGAAAAGGGCATCCAGCCGAAAGCCGTGGTCCGCAGCCAGAACCAGATCGTCGTAACACTCGCCGACGCCGCGCAGAGCGATGCCGCCGTCACCGAACTCAAGACGCTCGCCAACCCGATCAGCACCGGTCTCAGCGCCGGCCAGGCCGATCTTGATGTCGCCGCAAGCGGCGCCACGATCACCGTCGGCTTCTCGCCGGCCGGCATTTCCGCCAATGTCGACAACGCCGTTCAGCAGAGCCTCGAAGTCATCCGACAGCGCGTCGACCAGGTCGGCGTCTCCGAGCCGACGATCCAGCGCATCGGCGCCAACCGCGTGCTCGTCCAGCTTCCGGGTGCACAGGATCCGTCGCGCCTGCGCGAACTTCTCGGCTCCACGGCCAAGATGTCGTTCCACATGCTGGCGCCGAACAACCAGCCGGGACCTGGCGTGACCATGCTGAAGGACGATGAAGGCCGGTCCTATCCGGTCCTCGATCGCGTCGAAATCTCCGGCGACCGCCTTTCGGATGCTCGCGTCAGCTTCGACCCCAACACGCATGAGCCGATCGTCAGCTTCCGCTTCGACAGCGCCGGCGCCACCCGCTTTGCCGACATCACCCGCCAGAACGTCGGCAATCCCTTCGCCATCGTCCTCGACGACAAGGTGCTGAGCGCCCCCGTCATCCGCGAGCCGATCACCGGCGGTTCCGGCCAGATCTCCGGCAACTTCTCGGCCGACAGCGCCACGACGCTTGCCGCCATGCTGCGCGCCGGCGCCCTGCCCGCCAAGCTGACCGTCATCGAGGAACGCACCGTCGGCGCCGACCTCGGCGCCGATGCGATCAAGATGGGTATTTATTCCGGCATCGTCGGTTTTGCTCTCGTCGCACTCTTCATCTTCATTCTCTATGGCACCTGGGGCGTGCTGGCGAATGTCGCCCTGTTGATCCACACGATCCTGACCTTCTCCGCCCTGACGCTGGTCGGTGCGACGCTGACGCTGCCGGGCATCGCCGGTGTCGTTCTCGGCATTGGCCTTGCTGTTGACGCCAACGTTCTGATCAACGAGCGCATCCGCGAAGAAACGCGCAAGGGCAAGAGCGCCTTCGCCGCCATCGACACCGGCTTCCGCCGCGCCTATTCGACCATCATCGACGGCAACATGACGGCCCTGATCGCTGCGGCCATCCTGTTCTACTTCGGCTCCGGACCGGTTCGCGGCTTTGCCGTGACCATGGCGCTCGGCCTGATCATCTCGATGTTCACCTCGGTCGCCTTCGTGCGCGTCGCGATGATCGAGATCACCCGCCGCCAGAGGCTGAAGGTGCTGAACATCAGGCCGCTGATCCCGTTCAGCCCCTATGACAAGCATATCCAGTTCATGAAGGCGCGCTTCTTCGGCGTCACCGTTTCGGCGCTCCTGTCGATTGCCTCGGTCGTGCTGTTCATTCACCCCGGCCTCAACTACGGCGTCGATTTCCGCGGCGGCATCCAGATGTCGGTCAGGACCAGTGCCCCGGCCGATCTCGGAACCTTCCGCGAGGGGCTGAACAGCCTCGGCCTCGGCGAAATCTCGCTGCAGTCCTTCGGCGACAACAACAGCATTCTCGTGCGCGCCCAACGGCAGGAAGGCGGCGAAGAGGCACAGACGGCCGCTGTGACCAAGCTGAAGGCCGAAGTCATCAAGCTCGACCCGAAGGCCACCGTCGAAGGCACCGATGTCATCGGTCCGAAGGTCAGCGGCGAGCTTGCCTGGGCCGGCATCCTGTCGGTCGTCATCGCAAGCTTCGCGATGCTGATCTACATCTGGGTGCGGTTCGAATGGCCGTTTGCCGTCGGCGCCATCGTCACGCTGGTGCTCGATGTCACCAAGGCGATCGGCTTCTTCGCAATCACCGGCCTCGACTTCAATTTGACGGCCATCGCCGCCATCCTGACGCTCGTCGGCTACTCGGTGAACGACAAGGTCGTCGTCTATGACCGCATGCGCGAAAACATGCGGCTCTATAAGTCGATGCCGCTGCGCGAGATCATCGACAAGTCGATCAACGAGACCCTGGCACGAAGCCTCTATACCAATGCGACGGCCTTCCTCGCCCTGGTGCCGATGGCGATCTGGGGCGGCAGCGCGGTCTCGAGCTTCGCGATCCCGATGGTCTTCGGCATTCTCGTGGCCGGCGCCTCTTCGATCTTCATCGCGGCGCCGATCCTGCTCTTCCTCGGCGACTGGCGCCGCCGCCATGCCAAGGCGGCACCGGCAACCGATGCGGCAGTCGAAATCATCCCGCCAGAACAGGGCCGCCCGCGCAAATCGGCGACCTGAGAATCTCGTTGTTAACGTATCCTTGAAGAGGGCGCCGGTTGCAGAGCCGGCGCCCTCTTTCTATTGTCGGCGACTGCATTATGTGCCAATTCAAAGTGTTACCGCGTCCTTTGCGCACCTGAAGAGACGCGGCGCTGTCATTGAGATCGGGGAAGCCGCCAGATGTCATCCAACCCGACAAGACCGCCGGAAACCGCTGTCGCCGGCGACAGCGAGGAGCGCATCAAGCGTTTTCTCGCGACCGCCTCGCATGACCTGCAATCGCCGCTGCGCCACATCGCCATGTATGCCGAGCTGCTGCTCGACGATCTCGAGGAGACGCTCGACGGCGAACAGTTGCAGAGCCTCAGGATGATCCTGGAGAAAGCGCAAGCCGCGCAGCGCCTCACCAAGGCATTGATGAGCCTCGCCGGCGGAACGCCCCAGGTGACGCCTGAAGAGGTGGATCTGCAGGCGCTGGCCGATAATATCTGGGGCGAGTTGACCGACGAGACCGAGGTTCGCGGCGCGACGCTTGAAAGCGTAGGCCTGCCCTCCATCCGGACCGATCCTGCCCTGCTCGGGCTGGTGCTGCGGCATCTGCTGACCAACGCCCTCACCTATCGCAGCGAAGCGCCACCGCATGTGACGATTGCGGCAGTGCGAGAGGGCACCGACTGGTTTATCCGCATCTCCGACAATGGCACGGGCATCGATTCGGCCTATCGGGAGCGGATATTCGAGCCCTTCTGGAAATTGCCGAAAGCGGGAGCGGTTCAGGGCGCCGGTCTCGGATTGACGACGGCGCGGGAGTTTCTGACGGCGCTGGGTGGCGATATCAGCCTCGAGCATTCGGATGAAAGCGGCAGCCGCTTCATCGTCCGCCTTCCTATTGCTTGAAATCAGCAACTTCCAGCAGAAGCGTGCAGTGGTTTTGCTGGAAATTGCTTTAGGCTCCAAACCCAATCAAACCATTGATCGAATTGAATCCATGTGATTCACTGCGTCGACGATGGGAGTTTGATGATGGCTAGCGAATTCTGGCTTGATGATCAGCAGTGGGCAGTGATCGCCCCTCTGCTTCCGGCAAACCAACCCGGCGCTCATCGAACTGATGACCGCCGGGTGATCAGCGGGATCATCCATGTCCTGCGATCAGGTTGCCGATGGCAGGATTGTCCAGCCTGCTACGGGCCTTCAACAACCGTCTACAATCGCTTCCATCGCTGGTCTGCCAAAGGAATATGGCGGCGGCTGTTTGAAGCCCTGGTGCAAACAACCGATCGGGATCTTCATATGATCGACAGCACCACCGCCAAAGCCCACCGGTCGGCCGCCGGCGGAAAAGGGGGGCGGATGCCGAGGCAATCGGCCGCTCGCGAGGCGGCAGATCGACAAAAATCCATGCTGTTGTCGATGGTTGCGGCCGTCCAATTGCGCTGCGAATAACGCCTGGGCAGCGCGGCGACGCACCCGTTGCCGTTCCACTGCTCACGCCCTTGCCGGCCAGCCGCCTGTGTGCCGCAGACACCGCTTACGACAGCGACACGTTACGCGATTTCCTCATCACGCGCGGCACCGAGCCAGTCATTCCCAACAACCCGACTCGAAAGCACAGGCAGCCTTTCGACCCAGTCGCCTACAAGCGCAGAAATATTATCGAACGCACCTTCTGCCGACTGAAGGACTGGAGACGCATCGCAACGCGATACGACAAGCTCATGATCAACTTCGCTGCATCTTGCTACATTGCAGCTCTCATCATTTGGTGGACCTGATTGAGTCTGGAGCCTAAAGCAGTTCAGCTTTTAAGGGAGCGCCGAACCGCTCTATCCTTTTGTTTTTACGCAATTCCCGGCAAAACCGCTTCGCACTTTTCCTGGAATTGCTCTAGATGCTGTAGTCGTCCTTCCAGAAATCCGGGACGTCATAGGTCACATATTCGCGGATGATGTGCTGCAGCGTCTGCGCATCGATTTCGTCCTTGCCGATACGGAAATCGACGCCGTAATCGGGGAATTCCTGGAAATAGCCACCCGATATATCGGTCGAGACGACGCCGATCGGTCCGGTGTAGCCGATGCCGCGCAGTTCCGGCACCGTTTCGCGGAAATCGGCGTTCGGCAGAAGGCGGTTGTCGAGCAGGATGAGATCGAATCGCTCCAAGCGGATCTTTTCCAGCGCGTCACCGATCGAAGGCGAATATTCGACCTCGACGGCCGGCTCGGAGAGATCGGCGATCTTCTTCTTGAGCGCGCGGAATTCGATGAATTCGTCGTCGACAAACAGAACCTTGACGGCGTTCCTTCGGCCCGTTTCGGTGATCATCGTCTCATTTCCCCAATCCCGAAACCAACTTCACGACACCAAACCATTCCTCAAGGCGATCGCCACCATATGAACGCGGTTGACGGCGTCGAGTTTGCGCGCGGCCGCGGTGATGTGCGAATTGACCGTATGTTCGGAGAGACCGAGAATGATGGCGATCTCCGCCGACGTCTTGCCTTCGCTCGTCCATTTGACGATTTCCGATTCGCGCTGCGTCAGCCGTCCGGACATTTCCGGCGTCAGGATTTCCTCGTAGAGCTTGTCGAAAATGCGCATGGCATCGAGAAGCATGTCGGCGATCTCACTCTGATCGGGCTCCTGACGCTCGCCGCTGAGCACGAGGCAATAGCGCCGCCCTTCCGGCGTGAACAGCGGGATGAACAGAAAGACGCCGCTCAGGAACTCGTTGAAAACCAGCTCGGAGGGATGATCTTCCGGCTGCGCGCTCCGGCCATGGACCGGCGTTGCCAGGAACTGGGCGGACTTTGCCCGGACGGTCCCGAGCGCTTCCTTCAATGTGGTGATGAAAAGGCCGACACGCCGCTCGGCAACATTGGTGATGACAATATCGCGTTCACCGAAAGGAGCTGAAGCCTCGGAAATGCGGGCAAGCGCGAAATTGTCGAAGTTGTAATGCTGCGCCGCCGACTTCAGCAGACGGAAAAAATCGGTGCGGTTGATCGCCCGGCTCAGTTCCGGTCCGGCGTGAAAGGGAATTGCCGGGGCATTGTTCATTCCCACTCTTCCTCTCCTCCCGCCGATGCCTCCGATCCCGAAATCTTGGGATATACGTCTTAGACGCGAAGAGCTACAAAAATTGCGAGACAACTTGATGAGAGATATCGAAAACGGGGACTTTCGATATTTAAGGCGGAAATCATCAATTATCTCAACTACAGGTGATGCACGGGCAGATTTTACTGAGGGGCAGTAGTTCTTACCTGGGTATCGTAAATCTTCTCGTGTTCAACATCCATGAATGCGAGAAGGCAGTGCCAGACGTAAGCGCGAGAGAACCGATAGACCCATTCAGCTAAGGGGTTGGCTGATGTTCGTGGCGGCGAACGCGGGTTCATCGGTTCTCTCAGCGCTTATTTTGCGTTCCATTTCCTTCGCTTCGGTTGCATCTTGTGTTGCGCCCCCGACCTTGTCAATTGCGGTTTGTCGGATGCTCCAGGCAAGCGGCAGAAAACAGGCCGCCGGACTGACGTCGTTTCCTACACTTCAAGATTGAGAATGAGTGCGGCAAGGTCAAGGGGTTTTTCGAGATAGAAATCGGCGCCGGCCTCAAGCGCACGCGCGCGATCCTCATCGGCATCCGATCCGCTGCAGATAGCAAGCCGCATCGACTTGAACCGAACATCCCGGCGCAGGCTCAGCACCAGGCCAGTGCCGCTATCGAGCGGCATGTAGAGATCGGTGATCAACAGATCGGGCACGGCCTTGCCTTCCGCCGCGCGCGCCTCCAACGCCTCCAGCGCCATATCGGCTGTCGAAAAGCAGAATAGATCGACGTCTATCTGCTGCTTCCGGCTGATATAGTCGAGATAAAAGAGGTCATCCCTGCTGTCATCGACGTAAAATAGGGTCGGCATCCATCACCGTGATTGGATATTGTTCGAACGAACGTCGCTGTCCTTAGAAATCACGATACCGCGGTTTCACGAAAATTCGATATATATTACCGCAAGGCATTTCGCAAAAAGCGCGGCATCGCCTTCCCTTTGCCTATTGAGTATTCGTTGATTTCGGAAAAAATGACCGCGCAAACCAAGGAGAATAGGCGGGTGCAGGATAGCAGCGACGTGGACCTGCAGGACCAGCGAAGGCGGCACTACCGTGCCTTTGCGATTGCGGTCGGCTGCCTGATGGTCCTTCTCGGCGTGACCGCCCTTGCCGGCTGGCTGCTGCAGGTCGAGATCATCATTTCGCTGGTTCCCGGCTTTCCGTCGATGGCCTTCAACACTGCGCTCTGCTTCGTGCTTTCCGGGACGGGGCTTGCCGCCTCGACACTGACCGGCCGCCGTTTTCGAATAACGGCTACGATGACGGCGGGGCTTGCAGCGGCGTTTGCCGCAGCCCGGCTCGTGGAAATCGTCACGATCGGCCGGACTTTCCACAATGTCGACGTGTTGATCTCGCGCTTCCTGGTTCCCCCCGCTTTCATTGTGCAGATCGGCGGCGGCATGGGGCCGAATACGGCGTTGATCTTCCTGATCGCCAATCTTTCGCTGCTGCTTTCGCTTCCGGTGGAGAGGAAAAGCCAGGTGGTGCAGGAGCTGACGAGCTACGTCGTCATGACGCTCGGCATGATCGCGCTGGCCAGCTACGTCACCGATGCCGAACAGGGCTACCGTTGGGGGCCCTATGCAGCGATGGCGCTGCATACGGCGGTCGGCATGGTGATCTTCGGCGCGGGGCTTCTCGCCCGCTCCTGGTGGATGCAGCCGGCAAACCGGGCGCAGATCCCGCTCTGGATCCCGGCTGCCGTGTGCTTCACCGGGCTTCTCGTCGATCTCTATACGCCGCTGGGTGTCGCCAACGGCATTCTCTACGTGCCGCTGGTGCTGACGGCGCTCTGGTTCGGCAACAGGAACGCGCCGCTTTTCTTCGCCTTTGCCTGCACCGTGCTGCTGATGCTCGGCTTCTTCGCCGTCAGGCACGACGAGGCGACGTTCTGGCAGGAGATCGCCAACCGCACGATTACGGCCGCCACGCTCTGGCTGATCGCGATCCTCGTCTTCTATTTCATGCGCAACAACTATAACCTCGAAACCGAGCGCGTCCGCTTCGGCGCGTTGTTGCGCGGCACGCCTGATGCCGTCGTCGTCATCGACGATCGTGGAACGATCAGGAGCTTCAATCCGGCGGCGGAAAGCATGTTCGGCTACTCCCCGCAGGACACGATCGGCCGGAACATCAAGATGCTGATGCCCGAACCCTACCATTCCGAGCACGACGGCTATCTCGCCCATTACCGGCAGACCGGCGAGGAACGGATCATCGGCACGACGCGCATGGTCTCCGGACGCCGCAAGAACGGCATCGTCTTTCCGATCGATGTTTCCATCAGCACCGTCGTCACCGGCGATACGAAGATCTTCGTCGGCATCGTGCGTGATATCAGCGAGCGCGTCCGGCAAGAAGAACGGATGAAGGCGACGCTTGCCCAGCTCGAGGCCTATACGGCCGAACTCGAGCGCAGCAACCACGACCTCGATGAATTCGCCTATATCGCCTCGCATGATCTGAAGGAACCGCTGCGCGGCCTGCACAACCACTCCCGCTTCCTCCTGGAGGACTACGAAGACAAGCTCGACGTCGACGGCGTACGCCGGCTGAACCGGCTCGTACGTCTCAGCCAGCGCATGGAGAAACTCGTCAACGACCTTCTGTATTTCTCCCGGCTCGGGCGGCAGCAACTGGCAGTCAAACGCACCGACATCAGCCTGATCGTCAAGGATGTCGTCGCGACGATGGAGCTGCTGCTCGAGGAACGGCATGCCAAGGTCATCATCGACGGCCGGCTGCCTGATGTGGTCTGCGACGCGCCGCGATTGACCGAAGTGTTCCGCAATCTCATCACCAATGCGATCAAATACAACGACAAGCCGGCGCCGCTCGTCTCGATCGGTTACCTCGACCGGTTCGTCGGCCAGGACGGCACGGTTGCCCGCAACGTGTTTTTCGTTAGAGATAACGGCAAGGGCATACCCCAGGAATTCCATGAGGACATTTTCCGCATTTTCAAAAGGCTGGAAAAGTCGCAGGATTCCGAAGATGGTACCGGAGCAGGCCTCACCTTCGTTCGCAAGATCATCGCGCGACACAATGGCGATATCTGGCTGGAATCCGAGGTCGGCGCCGGCACGACGTTCTATTTCACCCTGGGAAGAAAGCGCGAGGGGCAGAATGCAGCAGCGTGACACGCAACCAATCCTGATCGTCGAGGACAGCGAAGACGATTTCGAAGCAACGATGCGCGCCTTCAAACGCACCAACCTGCGCAACTCGATCCGCTGGGCGGCCTCGGGGCAGGAAGCGCTCGACATGCTCGGCGTGATGGCACCGAAACCGGGGCTGATCCTGCTCGATCTCAACATGCCGGGCCTTGACGGCCGCAAGACGCTGGAGGCGATCAAATCGAACGCCGGCTGGCGCAAGATCCCGGTGGTGATCCTCACGACCTCCGACGACGAGCGCGATATCGAAGGCTGCTATGCGCTCGGCGCCAATACCTATGTGCAGAAGCCGGTCGATCTGGACGGGCTCTTCGCTGCGATCCAGCGGCTGAAGGAATACTGGTTCGAAATCGCGATCCTGCCGCTCGAGGACTGACAGATTGGCGGAAGTCTGCAGCATTCTCATCATCGACGACAATATCGACGATCGCGAGGTCTATCGCCGCATATTGGGCCGCGTCTCCAGCACCGCCTATACGGTCGTGGAGGCGGAGACAGGTGAAGAGGGCCTGGCGCTGAACGGCCGGAAACGGCCGAACTGCATCCTGCTCGACTATTCGCTTCCGGGGCGCGACGGTCTCGGCGTTCTTGCCGATATCCTGGAGGCCGATCCCGCCGCCAACGTCATCATGCTGACCGGCCAGGGCAGCGAAACCGTGGCCGTCGAGGTGATGAAGAGCGGGGCGCGCGACTATCTGACAAAGGATTCCCTGTCGCCGGAAACACTGCATCGCTGCATCCAGAACGCCATCATGCACGGCATGCTGGAAGCAAAGCTGGAGCAGAAGCGGCAATCGCTCGAGATCTTCACGCGCGCCATGGCCCATGATCTGAAGGAGCCGCTGCGGACGATCAAATCCTTCAGCCGCATCCTGCACGGGTCGTCGGCGCTTCCGGCCGAAGACCGCGAACTGCTCGATTACGTGCTCAGCGCCGCCGACCATATGGAAGATCTGATCGTCAAGGTCTCGGGCTTCACCAGGCTCGAGGCCTCCGGCGGACCGGAGCTCAGGCCGGTCTCGCTCTCCGCTGTGCTCGACCAGGTGGAGGACAATCTGCGCCAGCAGACCGAGAGCCGAGGAGCCGTCATCATCCGCGGCGCACTGCCTGAGGTGATGGGCGATGCGACGCTGCTGACCCAGCTTTTGCAGAACCTCGTGTCGAATGCCATCCGCTATTGCGACCAGAAGGTTCCGGAGGTCAGCATCACCGGGCAAGCGCAGCGCGATATCTGCCGTCTCACAGTGCGCGACAACGGACCCGGCATTGATCCCGAGCACCGCGAACTGATCTTCCAGCCGTTCAAGCGCCTCGTCGGCCGTGGCATCGAAGGCACCGGGCTCGGCCTTGCCATCTGCCGCCGCATCGCGCAGTTGCATGGCGGCTCGATCTGGTGCGAGCCGGAAAATGGGCCGGGCGCCACCTTCGTTGTCGAAGTGCCGCTCGCCGAGGCAAGGCCCGCGCCGCCGGCCGCATCGGCCATCCCGCACAGCGCCAGGCCGGCGGAGCAGCCAGGCGAAGGTTCGGGCAGGCTCGCCGAAGTGCTGCTGGTGGAAGACAGCCCGGCCGACATCCAGATTCTGAAGATCAAGCTGATGCGCCGGGAGAAGGTGAATTTCAACCTGCATGTCGCCACCAATGGACGCGAGGCGATGCGGCTGCTCGAAGAGCGTGCCGGCATCGCCGATGTGCCGCAGATCGACCTGATGCTGCTCGACATCAACATGCCGATCATGGACGGCTTCGAGGTGCTGCATGCGCTTTCCGCCGATGTTCGCCTCAAGCGAATTCCCGTCTGCATCCTCAGCACCTCAAGTGATGAGACCGACATGCGGCGGGCCAGAAATCTCGGCGCGCGCGCCTATATGGTCAAGCCGCCGACCCTGCAGCAACTGGAAGAGGCACTCGAAGATGTCGAACATTTGGAATTGCTGCAGCGCGGCGATTCGCTTGCACTTTGTGCGGAACAAAACTAAGCGACGGTCATTGGCAACGGTATGACCTTCGCAGCTCTCATACTCGCGCTCCTGACGACGCCGCTTCAATCAGGACTGCTCTCGATGGTATCAGGCATTCATCACGTCACGGCCGTAACCCGAAAGGTGCAGGCGAACGTGGACTTTTACGCCGGGTTTCTCGGCATGCGGCTCGTCAAGCAGACAGCCGGTTACGAGGACGCGACGCAGCTTCATCTCTTCTATGGCGATGCGGCGGGGACGCCGGGTTCCCTCCTCACCTTTCTCGCCTGGGAAGATGGCGCCCCCGGCCGGGTGGGCTTCGGCCAGATCAGCGAAATATCGCTGTCGATCGATCCCGCCAGCATCGGCTACTGGCTGACGCGCGCCATGAGCTTCGGCCTGCGCTCGGAGGGGCCGGCTGACGAATTCGGCGAGCCTGTGCTGCGGCTGAAGGACCCCGACAACATCATCCTCAAGCTCGCAGGCACGAAGACCCTGGCATCGCCGGCCGCCTGGGACGGCGCCTCGATCCCGGTCGAGTATGCCGTCCAGCGCGTGCGCGGCGCCACCATGCTGACGGAGAAGCCTGCCGAAAGCCGCAGCTTCCTCGAGACCCATTTCGGTTATCGCTTCCAGGCCAATCGTGGCACGATCGACAGGCTGGTGTCGCAATCCGGCGACGTCATCGACGTGCGCGATGCGCGCGGCTTCTGGTCCGGCGCGCCGGGCACCGGCACGGTCGATCACGTCGCCTTCCGCGCCGCGAACGAGGACACGCTGCTTTCGGTGCGCAAGGCATTGGAAGCGACCCATGCGTCGCCGACCAACATGCACGACCGCAAATATTTCCGATCGCTTTATGCCCGCGAACCCGGCGGCACGCTGGTGGAGCTTGCCACCGACAAGCCCGGCATGACCGTGGACGAAGAACAGGCCGCTCTGGGGACGAAGCTGTTCTCCCCGCCCGAAGCCATCACCAATCTCCATGACCTGAAGGTGGTGCTGCCGCAGTTTTCGATGCCCGGCCAGCCGCGCGTCAACTATCGCGAGCTGCCATTCGTCCATCGCTTCTATACGCCCCCCGATCCCGATGGCAGCGTCTTCGTGCTGCTGCACGGTTCCGGCGGCAATGAGACGACGCTGATGCCGCTCCTGAACAAGGCGGCGCCGCGGGCGACGCTGCTCGGCGTGCGCGGCCGGGCAACGGAAGAAGGTTTTCCGCGCTGGTACAAGCGCATCACCCCCTTCTCCTTCGACCAGAACGACATCAAGACCGAGGCCGAAGCCTTCGCGGCCTTCATTGAGGGCGCCGTCAAATCCTACGGGCTCGATCCTCAGAAGGTCGTCTATGTCGGATATTCCAATGGCGCCAACCTGTTGAACTCGCTGCTCTACCTGCACCCGAACCTGGTTCACAAGGCGGTGCTGCTGCGCTCCATGCCGGTGCTCAGCGACTATCCGCATGCCGATCTCAAAGGCACGGACCTGCTCGTCATCAGCGGCAAGACCGATGCCTACGGCAAATATGCGAGCGAGCTGGAAGAGAGGCTGAAGAGTTCGGGCGCCACCGTCGATTCCGACGTCATCCCCGGCGGCCACGATCTCGGCGATGCCGACATTCCGATCATCCAGAAATGGCTGCTGCAGGAAAATCGCTGACGATCAGCCGCGGCGGGCAACCATGATGCCGGCAAGCACGATGGCGCCGCCGAGCGCCTGCATCGCCCCGATCGCCTCGCTCAGCAACGCCCAGGCGAGGATGGCCGCGACGACCGGCTGCAGCAGCAGCGTCAGCGAGGAAAACGCCGGCGGCAGATAGGCGAGCGCATAGGTGATCGCCACCTGCCCGCCGGCATGGCTGATAAAAGCCAGGCCGAAAACGATCGACCAGCCATAGACGGTCGCGGGCAGCATATGGCCCTCATAGATGAGGCCGATCGGAAAGATGCAGACGGCGGCGCAGGCCGTGCTCCACAACATGATGCGGATCGTATCGAACCGGCTGCGCAGCCTGCCGATCGCCAGGATGTAGCAGGCATAGAAGAAGGCGGCGATCATCGCCATGCCGTCGCCGCTGAGATCGCCATTGCCGACGGCTGCCGGCCCGCCCTTCAGAATGACGACGCCGCAGAGCGCCACGGCAAGTCCGAGGATGAAGATGCGGCTGATCTGCGCGCTGAAAAAGAGGAAGGCGATCAGCGTGACGAAAACCGGCGCAAGATTGGCAAGCAGCGTCGCATTGGCGACCGACGTCATGGTGAGCGACAGGTGCCAGGCGCCGAGATCGAGCGCCAGCATGACGCCCGGGAGAACCAGCATGCCGTAGTCGGAAAGATTTTGCGGCTTCGGACCCCTCTCCTTCTTCATCAACGAGACGATGAAGATCGGGATCAGTGCCAGCGCCACGCGCCAGAAGGCGGTCGCCATCGGCCCGACCTCGGACAGCCTGACGAAGATCGGCGAGCCGCCGATCGCCGCTCCGCCGAGAAGGAGGGCCGCAAGGGCAAAACGATTGGAAGGCGGAGCTTCGGATAGGGTGGAGGCAGGCTGCGACATGATCTCGATATTCTTGGTCACCCGGATGCCGGGTGCGTATCAGAAGTCGATCACCGGCGACAGCCGAAGAGCGACATATTGATCGAAAATCAGGCAGGATGCCTATTCGTCGCGCGCGTCCTCAGCTTTTCGGCGATCTCGCCGGCGACGAAGAAGGCATGCTCGGTCACCTGCGGCAGTCCCATCAGCTCGCCGAACGTGCCGCGCGCCAGCGGGCCGGAGATCAGCAGCGAGGGGTCGGCCCGTCCGGATGGGCCGATCGCCTCCGAACGCTCGGTACAGGCAAGGCCGAGGCCGGTCGGGTCGAGCGCCAGGTGACCGTCTGCCGCAAGTGCTGCAAGCCAGGGCTGGGTTTCGAGAATACCGCCATGCGCCGGGCCGGTGGTGACGACGACAGCGTCATAAGGTCTCTCCAGCGGCTGGCGCTGATGACGCGGCTGCAGGGTGCAAAGGATCAACTCGCCCTCGATGCGCGCATCGGCGACCGAGCCGGCGAGGATATCGAGGCGGCCCGCAGCAACCGCCGCGTCGAGCACGGCCTCGACCTGCGGGGCGATCCGGAAACGGTGCACGTCCCAATAGGGACGCAGATGACGGACGAGACGGCGCCGTTCGGCAACCGGCAGCGCCTGCCAGAGTTCGTATCCCTGCGCCCGCACCTGATCGATCACGCCATGCCAGCTGATGCCGTCAGCCTTCGCCGCATCGATGGCGGTGCGGATCTCCGCCAGCAGCGACACGGCGGAATGGGTCGCATCGGAGACGAAATCGCCGAAGAGCGGCTGCGGCACCGGCGCATGGCCGCGAGACCGCAGACCGCGCCGCGAGATCGCGGTCACCGGACCGTCATGTCCGCGCTGCGCCAGCGAGGCAATCACATCGGCGGCCGTCAGACCGTTGCCGATGACCAGCACCCGGTCATGCGGGCGGATAGCGTCGAGCGCTCCGGGCTTGGTGGTATCGGCGACGAAACGGGGATGGGCAGCAAGCCGGATTGCAAGCCGGCCGGGAGCCGCCGGCGGCGGATGGCTGGTGGCGATCGCGACGATATCGGCCTCCGTCACGCCGCCCTTGTCGTCGAGGATCGACCAGCGGCCGGCACGGCGTTCGACACCCGTCACCGCGGCGCGGCAATGACGCACGCTCCCGTCTTCCAGCAGCGGTTTCAGCAGGGAGGCGACATACTCGCCGAAGAGCCGACGCCGGGGGAAGAATGAGCCATCGGGCTGCCTGGCCTCGGGATCGTCGGCGACGGCATCGCGGGCTTCGATCCAGGCCTGGAATTCACTCAAGTCGCCCGGCTGCAGGCTCATCTTGGCGGCCGGCACATTGATGCGATGAGCCGGATCATCCGTGTCATAGGCAAGGCCGCGGCCGAGTTCGGCGCGCGGCTCGAAGACCACGATGGCAGGACGCTCGCCGCAGTCGGCCTTAGCGAGATGATAGGCGACGCCGGCGCCGGAGATACCGCCGCCAATGATGGCAACGACGGGTTGTGCGGACGTCGGGAGAGGCTTGGGCTGCATGGTGGCCGGGATCGTTGCTTCGATATCCGAGCATAGAAGCGGGGCAGCGGTCGCGCAATCCTTCCGCCGCTATTGTCTATAATTTTTATAGGCTTATCCCGATATTGCCGTCGAGAATTCGGGATTGCCGCGGATGGTGTTGCTCACCGTGCAGATCTCGTTCTCGGCGGCGTGGGCGATCTTCTGCCGGGTCTCCTCGTCGATATCACCCTTGATCGAGAAGGCGATGTTGAACTTGGCAACGCGCGAAAGGCCTTCCGTCGCCTTCTCGCCGGTGACGTCGGCAGTGATCTCGCTGATCTTGTCGAGAACGCCCATCTGGCTGGCGACGATGCGGGCGCTGAGCACCAGGCAGGCCGAGAGCGAGGAATAGAGCAGGTCGAGCGGATTGAAGCCCGGCTGCGACGGCGCGGTGACGATATCGATCTCGCCCTTGGTGGCGGAGGTGACATGTGGGAAACCGGTGCGGCCGACCACGGCGGTGGCGCCGGTCGGGCGGGAGCGAATCTTGAGATCGGCCATATTGAAATCCTCTCGCGAATATCCTGCGGATGGCGATTCCGCCTGATGCGGCGATGGCAAAGCCCGCCCACCGGTTTCGGAACCTTTCCATCCCTCATCAGTTGAATACACCTGAACGAAATCAGTGACAAAGGTGGATTGCGATGGTGCACGTCCGCAGCGTGGATAACCAAGGCCGGCGGATGGATGCTCGTGATCGGCTGATCGTTGCGCTCTATGCGCAGCTGAAAGCCGAGCGGGAGACGCGCGAAACGCTGGAATGGGCGATCCGCAACGGCGCCGTTTCGAAGGAGGTGCTGGAGGCGATCGCGGCCGATCCGGTTCCCGTCGTCACCAGCGAGGATATCGCATCGCTGGAGAAAATCATCGCCCTCGATGAACGGCGCAAAACAAATCGGAACTAGAGCAGGATGCCAACGCCATCATGCTCCCTATTTGATTGAGAAGAGGAGATCCGAAATGGCCGATATCACCTATCAGGTCGTCCCGCATGACAATGGCTGGGCCTATAAGCTCGGCGACACGCTTTCGGAAACCTATGCGACGGCTGATGAAGCGATCTTCCATGCCAAGGACGCCGCGTCGCGCCAGAAGATCGGCGATGGCGATGCGCTGCTCGCCTATCCCGCGCCTGACGGCCGCGGCTGGGCATTTCAGGAACTCGAAACCGACAAGAGCGGCAGCCGGCTCTGATTTGCGACGGAGGATGGAATGGCCGCTCGGGCAAGCTGGAAGGGTCATCTGAAGGTGGGCGACCTTGCCTGCGCCGTCGGGCTCTACACCGCCGCTTCCTCCTCCGACCGCGTCTCCTTCAACATCATCAACCGCAGGACCGGCCATCGGGTGGAACGGCAATTCGTCGACAGCGAGACCGGCAAACCGGTCGAGCGGGACGACCAGGTCAAGGGCTACCAGATTGAGAGCGGCGACTACATCGTCATCGAGGGCGACGAGATTGCCGAGATCATGCCGGAGAGCGACAAGGTGTTGAATATCAAGGCTTTCATCGCCCTCGACGGGATCGACAAGCTTTATTTCGACCGCCCTTACTATCTCGCCCCCGTGGACGAGCATGACGAGGAGGCGTTGTCGCTGATCGCCAGGGGCATGCGCGACGGCAAGGTCGCAGCACTCGCCGAAGCCGTGCTTTTCCGGCGCAACCGGACGCTGCTGATCCGCCCTCATGACGACTACATCGTCGCGACGATGCTGAACTTCGATTACGAGGTGCGCTCGGCCGATACGGTCTTCAAAGACATTCCCGACATCAAATTCGACAAGGAGATGATCGAGCTTGCCGGCCATATCATCGGCACCAAGCAGGGCAGCTTCGAACCAAGCGAATATGAGGATCGTTACGAGGCTGCCCTCGTCGAACTGGTGAAGGCGAAGATCGAGGGCCGGGCACCGCCGAAGAAAAAGAAGCAGCCGGAGCGCAAGGTCGTCGACCTGATGGAGGCGCTGCGCCAGAGCGCGAAGATGAGCGGCAAGGCCCCAGCAACCAAGGATCCGGCAAAGAAGAAGGCGCCGGCCCGCAGCGACAGCCACAGCAAGAAGGCAAGCTGAGATGGCTCTCGAAACCTATCAGGCGAAACGCAATTTCAAGCTCACCCCCGAGCCACGCGGACAAAAGGGCCGCAGCAGCGGCAACAGCTTCGTCATTCAGAAGCACGATGCGACCCGGCTGCACTATGATTTCCGGCTGGAGATGGATGGGGTGCTGAAGAGCTGGGCGGTGACGAAAGGACCAAGCCTCAACCCGGAGGATAAGCGGCTCGCCGTGCATGTCGAAGATCACCCGCTCTCCTATGGCGATTTCGAGGGCATTATCCCGAAGGGGCAATATGGCGGCGGCACCGTCATCGTCTGGGATCGCGGCACCTGGACGCCGCATGGCGATGCGCACAAGGCCTACCGCAAAGGCCATATGGAATTCGAACTCGACGGCGAGAAGCTGAAAGGCCGCTGGCATCTCGTGCGCATGCACGGCCGGCCCGGTGAAAAGCGTGAGAACTGGCTCTTGATCAAGGGCGACGACGCCGAGGCGCGCCATGACGGCGACATCCTCGACGAACGGCCGGAATCGGCCAAAACGGGCCGGCAGCTCGAAGAGGTGGCGGATAATCCCGAAGCGACCTGGAATTCCAAAGCGAAGAACGGCAAAGGGATTGCCGTCAAAAGACCGGCTCCGAAGGCAAAAGCAGCCGCACCCCGGGAACGCGACTGGCCGAAGGGCGCGCGCCAGGCCGCGATGCCGGATTTCATCGAGCCGGCGCTCGCCAAGCTGAAGCCGAAGCCGCCGGCGGACGATCGCTGGATCCATGAGATCAAGTTCGACGGCTATCGCCTGCAGGTCAGGATCCGGGACGGCGAGGTCAGGATGCTGACCCGCAGCGGGCTCGACTGGACACCAAAATTCGGCAAGGACGTGCTCGATGCCTTCGCCGCCCTGCCGGTGCGATCGGCGGTGATCGACGGCGAGATCGTCGTCGAGCGCGATACCGGCGCCTCGGATTTCTCGGCGCTGCAGCAGGATTTGAGCCAAGGCCGCGATGATCGCTTCGTCTTCTATGCCTTCGATCTTCTGTACCTCGACGGCCACAGCCTGCTCAACGCGACGCTCCTCGATCGCAAACATCTGCTCGAAACCCTGATACCCGGCGACGACGACAAGCTGCGCTACAGCGCGCATTTCAACGAAAGCGGCGGACTGGTGCTCGACCATGCCTGCCGGCTCAGCCTCGAAGGCGTGATCTCCAAGCTGCGCGACAGCAAATATACGTCGGGACGGAAGGGCGAGTGGATCAAGTCGAAATGCTCGCATCGGCAGGAATTCGTCATCGGCGGCTACGTTCCGTCGACATCGATGAAGAATGCGATCGGCTCGCTGGCGATGGGGTATTACCAAAACGGCGAACTCAGACATGTCGGCCGTGTCGGCACCGGCTATACGGTGGCAACGGCGCAGATGCTCCATGAGAAGCTGTCGCGGCTGACGCAGAGCGAGAATTCCTTCGACGACAAACTGACATCGGAGGAACGGCGCGGGCTGATCTATGTGAAACCGCAACTGGTCGGCGAAGTGGAATTCCGCGCCTGGTCGGCCGACGGCAATCTGCGCCATGCCGCCTTCCGCGGCCTGCGCGAGGACAAGCCGGCAAAGGACGTGACGCGCGAAACGGAAAAGACCACAGCCCGCGCTTTGCCGAAATCGGCGGTGGCGCTCACCCATCCCGACCGCATCTACTGGCCGGACGAGGGCGTTACCAAGGAGGGCCTGGCGAATTACTACGCCCAGGTGTGGCGCTTCATGGCGCCCTATGTCGTCAACCGGCCCCTGGCGCTGCTGCGTCTGCCCGACGGGATCGAGGGCCGGCAGCGGTTCTTCCAGAAACATGCCTGGAAGGGCATGAACCCGCATATCGGCGAGATAACCGATCCGAAGGACAAGCAGGGCGAGAAGCTGCTGCGCATTACCGATTTCGATGGCGTCGTGGCGCTGGTGCAATCGGCCGTGCTGGAAATCCACCCCTGGGGTGCGACGACCGACAATTGGGAAAAGCCTGACATGATCACCATGGACCTCGACCCCGGCGAGGAGGTGGCGTGGGAGAATGTGATCGCCGCGGCTTACGAATTGAAGGAACGGCTGGAGGCCGAGGGTCTCGCCGCTTTCGTCAAGACCACAGGCGGCAAGGGGCTGCATGTGGTGACGCCGCTTGCACCGAAAGCCGGCTGGCTGGAGGTGAAGGGCTTTGCCAAATGGCTTGCCGACAGCATGTCGGCCGACGATCCCCAGCGCTATCTCGCGACGGCGACCAAAGCCAAGCGCCAGGGAAGGATCTTCATCGACTATCTCCGCAACGGCCGCGGCAATACGGCGGTCGCACCCTATTCGACGCGGGCAAGGCCGGGGGCTGCGGTGTCGATGCCACTGGAATGGGATGAGCTCACCGCCGACATCGGGCCGGCCTATTTCACGGTGGACAACACGCCGACGCGGCTGGACGCCTTGCCGAGAGATCCTTGGGACGGGTTTTTCGCAGCAGCGAAACCGCTGGAAAAGAAAAAGCGATAGCGGATCGGCAATACCCTTTCGCCTAATGCGGTTTGCGCCCGCTCTCAGCAGCCAGGCTCTTTTTCAATGCATCCATGATGTTGATGACGTTACCGGTCGACTTCACCGGGGCGGGCTTTTTCGCGGGCGCGGTCTTCTTCAGGCTCTTCTGCTTGCCGCGGATCATCGCCTTCAGGCGTTTCTGAATCGGATCCTGCACCATGGTGGGGCTCCAATCCTTGGTCTCTTCCTTCACCAGTTGCTTCATCAGCGTCAGCAGCTTGCTGTCGATCTCGGTGTTGCTATCGAGTTCGGCTATGGGATCACGCACCTCGTCGCCATAACGCAGGGTCCAGAGAACGATGCCTTTGCCTTGCGGCTCCAAGAGCACGGCACGCTCCCGACGATAGAGAACCAGACGGGCGATGCCGACGACATCATTCGCCTTCATCGCCTCGCGGATGACGCAGAAGGCTTCCACCCCGACCTTGTCCTCGGGCGCCAGAAAATGCGGCTTGTCGTACCAGATCCAGTCGATCGAGCCGCGCGGCACGAAACTGTCGATGTCGATGGTGCGGGTGCTTTCGAGCCCGACCTCCTCGATTTCCTCGTCTTCGAGCAGAACATAATCGTCCTCGCCGCGCGGATAACCCTTCACCTGGTCCCGCTCGGCCACAGGTTTGTGGGTGACGCTGTCGACATAACGGCTTTCGACGCGGTTCTTCGTCTGGCGATTGAGGACATGGAAACGAACCTTGTTGCTTTCGGTCGTGGCCGGCGTCAGCGAGACGGCGGCGGTGACCAGCGAGAGCTTGAGATAGCCTTTCCAGAATGTCTGACGTGCCATGTCTGTCCTGCCTCCCGGACATGGTTGGGCATCGTTATAAACGGCCTGTTCGGTCTTTGGTTCCGGGAGCTGATGAGGTTTCGATTGACGACGACGGCCAGCGTCGCGGCGCGCGGCAGCGGGTGGCTCGAACCAGTTGGGCGCGACATATTGGAAGGTTTAGCAAACTGGATTCGAGGAATGATATGGCTTAAAGTGGCGCCACATGGCGGGTTAAAGCAGGAACTGTAGCAATAACTCGTTGGTCTGGCTCATGAATTTCGCGCCAACCATATACTGCAGGAAGAGCGACGTGTCGGCTGTTTTGGATTGTGGGAGTGGTCAACCGATCGAAATCTATCGATTTGTGATGGGTCGTAGACAGAAACCAGTGTCGATGATTTCAATGTCGCATACAGAGTCCAGCAGAGGTAAATTGTAATTTTGGCTCAGTCCTATTTCGAATAGGAACATCCCGGAACATGAGATAGAAGAGCTCTTAATGGCGATACAAGACGCGTCTATAGCACGAGACTATTATCAAGGCAGCCACCGTCGGCGGACTGCTTCCAGATGGCGCGTCAGACGGGACGTGCTGGCGAAGCTGGTGCTTACTGTCGCATTTTACGCCGCACTTTGGCGGGCGACCGGCATGTGGTACGGACTGCCGGCAAATTTCGATGACGGCGCGTCGGTAGATCCGCTTCCGATGAAGCTGATGCTTTACAGCCTTATCCCGTTGTCCGGTTTGTATTTTCTGTTGGAACAACGGCAATTCATACGGACCTTTTCAAGAATTTCGCCTCTCATCGGGGTCGTTGCCATTTCCTGTCTGACATCAATCGTGTTCTCGATTGACAGAGGGGCGTCTTTAAAGGGATTGGCCGCCGTCATTGTTCTTGCGCTCCCGCCGCTGCTTTATCGCGCGCGGTATGGCAACGTGGAAGCGTTTCGCATCCTGGGGCGTTTTGCGATCGCGGCCGCATTTATCAATGTTCTCTATACTGCCGCTTTCCCGCAATTTGCCATCATGCGTGGCAGCTACGCCGGCATGGTAAAGGGGGCGTTTTACCACAAGAATACGTTGGGACAATTTTGCTCGGTCAGCTTCGTGTGCCTGTTGTCGACGCAGAAGCTAGGCCGACTTCGTTACAGCACGCTTGTACGGTGGGCTGCGATGCTTTGCCTCCTCGCTTTGATTGTAGCGACAAAGTCGTCGACCGCGGTTGTATTGACGATGTTCGGCAGTGTCATGCTGTATGCGATCCGGATTATCCACGTCTATCCAAATCGCCTTTTTCGCTCATTTGTCGTCGCTCTGCTGTTTCTTCTGGTGGGTTTTGCCGCCAGTTTCATTTATTTGGGTGTGGCCTCTGCCGTTGCTGAAGCTTTCGGCAAAGACCTTACTTTCTCGGGGCGCACCAACATCTGGGAACAGCTGTTTCCGCTGATATGGGATAGGCCTTTAACCGGCTATGGCTTTGCGATGTTCCGCCAGCCCGATGTCATGGAGGAATACGTCAAGGTGACGTTCGACGCGCGGTCGACGCACAACACCTATCTCGAACTTGCCCTCAATATCGGCATTCCCGGTATAGGCGCATGGGTCTTGTTTTTGGTGACTCGTCTGTTCCGAAAGATGACAATCGTCGAAGCCGATCAAGAGCGATCGGGCGCCAGACGGAAGGAGATCGTGATTATCATCCTGATTATGCTTGGCTCCATGACAGAGGCAGGGATGATGCTCGCACCTTTTATTCTCTGGCCACACACTGTGATTGCACTCTCCGAGCTGCGTCCGAGGCTGTTGGCAAACCGGAGACCGCGTGAGGCTTGAGACACGGAGGCTTCACGGGGGCTCCGCTCCGCCTGGTCTCAGTGTGGCGATTAAGTCGAGAGATAGCGCTTCTGCCAAGGCAGCATGTTTTCTTGCCATGCGCGCGGCGTGAAATCGTCATAGGCCGTCTCGGCAATCGCCAACATCCAATTCTGCCTCTTGCGGGCCAGCAAGACGCATGACAATTCCATGCCAGGCTCGATCGCAATGGAGGGCCGGTTGGCGCCTGATATATCGATCCCCTTGTCCCGCCACTGGATGCGGATTTCGTCGGGCTCGGATGTCCATTCGCCGGAGGAAACGGAAGCCTTTCCGTCCGGCTTGATGCGAAGCGGCGGCGGCGTGACGTTCAGAAAGCTGCCGTCGTTGAGATAGTTGCCTTCGACTTCCCCTGCGGTCGCTTTGCCGTTTCCTTTCAGAAAGATGTCCTGCTTGCACCGCAAGAATATGTTGCGTCGAAAACTTCCAGACCACGGCCGATTGGCGAAAAACCCGATCTCACAGTCGCTGATCACGTTATCGTGGATATTCATGTCCTTGCGAAATGCCAGGCTCTGGTCCGAGTAACCGCTCAAACTCACGCCACGATTGCTGTTCTCGATCCGGTTGTCATAAACATGGTGGCCAGCATGGTCGACTTGATCGCCAACCCCATACCCGAAGGAATAATCATTCATCTTGCCGTCACGCATGACGTTACTGCGCACGACGGCATCGTCGCCGATCGATGAAAAGGAGAAATTCTTCCCCCCGATGAAATTGTATTCAACATGGTATTGTCGCGTTCTGCCGCAAACCAGCGCCCCCTTGTTGGATGTGCTGGTCGGCGACTGAAGAAAAAGGTTGCCCCGAACCACCACATTGGAGCTCACATTGCGGTCGTCGTTTTCGTAGGCGAATTGGCAGCAATCCGCTCCCTCGCCGGGCGCCGGGCCGACGCGGTTGTTCTCCAGCAACACGTCCGACGTCATTGTAAGGTAAATGCCGTCGCCCTTCACATTCTCGGTCTCACAGCGCCGTATGACGAGATTCCTGCCATTGTGAAATTTGAAGCCGCGGGGAGAATTCTTGACGATAACGTCTTCGACCACCGTATCGGAAAACACCTGATAGGCGACGCCGATGTCCGGAGCGCCGTCGATGACCTGTCCCCGTGTGGATGCACCGTGAATTTTCTTTCGCAAGATGGCGGGCATCGGATCTCCATTCGATACGGTTACAGCTCGTAATAATGAGGGGTCGTGTGGCGGATGTTTGAATATCTGGAAATTATCTTGACCTGAACGACCGCTGAGAAATCCATGTAAATTGACCCCTGACGTCCCGGCCACATGGGCTGAAACTGTGTCTGGCCAGTTGCGTGCTCTGCGCTGGGATCGCCGTCCGGCACTCTGTTGGTCACACGTTCGCCCAATTTGGCCTGCAAGCCATCCTGGCAATGCCGCGCTGCGTTCCAGCAGTCAATGTTAAATCGCCCGTCAGTCTTATGGCCTGAGTTGTGGAACCGTTGAAAGGCAGCTGTAAAATGTGCCCTTTAGTTGAATCACCGTCGAAATGAGAAGCGGATGGACATCGCTCTCGTTCTCGCCGGCTTCATCGGACGAATGGTAAAATAAGCAATAACCCTAAAACACCCGATGAACCTTGCGGCCCCTCCGCTGCTCTTCAGGTCGTCTCTCGCTGTGGACAGAAGCCCGTCTAAGGCGAGTAGTTTTCATTTCACCCTGATGCTGGTTGCATATTGACCGGTCTCACGGTACGAAATCCTGGGAGGCCAAATATCGAGGCCCAAATGATTACGCATCGTCAAGATATCGACGGCCTGCGTGCCGTAGCCGTAATTTTTGTGATTCTTTATCACTGTGGATTTGACCGCATTCTCCCCGGTGGATTTATCGGGGTGGACATTTTTTTCGTGATCTCGGGCTACCTGATTACCAAAATCATTCTTGCTGACGTTGGGGATGGCCGATTCTCGATTGGCAACTTTTATAGTCGCCGCGCAAAACGAATTCTTCCCGCTGTCGTGGTCATGTATGCCGTTGTGATGGCGGCTTCTTATTTTACGATGCTGCCCGACGAAAGCTTGCGGGTCTTTAAGTCTGTCACTTCCTCAGCGCTTTTTGCCTCAAATGCTTATTTCTATTTTACAACTGGATATTTCGATGATTCCTCGGAATTCAATCCAGTCCTGCACACATGGTCGTTGTCGGTCGAAGAGCAGTTCTACGTCTTTTTTCCCCTGATCGTCATGCTGGCAAGCCGATATGGGCGCAGGGCAACCGGGATGGCCATAGCCGGGCTTTTTGCGGTCAGTATCATTGCTTCCATTATCACTGTTCCAATCAACCGCTCCGCAGCCTTTTATCTTGTACAGTATCGCGCCTGGGAACTGCTCGTCGGCGCTCTCATCGCAGGACCGGCACTGCCGAAATTCGCTGATGCGCGGATCAACGATGTGCTTTCGGCAATCGGTGCTTTGCTCATCGGCCTCAGCGCATTGCTGCTGTCGAAGACGTCCGAGTTTCCCGGATTGACGGCGTTGCCCGCGACCGCAGGCACGGCGCTGATCATCTGGACCGGCCCAGGCACACTTGTCAGCAAGCTACTCTCATTGAGGGTCGCCACTGCCATAGGCTTGATCTCATACTCCCTCTATCTGTGGCATTGGCCGATTTGGGTGTTTTCGAACCAGTACGGGGCATGGGAGCATGGCTGGCAATTGGTGCCGATCGCTTTGAGTCTCGTCGTCGCATATGTTTCGTGGCGATTTGTCGAAACGCCGTTCCGAACAATGAGATATCGACCTGCCGTGTCGGTAGCCGCCGGGGCTGCTTCAATCGCATCGGTAGCAATGCTGGCATTTGTCGGGCAACTCGCGGCCGATCAAATGAAAGAGGACAACACGGCCGTTGAACGGGTGGCGGAATTTGCTGACTACGACCCTTCGAAGGCCTTTCGCAGTGGACAATGCTTCCTCACGTCAAACGACGGCATCGAAAAATATGATCGTGATGCCTGCCTGGCGCTATCAGACAATCAGCAAAACATAGCGCTTGTCGGTGATAGTCACGCCGCTCATCTATATCCCGGACTAAGGGCGCTTTCGGGGGCCAATGTCATTCAAGCGAACGCATCAGGATGTCGTCCCACTCTCGACGCCGAAGGCGAAGAACGCTGCATCGAACTCATGAACTACATGTTCAAGGATTTCTTGCCGAGCCATAAAGTCGATGTTCTCGTATTGGCTGGACGCTGGACAAAAGATGACGCGAAACTCATCAGGAAGACGGTGGATTACCTATCACCGTTTGCCAAAAAGATCGTCGTCTTCGGACCAGTGGCAGAGTATAAATCATCCCTGCCGCGGTTGCTCGCACACAGTCTCTACGACAAGCAACCATTTAAAGCCGCCGATCATCTGGTGCCTCGACAACACATCGGTCTGGACATTCAAGACGCGTTGGCCGGAAGCGGGGCAACATACATCTCTACCTATAAGACGATGTGCAACCCAGATTGTGTAGTGTGGACAAAAAGCGGAGACCCAGTCCAATTCGACTATGGGCACTTCACCGCCGACGGCTCCCGCATTCTGATTTCAAGAGTTAAGCAGGCCCTCGTCGTTCAGCGATAAGCGCATGCCCATCATCGCGCTTTTTGTTGAACTTATCCTTCGATAGCGGTGCAGCAGGGATTAAGGCGAGGGCATGTGCGGATGTTTGAATATTCGGACATTCAGATTGTAAAACGCCCATCTTTCAGAAACGACAGGGTTTGGCGCCACATCGTCCTGTTGACGGGTAGGAAAGTGTGGTTGGCGGGAATGACGATATGCGCCGCCGCGCCGTCGAGACGTGTGCTCTCCACCGAAACCTTTCCATCATTCGGAACCCCGAGGCCGATGACAAGGGAAGAGACCGGGTCAATGGTCCGATTGCCGGCGATGATGCCAAGTTCGTAATCGACCGTGCCGAACAGCTTCGCCATTGCGGTCTGATCGGTAATCAGCTGCTGGCCTGCCGGTCCATAGACCTTCCTGTATAAGGACCAGCCCTTGAGGAAATCGGCGATCTGGCTGCCGTTGTTCGGCGTTCCGACCATGACCACTCTACCGAGGTTGGCTGGGCGATAACGCGTGAGAAACGCCCGGATGATCAGCCCGCCCATCGAATAACCGACGAAATGGAGACGGCCGTCTCCTGCCGCCGTCGCAGCGCCGTCGATCTCCGGTCGAACGATGTCGATGAGGTCACTGATCGAAAACCTGGTGGAGGGGTAACCGACATTCACAACCCGATAACCGTGGCCGGACAGGAAGCCGGCGAGCTTCTCCATGCTCTTCTTCGTCCGAGCAATGCCGTGAAAAAGAATGACTGTGTCGTTCATCATCTGTCCGCTCAACGCGCCGCTATCGATCAAGCCCCTATCCTGTAGCGTGCAAGCGTGAAGCTTGTCGATTGATGCCGGAGGGTTTCGTCGTGCCGTGCGCCTTCTCCAACGCCGGAGCATGGAGGGCGGAAGCGATCAAGCAGATGATCGAGTGGGGGCGCTTATTCTCACGCCCCCACAAGCATCTTTGTTCTTACTTCGAGATGGCTACCACTGCCTCATCGATAAAGGCTGCGACCTCCAGAGGCTTTGAATGCGGCAAGGCATGACTTGCCTCCAAGGTCACGACTTTCCGAGCATTGAGACGAGTCGACATTGCTGCCTGGTTTCCAGGAGCAATCATTCTGTCTTCGCTTGCTATTTGATACCAGGACGGCTTCTTCCTCCAGGCTGGAGCGGTGATGACGTCGCCAAAGGTGCCTGCAAGCGGCGCTTTTTGGGTGGCCGCCAAAACGAAAGCATCTTCGAGGGATATATCCTGGCAGAAGCTTTCGTGAAATTTGTCGGCCTTGAGCCATAGGTAGCTGTCGCTGTCCGGCTCGATATTGGCCATTGCCGCAGGCGGATGCCGTTGCGTGATAGCGCCTGGACTTTCACCTTCGTCGGGAGCGAATGCGGCGATATAGACAAGCCCCGCGACATTCGGTTGATCTCCCGCTTCGGTGATGACCGCGCCACCGTAGGAATGACCGACGAGCAGAACCGGTCCTTTCTGCTGGGCCACCATCTTGCGTGTCCGTTCAGCGTCCTCAGCAAGCGACGTCAACGGCAGTTCGACGGCGCGAACGGATTGATAACCCCTCCGCGCCAGTTCGAGTATGACCTTGCCCCAATGTGCGGCTCCACCCCAAAAGCCATGCACCAGAATGATCGTAGGTTTATTACTCATAGTTTTCTCCTATTTCGTGGAAAGAGCGACGCGGCCTGATCGGCGACAACGGAATCCGAGCATCTTTTTCGCCTCCTTCCTCCACCGTCGACGGAGTTGGCGACTTATTCCGCTGACCAACGAGCGGCCCTATATATACATCCAAGTGCTCTAATTGATTGCATTCAATATAGCTAAGCCGTTCCGATTGATGCGATAAGGCATCTTGACGCAGACCTCCCTCGGAAGCGAGCCGCTTCCGTTGCCAGGCGCTGCCAGCACCAGAAGGCGGGTGCGAGTCTGAGCACCCATCCCAAAAGCCCGGCGTAAACGGGTTGCCGGGGCTCACGCCACAAGTATTATGCTCCCTCATGCTGATTGACGCGCAATTGAATGCATCTGTTTTGAGCTCTCGTGCATTCGATTTTTGCACTCGATCGCCTATAAAATCGGCCTTAAAACTCTCTCCTTCAAAATTGATAGCATAATTGAATGTATTATTTGTCAATTTGATTGCTATTTATGCATAATCAATCTGGCATGTGGCTTGCAATTGGATGGATGCTCCCCGGATGGGGATCGGATTTCAAACCAAGGAGCCATCCATGCCCGCAGTGACCAAGCCCGCCAATCAAAAAGGCGACTTTCTTGTCAATTACGAGGAAAAGGTTTTTGAGGACGTACAGGCCGGCGAAGGGGAAAAAGCCCTCGTCACCTTCCATACCGTGGCGTTCGAAGGATCGATCGGATTCGTCAACCTGCTGCAGGCGACGCGCCTGAAGCGGAAGGGGTTCGAGACCTCGGTCCTTCTCTACGGCCCGGGCGTCACGCTCGGCGTCCAGCGCGGTTTTCCGACGCTCGGCGCGGAGGCCTTTCCCGGCCATCTGAATTTCAACAACCAGATCGTCAAGTTCATGGAAGAAGGTGGCAAGGTCTATGCGTGCCGTTTTGCCCTTCAGGCGCTTTACGGCCATGGCGAAGGCGCATTGATCCCCGGCATCACGCCGATCAGTCCGCTCGACGTTCTCGACTTGATCCTGATCCATCGCCGCGACGGCGCCTTCATCCTCGACACCTGGACGCTCTGAGCAGCAACCGCCCCAAAGAATAGGGGCGGAGTCCTGGCGCTCCGCCTCCCCGCCCGTCAATCGAGGATTTCGTCATGGAGAAAAAAATGAGCGTCCGGGTTGCCGCCGCGCAGATCGCGCCGGATCTGACCTCGCGCGAGAAAACCTTGGCCCGCGTGCTGGATGCAATTCGTGAAGCCGCGACCAAAGCCGCCGAGCTGATCGTCTTTCCCGAAACCTTCGTCCCCTGGTACCCCTATTTTTCTTTCGTGCTGCCTCCCGTTCTCTCCGGCAAGGAGCATGTGCGACTTTACGAGGAAGCCGTCACGGTGCCGAGTGCCGCCACCGATGCCGTCTCGGCAGCCGCCCGCGAGCATGGCATCGTCGTAGCGCTTGGAGTCAACGAGCGCGACCACGGATCGCTCTATAATGCCCAGCTGCTGTTTGATGCCGATGGCACACTCCTCCTCAAGCGTCGCAAGATCACCCCGACTTTTCACGAGCGGATGATCTGGGGCCAGGGCGACGCCTCCGGCCTGAAGGTGGTCGACAGCGCCGTCGGACGCCTTGGCGCGCTGGCCTGCTGGGAGCACTACAACCCTCTGGCCCGCTACGCCCTGATGGCGCAGCACGAGGACATCCATATCGCCCAGTTTCCGGGCTCGATGGTCGGGCCGATTTTTGCCGACCAGATGGAAGTCACCATCCGCCACCACGCGCTGGAAAGCGGCTGCTTCGTGGTCAATGCCACGGGCTGGCTGACCGACGAGCAGATCGCTTCCATTGCTCCCGACGCGGGCCTGCAGAAGGCCCTGCGCGGCGGCTGCATGACTGCAATCATCTCGCCCGAAGGCAAACACGTCGTGCCGCCGCTGACGGAAGGCGAAGGCATCCTGATCGCCGATCTCGACATGAGCCTGATCGTGAAGCGCAAGCGGATGATGGATTCGGTCGGCCATTATGCCCGGCCCGAGCTGCTGCATCTTGTCATGGACGGCCGCGCCACCGCGCCGATGGTCACCACCACCCAGCCATCCCTCCCAACAGCCGAAGCAAGGACCCTTTCCGATGGAGAATACGACACATCTGCCGACCGAGATTCTGATCAACGAATTGCAGTCCTACGGAGCCCGGCTCGTTGACCCCAAGGCCGGACATGAAAGCCGCCGCGGTGGTGCCGGACCTTCCGACCACAAGGCGCTGACCATTGACGGCATGACGGTGATGGTGCCGGTTCACACCGCACCTGCATTCGAGAGTCCCTATCTGGTGGAAAAGCCGGATGATATGGGCCGCAGCCGTATCAGCCGGGATGGCAGGGTGCTGGGTGAGGTTTCCTTTCCCTTGCGCCCACGCTTCTACGAGCGCTCGACCGCCGACGGCATTCCCTATTCGCAGATCGCGGTTCTGCACGGCAAGGACGTGCTCGCCACGACCGTGCTACAGACCTGCATCCGCTATCAGAGCCGCAGCAAGACCTGTCAGTTCTGCGCCATCGGCCAATCGCTGGCAGCCGGCCGCACCATCGCCCACAAGACGCCGGAGCAGCTCGCGGAAGTCGCCAAGGCCGCCGTCGAACTGGACGGCGTCAAACATATGGTGATGACCACCGGCACGCCGAAGGGCGACGACCGCGGCGCTGCGATCCTCGCCGACAGCGCCCGCGCCATCAAGGCGGCCGTCGATATTCCCATCCAGGCGCAATGCGAGCCGCCGGAGGACGATATCTGGTTCACCCGCATGAAGGAGGCCGGCGTCGATGCCCTCGGGATGCATCTGGAGGCCGTGACGCCGGAGGTCCGTGCCCGCATCATGCCGGGCAAGGCGCAGGTCTCGATCGCCAAATACATGGCCTCGTTCAGGGCCGCGGTGGAGGTCTTCGGGCGCGGCCAGGTCTCGACCTATATCCTGGCGGGGCTCGGCGACAGCCGTGAGGCCATTCTGGATATCTGCGAAAAGCTGGTTGCGCTTGGCGTCTATCCCTTCGTCGTGCCCTTCGTGCCGATTTCCGGCACGCCGCTCGAAAGCCACCCGGCGCCCAGGCCTGACTTCATGCACTCGATCCTCGGCCCCTTGTCCAGGATGCTGGTCGACAGCGGCTTGAAGGCCGTCGACATCAAGGCCGGCTGCGGCAAATGCGGCGCCTGCTCTGCCCTTTCCACCTATGAAAGGATGCTCACCAAATGATGCTCGAAGCCTTTGCTCCCTATCGCTCGAGCGAATTCCAGGTGAAATTCGCGACCTCCGCCTGGGAGCGCAGCCAGGCGCATGCGCTGCGCCGTGCCGTCTTCTGCGAGGAACAGCGGATCTTCGAAAGCGATGACCGCGACGCGATCGACGATTACGCCATCCCGATCGTGGCTCTCTCCATGCTGGGCATTGCCGCCGACCAGCTGGTCGGAACGGTGCGCATCCATCAGGCCGAACCCGGCATCTGGTGGGGATCAAGACTGGCGGTCCATACGGATTTTCGCAAGATCGGCGCCTTGGGGGCGACCCTGATCAAGCTCGCCGTGTCCTCCGCCAATGCGATCGGATGCCACACGTTCCTCGCCAATGTGCAGGTTCAGAACGGCCTGCTGTTTCGCAGGCTGCACTGGGATGTCATGGAGGAGTTCGAGGTCTATGGCAAGCCGCATCTCAGGATGAAGGCCGACCTTGCCTATTATCCGCCTTGCGTCACACCCGAGGCAGGCTTCACCGCCCTTTCCAGAAAGGCGGCGTGAAGATGGTCGCGATCGACATCAAGGCCCTGGCGGCCAAACTCTCGACGAGCGGCGGCATCGCCGCCAAGCAGGATATCGGCACGATCGCCGCAAGGCTCGGCCTGCAGGGGCAGCAGATTGCCGTCGGCGACGATTGCGCCGCGCTGCCCGAGGGCGACGGTCATCTGCTTTTTGCCATCGAAGGGTTCATGAACGAGTTCGTCGCCGCCGACCCCTGGTTTGCCGGCTGGTGCGGCGTCATGGTCAATATCTCCGACGTCGTTGCCATGGGCGGCCGGCCGATCGCCGTGGTTGATGCCGTCTGGGCCGATGGCGAGGCTGGCGCGACACTCGTTCTGGATGGCATGCGGGCGGCATCCAGCGCCTTTGGCGTGCCGATCGTCGGCGGCCACACCAATATCCGCACCGAACGCGGCCAATTGTCGGTCGCCATTCTCGGTCGCGCCAAGACACTGCTGACGAGCTTCGATGCAAGGCCGGGCGATGTGCTGGTTGCGGCGATCGACCATCGCGGCCGTTACCGCGAACCCTTCAACAACTGGGAGGCCGCCACCGATGCCGCGCCGGCGCGCCTGCGCGGCGACCTCGAGCTGCTGCCCGAGATCGCCGAGGCCGGGCTCGCGCTGTCTGCGAAGGATATCAGCCAGGGCGGCATCATCGGCACCGCCATCATGCTGGCCGAATGTTCGCATGTCGGCATCGATATCGACGTCGCCGCCATTCCCCTGCCGGCCGGTGTCGCTCTCGATCGCTGGCTCGTCACCTTTCCGAGCTTCGGCTATCTGCTCTCGCTCGCGCCGGAACATGCGGCCGATGTCGTCACCCGCTTCACCGCGCGCGGCATCAGCGCCTCGGTCATCGGCGCGGTCGTGGCTGGTGCCGAGGTCGCACTGGTCGATGGCGAGACCCGCGCAGTGGTGCGCAATCATGCCGAGACACCGCTGCTGCAGCTCGGTCGACAGGATGCCGCCGCATGAACCTTCCGTCGCACCGAACCTTGCGCATTGCGATGCTGACCCATTCCACCAACCCGCGTGGCGGCGTGGTTCATGCCATGCAGCTTTCGGAAGCGCTGACCTCGCTTGGTCATGAGGTGGTCCTGCATGCGCCCGATGCCAAGGGGGCGGGCTTTTTTCGTCAGCCCTCCTGCGGCACCGCCTGCATTGCCGCGGCGCCGGCATCCCCGAACATGACGGAAATGGTCGAGCAGCGGATCGCCGATTATGTCGGCTATTTCCGGAAAACCGGAGCCAATGGCTTCGACCTGTTCCACGCCCATGACGGCATTTCCGGCAATGCGCTGGCGACCCTCAAGCTGGAGGGCCTGATCCCGAGTTTTGCCCGCACCGTCCACCACATCGACCAGTTCGCCGATCCGCGCCTGATGGCTCTGCAGGATCGCGCGATCGATGTGGCCGATATCTTCTTCGCCGTCAGCCGCCTCTGGCGAGACAAGCTCAGAGAGGATCGCGGCATCGAGGCGACAATAGTCGGCAATGGCGTCGATACCAACCGCTTCTCGCCTGCCTGGAACGGCGAGCAGGTCGCTCTGCGCGACAGGCTGCAGCTCGGAAGCGGACCGATCTTCCTCAGTGTCGGCGGCATCGAGGCGCGAAAGAACACCCTCGGCATTCTCGAAGCCTTTCGTCAGGTCCGCGCCATCCGGCCGGATGCCCAGCTTGTCATTGCCGGCGGCGCCTCTCTCCTGGACCATGGCGACTATCAGGAGGAGTTCCGTTCTCACCTCGCCTGCCTCGGTCGGGACGCAGCAGCTGTGCATATCACCGGTGCGATCGCGGATGCCGACATGCCGAGCCTCTACCGGTTGGCGGATGCGCTGGTGTTCCCCTCGCTCAAAGAGGGCTTCGGCCTCGTCGTTCTGGAAGCCATGGCCAGCGGTATTCCGGTCGTGACATCCTCGATTGCGCCCTTCACCGAATATCTGGGTCCCGGCGATGCGATCTGGTGCGATCCGCATCATCCGGTCTCCATTGCCGAAGGCATGGCGCTGGCGCTGGTCGCACCGATCCGCGAGCAGATCATCCCCCGTGGTCTCGAGGTTGCCGCCCGCCATGGCTGGCACCAAACAGCAACAGCCCATCTTGCCCGCTATCACACGCTGCTGGAGGCCGACCATGCCTGAAATGCGGTTCGTCATTGCCTGGCCGGATGGCCGCAAGGAGACCTGTTACTCGCCCTCCCTGGTGATCAAGGACTATTTCGCCGAGGGCCAAAACTATCCGCTGGCCGACTTTCTCGATCGCAGCCGCACGGCACTGACCATCGCCAGCGACAGGGTCAAGGCGAAATACGGCTATCCCTGCGCATTGGCGCTCGGCCAGCTGTCGCGCATCGAACAGGCCGCCACTCCCTATCTCACCGACGCAGAGGCCGAAGTCCGCTGCGAAAGCTTCATCCTTTGAAAGGACCCACCATGACCACACCATCCCTCAAGAGCCATTACAGCGCGGTTGTCATCGGCGGCGGCCAGGCCGGGCTCTCGGCCTCTCACTATCTGAAGAGGCACGGCATTGATCACGTCGTTTTCGAGAAGAAGACCGTTGCGCATAAATGGAAGAACGAACGCTGGGACGCCTTCTGCCTGGTGACGCCGAACTGGCAATGCCAGCTTCCGGACCATCCCTATGACGGCACGGATCCGCACGGTTTTATGGTCAAGGACGAGATACTCGCCTATGTCGATCGCTTCGTGAAGAAGGTCGACGCGCCGGTCTTCGAGCAAACCAGCGTGACGTCGCTCGAAAAGCATGGCGGGCTCTTCCGGCTCGAGACCTCAGCTGGCGCGGTGACAGCCGATGCCGTGGTGATCGCCACCAGCCTCTATGCCGATCCGGCCATTCCGCGTGCGGCCGAGCGCCTGCCCGAGGACATCATGCAGATCCACACCGCCGCCTACCGCAATGCCGACCAACTGCCGGAGGGCGGCGTCATCGTGGTCGGCTCCGGCCAGTCCGGCTGCCAGATCGCCGAGGATCTGTATCTTGCCGGCCGCAAGGTGCATCTCGTCACCGGCAACGCGCCGCGTTGCGCCCGTTTCTATCGCGGTCGCGATGTGGTCGACTGGCTTTCCGATATCGGCCAGTACGACATCACCGTCGAACATGATGGCATGACGAAGAAGAAGCACGACACCAACCATTACCTGACAGGACGCGACGGCGGACGCGATATCGATCTGCGCAAGTTCGCCCTGGAGGGCATGGCGCTTTATGGCCGCATGTCCGGCGTCGCCGCCGGCCGGATGCTGTTCGAGCCGAACCTGAAGGCCAATCTCGACGGCGCCGACCGTGTCTATAACGGCATCAATGCCCTGATTGACCGGCATATCGCCGAAAAAGGCATCGAGGCTCCGGCTGGATCCCCCTATGTCCCTGTCTGGGAGCCTGAGGCGGAGATTGTCGAACTCGATCTGAAGGCGGAGGGGATCACCTCGGTCATCTGGGCCACGGGTTTCAGTCCGGATTGGTCCTTCGTCGGCCTGCCGATCTTCGACGGCAACGCCTACCCCGTTCACCGCCGCGGCGTTACCGTCGTCGATGGCGTCTACGTGCTCGGACTTCCCTGGCTCTGGACCTGGGGTTCCGGGCGGTTCCTCGGCGTCGGCAGGGATGCCGAACATGTGGTCGGGCATCTCGCAGCTCGGCTTTCGGCACAGGCATCCTCTCTCAAGCAAGCGGTCAGCGCCTGATGATGAGCGCAGCCGTTCTCGATTTTCCGCCCGCAGGACCTTCGGCACGCGACTTGATGGAACGTGCCCTTGATCCGCATGTGCTTCTCGGCATGCCGCATTTGAATGGAAACGGGCTGTCGGAGACCTGGCTGATGAAGGAACTCGGCCATCGTCACTGGCTGATGCTCGCCCGTCACCTCGGGCTCGACAATGCGGATTTCAGAACGGCCGATGGAGAGGAAGCCTATGCCGCGATCTGTGCAACGTCCCTGACGGATGCCCATTTCGCCATCGTGCAGGCAAATGACATTTTGACGATCCACTCGAAGCTGTCCGCAGTCTCGCGAACCCGAACGTCGACCCGACACGAGTTGTCTCTGCACGGACGAAGCGTCGGCGCGGTGGAACTGATCTCGACCTTCGTTCACAGAACGATCAAAGACAACAATCACTCGATCGCGCGTGTGACGTTGCCTGAGCGGCAGGGACGGCGCTTCCAGCCCAGTCCTCTGGCCCAGAACGCTGTGGACATCCGGAATGGACGGTTGGGCGCGCATTTCGGGTTTTCCGTCCTCGCTCACAGGGCGCTCCGAACCTTTAAGTTTGATCCCAGCGCTTCGCAGGAGTTCAACGGCGCAGGATTGTTTTATTTTGCCGAGTATCAGGCACTCGCCGACCGCGCCCTGGAAAACTGGTTTCCCCGCAAGGGACCGGTCGTCCGTAAGGACGTTTTCTTCCTTGGAAATATCGAACGAAATGAAAGTGTTTTCTTCGACCTTATCGATTTTTCCGACGAGCAAAAAACTGTCCATGGGCAGCTACGACGCGAGAATGGGAAAGTGATCGCCAAAATATTCAGCGCGTGGACATATCTTCGCTGAGTCATCGTCCCGCAATGCCTGCTTTGTGTCGTTTGAAACGGAGAAGGACAATGGGATGGCGAGCGGCGCGCGCTTGATGCGGCGTGCCGCTAGTGATCTAGTGGATGACAAATGGAGGTGAACTTCAGCAGTTCGGTTCATTCGACCGCCGGAAAGAAATACGAGCACGTGACGACCAGCATCAGACATATCGCCAAACTTGCAGGAACGTCGGTCTCTTCGGTCTCGCGCGTGATCAACAACAGCGGTTACGCCTCGCCTGAGCTCCGAGATCGCGTCGAGGCGGCGATCCGGACGCTGAACTACACGCCCAGCAAGGGTGCGCGCATGCTGCGCGGTGCGCCAAGCCGGATGATCGGGCTGATGCTGCCGTCGATCGACGTGCCCTTCTTCGGCATACTGGCCCATGCCATCGAACAGGAATTGTTTCAGCACGGCTATCAGACGCTGATCTGCAGCACGGCGGAAAATATGGAGCACGAGGCGCGTTATATCTCGATGCTGCTTGCTCAGCGCGTCGACGGCGTCATCGTCGCCAGCGCCTTCGGCAGCATAGAGCATTTCGGGGTGCTGCGGGACGCTCGCATTCCGATCATCGCCATTGACCGCGAGTTGAACGGCATCGCCGACGACGCTGTCATGGCCGATCACGAGGAAGGCGGGCGGCTGATGGCGCGCCATCTGATCGGCCTCGGCCACCGGGCGATCGCCATCGTCGGCGCGCCGGCGCACAGCCAGCCCATCCAGCTTCGCCTTCAAGGCATCACCGCGGAAATGGCGAAAAACGGCATCGCGCCTGCCGTCGTGGCAATGGCGGAAGAGCACAGCTTTGCCGAGACCTACCGGCTGGCGCGAGAATTGCTGGCGTCTCGGCCTGATATCACCGCCATCATCGGCACGACCGACGTTTCAGCGATTGCCGCCATCCATGCTATCCAGGATCGCGGATTTTCGGTTCCGAACGACTATTCGGTCGTCGGCTTCGACGACCTGCCGGAAGCAGCCTACGTCTTTCCGCGGCTGACAACGGTTGCACAGCCGATCCGCGATGTCGGGCAGCAGGCAGCACGCCTGTTGGAAGCGCTGATCGACGAGCACCAGACCGGGGACGAATCCCGACAGGCTGCGATCGTAAAGGTGCCGGTCACGCTGATCGAGCGCGATTCCACCGGCCCCGTCCGCAGTTGAGCAGGTGGGTCTCGAGGCTAAGGCCGGACGATGACCTTGATCTCGCCGGGCAATGGCGCGTTGCCCACCACCTCGGCGACCTGCTCGAGGCCGATGGTTCTGGTGACCAATGCATCCAGCTCCAACACTCCGCTGGCGACCATTGCCGCAGCGCGCGAATGGGTGAAGGGATTGAGGTAGGCCGGCCTGATATCGACTTCGTTTATCAGCAGATCGAAGGGCAGAACCGGCACCTCGACACCCGCCGGCGTCACCCCGAAAAGCACGAAGGCGCCACCGCGCCGCGCCATTTTCAGACCGCTTTGAAGCGTGTCGCTGACGCCGGCGCATTCGATGACCACGTCGGCGCCGCCTTTGGTGACCTCTCGAACGGACGCGATCGTGTCAGAAGAGGCCGGGTCGAAGGCGTGCGTCGCCCCCAGGCGCAGAGCCGTTTGGCGTCTTGATTGCTGCCGCGTGATCAAAATGATCTCGCTCGCCCCCGCCAGGCGGGCCAGCTGCACCATGAGCAGGCCAATCACGCCGCCGCCAAGGATGGCGACGCTGTCGCCAGGACGGATCCCTGCCTTGTCGATGGCGTGGAGACAACAGGCCAGCGGTTCGCTGAAGGCGCCGTGAACGGGATCGAGGTCGGTCGGCAGCACGAAGGCCTGCGCGTGCGGCACTGCCACATATTCGGCGAAGCCGCCATCCCGTGTCACACCGATGGCGGTCAGGCGCTCGCACAGGTTCGGCCGCGCCCGCGTGCAAGCCGGACAGGTGCCGCAGGCGATATTCGGGTCGACCGTCACCAACTCGCCGCCGGTAAACCGTGTCACACCATCGCCGATCTCTTCGACGATGCCGCAGAATTCGTGGCCCAGCGTGACGGGGATCGCCGTCGGATATTCGCCCTTGTACATGTGGCGATCGGAACCGCAGATGCCCGCGGCTGCGACCCGGACAAGCAGCTCGCCCGGCCCGGCGACCGGTTTTTCGACACTGCGCATGGTCAAAGACCCGATCGACTCCAAGCGTACAGCCTTCATTCCACTCCTCCAGAACCCCAAGTTCGATTGCCTATTGCTGCAGATGAAGCGAAGCGTCAGCTCATGACATTGCCGCCATCGACATTGTAGCACTGCGCCACGATGTATGCTGCATCGGGGCCGGCCAGGAAGGCTGCCATGGCCGCTTGTTCCTGGGGGGCGCCAAATCGTCCGGCGGGAACGGCGGCAGCCACGCGGCGCTTGACGTCGCCGGGTTTCAAACCTTCGCGGCTGCCGAGTTTTGCATCGACGACATCCCACATCGGCGTATCGACGACGCCGGGAGCGATGGCATTGACATTGATCCCGTAGCGGATCAGTTCCAGAGCGCAGCTTTGCGTGATGCTGATGACCGCCGCCTTGGAAGCGCAGTAGGCCACGGCAGGTCCTTCGCCACGACGTCCAGCCTGGGACGAGAAGTTGATGATGCGTCCACCTCCCCCTCTCTCCACCATGTGCCGGGCAACGGCCTGCGTCATGAAGATCACGCCTTCGATATTGACCTGAAATACCTTCGCGGTCCGTTCCCGGGATATGTCCAGAATGGACTCGACGTCGTAAATTCCGGCGGCGTTGACCAGGATGTCGATCTGACCGGCGGTTGATATAGTGAAGCGAACGGCTTCTTCGATGCTGTCCTGGCTGGTCACGTCAAGCGCCACACCCCAGGCATGAGGACCGATCGCCTGCGCCACCCGTGCGCATCGTTCACCGTCGAGATCCGCCACGACAACCCTGGCGCCTTCGGCGGCGAAACGTTCGCAGACCGCTTTGCCGATGCCGCTCGCGCCTCCCGTGACCAGTGCCACCTTGCCGGAGAGCCGTCCCGTTTCCGTATAGCTCATCGCCCTGCCTCCCTGGTCGCGGCCAAATCGGCAAAGGTGCCGTGCACGGCTGCCATATCGAATAGCTTCATCTCTGCTCCTCCATTCTGACTGGATGGTGATCGGCGCCGCGCTCTCGTGAGCCGACGCCGATGGGCTAAGCGGATTGCGGGTGCGTCTCCTTCGCCTCGCGAAGGAGGACAGACATGTCGGGGATGCCGTCGGTGGCCGTCGCACCCGCGAGGCAACGCGCAGCCGCAGCATGGGCGACGGCGCAGATATGCTCGACAGGCCAGTTCTCATGCAGGCCGTAGAGCACGGCGGCACAGAAGGCGTCTCCCGCGCCGACCGTGCTGACGATATCATGGGGATCGACGGGCCGTGACCGCGTCATGACCGGGGAAGCGCCAGGCGCAAACCAGAAGCAGATTTCCGGCGCATGGATGAGCGCACCCTTCGCGACGCCGGCGGCAAGCAGGCGCTCGCCCGCTGTCAAAAGCCCCGCCTCGACCAAGTCTCCCTTCGCATCGCGAACGACAACGCCGGTTGCCCGGCCCGCCTCCATCTCGTTGATGATCAGGTAATCGCAGAAGGGCAGAGCGACGCCGACCTTGGCTGCAAATTCCGGGTCCTCGCTCGATACGAAATCCACGCAGGTCGTCAGCCCGGCGCGGCGCGCGGCCTCCAGCAGGCGCGATGCTCCCGAACGGCCATCGGGGCCGATGCGGTCGAGACCCGGCAACAGCATGAGATAGCCGAGATAGAACAGCCGATAGCCGGCCTCAGCGAAGGTCGCGGGTGAGACATGTTTGTCGGTGACCGCATCGTTGGCGCCACCATGATAGAAGAAGGTGCGGTTTTGACCGGGCACATTCATGACATGCGTATGCGCCGTGACGCGGTCGGCCAGCGCCGTCAACCCACCGACATCGACGCCGGCGGTCGTAAGGCGGGCCTTGACGATCTCCCCGTCCTGATCAGCGCCGATGCATCCGGCCGCTGCCAGCTGTCCGGGAAATCCGAGCGAGGCCAGATCGGTGACGACATTAGCCGCCCCGCCCCCCACACCCAGATCCTGGTGCAGGATATGCGCAAGATTGCCCTGTTCGGGCCAATAGGACAGGGTGTGGACGCGATCGACGATGAAGTTTCCCGCGCAGACGATGCCGCCCTGCTTCCGACTGTCGCGATGTTGAACCTCCTCCCGGCTTCGCATCAGCTGGCTCCCTCGTTCCACAAGGGTCTGAGCGGCGGCTCGTCCTCCTCAATCGCGGCAAAGCGCCCGATCGGCTCCAGGAAGACATTATCGCTGTTGTCGTCGTTGACCTGGCTGACCTCGCCGACAAGGACGGGTCCGCCGCCTTTCCTGCCGTAGAAGCGGTGGTAAAGCCCGGTGCGGATCGTCACGCTCTGGCCGGGCTGGAGAACCAGCGGCTCCCATGCGGCGAGCCGGTGCGGCAGCCCGTCGACCGGAACCGTCACATCCTCCTTCAGCACATTGCCATCGGTATCGGTTGCGGCGAATTCGATGACGAGATCGCCGCCGGCGCGATTGATGATGTCTTCCATCTTCGCCGCATGCCGGTGCGTCGGCGTGACCTGGTCTTCCCCAACGAAGAGCAGCTTTTCGGCATAGGTCCGCTCCCCCTCGACATCAACAATGCCATTGCGCAGGCAGAACAGCACGAGGCCGCATTCGGCAAACCGGTTCGAGCCGAAATCGGTGACGTCCCAACCCAGCTGATGGGCGCGCAAATAGGCCGATGCCGCCGGGTGAGCGGCAAAATCCGCCGCCGTCCAATAGCCCCATGCCGGCAGGGACCAGTGCCAGCGCTCGAGGGTTTCGGTTGCCCGCCGCAACGCGGCGTTGATCTCGGAGCGCTGCATCAGGCTGACGCCCCGTCATATTCGACCGGCACCACGACGTCTTCGCGGCCGGCTTTGAGGGCAGCCGTCAGGACGGCATGATGCGCCTGCGCCTCCGCCGGCGTCGCGCAGCCGAAACCGTTGGCATTGCCGCCGGCGAGCTCGTCGACAAAGGCCGCCCACATCTGCTGTATGGCGTCGGCAAAACCGAATTCGAAGATCTTGCCTGTAATGGCTGGAAACAGCGAGCCATAGCCGAGATCCTCGGTGCTCCAGGCCTGCGCACCGCCATTATAATCCATCCATTGCCACTGGCGCGGCGACTTCGTGCTGAAGAATGCGCTCTTCTTCATGCCGAGAACGCGGATGTACCAGCTGTTGGATTCGCCGGGCGCGATGCGCCAGGTTTTCAGCACCATCGGAAAATCCTGATCTGCAGTGCGCACGCGGCTGCTGATCGTGGCATTGTCCCAGGTGGTGCAGGGCAGCATGCCGCCCTTGCCGTCGGGACGTTCGGTGACCTTTTTGACCAATTGCGCATGCAGTGTGGTCGGGCGCCAGCCGAGACGCAGCGGCACGTGCAGCACATGCATGCCGAGATCACCCATGCAGCCATAATCGCCGTTGATCTCGGCCATCCGCTTCCAGTTGATCGGCTTCTGCCGGTCGATATCCGAAGAATGCAGGAACCCCGCCTCGACTTCGAGGATATCTCCCATCTCGCCGCTTTTTGCGAGCGCGATGACCTTCTGTGCACCGGGGAAGAACGGCATTTCCGACGAGCAGCGGACCAGGAGGTCGGGATGCTCGGCTAGAACCGCCATGATCTCCCGGTTCTGAGCGGCGTCCATGCCGAAGGGCTTTTCACCGAGAAGATGTTTTCCGGCCTTCAGAACGTCGATATAGAATTGCTGGTGCAGCACATGCGGGACGGCGCAATAGACCGCATCGACCTCGGGATTGGCCAGAAGCTCCTTATAGTCGGCGGTGAACTGGCGAACAGTCGGCACATGATCCCTGAACCAGTCGAGCAGCGTCGTGTTGGTGTCGCAGACGGCGACGATTTCCGGTCGCGCCTTCACATCAGCCAGGTGCAGCCAGCGCGCCGCGGCACTGGCGAATTCGCGTCCCATCAGACCGCAGCCGATGACGCCGAAGCGGAATGTTTTCGTCATGACATCTCCTCCCAGCCGCGCGTCAGCCGATATGCAGCGAGGCTTGCTCGACCGAAGCCTTGTCATGGACGATCGCCATCAAAGCCCGCGTCATGCCGCCGGGATTGTTGTGTTGAATGACGTTGCGGCCATAGACGATGCCACGGGCGCCCTGCTCCATCAACTGCTTGGTACGGACCAGGATTTCCTGATCCGAAACCCGGCCGCCGCCGCGCACCAGCACCGGCAGGCCTTGAGCGATCTCGACCACGCGGTGATATTCATCGACATTGTCGCAGGGGTCGGCCTTGATGATATCGGCGCCGAGTTCGGCCGCCTGGCGCACAAGCGGCAGGATCTTGTCGATCGCGCCGTCGACCATATAGGCGCCCTTGGAATTGTCCTGCATGACCAGCGGCTCGACCATCAGCGGCATGCCGTAGATCTCGCATTCGCGCTTCAGGCTGTTCACATTGCGCACACAGGCGCGGTAGACCTCCGGCTGGTCCGGCAGCATCAAAAGATTGACGACGACGCAGGCCGCGTCCAAGGCAACGCCCTGCTCCACCGCCCTGTCGATCATTTCGGAAAACAGCTGGGACGGCAGCGGATTGCCGTAGATGTTGGCGATATCGGTGCGCAGCACCAGTGCCGGACGATGTTTGCCGGGGATCGCCTGCAGAATGGGTGCCGTTCCCGGCGGAAGCTGGATGGCGTCGGGCGCGGCTTGCGCGATCACCTCGATGGCCGTCTTCATGTTCTCGATGCCGGCGAGGAACGTCCGTTCATTGAACATGCCGTGATCGATGGCAACGTCAAAACAATTTCCAGACACGCCGAAAAGTCGGTTCAACCGTGCGGACTTCATGAAGCTCCTCCCAGATATGGCAACGTTTCCACATTCGAATAAATGGAGCGGAATTGCGAGTCAAGAAAATGTGGTAACGTTTCCACATGGTTGATTTGTCGGCTGCCGACCTTCCAGTGCGGACGAGGCGCCCCTCGCGCCTGTCCCGCAAGGATTACCAGCAGGTGAAACCTGCATCGACATTGACGATCGCCCCGGTCATCAGGCTGGCGGCGCCCGATGCGAGGAAGAGGACAGCACTTGCAACCTCCTCCGGCGTTCCCATCCTCCCCATCGGCGTGTCGGCGAGCCAGAGCGGAATCCGCTCGCGATTGGCTTCGACGGCGACCACCATCGGTGTCTCGATATAGGTGGGTGCGACGGCATTGACCCTGATGCCGTGATGCGCCCACTCAGCCGCCAACGAGCGCGTGAGGTGATGGACCGCCGCCTTGGAGACGTTATAGGCCGTCTGAGGCTGAGGCCGGTTGCAGATGTGCCCCGACATCGAGCCGAGGTTCACGATGGCGCCGCGTTTCAGCGAAATCATGGGACGACCGAAGGCGCGCGAGCACCAGAAGACGCCGTTGAGATTGACGTCCATCATGCGCAACCAGTCGGCGTCGGTGAGATCCTCCGCCGGGATGCCGCTCTGGCCGATGCCGGCATTGTTGACGAGGATCGTCGCCGGCCGGCCTGCATCGGCAAGCTCGGTCGCGATCGCTTCCATGCGGGCCGCGTCGGTGACGTCGCCGACCCGGACTTCGATGTCGTAGCCTTTGTCGCGCAACGCAAGCGCTTGCTCAGCGTCGGCCTCGCTGCGTTCGATGACGACGACGGCAGCACCCGCCTCCGCCAGCGCCTCGGTGCAGCAAAGGCCGATCGCGCGCCCTCCGCCGGTGACCACCGCGCGTTCGCCGACAAGGCGAAATTTCTCCTGGTAGCTCATGTTCGGCTCCTTCAGATGTCGAATGCGCTTGGAAGCACCACGATATCGCGGATGGTGACGTTGCGCGGCCGGGTCAGCATGAAGATGATCGCGTCGGCGACTTCCTTGGGCTCGATCAAAGCGCCGGCCTCCTTGGCCTTGCGAAGGTTTTCTTCCGGCCAATCCGCCAGCAGAGCGCTGATCACCGGCCCTGGAGAAACCGACCCCACGCGAATGCCATTTTTCAGGAGCTGGCGTCGCATCGTCTGGACGAAGCACGTCATCGCCCACTTCGATGACGAATAGACCGGTTCCCACGGAATCGCCGAATGTCCGGCGACCGAGCTGGTGACGACAATGTCGCCAGTGCCGCGTTCGATCATGTGAGGAATGACATTTCGAACGTTCTTGATGACGACGTTCACGTTGAGATTGAGCATCCGATCGATGGTATCGAGGTCGGTTTCCATCAGGTCGCCGCCGATATAGGTGCCCGCATTGGCATGCAGAATGTCGAGTTTGCCCGTCTTCGACAGGACGCCCTCGAGCAGTCCCGCGCACTGGTCCGGATCCAGCAAGTTGATCACCAGCGGAATGGCGCGCTCGCCAAGCCGTTCGCAAACCGTCTCAAGCGCCTTCTGATCGCGGTCCACCAGCACGACCGTCGCGCCTGCGGCGAGCATCGCCTCCGTCGAAGCAAGGCCAATACCGGATGCTGCACCCGTGACCGCTGCGATCTTCCCATTCAGTTCCGTCATCGATTTCTCCTCCTATCTTGATGCTGATTGCTCATTCTTTCCGACGCCGCAGGCGGCGTGATAGTCCGAAAGACTCCTTGTCACTCTCCAGACCAAAACCTGTTCCGGATCGAGCGGCGCATCCGCGAAGTGCCGCGCGGCCGGCATATGCTGCCAAAGCAATGGCAGCGGTACGGATTGACCTCGAAGGGCCCCGCACAGGCGCCGGACGGCATCTTGCGCTTCAGCCGACGCCCAGTAGTAGCGGATACGGTCGGAGAGCGAATAGTGCCGCAGCCACCGCTTCTCGCCGTCGGTTCCGTGGTAGTGGCGGCTCCAATTGCCGGGCTGATCGAGCATCAGCGTTTCCATCGCCGCATAGAGCGGGCGCTCCCCGTAGTCGGGCAACAGATCGGACGCGATCGCATCCAGCGCATAGAGCGCCTCGCGCAGGACGAAGGTCAGCTCCGGACCGACTTTCAGAATGGGAAACCCGTCCGCCACCAGCGCGGCCAACGGCCGGGTGCCCTGATAATCGGTCGAGTGAGCCTCGAACACGAATTGCGGCTCCTCGGCGAGCACTGATTGCAGCGCCTCGATCTTGCTGCGGTTATAAAGGATGACATTGTGATTGCCGAACTCGACACCCGGCTGAACGACCAGCCCGATAGCGCGTCCGAACGCCTCCGTTAGGCCCTCCTCGGCAAAGACCCGGCGGTGGACATCGATCGTCTTCAGCGCCGCCGCTGCAGCCGTCGGCTCGATCGTCGTGAGGGCATGGTCGGCTCCACCCGGCGGCGGCACTTCGGTGCCGATGACGTAAACCGGCATCGCGCCGCCGGCCTTTTTCGCCGAGGCCTCGGCGACAACAGCCAGCCGGGCGGCGCGATGGGCGGTGGTTTCGTCGTCGAGCGCCACCGGCTCGCCCTTGCAGCCCATCGAGGCGTCGAGGTGGATCTTGCGGAAACCGGCCTCGACATAGGCGGCAACCATCTTCTCCGCTTCGGCCATGGCCTCTTCCGCCGGGCGGTCGCGCCAGGGATTGGGGCCGAGGTGATCGCCGCCGAGAACGATCAGTTCTTCGGGGCACGCCTCCTCGGCCGCGATCTTCATGACGAGAGACGCGAAGTCGCCTGGCGTCATTCCGGTGTAGCCGCCGAGGTGATTGACCTGGTTACAGGTCGCCTCGATCAGGACGGTGCTTTCCTGTTGCCGCCCGTGCCGGAGTGCTGCCCGAAGTACGATCGGATGAGCGGAGCATACGGAGGTCACGCCTTTCGGGCGGCCTTCGATCCTCAGTCTGGCCAGTTCGTCGAGGTGCACCTGCATCACGGCCGCCTTTCCGTTGAAGCAATAAATGCATCGAGTTCCTGCCGAGTGCCGGCGCCTTCCATCGGACCTAGCACCGTCACATTGCGGGCGCCGGCGGCGGAAGCATAGGTCAGCGCTTGCTTCTGAGACATTCCGAGCCGCCGGCAGGTGAGATAGGCTCCGCCGAAGCAGTCGCCGGCGCCGGTCGGATCGACCTCACGAACGACGAATGCCGGAGCCTCGATGCGGTCTCCTTGCCTGCCGAAATAGGTCGCGCCGTCGGCGCCGCGCTTCAGCACGATTTCCTTGACGCCCATCTCGAATAAGCGGCGGATTGCTTCCGCCTCGCCTTCGACACCTGCGGCGCGTTCAAGCTCCTCTCCGGACGGCAGAAGCAGATCAGCCATGGCAACAAGCTTGGAAAACCGGCGCTCGGTGTCCTCGTCCAGCTTCAACTCCTTGCGAATGTTCGGATCCACCGAGAGCGTTCCCCCGCGCGCCTTGACGATATCGACCGCCTTGTCGATCACCTCGCGCGCACTGGGGACCGACAGAGCCGAGCCCATCACGTGAAGATGCCCGCTCCGATCGATGAGATCGCCGACCGTTTGAGACCAGCCGAAGCGCGCGGCTGCCGATGTGGCGATGTTGTAGACGAAATCTCTGGAGCCATCCTTGCGGTAGCGGACAAACGCGCTTCCCGTCGGATAGTCCGGATCGATCGAGATCGCCGAAACGTCGACGCCGTCGCGTTTGAGGCGATCGGTATTCACCCGGCCGAAATCGTCATCGCCGACAGCGCCGACCATGGCCGACTTGCCGCCGAGCCGGCCGCATTGCGAGATGAAGATCGCCGGCGCGCCGCTCGCAAACGGACCGACCAGCGGCTGGGCTTCGAGAAATCCGTCTCCGACCGTCGTGGCGACGATCTCCACAAGGATCTCGCCTACGCAAATCGTGGGACCAAGCGCGTCCGGAGCCAGTACTGAAGCCATTTGCAATCCTGCTTTCGATAGTTCTTGTCGTCAACTCGTCGCCGATTGGACCGGCGCACCGTCCTCGCTGCCGAACTCCTCGCTCTCCAGTGACAGAAAGCGCTGGTGCAACATGCATGCCGCCCCGAAGGCGGAACCGAACTCCGCATCACTGTCCACGACGATCTCAGGCGTGGGGAAAGGGATGTTCTGGCTCTCCGACATGTGGACCGCCACGCGGGCAGCGACCATCGGGTAGAGGGATGCCACGGAGCCGCCCAGCACGATCCTGTCCGGGTCGAGCAGGCGACAGGCTTGCAGCAATGCGTAGGCGAGATGGCGCGACCAGGTTTCGGCGATGTTGACGGCAGCCGGGACACGGTCACGAACGTCGCCGAGGAAATCCTGCAGATCGGCGTTCTCGCGGCCGACAGCCTCGCGATACTGCCTGATGAGCACCTCGCGACCGATCAGCTGTTCAAACTTCTGACCACCGCTTCCCGGCACCAGGGTGTGGCCGATTTCTCCCGCCAGACCGTGGCCGCCACGAAACAGTTTGCCATCGATCATGATGCCGCCGCCGACGCCGGTTTCCATGAGCAGGAACAGGGTCACTCCCGCGGCGCCGTGGCGATAGCTGTCACCGATCGCGAAGGCGTTGGCGTCGTTTTCGACCGTGATCGGGACGGCGGCCGGGACAACGGCCAGGAAAGCGGATCGGCCAATCTCCTTCAACGGCACGTCCCGCCAGCCGATGATCGGTGCCAGGGTGACAAAACCATCCGGCCGGATATGGGCCGGCGTCGATATGCCGAGACCCTTGCACCTGCCGATCATCCTCTTCGCCATCACGCCGACAATGAGCTCGACACCCTGCGCCACCGCCTCCTCCACCGTCGAAGACGGTGTATCGAACGCCATTTTTCGACAGGCCCGGACTTCTGCGGAGAGATCGATGACGGCTGCCGATATATGCTCGACGCCGATCTCGATTCCGACGAAGAACGCGGCATCGGGAACCAGTTCGAGCATGATGCCCGGCCGCCCGGCGCGGGAGGGCTCCGAGCGCTGCTTGCCGCTCTCGTCCGATTCCTGAACGAACCCGCCTTCCGTCAGTTCGGCGACGATCTCTCCCGAGGATGAACGGTTCATCCCGAGCTTGCGGGCGAGATCCGCCCTGCTGAGGCTTCGGTGAGCGTAGATCGTCTGCAAGGCGGCGACGATATTGTTCTGTCGGATCCTGCGCGGCGAACTTCCGATGGAGACGGTGTCGTTCATATTTCAATTCCCTTCAAGTCGCCCAACCCTTACACGACTGGAACAGGCTGTCAGAAGGATAATTAGGGCCGCGCGTTTGTGGCGCGGCGGCGCTTGGCCTCGTCATATTTCAGCTCGATGTAGCGCTTCGCGTGTGCTGCAAGCGGATCATTATCCTCCCAGGTGTCGCGCCAGATCGCGCAGGCGAGCGACAGGCCCTCGTCGACGACCGTCGTCGAGAAACTTTCGAATACGATGTCGCGCCTATAGTCGATGTCGAGCAGCGCGTCGAAGATCAGATCGAAGTTGATGACGCCGTCGCCGAGGTAGCCGCGATTGCTCTCGCCGATGTGGAAATAACCGATCTTGTCGCCGGCGAGACGGATCGCCGCGGCCGGATTGGCTTCCTCGATGTTCATATGGAACGTGTCGAGATGGAGACGGACATGCTCCGATCCCGTCTCGGCGATGAACTTCAGCCCCTGCGCCGTGGTATTCAGCAGGTTCGTCTCGAACCGGTTGACGACCTCCAGCACGAGGTCGACGTTTGCCTGCCTGGCGACCTCGCCGGTCGCGGCGATCGCGGCGACGCTGTTGTCCCAGCCCTTCCTCGTCGGCTGGCGATTGTATTTGGTGTGGGCGGAATAGAGAATCCCGCCGAGCTTGTTGCCGCCGATATCGCGGACCGCCCGAACGGCGTCGGCCAGCGTCTGCTTGCCGGCGGAGACAGCAGACATGTCCTCGCTCGATACGTCCTTGTCGAGCGGCAGACCCATCGTCACGCCAATCTCGACGTCAAGGGATTGGGCAAGCTTCGCCAGTCGATCGAGGTTGAATTTCTCGGGGCGCAGATAGGCAAATTCGATGGTGCGATATCCGTGTTCGGCCGTCTTGTTCAGGGCCATCTCCAGCCCCTCCTGCGTTTGGCCACCTGTCCATACAAATGAATGGATACCCAATCGACGCATAGCCTTTTCCTCCGCGAGATGCTCTTGATCGCGGACAGTGCTATGCCATTTAGTTTGGTGAGGCAACAAATAATTTCAGCGGCTAACTTTTTGCTGCTTCGCAAAATTTCTTTGCAATGCAATATATTATGCCGTTTTTGCGCTTACCCTGCCTCTCACCAGAAATTAGTTTCTGCAGAAATCAATGGGATAGGCTCATGATTTGCATGTTTAGACAACAAATGTTGCGCCGCCGGTTTTTTTAGCCTACACAAAGCACCGGCGAAATGATCTCGCTGCACTCTGGGAGGATTGGAAATGAACTATGCTTTGAAGGCTAGCGCGCTTGCGCTGACGCTCGGCCTCGCCGCCACCGCTTCACCGGCCTGGGCCGACTTCTGGTCCGACGCGGGGGCTAAATACAAGGGCGTGACCCTGCACGGCGTCACCGAAAGCACCCCGCCGTCGAACTACATCAAGAACGTGCTTGCTCCGGAATTCGAAAAGAAGACCGGCATCAAGGTCGACATCGAGACGACGTCCTGGGATCAGATGTACGACAAGGCCATCAAGGACATGGAAGCCAAGACCGGCATCTATGACATGGTCTACATCGAGCAGGACATCATCTACTCCTATCTCGCCAGGAATTTCCTCGTCGACATCACTAAGACGCTGAAAGACCAGCCGGATCTGAAAGCGCCGACCTACGACGATGCGAACTTCACCAGCTTTGCCGACTACTTCAAGGACACGAGCGGCGATCTCTTCGGCGTTCCGATGGAAGCCTTCCTGAAGACCTATCTCTATCGCAAGGACCTCTTCGACGATGCGAAGATCAAGGAAGCCTTCAAGAAGGAAACCGGCAAGGACCTGAAGCCGGCGACGACCCACGAGGAGTACACCCAGATTGCCGAATTCTTCACGAAATACGGCAAGGACAACGGTCTGGAGCTCTGGGGCACGACCGCTCAGGCCCATACCGGCCATCCGGCCTCCTGGTATGAATTCTTCGAGTCCATCGTGCCGACCTTCGGGGTCTACAATTGGGGCATCGACGCCAAGAACAATTATGCGGCGACGGTCGAACACGGCGGTTCGATGAACGGTGACAAGGCGAAGGCCGCGCTGAAATATTGGCTGCACCTGCGCGACATCGCTCCTCCGGAATCGACCCAGTCAACCTGGACGGAAACCGCAACGACGTTTGCCGCGGGCCGTGTCGCCCAGGGGCTGATCTATGGTGAGAATGCCGCGTGGATCGCCAGCGATCCGGCGCAGTCGAAGGTGGTCGGCCAGGTCGGCTTCGCTCTGCCGCCGCTCGAGCCGGGCGTATTGGATGATGCGAAAGCCGGAAAGGGCTATATCGGCTACTATGATGGCGGCGCCTTCGGCGTGCCGGTCACGTCCAAGAACAAGGAAGCGTCGCTGCTCTTCCTCGAATTCATCGGTCAGAACGAAGTTCAGCCCGATTGGGCCATCGCCGCACCGCGCATCACCAACACGGCGACGTTCGACGATCCGAAGGTGAAGGAGATGGACGCCAAGCTCGGCGGCTTCTACACAATGCTGAAGGACGAGGGCAAGCTCTTCGCCGGCGCTCCTCCCTACCCCTTCCATGCGCAGGTGCGTGAAGCGACCGCTCCGATCTTCTACGACATCCTGACCGGCAAGATCGGCCCCGATGAAGGCCTCGACCAGATGGCGGCCAAGGCCGAAGAGGAGCTCACCTCGCTCGGCTATCGCAAATAAAACATCCTCCCCAACTGACGGGTCGTTTCCTGCGACCCGTCATCTTTGCGCTCCAGGTGGAGCGGACGTCCACATAACGTTCAATGGGGGATAGGCGATGCATTCGCAGAAGCTCGGGTGGCTGTTGCTGTCACCGACCATAGTGATCCTCGGACTGTTCGGGATCTTTCCTTTCGTCTACGTCCTCTGGGTCTCTTTCCATTCATGGAACCCGTTCGCGGCCAATCCGGGCATGATCTTCAACTGGGCTGAGAACTATCGGCGGCTGGTCTTCGACCAGCAGTTCCTGGCATCGCTCGGCATAACCCTGGCATTCGTCTTCTTCGCGGTCGTGTCGGAGCTGGTCCTCGGCTACATCCTCGCCCAGGCGCTGCTCAAGGACTTTCCCGGAAAAGCGGTGTTTCGCACGATCCATACCCTGCCGCTGATCATGGCGCCGATCATCGTCGGCTCTGTCTGGAAGCTGATGACCACGCCGTCGATCGGCATCATTCCCTATCTCCTCCGAAGCTGGTTCGGCTACGATCTGAATATCGGCCAGAGTGCCGTCGCGGCCTTCACCGTGACGGTCATCATGGATATCTGGCACTGGACGCCGCTCGTCACCCTCTCGCTGATCGCCGCCCTCGTCTCGCTTCCGTCAGACCCCTTCGAGCAGGCGCAGATCGACGGCGCCGGCAAGAGCCAGATCTTCTGGCACATAACACTCCCTTTGATCCGCCCGGCCCTGCTCGCCACGGTGTTCATCCGGCTGATGGATGCGCTGCGCACCGTCGACGAAGTGCTGATGCTGACCGGCGGCGGTCCGGGTTCATCGACGCGCTACATCGGCGTCCATATTTTCCGGGAAGTCTTTCCCAAGACGAATTACGGCTACGGTTCGGCGATCTCCGTCATCGTCCTTTACCTCACCATCGTCGTCTGCTGGCTGCTCTATGTCGGCTTGATTGCGCCCCGCGTGAAGAGAGGTTGACGCGATGAAGAACCAGACCCCCTGGCTTCCGGTCGTCCTGTGGACGCTGATAAGCCTCGCGACGCTTTTCCCGATTTACTGGCTGTTCGTCATATCGGTGAAACAGCCCTTCGACCTGTTCTCGACGCCCGACGTCATTCTCCGGAGCTTCTTCTGGAAGAACTATCAGGACGTGCTGACCAATCCGACCTTGCGCGGCTACATGCTCAATTCGCTGATCATCTCGTCAGGCAACGCGCTGCTCGTGACGACGCTCGGCTTTTTTGCCTGCTACGCCCTGACGCGCTTCGAGCTTGCCGGCAAGGAAAGTATCTTCTTCTGGACGATCACCAACCGCATGGCGCCGCCGGCAGTCTTCCTGCTGCCGCTCTTCCTGCTGCTGACGCAGGTCTACAGGATCGGCGACTTCTCGCTCGCCGATTCCCGGCTCGGCATGATCCTGGTCTACTGCTCCTTCAACCTTCCCTTCGCAATCTGGACGCTGCGACCGACCGTGGAAGCCATTCCGAAGGAGTTGGACGAGGCGGCCTATATGGATGGCGCCAGCCCATGGGTCGTCCTCTACGACATCGTCTTCCCCCTGGCACGGCCCGGACTTGCGGTGACGCTGATCCTGACCTGGGTGTTTGCATGGAACGAATATCTGCTGGCGGCGACGCTCACCAATTTCAATGCGCGGACGCTGACCACCGGCCTGTCGGAATATGTGACGACCACGGGAACGGCCTGGGGCATCATGGCCGCGATCTCAATGCTGACATTGGTTCCGGCGCTCATCGTGTTTTCGGTGGTCCAGCGTCACATCGTTGCCGGCCTGACCTTCGGCGCCGTGAAAGGATGAAGCCATGACATATCCGTCAGGAAATGGTGAACGCAAGCCGGGCTTTCTGCCGATCGAAACGAACTGGTTCGACCGGCTGTTCATCTCGATTGTGATCTGGGTCGCGCTCTCGCTGTTCTGGATGCGGTTCATCGAGCCGTTCGGGCTTTCGGTATGGTTTGCGGCAGCAATCTCGGCAGTCCTCGGCGCCTATCTCGTCTGGAAGGGATGAGCCGATGAATTTCCGTCAACACCATCAAGACACGACAGCGCCGCGCGTCTCATCAGACGCGCAAAGGATGCTGCCGCACTTTAAATTGCTGCTTTAGGGAGGAACGACTTTGGCAAATGTACAGGTGAGCGACGTCACCAAAAGGTATGGCGCACTCCAGGTCATGCACGGCGTCAGTGTCGACATCGAGGACGGCGAATTCGTCGTGCTGGTCGGCCCATCCGGATGCGGCAAGTCCACCCTGCTGCGGATGATCGCCGGTCTTGAGACCGTCAGCGGCGGCGACATCCGGATCGGCGGCCGTGTCGTTACCAACGCTCCGCCGAAGGAGCGCGACATCGCGATGGTCTTCCAGAGCTATGCGCTCTATCCGCACAAGACGGTCGCCGAGAACATGGGCTTTCCGCTGAAGATGGCCAAGCGCCCCAAGGCGGAGATCGACGAGAAGGTCGGCAGAGCTGCCGAGATCCTCGACCTGACGCGTTATCTCGACCGCTATCCGAAGCAATTGTCTGGCGGACAGCGTCAACGTGTGGCGATGGGCCGCGCGATCGTGCGCGATCCGAAGGTCTTCCTGTTCGACGAGCCGTTGTCGAACCTCGACGCCAAGCTTCGCGTCACCATGCGCGTCGAAATCAAGGAGCTTCACCAGCGGCTGAAGACCACCACCGTCTACGTCACGCATGACCAGATCGAGGCCATGACAATGGCCAATAAGATCGTGGTGATGCGTGACGGCAGGGTCGAGCAGATCGGCAAGCCTCTCGATCTCTACGACTTCCCGGTCAACCTCTTCGTCGCAGGCTTCATCGGCAGCCCATCGATGAACTTCCTGCAGGGCCGCATCGCGACCCGCGACGGCAGGAAGGTCGTCGTCACCGACCAGGGTATCGCCCTTCCCATGGGAAGTACAAATGCGGACGAAGGAAGAGCCGTTACCTACGGCATCCGGCCGGAGCATATCACCATCGGCGATGAAGGCGTTCCGGTCGAGGTCTCGGTGTTCGAGCCCACGGGTTCGGAGACATTGATCTTCGGCCGCACGGGAGGCGTGCCGATCGACGCCCTGATCCGCGAGCGCATCGAAGTCGATCCCGGACGGACGATGTACTTCCATATCGATCCCCGGCGTGCGCATATCTTCGATCGGGAAACAGGCCAGAGACTGTAAGGGAGGCGATCCATGGAGTTCACAGGAAAGACGGTCATCGTGACCGGTGCCGGAAAAGGCATCGGACGCGAAATTGTAAGGATGCTCATCGAACGGGGTGCGCAGGTCGTCGCGCTGACCCGGAGTGCTGCCGATGTCGAAGCGCTGCAACAGAAATCCGGCTGCCGGGCCATACAAGTCGATCTCGCCGATGCCGATGCGACCAGAGAGGCTGTCATCGCTGCCCTTCCCGCCGATTTCCTCGTCAACTGCGCCGGCACGACCGAACTCCAGCCGTTCCTGGATACGACAGTCGAAGCATTCGACCGACTTGTTGCGGTCAACACCCGTGCTCCGATGATCGTGGCCCAGGAATATGCCCGTTCGCTGATCAAGGCGGGCCGCAAGGGCGCCATCGTCAACGTCTCGTCGGTCGCGTCCTTCGTCGGCATCCCCGATCACGCTGCCTATTGTGCGTCGAAGGGCGGGTTGGATGGCTTGACGCGGGTCATGGCAAAGGAGCTTGCACCGCACGGCATCCGCGCCAACGGCGTCCACCCAACGGTGACGCTGACCCCCATGGCGGTGAAAGCATGGAGCGATCCCGAGAAGGCCGCGGGAATGATGAAGCGAATCCCCGTCGGTCGCTTCGCCGAACCGGCAGACATCGCCGAGGTCGTTCTTTTCCTGCTCTCCGATCAGGCTGCCATGGTGAACGGGATATCGATGCCGGTGGACGGCGGCTACATGATTGCCTGAAGTTCAGGACGAACGCGTCGTACGAGCCTGCGATTGCAATGGGGGAAGCGGCGACTTTGACCGCCGCACCAAGCGGCGCAGCTCATCCTGATCAATAAAATGATCCGTTACGCCGGCCTCTTTATCTGGATGACTGAAAACAAGACCCTCGGAATCCTCAAGCTTCAGAGCTTGCTCCGTATTCATGATCCCCAGTGCCTGGCGCTCGTACCCGGACTCGAGCGCCGCCTCGACGATGGCTTTTCTCTTGGGCATGTCCATGTCCTCCGTTCCTCAAAGGGTAACGGACGGTCGGAGTCGCGGTTCCGATCAGGGCATCACGATATGAGACCCGTTGAAACGAAAGCCTCGCCGATACACGGCCCGCCATCGCGCGGGCCGCGCTGTTTTTGGCTCTCGCTACCACGTTTGGCGCTGCCACCAACGTTGAGACAGCTCCCCAATATTGGCGCCGCCCAGCTCGGCGAGGCGTCTTAAGCACCTGACTTATGACGGCCTTCAACCAAGGACCCAGGTTGCGGCACGCCGCCGCAATAATCTCGGCCCACTCCTCCTCGGCAGAAGGTTCCGCCGGGGAAGTCCGAGCGAAGGTCACGCAAACTGGAAATCCGTCGACTCCAGGCTCGATACGGCGACATTCTTCAACGTTATGGTGTTGTTGATATCCGCGGTAACGATTGTATCGCTGCCAGACTGACTGGATGCGGCAAGAAGCGACGCCCAATCGGCAAAAACGCTGTGATCGATCCTGATGGTGTCATGCGCTGTGCCGGTCGCCACGAAATTCGTGATCGTATCGTGGCCCCAGTTCGGCAAATAGATGAAAAAGTCCGCTGCCGCCCCACCGATGAGAATATCGTCGCCGGCACCACCGGTAAGCGTGTTGCCCCCGTTACCGCCGGTGATCGTGTTGGCGGATGCATTGCCGGTGCCGGTGAAGGCCGCCGTTCCGTTATAGGTGAGGTTCTCGATATTGGCGCCAAGCGTATAGCTTGCCAGGTTCGTGCGAACCGTGTCGGTCCCCTCGCTGGCGTTCTCGGTGACGCTGTCGCCGACATTGTCGACGGCATAGATGTCGTCCCCCGCTCCGCCGATCAGCGTGTCGGCACCGGCGCTGCCATTCAGCGTGTCATTGCCGTCGCCGCCGGAAAGCGTATCGCTGGCAGCGCCCCCGATGATAAGGTTGTCCAGCGAGTTGCCCGTTCCGGCAAAGGCTGCCGTTCCGTTATAGGTGAGGTTCTCGACATTGGCGCCAAGCGTATAGCTTGCCAGGTTCGTGCGGACCGTGTCGGTCCCCTCGCTGGCGTTCTCGGTGACGCTGTCGCCGGCATTGTCGACGGCATAGATGTCGTCCCCCGCCCCGCCGATCAGCGTGTCG
>NZ_JACIFS010000011.1:190784-205724 GCF_014197475.1 Rhizobium sp. BK212
AGCTCCGCCGATCAGTGTGTCGGCTCCGGCCTTTCCGTCCAGGGTGTCGGCGCCTGCCGCACCCCTGATCGTGTTGGCGGATGCATTGCCGGTGCCGGTGAAGGCCGCCGTTCCGTTATAGGTGAGGTTCTCGATATTGGCGCCAAGCGTATAGCTTGCCAGGTTCGTGCGAACCGTGTCGGTCCCCTCGCTGGCGTTCTCGGTGACGCTGTCGCCGGCATTGTCGACGGCATAGATGTCGTCCCCCGCTCCGCCGATCAGCGTGTCGGCACCGGCGCTGCCATTCAGCGTGTCATTGCCGTCGCCGCCGGAAAGCGTATCGCTGGCAGCGCCCCCGATGATAAGGTTGTCCAGCGAGTTGCCCGTTCCGGCAAAGGCTGCCGTTCCGTTATAGGTGAGGTTCTCGACATTGGCGCCAAGCGTATAGCTTGCCAGGTTCGTGCGGACCGTGTCGGTCCCCTCGCTGGCGTTCTCGGTGACGCTGTCGCCGGCATTGTCGACGGCATAGATGTCGTCCCCCGCCCCGCCGATCAGCGTGTCGGCGCCGGCGCTGCCATTCAGCGTGTCGTTGCCGGTGCCGCCGGAAAGCGTATCGCTGGCAGCGCCCCCGATGATAAGGTTGTCCAGCGAGTTGCCCGTTCCGGCAAAGGCTGCCGTTCCGTTATAGGTGAGGTTCTCGACATTGGCGCCAAGGGTATAGCTTGCCAGGTTCGTGCGGACCGTGTCGGTCCCCTCGCTGGCGTTCTCGGTGACGCTGTCGCTGGCATTGTCGACGATGTAGGTGTCGTCCCCCGCACCGCCGAGCAGCGTGTCGGCGCCGGCGCCACCGTCCAGCGTATCGTTGCCGGCGCCGCCTAAGAGCGTATCGGTGGAGGCGCCCCCCGTGATCGTGTTGGCGAGCCCGTTTCCGATACCGCTGAAGGCCCCGGTGCCGATAAAGGTTAGGTTTTCGACATTGGCGCCAAGCGTGTAGCTTGCCGTGGCGCGAACCGTGTCGGTCCCCTCACTGGCGTTTTCGGTGACGACGTCGGCGGCATTGTCGACGAAATAGGTGTCGTTGCCAGTGCCGCCGATCAATGTGTCGACGCCAGTACCACCGGACAGCGAATCATTTCCGGCATTTCCCCAAAGCGTATTGTTCGCTTCGTTACCGACAATCGTATCGTCACCGGAGCCGGCCTGAACATTCTCGATCAAGGAGGCAACGTTATTGTGATAAAGAAGCGCGTTGAAAATGTTGCCGCGGGCGTAACCATTGTTCGGACCACCCCCCAGATGTGCCAACTGGCCCTGGGAAAAGACCGAGTACCCCCCTGCTCGCAAATCGATCGTGAGGTTGGTGGTATAAGCGCTCAAATCATAGGTATCGATACCGCCGCCGTCCCAGATTGTCGCGAAGATGCGGTTGGCATCGGGCGTGATGGCCGCAACCCCGTTGACATAGGTGATGCCTTGGTTCGGATTCCACTTGTAAACGGTATTGCCACTGTTGGTCGTGTAGTCCGCACCATACATTTCCTGCAGGGCGGCGATGTCGAGCATCATGAAAGTTTGTGGCGCACCGTCATGCTCATACTTGATCCCACTCAAATCGTCTCCGACAAATGTGTGGTAGGTCATGATCGTGTATTCGAGCGAATCGTAGGCACTCGGAACGACCGTTGAATTGCCGAAGTATATGGGCTCATGAGCATGTTTCAGGCCGAGAGCATGGCCCAGTTCATGCGCCAAGGTATGGCCGGCATAGTTGCCGAACTCCGGAAAGCGAAGATCTACCTCAGTGCCAGCATATGCCGTTCCGAACCAGACGTCGCCGCCTGCCTCCGGAGTGTCTGGATAATAGGCCCATGCCGTCGGGGGCATCCATGACTGAGCGAACCGCACCGATGCGGTCTCCGCACTACCGGCCTGAAAGTTGGCGTTCGTAAATCCCTCAACGGAGAAACCGTCATTTGCCGTATTTCCGTAGGATTGCTCCATGAAGAACAAGGCAAAAGACTGCTGCTGAGAGGAAATCGCAGAGAAACCCAAATCTTTCTCGCCGGCATAGGAATACGATGTCGAGAAGGTGGGAAACGCATAGGTTATCGTTCCGTCCCAGGCTGTGCCGCTGAACAGCCCGTCAACTTTCTGATCCCCAGTCAAGCTGACGTTCTTCGTCGAAGTAATAAGGTTCGTCATAAAATCCCCGTTTGCCTAATCCACTCTGCCGTGCCAAATGCCGGTTCCCTCTGCTCCGCATGAGGGTGAAACTTCAACTACAAGTCTTCTCTCGCTTCGGTAAGGTTTCGACCTAAGTAACTAACGCTCATGAAGCGCTTCCTCCGCGACCTCGATCAAAGGCGAGAAGACATATTCCAGGATCCTGCGCTCGCCCGTTCGAACCTCCGCAACTGCTGCCATGCCCGCACTGAGCTGGACGTTACGGCCATCTGCTAGAATTTGATCGGCCTCCAAACTCAATGTCACCGGAAAAACGAGGTTCTGCATCCTTTCGGCGCCGCCGAACGTTGCCTCCGACTGTCGTGCCGCAGGGTCGCCTTCACGGCGCGCTGCATCGGGTTCCGGAATCGCATCTGCCGCAATCTTGATGACGCGGGCCGGGATCGTCCCGTAGCGCGTAAAGGGAAAGGCTTCGAGCTTGACGACAGCATCCTGGCCGACCTTGATGAAGCCGATGTCCTTGTTCAAAGCGTAAGCTTCGAGTTCCAGTGTGCTTCCCTCAGGCACGACACGCATCACGTCCTCGCCGACGGTCACCACTTGGCCCACACTGGTAATCGAGGATGCTTGCACCGTGCCGTCTATTGGACTGCGCAAAGTCATCTGCTCACGAACATTTATGGCTTTCGCCAGTCGCTGCTCCAGCTCTTCGACCCGACGTTCCGCGTTACCCAGCCGCTCGAGCTGATCGCCTAGGAATGCTCGTTTTAGCTTGTCCTTTTCCCGCGCAAGGACCTCGATACCAGCGGCGGCATCAGCGAGCTGACCTTCCTGCATAGCCAGTTGCGTCGCCTGCTCCTTCAATGTTTGCGTCGCATCGATCACGCTTGCCATGGTGCCGGCTTCCTTCGAAGCCAGCATATTGCGCATCGCCACACGCTCTTTCAGCGTTTCAACCAGCGAGTTCTGAGCCGCAACCGTCACCGTCAGACGATCGCGCTCCACTTCCTTCTGGTGCTTCTGAGCATCAAGCGACGCAACTGCGGCCTGGTATTGTTCGAGGTCGCCCCGCAGGATGCCTTCTTCACGACGACGCAATTCATCGGCCGCGTCCGCATCCCATGAGATCGTTGGCAGCAGCCCGTCGCTCTCCTGAGAACGAACATAGTTTACCGCAGCTTTTCGGCGCCGGACCTCGGCGTTCACAGACGCCAGGCCTTTTGCCGCATCCGTCTCATCGGCAACAGCATCCGTCGGATCAAGTTCGAGCAGGATATCACCGGCCTTGACCTGTGCGCCATTTGATGGCGGAAGCGCCTTCACCTTACCCGTCAACAGCGGCTGAACAACCTTGACGCGACCGGCCGGCTGAATCTTGCCCTGTGCGGCTGCGATGATGTCGATGTGGCCGATATAGGACCAGATCAATGCCGTTGTGACGAAGGCGCAAATGATCAAGATCAGCGCCAGGCGCACCGGCGAGGGCGGGGTCTCCAGGATTTCGATCGCCGGTGCCAGAAACTCATGATCGGATCGCTTGGCCGGGCGCGGCGCAAGACCGGCATATCGAACAGCTTGGACAGGTCCACTTTTCATGCGGCGCCTCTGTCATTCTGCAAGGCCCAAAGCCGCGCATAGAGCCCGTCCGGGCGCTTAAGCAGCTCGTCATGGCTGCCAATTTCCGCTATGCGCCCGTCTGCCATACCGATGATCCGGTTGCAGGGCCGCACAGCTGCGAGCCGGTGCGCGATGATGATAACCGTTCGGCCGGCGGCGATCTGGCGCATATTGGTCTGTACGACCCGTTCGCTTTCATAGTCGAGGGCGCTGGTCGCCTCATCGAAAATCAAGATCGGCGGGGCGGTGGCAAGCGCACGGGCAATGGCGATCCTCTGACGCTGGCCGCCGGACAGGTTCGCGCCACGTTCTTCGATCATCGTGTCGTAGCCTTGCGGCAACCGCAAAATGAATTCATCCGCCCCGGCGAGCTTGGCAACCGCAATAACCTGAGCGCGGTGCATCGCCGGGTTTGAGAAAGCGATATTGTCGTGGATCGTGCGGTTGAACAGCAGGTTCTCTTGGAGAACGACTCCTATGTGGCTTCGAAGCCACGCGGGGTCGAGTTGTGATAGATCCATGCCATCCAGCAGAACCTGACCCTCTTCGGGGACGTAGAGACGCTGCACCAGTTTGGCAAGCGTGGACTTTCCGGAACCCGATGCGCCGACGACACCGATGATCTCGCCGGGTTTGATGTCCAGCGATACGTTTTTCAAGACTTCCGGAGAGCCGGGCCGATAACGGAAGGTGACATTTCGAAGTTCAATGTTCCCCCTTGGGGCAGGCAACGACAAACGGGCGCTTGGCTGACGCTCCATCGGCGTGTTCAGAATGTCGCCGAGCCGATCGACCGAGATCTGCACCTGCTGGAAATCTTGCCAGAGTTGGGACAACCTCAAAACCGGCTGGGTGACCTGCCCTGCGATCATGTTGAAGGCAACAAGCGAACCAACGGAAAGCTCGCCGTTCATCACGGCCCTTGCACCGAAAAGAAGAAGGACCGCCGTCGAGACCTTGCTCACATATTGAATGGCATTTTGTCCGCCAGCGCTCAGCAGTGTCGTATCGAAGGCTGTTCGCACGTAAGCTGCGAGCTTTTCCTCCCACTGCGCCTGCATCACCGGCTCCACCGCGGCGGATTTAACCGTGTGGACACCGACGATCGCTTCGACCAGGAACTGCTGGCTTGCCGCTCCCCGATTGAACTTCTCTTTGACGAATTCGCGCAGCGGCGGTCGAATCACGATTCCGATCAGGAGGTAAATCGGGATCGCCGCAACGACAATCAGGGTCAAGCTCCAGGAATAGGCGAAAAGAACCGCGATGAAGACAAAAGTGAAAATGACGTCGAGCGCCGAAAACAACCCCTGCCCGGTCAGAAATGCGCGGATCGTTTCAAGTTCTCGAACGCGGGCGACGGTCTGGCCGGCTGATCGCGTCTCGAAGTACTCCAGCGGTAGCCGCAGGAGATGATGGAACAATCGTTGGCCGAGCTCGACATCGATCCGGTTCGTCGTGTGAGCCAACGCATAGGACCTCAGATATTGAAGCATGACGTCGAAGAGACCAATGATCGCGATGCCGGCGACAAGCACGAACAATGTCGAATAGGCTTTGTGCGTCAGGACCTTGTCGACCACGACCTGGAAGAACAAAGGTGTGATGAGCGCGAAGATCTGCACAAACAGCGAGGCAAGCAATACATGGGCAAGCGGCTTTCGATAACGCCAAATCGATGGCAGAAACCACTTGAAGCCGAATTCTCGCGGGTCGGACCCTTCGCCTCTTATGCGCCGCCCCACAAGAATAACGCGCGCGTCGATTTCGGCTAGTATATCCGCAGAAGCGATTTCACGATCGACGCGCGTTATCGGATCGACGAGTCTGTACTTTCCAGATGGGTTCAAGCCGCCGAGCACCTGAAAGGATCCGCTGCGCACCTGGACAATAGCGGGGACGGGCATGGCTCGAAGACGTTGCTCCGTGACCTTCTCCACGACACGCGCCTTAAGCCCGATGATCTTGGCTGCTCGTTGAATGTCGATGGCCCGGGACGTGCGCCCCTTCAACGCCAGATCGTGCTGCAGTTGAACCGGGTCGGCAGCAATGCGATAGAATGCAGCAATGCCGCAGAGCGCACGAAGACCGGAGTCCAGATGCTGCGAAAGGCTGCCATCCATGCGCGGAACTATTCCCCTGAAGCTACAGATTACCGCGCTCCACCGGCCCAACCGCCTGCTGCGGCTGCTTGCTGATGATGTAACTCACTCGGAAATACTGCGCCACGGGGGGATATTGGCGCTCGCCTGATTTCGAGCCGGTTGTGGCGAAGAAGCAACAACGCACCGACGGTAGCACAGTCTAACTTCGCCGGCGGTGGCAACGGCTCGAGTCAGGGAACAATCTCCGGCGCCTATGGTAGGATAAACTGCGCTCCGACACCCATTCAAACATTGGGAAAGCGCCCGGTACTGGCCGACACCGCCTAACTCGGCGAAGCGTCAGGCCTACCGGCGGCTCTTTGAATTAAGCGGGCAACCACTTCAGTGCGGTTCTGCGCCTGCAACTTGCGCATAATGTGTTGCAAATGCATCTTGACCGTATGCCCCGACAAATTGAGTTTTCCTGCAATTACCTTATTTGAACAGCCACATTGCAACTCTGCGAGGACATCCGCTTCCCGTGGAGTGAAATCAGCAATGGCCAAGTACTGCGTCCTGTCATCCAAGTTTTTTTCAGCCTCATTTCTGGCCGGACGATGCTCGTTTAAGCCGTGTGCAACATCCCCTAATAGCTGCGGGAAAAATGTTCCTCCTGCCAGAACGAGACGAAGACCGGCAAGAGCAATGTCAACAGGGAGTGACGTCGAGAAGAAGCCGCGGATCCCAATCTCGAGCGCCTGACGGGCGATGATGACGTCATCCGTACTTGAGAGCAACGTGATAGGAACCTCTGGAAAACGTGCACCAATTGCCGCCAGATCATCACGCAGGCTGGCACTCTCGACATCTCTGCCGGCCAGATCCAATGCAATCAAACGCACCTCGGCTCCAAGAGCCCGATCGAGACTCTCGGTCGAAATCAAGTCTATAAAGTTCCACCCAGTGAGTTCATGCTCAAGAAGCTTCACCACGGTAGTCCGCGCCAATGTAGAATGCCCAATGATGAGCACAGTTGGTGCACTGCGCCCCATACGGCGCTTGTTTCTAGCAATGTTGGACACTTGCGTGCTCCCCAGACTATTTGCAACGCAACAGCCATTTATAATATTCCTGTTCTCACTACATGTCATGATAAAAAATGAGTGTATTGCCGATATAAATAGTCTGATCTCTCACGATAATTCTTATAGCCTATGAGATTTCAGTGATAGATAACTGGGCTATCAGAGCATATTGAAGAGATTGTCCATGATGGCATGACGGCTCGACTTGTCGCCACAGTCCTTCCTCCCCTTGGCCGAATTGACGTACGGCAAGCGGGTCAAAAAAGCTTTCAAAGACACTGAAAAGGCAACCGATCTGCTACAGGCCCATCTCGGAAAGAACGAGTTGACATAATGAGCTGCCGATCGGCTCGGCTTTGTTTCCATCTCTCAATTCAAAACAGCAGCAGGGTCCGACAGCGAAACGACAACCGTAAAGGGCGACAAAAGCAGAGGATCGCTGATTACCCGTTATGATTAGTGAAACTGCGCTCTAATGACGCATTAATACCAGTTGTTTCACGCAGGCTGCGCTGCGCCGGCACCGCCAGGCGCCAGGCAGCGGTCACGGCCTCTGGCGGCCGAAATCGACGACAATACGGATGAGGTCATGGTGAAATGTTCGGCATCTCGCGAGCCTGTCAGCACGACGAGCGGTTTCGTCCAGTTGAGCCTCCGCAATGCAAGCACAGAGTCTATCCGCTAGCTATGCATGAAGCCCAGAATGTCGTCGACCAGAGCCGAATGGGCGTCCGTGAGGTTGCCCTCTCCACCGTGGCCCGCGATGCCGGCCAACTGGAGCGCATGCTGGTCATAGAGAACATGATCGATCTGCTGGGCGTCCGCCGTCCCACCGGCGGGAACGGCAATGTTGATGGGATGGAAATAGCCGAAATTGACGTCCACCATGCTGCCCGTCGACGATCCGACCCCACCACCGCCGCCCGCATGGTTGCCGGTGAAAATCGTGTCTGACGACAGGTTGAAGCCGCCGCCATTGCCGCCGATGCCTGCGATCTGTACAGCGCCCTGATCGAAAATGACATTGTTTGTCTGATGGGCCTCGGCCGAGCCGCCCGCGGCGCCTATGGCGATGTTGATCGGTGAAAAGATGGCGATACTCACGTCGACTATAGTGCCGACGAAATATCCATCGCCGCCGTGGCCCGCATAATAGTCCCCGGTCAATGTAAGCGACGTTCCCGGACTGATCGACGAGCCATGGTTCGCGACGTTATGATCTCCACCCGAGCCGCCCATGCCGCCCATCTGGGTTGCGCCCTGCAGGAAGAGGGCGTTGTTCGATTGCTCAGCGTGAGCCTCCGCGCCAGGGCCTGCAGCCACGGCCGTATTCACGGGGGCAAACAGCGCGACCTCGGTGCTGACGAGTCCACCGTAGAAGAGACCATTGCCGCCGGCGCCGGCATGATTGGCGCCATCGCCGCTGCCGATGGCAACATTGCCGCTTCCACCATTCCCGCCGATCCCGGCCATTTCGGTGGGATGCTGATTGATGAGCGCATCATTGCCCTGGAAAGCGTCCGCACCCGAATGAGGTCCGGCCATCGCGGCATTGGACGGCATGAAGACGGCCAATGAATTGCTGCTGATCACGCCTTCGTTTATCCCGTCACCACCGCTGCCGGCAGACGGACCGGAAGCGACATCCAATGGAAGCCAGGTCGGCACCAGTGCCAGATGCCCCGCCGCCACATTGGAGGTGAGGTTTTGATCGGTGCCCGCTTTGGGCAAGTCTTCCAGCAAGGGACGAATTTCCGTCATTACCGTCTCCATTCCAAGGGCAGCCCGCGGATCCGCAGAACGCATCGCGCAGCCAGCCTGAATTGTTCAGACATTGTGCCCCCGAACGGAAGAAAAGCAGAGCCTGCAATTCGTCTACATCCCGTCGGCTAGGGCTATAGCCGTTCGGCTGTCATGAGCGCAGCGCCCGTTGAGCGAGGTTACGAGCAAACAATCCGCTTTTGGATTAGAGGTCCCGCATCTTTCGCACGATCGCACATAGACGTTTTCAAGACCCGAACAGGATCGACTTTGCCACGGGCTACCTGATCAGACCCCCTGAATACAGCGGTTCTCTATGGGGCGGCCTCTTCAAAAAAGGTCGACGTCGCTTCGACAAGAGATCACACCCATCCCATCCCGCGCCAAATTACTTCGTACTAATCCAGAATAACTCTCCGTCACCTTCAAGTATGCACTCGAAGGAGTGTCGCCGAATATCCGGGTAGTCCATAGATTAAATCGCAGGCAATATTCGATCGCGGTTGTATTGGCTGGCGGTGACATCTTAATACCCACGCCGTAAGGGAACGCCGTAAAAGGAACACGGACGAAACGAAGTAGAAGGAGCGACATCAATGCCTATTCCACAAATATCTGACACGATTCAACTCCACAACCCGGATGCGGGTGATGCGAATGCCGGCAACGGCGGTAATGGTTACAATCATGGGGACATTGACTACAACCCGGTAGCCTATGTCACCCCTGTGCAAACGGTCGACGGGGCATCTACCCATCTGCACAACGGCGATCACGTTTGGCAGACGGCAGATTGGGACGCCGGCGGTGGCGGACCCGGTGGCTTCAGCCAAGCCCAGAACGGCTTCCTGGCATCACTCACCAGCGGCGCCGGCGGCGCAGGCGGAAACGCTCAATCCAACGGTGATCAAGGAAACACGAGCGGCCACGACACGGCTTCGGTGGCTGCGGCGACGACCGCGACACAATATACGCAGCTTGTGGCCGATCAGCATGCCACCATCCTCGCAGGTGTCGGCGGCAACGGCGGCAACGGGAACAACGCTCTGGGCGGCGACATCTCGTCGGCACTGGTTCACTCGGATCCTGAAACGACGACGGTGAACAATTCTCTCGATCACTTCATAAACGCCTTCGGTCATATCGACGTCGACCATCTCGGCTCATGAACTCAGACTCTGAGGGTCGCCGGTTTCGGCCGGCGACCCTCCTGAATTGCTGAACCAGCACGCAGTCTTTTCTCGTCAGTATCAAATGCAGCGAGATCTGATAATGACAACGATTTCCATCAAGCCACCGCGCCCGCAGACACAGCTCGTTGTCGCGCTCCGAGCCTGTGCCGGAGCCTTCGGGTTGGTCTTCCTCTATAGCTGCGGCTACAATCTCTTTCTTCTGGCCCCGTCTATCTATCTCCTGCAGATCTATGACCGGGTCCTGTCGAGCAGAAGCGCTGACACGCTCCTGATGCTGACGATGATCATCGCCATCGCCGTGCTGGTCGGCTCCATGCTGGATATCGTGCGCAGGGCAGCTCTTTCGCGCATCGGCAGCTGGCTGGACCACAGGCTGCGGCCCATGGTGCTGACCGCATCATTCGAATATGCCACTCGCGCCGATACGGGTGCAGCCACGGAGTGCTACAGGGACCTGGCCGCATTACGCCAGTTTCTCGATTCACCGGCCAGCTCGCTGCTTTTTGACGTTCCCTGGGCGCCGCTATTCCTGCTCCTGCTCTTTCTTGTACATCCGCTGCTTGGGACCATCGGTCTTCTGAGCGCCGTTGCACTTCTGCTGTTTGCGTTCCTGACGGAACTGGCGACGCGAGAGCCGCTTGCCCATGCCAATCTTTCCCTGTCGATGAGCTATCTGCGATTTGCGACAGCCCTCAAGAACATCGAGGTAATCAGGGCAATGGGCATGCAGGATGGCGCAGCGCAGATCGTCTATCGCGATGCGGAAATGGCCAGAAGGGCGCAGGACATCGCGATGCATCGCACGGAGATCATTATTGGTTTCTCCAAATCGATCCGCACGCTCGCGCAGATCCTGATGATGGGATCGGCGACATGGCTGGTGCTCATAAACAGCGGCAGTCCCGGCATCATCTTCGTTGCTAGCCTGCTGCTCGGGCGCGGGCTCGCACCAATCGAGGGGGCAATAGGTGCATGGCGCTCCTTTGCGTTTGCGCGTAACGCCTTCAATCGCTTGAACAGAATGCTGATAACAGTTGCATCGGAACGCGATGCCCGAATGGTGCCGCGACCGGAACCCAATGGCCTTGTTCTGGATAATGTCAGCTATTTCAAGCCATTCGCCAATCGGCCGATATTGACTGATATCACATTGCGGCTGGCGCCAGGCGATTGCATCGCGCTCATCGGTCCGTCGGGATCGGGAAAATCGACGCTTGGCCGCATTATGGCAGGCGTTGTGCAAGCAACGAGCGGATGTGCCCTTCTCGGTGGGGTCGATATCTCGGCTCTGCGTCTTTGCGGCGGGACCTGCCATGTCGGATACCTGCCGCAGGACATCGAACTCTTCGGCGGAGCAATCAAGGACGTGATCGGCCGGCTCGATGGAGCAGATCCCGGCAAAGCGATCGACGCCGCAAAGCTGGTTGGATTGCACGACGCGATCATGCGGCTGCCGCAGGGCTACGAGACCGATATCGGTGAAGGTGGGAACCTGCTCCTCCGGGCTCAGCGCCAACAGCTGGGACTGGCACGAGCGGCCTATGGAAATCCGTCTCTCATCGTTCTCGACGATCCGAATTCGAGCCTGGATTATGACGGCGAACGCATGTTGTTTACGGCAATCGAGCGCATGAAATCCAGGGGAATGACCGTCGTTATCATAACGCACCGGATGGGGATCCTGCCTGTCACCAACAAGATTGCCATCATGCGCAACGGGACAGTAGCTGCCTTCGGCGACAGTGAGCGGATTTATGATACCTATCTTCAACCGCCGTCTCGAACAGGAAGATAGGGAGAAGCGCCATGACCCTTGTTCAACTGGACGCAACGCAGGCGAAATCTTCAGATTTGTCAGGGGCGACTCAGCGATTGCCTCCACGATCGACGGCAACAGCCAGGCAACGGACGGCCTATTGGCCGGTGATTGAATCGAAACAGCGCGGACCCGCTCCCCCTTCGCCCATGCCGGGGCTCAGAGGCGTTGTTTGGACGGGAAACCTGTTGATCCTGGTGTTCATCGTCGGATTGGGAATCTGGTCGGTTCTGGCGCCGCTGCAAAGCGCTGCGGTCGCATCGGGCGTCGTCGAGCCGGAAACCAGCCGCAAGACCATTCAGCATCTGGAAGGTGGAATCGTCCGACGAATCCTCGTTAAAAACGGTGACGCGGTCACAGCCGGGCAGATCGTCATCGAACTCGACGATACGAAGTCTCGCTCGGAGCGCGACAGTGTTCAAGGGCAACTTTGGGACGCCGAAGGAAGCCGCGCCCGCCTGCTTGCGGAGCAGACGGGCAGCGATCACGTCGCCTATCCTGAGGATCTCAGGGCAGCAATGGACAAATATCCTTCGGTCAGCGCCATTCTGATCGGACAACAGAAAATCTTCGACGCCCGTCGCCGGGTCATGCAGGCGGAAATTCAGATCACCAATGAAAAAATCGCCCAGGTGCGGCAGGAAATCGTCGGGCTTGGTGCGCAGAAGGCAGCATTGGCCGACAGAGCCGCAATCTCGAGCCAAGAACTGGATCAGGTTACGGTCCTCACCGCCAAAGGACTGGAAAGAAGGAGCAGACTTCTCAACCTACAGCGGGAAAAGGCAGACCTCGATGGCCAGCAGGGTGAAGTAGAGGCGCAGATCTCTCGCGCCTATCAGGCGATCAGCGGCTCGCAGGCCGATCTCGCAAAACTTGAGAGCGACCGGTTGAGCGAAGTCGCCCAGGGCATGCGCAACACGGAAAGCCAGATCATGCAGCTGCGCGAGCGCTTGCGGGCGATCGACGACCAACTGTCAAGGACCGATATTCGTGCTCCCGACGATGGGACAATCATGAACCTGCGCATCCACACATCAGGTGGCGTGATCGGCGCGGGTGAACCGCTCGTCGATCTTCTGCCACGCACCGATCGCCTTGTCGTGTCTGCCCACGTCAGACCGGAAGACATCAATCTCGTCCGTCCGGGGCTCGAGGCACAGGTCCACCTCCTTCCCTACAATCAGCGGCGCGTTCCACTGCTGAAAGGTCGGGTCGAGTACGTATCAGCGGATCGTCTCACCGACCCGCAGAGCGGCCAGCCCTACTTTGCCGCGACTATCCGTGTAACGGACGAGCGGTTGGCAAAAATGAGTGATGTCGAACTGGTCGCGGGCATGCCCGCACAGACACTGATCGAAACGGGCGAAAGCAGCGTGGCGCTCTATGCCGTCAGACCACTCCTCGACAGTTTCAACAGAGCATTTCGCGAGGACTGAGACCGTGATGGGCAAGAGAAAATTCGACGACGACCAGATTACGGGTATCTTGAAGGAGCACCAAGCCGGGGTGACGGTGGCGGATGTTTGCCACAAGCACGGGATCAGCGAGCCGACCTTCTATCGGTGGCAATCCTTGCAGTACGGAAATGTAGGTCTCTATGCCAAAAGGCTGAGAGCACTGGAGGAGGAAAACCAGAAGCTCAAGAAGCTTTTGGCCGAATCCATGCTCTCGGCGGCAACGCTGAGCGAGATGCTGGCGAAGACCTCGAAGGGACGAAACTAAGGTCACGATGGACTTATGGATGTTCAGCCACAGTTCCAGATTGATCTTGAATTGTGGCCGCTACTCACTCCGTCATCGAGCGCAAGTGGCGGCTGTGGATGCGACGATGCGGACGATGAGGATAAAGTTTGCGGAATGCGGGGTTTTGTCGTGGCCAGCCAGCTGTCTGCCGAAAAATACGCCTTGGTCCTCACCTGCGAACTTGACGTCGCCTTAAGGCCAAGAATGAAATTGAAGCTATTTTCGCTGCCGGCTTCGCGCGTAAAGCTGAGATAGGCGCCGAATTGGTCGTATTCGACATTGCGAAGGCTTTGGATCGACGCAAGCGCATCTTCGAAATCACGCCAGCAGGCCTGCTTCACAATGATCTCGAAAATGCGCAGGACAGCCGGAGCGAGACGCCCCTGGGCATCTGTCTGCGGCCCGACGATCTTGGCGCGGATCTCAACAATATCGCCCCTTTCATTTCCCCGAACCCTAACGAAGGTCGAACTGAGCGGTCGCACCTCGTCCCGTTCGTGGATGCGCTGAAAATAACATTCATAACTACGATTGCGCATCGATGCGGCTTTCCACTCGCTCATTTCGATGCCGGCCTCTCGAAGAGCGCCGCAGATATTTGGCCCCGCGAAGCGCCACGTCCGCAGAAACTGGCTGGCCAGCTCCAGTTTCGGAACCTCGATCAGCTTCAGCGATACAGACGTCGGCGGAAGAGGAGAAGGAGCCGCCGTATCAGGGCGGACTGATATGCGTGATGATCGGGCGGCCTTATCGAGCGCTTGATACTCAATCCGACCAGCCGGATCTTCGACGTGGCGGATTTCATGGTAAAAAACAGCGATACCTGCAAGAAGCAAAACGGGCATCAAAAGCGCTGGCCAAAGCAGCCAGCGGCGGTTGCTCCGTAAGAAGAACCTCCAGTGCCGCGGCTGGCTGTCGCGAGGAGGACCGACTGCCGACAACACTTTATCCACGGCGATCCCCCGCAAGCTTGCGACCAGCGGCGTCGGTCGGCGCGTGGCCAATCGGCCGCTGCGGCTAGTCTCTTCTGAGGCGAGCAACAATGTGAAAGCGGGTACGGTCGACTCACCCTCAACGCTGCGATTCTGATGCCGACTGTATAAATCGTCAAGCAGGAACCTCGGGGCGGCAATTTTCCGGACGATACGCTAGTAACGCGCGGACCCGCATATGTCGAAAACAGGGCTCCGTCGAGCAACCTACCTTAGCTATATTTGCCGACAATGGTGACCTCTGTCGCGGCGCGCAAAGCGTCTTGGCAAAGGTCCACTCCTTGACGTTTCGGCCCTGCCTCTTCTTTACGGGCACGAGATCGGGATGCCGGCCAGTTTCATCCTCAATCAGCCACGGGACTTTAAGCACTCAAAAAAGGATGCGGGCAAAGCCCGCATCCTGCTTGGCATTCGCCTCAGTTCTTGGTGACGAAGTCCTTGACGTTCTCAGGCGTGACGAGCTGGAAGGGAATATAGACCTTCTTG
>NZ_JACIFS010000012.1:0-194226 GCF_014197475.1 Rhizobium sp. BK212
CTGCGATAAGGCGGCAAGAGCCGTCGCGGCACTTCAGTCAGACCGCTGAACCTACACACCATCAGCGCCAGGTGCGGCAATCACCGGATGCTTACCTTTTAACTGCGGGCCGAAGCCGAGGATGGCGACCGAAGGGTTGGCCGATATTTCCTGCCATTTCGGGCTTCTGACATCGGTATGGATTTCCAGGATGCGCCGCGCCGCATCCGCGCGCCGCAGCACGACCATGCGGGCCTGCGGCCGGCCGCCGGCATCGACCGAACACAGGTTCAGGTAGCGGAAGGCCGACTGCGGATCGGTAGTCGCGCCTTCGAGTTCGGCCCAGGCCGATGCATCTACCTCGGCGAGGGTCACCGTGCCGCCTCCACCTTGGCATTCCTTGTCTCGCCGTCTTTGACGATCCAGCAGCACATCGCTGTTCTCCCCCAGCGTTGAAAGCGATCCCGATCAGACAGACCGGGTCAGGCCGCCGTCAATCTTGAGGCTCTGGCCGGTGATATAACCCGCCCCTTCGGAAACGAGGAAGGAAATCGTCGCGGCCACTTCGGCGCTGGTGCCGTAGCGCTTCATCGGCACGCTGTCGCGGCGCTCCTCCGTCGCCGGCAAGCTGTCGATCCAGCCCGGCAACACGTTGTTGATACGAATGCCGTCGCCCGCAAAGGTATCGGCGTAAATCTTGGTGTAGGCGGCAAGCCCGGCGCGGAAGACGGCCGAGGTCGGGAACATTGCCGACGGTTCGGCCACCCAGGCGGTGGAGATGTTGACGATCGCGCCCGACTTCTGCGCCTGCATGATCGGCGTGACCAGGCGAACCGAACGGATGACATTCATCAGATAGATGTCGAGGCCGGTATGCCACTGTTCGTCGGTGATCTCGGTGATCGGTGCACGGGGCCCGTGACCGGCGCTGTTGACGAGGGCGTCGATCCGGCCCCACTTTTCCATGCAGGCGTCGACCAACCGCTTCAGGTCGTCGTTGGACTGGTTCGAGCCGGTCACGCCGATGCCGCCAAGTTCGTTGGCCAGCGCCTCGCCCTTGCCGGACGAGGACAGGATGGCGACCTTGAAGCCGTCGGCCGCCAGCCGCCTTGCCGCCTCCGCACCCATGCCGCTGCCGCCAGCCGTAATGATCGCTACCTTTTCTACTGCCATCGTCGCCATCCCTGCTCGATTTTACGCCCATTGCCGGGCCTTGATCCTTCGAATACCATGCGCCTTCAATGAGAGCGAACCAGTTTTCCTGAAATATCCCTGTAGAAAAACTATCGAATGTCCATCGGCAATCTCCCATCCCTCAACGCTCTCAGGGCCTTCGATGTGGCGGCGCGGCATCTGAACTTCCGGCTCGCCGCCGAAGAACTCGGCGTGACGCAGGGCGCGGTCGCCCAGCATGTGCGCGGGCTGGAGGCGGAACTCGGGGTGACCTTGTTCGAGCGCCTGCCGAAATCCTTGGCGCTGACGGGCGAGGGGCGCAGCTATGTCGCCGACGTCAGGCGCGCCTTCGAACTGCTTGCCAATGCCACCGCCAACCTGAAGCCGCAGCCGGTGAAACTGACCGTCAGCACGACGCCGACCTTCGCCTCGAAATGGCTGATACCGCGCCTGCCGGACTTTACCGCCAAACATCCCGGCCACGACCTGCACATCCTCGCCACCGATCGAATCTCCAGCTTCCAGACGGATGGCGTCGATCTCGCTGTCCGCTACGGCACGCCGCCCTTCGGTCCCGGCCTTGCCGCCGAGCTGCTGTTCGAGCAGGACATCATTGCGGTCTGCAATCCGGGCCTCGTCCCGGCAGGCCGCGAGCCGCACAATGCCGGTGAACTCACGCGCCACACCCTGCTGCACGACGTGCACAATTTCTGGCCGGAATATATCGACCGCTTCCTCGGCGGCGGCGATCCCACGCTGTTTCGCGGCATCAGCTTCTCGCAGACATCGCACGCGATCGAAGCCGCGATCGCCGGACAAGGCATCGCCATGGCGACCCGGGCTTTCGTCTCGACCGATATCGAGGCAGGCAGGCTGCGGCAGGTCTTCGATGGCGTGCTCAGAGCGCGGGCGGGCTTCTATCTGGTGAAGCCGCGCTACCGGAAGTCGGAAGCGGTGGACAAGCTTCAGGATTGGCTATGGTCGGAGGTGCAGGGCTGACTGTCTGCTCATCTTCCGTCAGTCGCCACATGTTCGGGAAGCGGCCGTATGGGGAAGGCAACACACCAGGCGACAGGCACCAACCCCGTCATTTCTTTTCCTCCCAGTATCTTTGCCAGAGGTCGAGCCTGGGTTTCAGCGTATCGGCTCCGAACGTCGCGCCGCGATTGGTGAAGTCGAAGACCCTGCCGACGGATGGGTCGTGGTGAGGCCATCTTGGCCATGAGCCGCCATTGGGGTCACCGCTCGTTGCAAATTGAACCCAGTAGGCACTCGCCAATGTGGCCATGGCCCAGTCGGCCGGTGTAACCTTGTCTTTCACCAGGGCGTTTGGGATGTTGAGCGTATAGGGAATTTCGAAGCCGTGCAGAGTGCCTTTCCATGTCGGATCGTTGCGGAGAGCCTCGGCGACATAGGAGAAACGATACCACCACGTCAGTTGACCCGCGCGGATCATCTCGTCAGCGAGATGGCGAGACGGTTCGACAAGCGTTTTGTCGGCCAGAACCTGCTGCGTCAACTCATCGAGGGCCTCTTGGCCTGTGGGATCATAGAGCGTCCGGGCTTCGGCCGCATGGTTGCCGAACAGGGCGAAGAGATCGTCTTTCGTCGCGGCCTCACCGATACCGAGATCACGACTATTTGCCCCGACGATGACCGGAACCGGCGCTTGACGGCCTGCCGCAAAAGCCGCTTCCGGCGTTTCGAGCAAAAACCGTCCGTCAAGAATCGAGCCGGAGATGCCGATGACCGGCTTGCCTGTCGACATTCCCGCCATCACCTCTGGTGCCGATGCGCCTTCGGTCAGTTTTTCCGCAGGCAGCGCCCGAAGGGCCTTGAGAGCGTCGGCATCGCGACCATTGATGCCAAGAGAACCCGCATAGTCCAAGGCGGTTTTCTCTGCTTCTTTCAACGGTGACAAGGGAGTGCTCTGCGCACGCGCGGTCGGGAGACCCGGTGACTGGAGAATGGCGCCGCGGAAAAGCCCCCGTGATAACGGCGATATCATGTGCGCCATCACCGAGCCGCCACCGGCCGACTCGCCGAAGATCGTCACTTTCTTCGGATCGCCGCCGAAGGCTTCGATATTTTGCTGGACCCATTTCAAGGCTGCAAGCTGATCCATGTAGCCATAGTTGCCGACGGGCTCGTCGGGGGATTCCTTTATCAGCGCCGGATGGGCAAAATAGCCGAGCCGCCCCATGCGGTAGTTCATGCTGACGAACACGACTCTGCGGGCGGCCAGCTGACCACCGGGATATTGAGGGGTGTTTCCATGAACAAGAGCGCCGCCGTAAATCCAGACCATCACCGGGAGCGGTGTTTTGGAGCGCTTGGCGGGTGTCCAGACATTGAGCGTCAAACAATCCTCCGACTTCGGCAGGTCGTCGGTCTGCATGCAGGACGGACCGAAATCGCGGGCATCCCTGGTCCCGCTCCAGGGCTTCATCGGTCGGGGATTTCGCCATCTCAGATCACCGACCGGTGGCGCCGCATAAGGAATGCCTTTGAAGCTGACGACTGAGCCCGACCTCTCACCCTTCAGAGTTCCGCTGTCGATTGTAACGGTGTCGTCCGCCGCACCCAAGCGTGGCGCGAAAGTCATCTGACAGGATGCGACCGCGAAAAAGAGCAGAAACTTGTGACTGCGTTTCACAAACACTGCACCCTCCAACCGCCAGGTTCAGGGTAAAATACTCCGATAGAGCGGCATCGAACAGCGTCCATCCGACGTCGACCAAAGTCCGGAAGCGGCAGGCATCGTCGGTATCGCCTTCAGCCCTGAAGGCTCGCGCCACGCTTCATTCGCCGATATTCCCGACCAGTTCCCATATATCGACCTTCTCGGCCCGTCCCTTGATCTGCGCGAGGCCGAGCGGACGAAGCTCGAAGCGGTCGGCCACAGTGTCGTGTATGGCCGCACTGACCAGGATCGAGGTGTTGAAGTCCTTGTTCAATCCTTCCAGGCGTGAGGCGACATTGATCGTATCGCCCATGGCCGTGTACTGCTGACGCGAGATCGCGCCGAAGCTGCCGACGACCGCCGGGCCGGTGTGCAAGCCAAAGCGGGTGAAGAGTTCGGGGCGGCCGTTCAAGCGATTGGCTTCGTTCAGGCCGTCCACCGCCGCTTTCATGGCAAGCGCGCATCGGCAGCCGTTTTCGGCATGCATGGTATCCGGAACGGGGGCGTTCCACATGACGAAAATGGAATCGCCGAGATATTGCACGACGGTGCCGCCATGGCGCTCGGCGATGGTGTTCAGGAGTTCGAAATAGGCCGACAGCGTATCGACCACATCCTCGGGTGAGTTGAGCTCGGAGATGGTGGTGAAGTCTCTGATGTCGGTGAACAGCACCGTCACATCCTGCCGCTTCGCCTTGACGAGCGTTCTTGCCTCGGGATCGATGATCCGCCGGACGACTTCACGCGGGACATAGAGGGCAAACTGGCTGATGGCATGACGGCTGGCCGCCAGCGCGCTCGCCAGCGTGTTGATCTCCGATATCCAGGAATGCGACATGGGCTTTTCGCCGATGTCGAGATCGCCGATCCTGCGCGCCTCGTCGGCGAGACGATAGAGGGAGCGGCTGACCATGCGCGACAGCAGCACCGATGCGGCGACACCTGCTATCACGAAGGCGCTGGCGATGAGGAGATTGTGCAGGAGCAGCCGATTGGCCTCGGCCACCAGGTCCTCCAGCGGCACGACGATTGCGGCCACGCTTCCCTGGAACAGGCCGGAGACGCTGACGGGGGCGAGCTGCACCAGATGGCTTTCGCCATCGAAATCGACCCGCGCCAGGCCGCCGGCGGCAAAGGCCGGATCCTGCCGCAACCTCGCCACGGTTTTAAGGCTCGCGTCGAAGCTGTTTGCACTCGCGGCAAAGCCCCCCGATGTCCTCGACCACAATCCGATGATCCTGTTCATGATATCGGGGTCGGAATGGGCGACGAGATCACCGCTGCCATCGATGATGTAAGCACGGGCATGCGGCGAAATCTCGCGCGTGTCCAGCAGGCGGCTGATGGTCTGCAGGTGAATGTTGATGCCGACGACCACCTGACCATCATTCCACATCGGCGCGGCGATCGTCAGCGTCGGAACATTGAGCGTGCCGGTGATATAGGGGCCGACGGAGACAGGCAAACCGTCCTGGACGACGGATTGATACCACGGGCGTTGCCGCGGATCGAAGGATGCGACTTCGACGTCGCGCTCGGCGATCTCTCTTGCCTGGCTGTCGAGAAAGCGAAGCGTCGAGATGACGTCGGCGCTCTGTCGCCCGGCGATCGTGCGGATCGCGAAGGCCGTGCCATCCGGGGTTGCGAGGGTCCGGCGGACATCCTGCCTTTCGGTGTTGATGGCCTGCAGGTATGAGCCGTCGGCATAGCCGGTGTAGATGCTCGTCGCGTTGGGGACGTTTCGCAGGACCTCCAGAAAGAATTGCTGTTTCGCGTCGATATCCCGAGGCGGCGGGGAGGCGAGCTGCGGCAGGGTCGATGCGAGTGCGACCGCCTCGATGCCTCCCTGCAGCGTATTGCGATATCCCTCGATCAGCCGCAGGCTCATCTCGCGCATCTGCTTCGCGCCCGCGCTGACCGCGGCATCGCTTCCGTGGCTGAATGCCATCCAGATGATCGGCGCCGACGTGCACAGCAGCGATGCGACGACCAGGACGCCGAGATGCAGTCTTAAGGGTTTGGACCAGCCCACGGGATTTCCCTCGAATGCTCTCCTGCCTTGCCGGGCAGGAACGAGCACTCCCAACGATTTCAAGCTAACCGCTTTTTGAAAGCTTGCACAAGGCGGCGAAGTCAGTGCCGAAAACGATTGGGATCAGCGGGGTTGCGCGGGCGGTGTCAGCGCTTGTATTCGGGCTCGCTGCGATCGAGCGCGCGCTTCACCGACTCCAGATGCAGCCGGGCCGATTCCGGGTCGCCTTCGCGCATCTGCCGATACGCCGCTTGCGCGATCTCCGGTGCGACGGCAAGGACTTCGCGTCCGGTCGACAAAGCGAGCGTCTGCACTTCGCAGGCGCGCTCGAGATAATAGAGATCGTCCCAGGCCTCGGCGATATTGGGTGCGCAGACCATCACCCCGTGATGCTTCATGAAGACGATGTCGGCATCGCCGATCGCAGCCGCGATCCGGTCGCCCTCGCGCGCGTCGAGCGCCAGGCCGTTATAGTTGCGGTCGACGGCCGTGCGCCCGTAGAATTTCAAGGCGGTCTGCCCGGCAAAGATCAGCGGATCGCCCTCCGTCATCGAAAGGGCGGTGGCATAAGGCATATGGGTGTGGAACGCCGCCCTGGCACGGGGAACGTTCTTGTGAATCCGGGCGTGGATGTAAAAGGCGGTCGCCTCGGGCTGGCCGCTGCCCGACACGACGTTGCCGTGAAAATCGCAGATCAGCAGCATCGAGGCCGTCAGCTCGGCAAACGCGTAGCCGTAAGGGTTGACGATGAACAGGTCGTCGTAACCGGGAACGACGGCCGAGAAGTGGTTGCAGATCCCTTCCTCCATGCCGAGCCGCGCCGCCATCCGGAAACAGGCGGCAAGATCGACGCGAGCCTGCCAGATGTCATCCGTATCGAGTTTCGGCTGGTTGGGGCCGCCGGCGGGCGATGGGGCTGTGTTGAGGGAGTGCGCCATGGGGTCGTCTCGGATTGGTGTCGGAAGGAGAGGGGCTGTGTTCTGGATTACGCCCGGATTGGTCTGGCATCAAGCCGGCTGGGCGCAAAGATGGTTCGCTTCATATCCTGTGCAGGGCGGGCATATTTTCATTCAGCCAATTCGCGCATGACCTTGATCAGCTCCGACTTGCCTTCGAAGCCGATGCCCGGCAGCTCGGGCATCAGGATATGGCCATCGACCACCTTGACGCCATCGGGGAAGCCGCCATAGGGCTGGAACAGATCGGGATAGCTTTCGTTGCCGCCGAGGCCGAGCCCGGCCGCGATGTTGAGCGACATCTGGTGGCCGCCATGCGGGATGCAGCGCGACGGCGACCAGCCGAACTGACGCAGCACGTCGAGTGTGCGCAAATATTCGACCAGGCCGTAGGAAAGGGCGCAGTCGAACTGCAGGTAATCGCGGTCCGGCCGCATGCCGCCGTAACGCAGCAGGTTGCGGGCATCCTGATGGGAGAACAGGTTCTCGCCGGTCGCCATCGGTGCGTCGTAAAATTCGGAGATGGCGGCCTGCAGAGCGTAGTCCAGCGGATCGCCGATCTCCTCGTACCAGAACAGCGGATAGTCGCGCAGCATCTTCGCATAGGCGATGCCGGTCTCCAGATCGAAGCGCCCGTTGGCGTCGACCGCAAGCTGCGCCTGCGAACCGATCTCCTCCAGCACGGCTTCGATGCGGCCCCGGTCCTCGTCGATCGACGCGCCGCCGATCTTCATCTTGACGACGGTATAGCCGCGGTCGAGATAGCTCCGCATCTCCGCCCGCAGAGCGCTGTTGTCCTTGCCGGGGTAGTAGTATCCGCCAGCGGCATAGACGAAGACCTTCGGGTTGGCCTCCCGGTCTTTCATCTCGGCGAGAAGACGAAACAGCGGCTTGCCCTCGATCTTGGCCACCGCGTCCCAGACCGCCATGTCGATGGTGCCGACGGCGACCGAGCGCTCGCCATGGCCGCCGGGCTTCTCGTTGGTCATCATCCTCGCCCAGACCCTGTGCGGATCGAGATTGCTGCCGGCCTCGTTCATCAGGCTTTCGGGTGCTGCTTCGAGGATGCGGTCCCTGAAGCGCTCGCGGATCAAGCCGCCCTGGCCGTAACGGCCATTGGAGTTGAAGCCATAACCGACGACGCGACGCCCATCCCTGACGACATCGGTGACGACGGCAACCAGGCTGGCGGTCATCTTGCTGAAATCGATATAGGCGTTGCGGATCGGTGAAGCGATCGGCTTCGTGACCTCGCAGATGTCGATGATGCGCATGACGGGCTCCATTCCCTTCGCCGAAGGCGGCTGATGACGATGGTTTCATTTTGATGCGCGGCGGTCGGCGCGTCCAATGCCGATGCGGGTTCTATCAGTGCCGTTTCGGCATCATCACTTTGCGCAAACAGGCAGAGAACCGCAAAGAAACATTGATTTGTCAGGCGCTATACCGTCTTTTTAGTGTTGACATGGCACTGCAACCGTCAAAGGAACCTTCCGTGGAGACCGCATGGCTCGCCGACCTCCAGGCTCTTGCCGAAACGCTGAACTTCTCGAGAGCGGCGGAACGGCGCAACATCACCCAGCCCGCCTTCGGACGTCGCATCAAGGCGCTGGAAGAATGGTGCGGGTGGGAATTGGTCGATCGCTCGACACACCGGCTGAAGCTGACGCCGGCGGGAGAGCTGATGCTGGAGGCGGCGAGCGATATTGCCGCAAGGCTTGAACGCGCCGCCCGCGATCTCGCGCAGATCAAGGCGGCGACATCGACCGTCACCTTCGCGGCCACCCACGCGCTCTCCTTCATCTTTTTCCCCTCCTGGATTCAAGGGTTGGGGCACAGCGCCGCCGCCATGCCCATCCGGCTGCTCTCGGACAATATGAACGAATGCGAGAAGATCATGCTGGAAGGGCGGGCCCAGTTCCTGCTGTGTCATTACCAGGAACACAGCGGCATCCGGCTGGACATGCAAAATTATCGCCATGTCGTGCTCGATGCCGACCGGCTCGTCCCGGTCTGCGCCCGAAAGAAGGACGGAGAGCCGCTTTACAGCCTCTCCGGGACGACGGGCGTTCCGCTTCTCGCCTTCGAAGAAAAGTCCGGCATGGGGCGCATCCTGGCTGCAAACCTTTCCCAGCGCATGCAGTCGCTGCGTCTCGACACGGTGTTCACCTCACACCTCGCCATGGCCCTGAAGGCGCTGGCGATCGAGGCAAAGGGCGTTGCCTGGATTCCGCTGAGCCTTGCAAGCGACGAGACTGGCCCCGGCGGCCGGCTCGCCTTCGCCGGGTCTGGGGAGTGGGCCGTCGACGTGCAGATCGTCCTGATGAGGCCGCGGGCGCGCATGACCGAAATCGCCGAGAGCTTCTGGACCCTGGTGTGCAGCAGGGATTGACCTGACGGCGCATGGTGCAATGATCCGTGTGGATCAGCAACGAGAGGTTGGCATGTCGATCGCTAGCTTGCCTGCGCCACCCTATTACGTCGTCTGCTTCTCATCGCAACGAACCGAGGTCGAAGACGGCTATGGCGACGTCGGCGCTGCGATGGTGGAGCTGGCGAAGCAGCAACCCGGCTTCCTGGGTTTCGAAAGCGCCCGCCGTGCCGACGGTTTCGGCATCATCAACTCTTATTGGCGGGACGAGGAAAGCATCCGGGCCTGGAAAGCGGTTATCGATCACGTCGAGGCGCAACGCCGGGGCCGGACTGACTGGTATAGGCGCTATGAAATCCGCGTCGCCCTCGTTCAAAGAGCTTATGGATTCGAAGCGGATATCGCCAAACCGCGATGATCCTTGCCCCGCCATCGGCCGCAGGTATGGATCCCAGGCTCGGGCCTGGGATGACGGAGGGTGGGGGTGCGAAGGGGCTTGTTGACTGTGTTGCCAACACAGGGTTGTATCGAGTGTCGACGCAGGAGGTACGGGCGCGGATGAACTTCGTGAGATTTATTGGTTTATTGGCGTCGCTGGCATGGATTGTTTACGGGCCGTCGGCCAATGCCGGCTCCTTGGATGATGCGGCTTTTAAGAACATCCCAATTGGCCAAGCCGCGAAGTTTTCGACTCTATCGTCTTGATGCCCAGGCGGTTTGCCTGCTCCAGCCCTACCAAGACCGATTACATTCCAACGATGCGTTCGCCGCCAGAGTGAACATGTATCTCGCCGCGAACAACTACGTTGCGGATGAGGGCCATTTTGCATTCGTGCTCGTTGGGAAGGAAACAATCGAGCTCGCCCCGTTCAAACGGTCCCAAAAGCTTGACGTCTTGGCAAAGCACGAGATTTCCTCATCGGCCGAGGAGATGTTGCCGAAGGGTTTTGCCCCACACGATTGCGCCAGCGGTCAATCTGCAGGCTTTGTGAAGATCGGACTGCGCGCAAGAACCTACGTCGTGCTTGGTGAACTGCCCTAGGCACGCAACCGCTGACACGATCCGGTATTTTGATTCGATGGGATGTGACTGAGATAGCCGGCGAGGATCTCCCGCCGGAGGCAGGTTTGGGGATGAAGGTCTCGACCTCACCCTCCGTCTTCCTCGGGCTTGAGCCGAGGATCCAAGCTGGCCTCCACCAGCCACGGGCATTGCACCGGAAGGTAGTTCATAGGAACGAGGCGGCTATGCAGATCGGGGCCATCTGGTTGCCCAGGATCATAGAAGATGCCGTTATCGGCGTCATAGAGGATGAAGTGGTCTCCTTCGACATGGACTACCGCTACCCCGCAAACATCGTCCCAGCTCTCGGCTTTGCGTAATCCGCCAGTCTGCCAGCCCAACGCGCTCAGGACGCCGCGCAGTTCTTTCCAGGTTGTGTAATGATTGGTCTGAACGCCCCAATCGATCATGCTGGCAATTTGGTCGTAGGGTTTGCCCGTCAACATCTGCAAGACGAAAACGCCGCAGCCATCATCCCTTGGACATTGCGTAACAAATTCGAAGCGGACCTTATCGGCTGCGGGTTGTGTCAATGTTCAGTTCCTGCGGTTAGGTGTCGGACGGCGCCTTGAGTATCGACGCCCATGACACCCACGTAGCTGGTTGCTTCGAATTGCCTTCCGTGGACATTCAACTAAACGTTTGACGGGGCGGTCTCGATGCTGTTGGCAAGTGACTTTAGAGCGTGCTGCCAAATTGCGGCTGCACTCTCTGGCGGCGGCGTGGATGTGACGTCCAAGACCAGGGTGTTGGGATGCTTCGGATCAAAAACCTTGTCCCGCCGGCTTCTCTCCCTGGAGGCTTGCGCATCGGTCGCTTTCAGATCGTTGCGGCGCGCGGGCATGGAGATACGGCGTGCCAGCTCATCTTCGTCGCAGAGAAGTCTCACGGGCACCAGGACAGCCCCGCATTGCCGAGCGGCATCGGCGAACTGCTGGTAGGTGCGAAGACTGCGCTGATCACCATCCCGGCCGGCATGCGTGAAGATGAAGTTGGCGGAAGGGGTGGTGTATTCGGCAATTGCATCCAACACGGTTTGCCGAATTCGTCCCGTATAATCCCATATTCCTTCAGGAAGGTGGCCCGTTCCATCATCGTCCAGGAGACGCAGAACCGGGTTGTTGAACCAGTGATTGTCGATGACTTTCGCCGAGGACAGGCTTTGCAACTCCCTTGCGATCGTCAGTTTTCCAACGCCCGGAAAACCGATCAGCAAAATAAAGATACGCATCATCCTATGCCTTCAGGTGCCGAGGGATCATGTGAGGCGCAGAATAGGCGATATACCGAATGCCGCAATGAGTGCTCATCGGATGCCACAGCAGACAGACTTCGGGCTTTAGTTCGACAGGTAGGTTTGAAGGAATGTGCGAACGCTGCGGATGGACTTTCCTGCGGCGTCCGGATTGTATTTTTCGATGTGACCCAGCACCCGCCTTCCCACCTTAAACTCCGGGGCGTCGAAATCGTGATAGGTACCCTTGTAGATATTGAGCTCGATGGGTGGGCTGGCGTCACTCAGCTTGGCAAGCCTCTTCCGGCATCGGTCGGCCGGGCTCCAATTGTCTCGGTCGCCGGTTAAAATCAGGATCGGCACCGTCGCATCGCCCTGCGTTGCCGCGCAGAGGGGATAGTAGGCAACCGCTGCGGTGAACTTGCGGTCCATCAGCTGTTCGTTGCCTTCGATTTTTGTTCCCTCCAGCGTCGCGGTGCCGCCCGTTGAAAAGCCCATCAGGGCAACGCGCCTGATATCGACAAAGCTTTGTTTCGATAAGAAATTCAAAGCGCCATAGGCGTCGAAGACGCGATCGGGGAGATGGCTTTGACACGGGTCCTTGATGTGGCGGGTGGTGAAGCTATCGACGACCAGCACGACATAGCCCCATGCGACCAGCCGTTTCGGCCAAAGGTCCTTGACGCTCAACCGCATGCCCTCGCATCCATGCAGGAAGACGACCGCCGGGAAGGGGCCATCACCCCCGGGGCGGGATAGATATCCCAGCAATGGCGTACCCTGCGGTTGAGAAAGAATTTCTCCCTGTTCCCTCGCCTTGCTTATTCGAAACGGGCTTAGCTTGACGGGCGCGCTTTCGAAGTGAACCAGTTCGTCGGCATCAGCCGGGTTTGCGGCGAACGTGACGCCGAGAAAAGCGGCAAGGCAAAGAAAAAGTCTCGTGGTTTTCACTGAACTTCTCCACCGTTGGATCAACAGCCTGCAGATTATACGCCGGGCCCGAGAGGCGCGCAAAGCGGGAGGCGTTCGGCTGCCGATCGGGTTGGATTGGGTGGATTAAATTACCGCGCGTGGCGGCCAAAAGCGCTTGATCACCCCCTGGCAGGTCGTTTATGACTACCGTAAATCCGGGCTGCGAGATTTGAACCCAGGGGGATGTCCACCAAATCGGCAACGCTCTCCTGTCGTATGCGCCTGGCTAAGGCTTGCGGACCGGTCATTTTTGAAGTCCGGACAGCTTCCTCAGATCATCGTTGATCCTGCTCTGCCATCCTCTTCCGCCTGACCGGTAGTGTGCGATCACATCAGGATCGAGCCGGATGGTGATGGTCTGCTTCGTCTGTTCGAGCGTCGGTCGGCCTCTGCCTCTGCGTATCTCGTCGACATGGTCGAAAAACGCATCCGGAAGGATCTCTACCGCCGGCCGGGTCGATGCAAGCTCCTCATCGGTGAGTTCGGGACCATCGACTGCATCCCAATCCTCTTTCGAGTAGCCATGGCCGGGCTGAAATTCCTTCTTGACGGGATATTTAGCGGTCACGAAAGCACCTTCCTTTCAGTGTTGCTGGCTGGGCGAAAGCTGATGAGCGAAACGGCCTCGCTGCCAAGCAGCGCATAGACGACGACGGCGGTTCCGTCCTCATAATAGCCGATGGCCTTGAAGCGGCCGCCGTGGCTGGCGGTAATCACTGCATCTTCCAGTCGAAGAAATACACGTCTCCGAAATCGAGGCCATGCTTCTGAAGATTGGCGATCCTCTTTGCTTCGTCCCAGGTGATTTTCACCACTTGTATGTACATTAATTCGCGACGTCATGCAAATATGCGTACATACAAAAATAAATTCAGTTGGACGCTGTCCAACCCAAATTTGCCCCCAAGCGACGGAGCGATCCTGCGCGAAAGCGCGGGATGGCACCACTTCACGCCGCCTCAAGATAAAGCTCCCCTCTTCAAGGAGAACAGCAATGTTCGCCTCGATTGCTCCGGCCTCGCGGGCCGCCGTGGTGACGCCGAACGATACCGCCATCGTCGGTGCGCGTGCGCTTGATATCGGCACGGCGGGCGACGTTGCCATTGCGTCGTGGCGCTGACCGGGACCACGGCATCCAATATCGTCGCGCTTTTTTAGAGAATTCGGCGGCAGCGCCTCATGGGAAGACCGATCAAGTTCAGCCAGGCGATCGCCGAGAAGATCTGCGAGCGCATCGCCGACAGGGAAAGCCTGCGGTCGATCTGCCGTGACGAGGACATGCCGGCGAAATCGACCGTGCCGTCCTGGCTGGCGGACGAGGAGAAGGCGGCGTTTCGGGCACGCTACGCCCTGGCGCGCGAGCTCCTGGCCGACGATTTCGTCGACGAGATGGTCGAGATCGCCGACGATCGCAGCAATGACTGGATCGAGAAGAAGAATGCCGCCGGCGAGACCACCGGCTGGCAGGAGAATGGCGAGGCGATACGGCGGTCGCAGCTGCGCATCGCCACCCGCCAATGGGTCGCCGAGACGCTGAAGCCGAAGAAATATGGGGCCAAGGTCGAGCTCGATCATGGCGTGACCGGAACATGTCGAAGGGATATCGATGGCGATGGCTGTCTTGCGCGGCACGGCCGCGCCTTGACGGGCTAGAACGTGGTTTCTTGTACTAGCCACCAGACGGGAAAAAATGCCAGTGAGATAGCAGCCAGCCAGACCGAGGCGAACTTGATCAGATACAGTCGTCTCGCTTTGGCTTCGTTCCACTCGTAGTACATCGCCAACTCCAAACTTTAGGCGTCGCTACTGAAACACCGCTCCAGCGATGAGTCGAGTGCGGAACTGCAACACTTGGCAACGGCTCGCTTCGGCGCGCGTTTTTCTCTTCCATCACGATCTGGAGCTTCCCATGCAACTCGTCTCCGACTGGAAGCGGGTGCTTCGCCATGCCCGCTCCGTCCAGCTATGGGCGGCGGCATTCCGGCGTCAAGATCGTTGCCTTCCGCTGCTCGGCCGCACTGTCTCCACCCGCACAGTCCCGCTGACATCAGTCGGCACCGTTGGCCTCCGCAACGATCGCCTCCGGCATCAATGGGTTGGCGACGGGGCAGACGGTTTCGATCTCCGGCGCCACGCAGACAGAATGTAACGGCAATGTGATCATCACGGTCACCGGGCCGAACAGTTTCACTTACAATTTCGCGGGATCTGCCACCATGCCGGCAACAGGCACGGTCAGCGCCAACGACCTCTATCTCCGGGCGGAGTATCAAAACTTTTCGGCCAACAACACGTGGCCGGCAGATGGCACGGATGCTTCCGGCAAATGGCGCCTTCGTAACGACATTCTTGCGAAAACGAATGCTTGCTGCGACGAGTCGATCGCCGGAGCAGAGATCAACACCTATGCCGGGGCCGGATGGCATTGACCGCCTGTCGACCACGTCGATCGGCAGCATCTCCGGTAACACCATCACAATCCCGATCCCGCGCGCCACGGTGCTGCCAGTCGGCTCCATCGTGCGCCCCAGCGTCACGCCGGATGGCGTTCATCCCTACGGCACTGTGATCGACCGTGTCGCCAATGGCATTCCCCAGTCCGAAAAGCTGAAATTTTATCCCTAGGTGAGCACCGAGAGCGATGACATCCAATGACGATATCCTCCGCGCGCTCGGGCGTGTCGAGGGCAGGCTGACAGGCATCGAGGACAATGTCGCGCTTCTGCGCAGGGAGGTCAGCGACGAAAAGACCAACGCGCACGACAGCCGCGCCGTGATCCACGCGCGGCTCGATGAGCAAGCCAGACAGATCGCCCATCTCGATACCAGCGTGGCGATCAGCGGCGGCGCGGATGCGCAGATCCGCCAGGAGATCAAGAGCCTTAAAGAGACCGTCGAGAAGAACCAGGAGACGGTCGCGCCGGCGCTTGAAGAGTGGAAACGGATGAAATCGATCGGTTACGGCTTATCCGGGCTGATCGCCTTTGCCGGGCTGACGATCGGCGGCATTATTGCCTATGCGAGCGATGGCGCGGTGGCGGCGTTGCGACATTGGTTGAAGATCAGTTGAGTTGAGGGCGCCGATTGTCCGCGGCTTCGCACTCCATCGCACTCGCAGCACGCCTCAAGCAGCCGTTTTTTGGTCGGCGGAGCTACGTTGCCAAATCCAACCAACCAAACCCTAAATTTTAGGCATCGCTAACGAACAAATCGGCGGCCTGTTGGTTTTCCTCTCAGGAGGAAACGGCCATGAAAACCATGAGCAATCGCCAAGTTCGCATTCCCGGCCCGCGAGAGTACGATGTTGCCGAGCATTGCCGCAAGTTTGGGATCGGCCCGGCGGAGGAGAAGAAGCTGAAGAAACTTCTCGGGTCTCGGGCGCCGCTCCATGAAATCCAGGCCAATGCTCCGCCGCGGCAGCCAAGGTGGCGTTAGAGAATTTCGGGAAACTGCGAAGCGGTTTCCGTCGGGACGTGCGTAACAAAGGTTGGAGCGGTTCAGTTTTCATCAAGGCTAAGCCGCTTTAACGCGAGGGGACGGCGCATCTGATTGTTTCACGCGGCATTACAGCAATGATTCAAAGATTGAGCGGAACAGAGCAGTGCCGCAAACGCTCGCGAAAGAGGTATTGTTGCCGGGTTTTGAAATGATCGATCTTGCTTGCACATGAGCCGATTGTTCGGCTCTTTCCGCTTCGCTGCGCTGAAAGCCCCGCTCCGGCGGGGTTTTTGTTGGCGCGGGATGTGGCCGTCGATTTTCGTTTGGCCGGAGCCTGTCTGTATGACGGCTGCCGTCGTGCCCGGACAGGTTGTCTATTATCCCCCTGTCGGTTTTCCCGAGGGGTGTGGTGTGGGATCTCTGCCGGGAACTTCCGCCAATATCGGGGGTTTTGCCCGCGGATCGCGCGGCAGGTTTCGTCTCCTGTACCCACTGCTACCCCTGCAGTTGCTGCGCGGTCCACTGATTTCAAACGGGATGACGGATGCGGCTTTGCATCTCGGCGATCGCCAGCGGGCGAAGCCGTCTGTCGTTCGTCATCGGCGTCTGGAGGTTCAGCCCTTCGAAGACGCAGGTGTGTGTTTATGTGTCGACGTCCGCATGTGAAATGGCTCACGACGGCACAGCTGCGCGCCGGGCAGCCTATCAGTGCCGCAGTTGGCGCGACAGCATCAGGATGTAATCGTCGGCGATGTCGGCAACCACCATGGCGGCTTCCGCGGCCGTGTATCCCCTGCTGACGGCGTCGCTGACGATCTTCATGACGGCGGGTTCAAGTGCTTCCCGGCAGTCCGAAAGGCTGTCGGCATGCGGGCATTTGGCACGAAATTCCAATACGTTGTTCATGGCATACCCTCCATTTGATGTTGCTGCGCCCTATGCGTCAGTTGCTCAATCCCCGGAAGAACCAAGCCTTGGTCTCGGTGGAGCGTCGCTCGCGGGAACCAGAATGACTATCGTAAGAATACGATGGCATAGGCCGCGACGTATTCAAGCGCGCGCTGATATTAAGGTAAGCCAGTAGGGTTAATTCGTCCGCTGATGTTGCATCGTGGCATCGGAGGCTGCCGCAGTCCGGATTGCGATAAGAGGTGGCGCCTCCGAGGCTGTCTTCGGTCAGACGCTGATGCGGCGGCCGGCCTTGTCTGCTTCTTTGCGATTGGCGCCGTGCTTTTCGATGATGGTCCTGGCATCCTCGTTGGAAATGCGGTGTTTTTTCGCGAAGTAGATGACATCGTAGGGGCCGTCAGTCGCAGCCGCTTTGGCGGGCTGGACCTTATTCGCTTTGTCATTGGTCATGATTTTTCCTTCCGTGGAAATGTTGGGCTGGCCATCAGTCCATGTCGGCGCATACCAGCACCTATCGTCTCCGGATCGGGGATCGGAGAACCGGCAATCTCAACTCGGTGTCCGTCGAAGACTTGGCTTCTTCCGCCCTATCGATGCGCCCGGGCCGTCATATGTTTTTCCCAGATCTGCGTGGCCTGCGCTGCCGTGCCGGTCTTGTGGAAGCGCAGCAGGTGCAGTCCTTCCGCCCGTCGTTTCTCGTTGAAGGCGCTGTTTTCGTAGTCGGTGCCTTCGACAATGCTCTCGCTTTGAAGAACGGCCTTCAATTCCTGCACATAGTGCCCGGTGATGTTGAAAAGCGCTTCATTCTCGGGTGCGTCTGTCATCGTTTTCCCTATGGGTGGTCGCGTGGCATTCAACGCGGTGCCGGTTCAGCAGGCCACGTCGGTAAGATGCATCAAGCAATCCGCGCCCCTATGGGAAAGGCTGGTATCGGACAGCGTTTAGCTGGGGTGTCTGTCTGGAGTTCCATATATCATGCAGCAGCGCCGCCTTGCGAATCAAGGATCAAGGCGCGGCAGGTCTGAACGGCCGCATGTTAAACCAATTGCCGCCCCGATACCATCTCAATCGAACTGCCGAAGGATATCGGGGAGAGGGCCGTCTTCAGGCAATAACGGCGTCTCTGTCCGTCATTGGGCGTTCCGATGCCTACCAGAAGACGTCCTTGAAAACGATATAAACGATAAAGGCGAGGCTGATTGCCGGCGTCAATTTCACCAGAAAGTCGATATATCTGAACTTGCCGATATGCCGGGCCAGGCTTTTCCAGGAATGAATGTTTACCGTGGAAGGCATCATGCCCTCCCTTGGTTGGGGCTGGGGAACTCTGACGACCCCTGGTGGCAGCGCCCGTTCACAAACTGCCGCCATAGCAGATATGGGCTCCAATCGTCGGCGCTACAAGTCGTGGCGAAGTGGCGGTCCGGCTGAGATCGCAAAGAGGCGCACGATCGCACAGCGCGGCGCGGGCATGTCCGGGCGGCTGGGTGCCTCCGGACAGGATTGCGCTTTTACCTCAACCATCGCTTCGATCAGTTTCAGCCGATCGAGTTTCCGCCGTTGATCGTCATAGAGCCTGCCCAACAGCGCGTAGGCCAGTCCCGCGGGGCTGCCCTTGAGCGACAGTCTCCTGACCACCGTTTCCTGATCGGCAACGCGGCGCGCGGCCTTCACCACATGGCGACGTGCCAGCTTCAGGTCTTTCGGGCGGTATCGGGTCGAGACCATGAGTTTTGCTCCCCCAGTCGTCCGGCAACACCAGGACGATGGCCGTTTCAGCTTGCCGGCGCGATGCTTTCCAGCGATTAGCGAAAATCTTCGGCCCTAAGGGTGAAGTTGTTGCCACGCCGATGCTGATAGACTCTCGATGCGGCTTCCTGAATCGAGGAGCGCGCGGCATCGAAGGCATTGAGGTAGGCGGCCTCGGAAGAGTCTCGCGTGATCGCGCTGCCGAGGGCCGCGTCTTCGACCAGAAACCTGACCTCGAACATGCCGTCATAGCCGGTGAAGCGGACACCTTTTCTGGCTTCGTCGAAGCTGCGGCTTCTGTTGGGAAAAATAAGTGCCATTGCGGTTGTCCTTGGAAGTGGGCACGAGTCGATGTGAGGACCTCGGGCCTGGCGATGATAATGGATGCACGATGGCGATCAGCCTGCCGGCCTGTCCGGCCGTCTGCAGGTCTTAATGGATGGTTTGCACGATGACCCGGCTTTCAAGCAAGGCTTCCGATGTCTTGATCAAGCGCATCGTGCCCGTGATGACCTCATCCGAATAGAGAGAATCGGCACGGGAGATTTCGTCCGTCATGTCGTGGAGAACTTTGTTGATCTCCAGCAGCGGCGGCACGAATTCGACCAAACCTGCTGCTGCCAGCCCGTGCGTCAGGCGGGCGATCGCTTCTCTCAGGTGGTTGACGAGCGCACGTCTTTCCACCGCCAGTGCTGACGGCTTTGTGAGGGTCGCTTCATCGTTGAACTGCATGATGCGTATCCTCCTCTATCTAAAATGGGTTCCGCCACGGCTTTATCAATGGCTGCTGCCGAATGAGGTTGCGGTCAGGTGGCAAAGAGCGCAAGCTGATCCATCGGCGGGCACGAAGCGGGCACCGCTGCTTGGGGCGCGCCAGTGAATACTAGCGCCAGTAAACCCTAGCCCCAACGAAGGAGGACGCATGTCTTCCACATCTGACCAATTCTTCGATATCGACAATTTGAGGATGCTCGATCGCATCCTGCGAAAGGCCGGCTTTCGTGGCGGCGAAACTTACGCGACCGATGATGGCGAGATCCGCGCGACGAGTTTTCTCATTCATTGTTTCCAGACGGGCATCGTCGATGAGGCTGCGCTGAAATCGGCTCTGAAAATGTATCTGGCAACGCAGCTGAGTTCCGGTCCGCTTCCTCAGGCGATGGAGGATGGCTCTTTTGCAAGATGGCAGGATGACGGCGGCGCCCCGACGAAAGCCTATCGGATCGCGCGCTATACGGCGCCTGGGCCCACGACCGCATCGCTACGGCCGTTGGGCTACCGTTTTCCGAAGACCAGACTGCCTGAACGCGTGTTCGAGATCCCCTGAACGGATCTTGCAGCGACGTCGCCCGGCTAGCCCCGGTCGATCGTCGCGATGACATGACGAACAAGGAAGAAGACATGCCTCGCAATCACGCCGATCAAAGGGACGGGATCGGGAAACGCAAGATCACCGCCGTGCGCAACAGCGCAACGGTCAGCCCGACTGCCGACGATCTGATAAGCCAGGCCCGTCACGCCCGGTCACCGTCGACGGAGCAGGGGATTGATAGCCCTGATGACCAGGCCTATGGCGTGGCCCGCACGCATAAAGGTCCCTTCGACAACGCGACGGCATTCAGCGCTCCCACTTACGAGCATGATCTGCCGACGCGGCAGCAATTGGAGGCCGCGCAACGCAGCCAATCCGATGCGATCAAGCAGCAAGAGGCAAACCGCCAAAAAGGCAAATCCCGCATTCGCGCCAAGGCGACGAAGCTGAAATCTCCCTGAGCGGAAATGGAACGGACTGCCGGTCCGTCGAAAAGCCCGCTCCAGGCAGGCTTCCCATTTCATGGCACAGCTCAGGCGACCTCACGCAGCCCCAACGGCACGGCGACGAAGGTCTTGTTGCCGTCGCGGCCATCTTAGGCCGCGGTAAAGGGCACGGCGACAAAGGTTTTGTTGCCGTCGCGTTCGACGAGCAGCAGCACCGATTTGCGGCCTGATTTGCCGGCCTCCGCAATCGCGGTCTTGACGTCGCGGGCATTGTGGACCGGCCTGTCGTTCACCGAGACGATGACATCGCCGGACTGAATGCCGGCGGCGGCGGCCGATTTGTCCGGGTTGACGTCGGCGACCACCGCGCCGCTGATCGAGCGCGGCAGCTTGAGCTGCTGGCGCACGTCGGGCGTCAGATCGGCAAGACCGATGCCGAGGCTCGGCTGGCCGCTGCTCTGGCCTTGAGTGTCGGGGCTTTCGGCTGCCGCCTGCTTCTGGCCGGCCTCATTGGTGCCGACGGTGACGTTGAGATTGATCGTCTTGCCGTCGCGCCAGACGCTGAGAGCTTCCTTGGCGCCCGGCGACAGGTCGGCCACCAGCCGCGACAGGTCCTTCGGCGTCTTGACGGTCTGGCCGCCGACCGCAGTGACGATATCGCCGGGCTTCACGCCCGCACGCGCGGCCGGCGTATCGGCGGCAACGGCGGCAACCAGCGCGCCGTCTGCCTTATCGAGGCCGACGGCATCGGCGACATCCTTGGTGACCGGCTGGATCTGCACGCCGAGATAGCCGTGATCGATCGAACCGTCCTTCTGCAGCTTGGCGACGATTGCCTTGGCCTCGTCGGAAGGAATGGCGAAGCCGACACCGACGCTGCCGCCGTTCGGCGAATAGATGGCGGTGTTGATGCCGACGACATTGCCGCTGCGGTCGACCAGCGGCCCGCCTGAGTTGCCATGGTTGATCGGCGCGTCGATCTGGATGAAATCGTCATAGGGCCCGCTGTGCAGGTCACGGCCGCGCGCCGAGACGATGCCTGCCGTCACCGTGGTGCCGATGCCGAAGGGGTTGCCGATCGCCAGGATCTGGTCGCCGAGCTTCAGCCTATCGGAATCGCCCCAGGCGATGGTCTGCAACGGTTTGCCCGCCTCTATCTTCAACACGGCGACATCGGATTTCGGGTCGGTGCCGATCAGCTTGGCCGGCAGTTCCGTGCCGTCATCGAGCGTCACCTTGATGTCGACGGCATTATCGATGACATGGTTGTTGGTGACGATCACGCCGTCGGGGCTGATGATGAAGCCTGAGCCGAGCGCCATGGCCTGCTGCGAAGGCCGGTTTTTCGGTGCCTGGTGCGGCAGCGGGATGCCCTGATCCTCGAAGAACTGGCGGAACTGCTCGTCCATCGGCGACTCCTGCTGATCGGCGCTGACATCGGTCGCCTTCATGGTCGTCGTGATGGTGACGACGGCAGGTTTGTCGGCGTCGACGATGGAGGCGAAGGAGCCGCTCGGCGCGAGAACGCCGCCGGCATCCGAAGGCGCGGCAAAGGCGCTGGACGAATTGATCGTAAAGGGCAGGCATGCGGCGCCGGCGATGATGGCGGCCCCGACAAGAGCTGCGGTGCGATGTTTGTGGAGGATAGGTGACATGGCGGTGATCCCTTGGACGGTGGTCCCTGGCGAGAGCGTTGGTTTTGGATGGCGTCGTGGTTCCATGTCCTGGGACCTGGCGTCGGATGGCGTTTGGCGCCAACTGCTTTCATCGCAGCGCAGTCGTCGGGGGGACGGCGACCGGGCGAATGGAAGAATTCGCGCTCGGGATTCATATGATCGCGGCCAGCGGATTTACAAATTAAATATTGATCATGTTTATATTGCCGATTTGTAAGATATGACGGGGATTTAATCTTCGTCCCCAATGCTTTCGGGCTGGCTGACGCTTCCGGAAATTCCGGCCGGTTTTGCCGCGCCCGAGTATCCTCCGCGACATTTTCATTTGAAAATAAATGGACTTATTCCAGGCTGCGGTGATCCGATCGCCGCATGGACCCGTAATTTGCCGACGGACAATCCTGCTGCTGTTTCTGGACGTTGTTTCCCCGGAACCTGTTGCTCATACAAAATGTTAGTAGACTCTAAATTATTTCTTCTTCAGAAAGTGAAAATCGCGAATCGAAGGCAGGTGAGTCTCGCGTGCAGCATATGAGGGATGATGGGCAAGTCAGTGGGGCCGGGGCGGAAGGCCAGGCGCGGCGCGCATGTAAAGTTGAGCGATGTGGCGAAAAAGGTGGGGGTCAGCCCCATCACCATTTCGCGCGCGCTTCGCAATCCTGAAATCGTCTCGGAGGATCTGCGCGAGACCATCCTGCGTACGGTGAGCGAGATGGGTTATATCCCCAATCTCGCCGCTCGCGCGCTCGCCGGCCGCCACAACGGCGTCGTCGGTGTGATCACGCCCGCTTTGCACCAATACGGCTTCGCCGACCTGATGATCGGTATCGAGACTCGCTTCCGCGACGCCGAGTTCACCGTTCAATATTCCAGTACGCTGCACCATGCCAAGGGCGAGGCCGGCCTGCTGAAATCCTTCCTGACACAGAAGCCGGCCGGGGTGATCATTGCCGGCGCCGAATCCTATAGTGATCTTCTGCCGCTGATCGGCAATGCTGCCTGTCCGATCGCCCATATCACCGATCTCAGCCAGGAGCCGGAAAAGCTGGTCGTCGGCCTCGATCATCATGCCGCCGGCGCCGAACCCACCCGCTTCCTGTTGTCGAGGGGCTATGAAAGGATCGGCTTCATCGGCCGCGGCGGGGATGTCCGCTCGCGCCGCCGCATACAGGGTTATGAGGCTGCGATGCGGGAAGCCGGGCGTTTCAACCCGGATCTCGTCATCGGCGGGGATGCGGCAAGCCGCATCGGCCTCGGCAGGGAGTTGTTTTCCCGGCTGTTGCAGCGCGTGCCCGATATTGATGCCGCCTTTGCCCAGAGCGACGAACTGGCGCTTGGCGTCCTCATCGAATGCAAAGCGCGCGGTATCCGCGTGCCGGAGGATGTCGGCATCTGCGGTTTCAACGATTTGGAATTCTCTTCCTTCACCGAGCCGACGCTGACGACGGTGCACTTACCGCGTTACGATATCGGCTATCGCGTCGCCGACATGCTGCTGCGCGCCATCCGCGACGAACCGCCAGGCGAAGACAAGGTCAACTGCGGCTTCTCGATCATCCCGCGCGGCTCGACGCGCTAAGCCGGTCCGATCTGCCGAATGAAATGCGACGAACCTGTCGTAGGCTCGAACTAGGCACAGATCGGATTAGTCCCTATACGGAGGGAATGATGATCACTGTGCTGAAAAATGGATAACACAGGACTGTCTCTCGACAGAATGCGCACATTTGTTCGCGTCGCCGAACGCGGCAACCTGTCGATGGTCGCAAGAGAGCTAGGTATCGGTCAATCCACCGTGACGCGACACCTCAATGAACTTGAGGAGGCTGTTGGCGTCCCGCTTCTCAGCCGAACCACGCGTCGCGTGACCCTTACGGACGAAGGTAGTCGCTATTATGCGAACTGCCTTCAGATACTGCGCCTGGTCGAACAGGCCGCTGAAGAAGCGAGAGATGCCCGTCAGGCGCCTGCCGGTGCTGTTCGACTTTCTTGTACGGCTGCGCTCGGTGTGATGCACGTCACGCGCCTCATCTTTGAATTCCAGGACAAGCATCCGGACATCAGAGTCGACCTCAACCTGACGGACGAGCGCATCGACCTGGTTCGCGAAGGTGTTGACGTGGCACTTCGTCTTGGACCTCTCGCGGACAGCGCGATGAAACTTCATGCGCTCGGAGAAAGCCATCGGCTGCTGGTGGGCGCTCCGACTTATTTGTCCGTTCACGGACGGCCGCAGCACCCTGCCGATCTGTCACGCTACGAAACCGTCGTGATGTCCAATGTGGCGGGGAGCGATCGGGTCGTTCTTTCCTCTCCCGATGGCACGAGCCTGATAATCCCGGTCAGTGGGAAGCTGCGCGTCGATCACGGGCTTGCGGCGCGCGAAGCCCTTGCCGCTGGACGCGGCATCGGTCCTACACATCTCTGGCTGGTCCACGATCTTCTGGATGACGGCAGGCTCGAGGTCGTGCTTGGCGACTATCGTCCTTCGCCGATTCCTCTTAGCTTGCTGATCGTTCCGGAGCGTGCGGCCATTGCCCGTGTCCGGCTTCTCGTCGACTTTCTTGTCGCCGAGGTTTCCAAATTGCCGGGAATCAGGCCATCGTAAGTCTTTGTTTTTAAAGATGTCGTTATCGCAAAACCGCTGCACAGCTTTGCGCGACATGCCTCAAAGTCCGAAGGATCGCTTATCGCCACGCCACCCCGTCGTCCTGAGATATTGTTCCCAGTTGAGCGTTTCGGGGTTCAGGCGACGGTTCCAATCGAGGTCGTGCGCCTTGCCGAAATAGCCATATTCGACAGCATATTCGACCATTCCCAGAAGCTCTCGAACGAGAAGTTCGTTGGCCGCAAACTCTGGAAAATAGTGCAGCAGGCCATCCCGGGTGAAAGCGTTTCGATATTCGGCCTTGAGGCCGGTCACGCGCTGAAAGGTTTCGACCATCTCGCGCGGAGAAATGATGTCGCCAACGATCGGCAGCGTTTTGCAGTTATAGCGCTCGGGGTTTGAGAAAATTTCGAGGACGACCGGCCCGGTCGCCGTCAGCGGATCGACAAAGGGCGCTCGGAAATCTTCAGGCAGATAAACCGGCAGGAGCAGCGTATCACCCTCCAGGCGAGGCACGTAATATTCGAGAAGATTCGTGTAGAAGAATGCCAGCATGACGAAGGAATGAGAGATCTGCAGGCCGCGAATATAATCTGCGACGCGCGCTTTGTCGGTAAAATGCGGCGCATACTTCGTCCCACCGGTAATCTTGTCGACATCCTCAAGCGTGCTGAAAACAATATGCCCGACGCCGGCCTCGACGGCGGCATCCGCCAGTTGCCGGCCGAGAGCGGCCTCGATGGTTGCTGGCGGGGCGATCGGCGGCGTCATCAGAAATGCGCCATCGGCGCCTTCGAAGGCAGCGACGAGGTCCTTTTGACGGCCAAGTTCGAGAGGGACGGCTACGATTTCGGCGCCGCCTTCCTCCAGACGTAACGCTTCGGGCGAATCCTTTTTCCGGGTCAAAGCACGCACCCGGAAACGTTGGCTCTGAAGGAGTGTCGCGGCGACGCTGCGCCCCTGTTTGCTCGTTGCGCCGGCAATCGCGATAAGTGGCTTTTCATGTGCGGACATAGAGCTTCAAACCTTTCCCTGTCATTTGACGCCGACTGCGGTGCAAGGCGTCATTTTGCGGGAGGGCGGTCGGCCTGTGCCGAGAGCCCACCTCAATGGCGGGCACCCTATCTCAACAGGTTCTATGGCTGTAGATATCTGAAATACATAACATAATGCCATTTTATGGATAAATGGTGCCGTCCAAGCGTCGTCGAAACCCGCCCCGAGGACGGAAGCGCCGACAGCGATCCATAGACTCTGCCGGCGCTCTTTCTCTGAGCAATCAAGGTATCAGCAGAATACTGCCCGCCGAGCGTCCCGATTCCATCTCTTCGTGCGCCTTGGCAACATCGGCCAAACGATACTCAGCACCGATCTGCGAAACGATCCCTGTTTCCATCGCCCCGACGGCAGCCAGAGCAGCCTCGCGATATTGTCCGACGTCGGTGCACCAGGCCATGATGCTCGGATGGCAGAGCGCCTTGCCCGGGCGAAGTTCCTCGACAGGCACCGGTGGAATAGCACCGGCGGCCTGACCGATGGTGACGGCCATGCCGAATGGCCGGACAGAGCGTATGCTTTTGAGAAGTGTGTCGCCGCCGATCCCGTCATAGGCGACGTCGACGCCAAGTCCGTTCGTGAGCCGCTTCACCTCGGCGACGATATCGGCGCCTCGTCCAACAATAAGGTGATCGGCCCCATAAGATGCGGCGAGTGCGGCCTTTTCCAAAGAGCTGACCGTCCCGATCACGGTGGCATCGAGCGATCTCGCCCAGCGAACGAGGATGCTCCCAAGCCCACCCGCAGCCGCATGGATCAGAACCTGAGTGCCTGCGCGCACATTGTAGGTCTTTTTCAACAGCATGTAGGCGGTCATGCCTTTGAGCAGCGAACTCGCTGCCGTTTTCGCTGAAACGGCATCAGGAAGTTTTATCGCCCTTTCAGCAGCAATATTCCTGGTAGAGCGATAGGCGCCAACCGGAGGCCCTGCATAGGCAACGCGGTCACCTTTTTGGAAGATGGAGACGCCAGGACCGACATCGTCGACGATGCCTGCCGCCTCGGCACCGATCACCGCGGGGTAGGAGGGCATGGGGTAGATGCCCTTGCGGTGATAGACGTCGAGAAAGTTGGTTCCGATCGCCTGATGACGGATTTTTATCTCGCCATCACCGGGAGGCTGACAACGGTGATGCTCAACGCGGAACTGGGTGACGTCACCGGGGGCGTCCAGCCATATGATTTGGTCAGTCATCTCGTCCTCCTTCATGGGCACAAATTAACCGGTGGCCTGATGTGTGAAAATTCCCTATTGTTTCACAATGATTGGGAGAGAATTCACAAAGATCGATTGGGACGACCTTCGGCATTTCCTGGCGCTCGCGCAGTCGGGAACGTTGCTTGGCGCCGCAAAGCAGCTCGGCGTCGAGCATGCCACGATCAGTCGGCGGGTTTCGTCGCTGGAAGCCAGCCTGGGGCGCAAGCTCGTAGACCGCCGCGGACGGCGCATCATTTTGACCTCGGACGGAGAGCAGGTCGCCAGGCACGCAGCTCTTGTCGCGGTACAGACTGCGACAATCGAGCAGCTTGGTCGCAGCAGCGCCACGGAATTGCATGGCCATGTGAGGATCAGCGCGCCTCCCGCTCTCTCAAGCGTACTCCTGGCAAAGCCGATCGCGGCCGTCAGGCGAGACCATCCGGGTGTTCAGATCACGCTCGTCGGAGAAAAGCGCATGGCGTCCCTGAACAGACGAGAGGCGGATATCGCCGTGCGCATGTCGCGCCCCGAGGACGGCGATTACGCCATCGTCAAGCTCGGCGAGACAAGTTTCCATCTCTACGCATCACAGACCTATCTCGAAACGGTTCCACCGTCGGACTGGACCTTCATCGGTTACGACGAAACCATGAACGCCTCGCCGCAACAATTGCGGCTGATCGAACTGGCCGCCGGCCGGCCGATCGCCGTCAGGTCGTCCGTTCTGGAGTTTCAGGCCGCAACCGCAAGACTGGGCGCCGGTGTCGTCATGCTCCCCGATTTCGCCGTCCCGGAGTTCAGCGGTCTCCAGCGCATTGAGAACGAACAGGCTTTGACACGAGAGGTCTGGCTGGTTGTCCATTCTGACATCAAAGATGTCCCCTCCGTCCGCGTCGTCGTCGATGCGCTGAAAACCGCTCTCGGGAAATAGTCAGGTCAGTTGGCTGGGTCGCAAAGCGCCAGAAGCGATGGCTGCCCTCCTACGGTCTCACGGCACCACGATCAGCCCTCATCCCGAGGTGCGGGGGCCAAGGGGCGAAGCCTCGAAGGACGGGGGCGGGTGCTGAGCAGCTACCGTGATACTGCCGGAGCACATACGCCGTTTTATCAATAGGTTACGGTGTGCCTGGACACCAGATGATAACGCAAAATCATTAGGTTTTCTTGAAAAGTGTCCAGACCTATTTAACTCGCTCGGACAGCCCGGCCTAACCCCTTTTGGCAATATTGACTCCGATCTGCATCCTGCCAATCTGCATCCATACGTTGGAACCAATGGGAGGTTCTTGTCTTGGATGCAGTATACCCTGGGCATGAAGCAAGCGCTCATGATATTCTGGAACTGGCATCGTATTACCGAACGGCCGCGACTTTGCTTGGGGAATGCTCCCCTCGGGGCAAATCGCTGTCGCACGCTCCGCGCCGGTTTCTGGCCCTCCACTCGATCGAGCTCTACCTGAATGCGTTTCTGCTCGCCAAAGGGCGTGACCCTAAGGTGATCCGCGGCCTTCACCACGACATTGGCGAGCGATCGCGATGGGCGAAGGAAGCGGGTTTAATCTTCCGAAAGCGAACGGAGGAACACTTGGCGACGCTGTCCTCCAACAGGGAATATCTGGTCACAAGATACGATCCGGCCGCCGCGCTGTCGCAGGTCAACCGAGTGATGGCGACGCTCGAAGAGTTATCGCAGAAGGTGAGGAAGGTCATCGACGTGGATAAGTCGAACAACGGCAAAACTGCCGGTCCAAACCTGGGAGCATCGGCGATTCGTGCCATGACGCGTTGATGGAACCGGGCGTTTCCAACGCTTGAAGCGAACGGCGCAGGGCACCACCCATTACCCCGGAAGAGATGCCGGCGACCGTGTTGTTGGTCCGGGTCGATCAGGATGAAGGAGCTGGAATTGCGGTTCTGCTCATAGGGGTCGATGATCGCCGCTTCGTCGAAGACGAGCCGGACTTTGCCGATGGCGTTCATGTAGAGCCGCTGGGCGGCGTTCCAGCTGCCGGTCTTCAGCTCCAGATCGTTGTCAATGCACGACTTGGGAAGCTGCCGACATCAATTCCTGGGAATTCAGTGCCTTGAATGTCTGGAGCCCAGCCTCCAGGACTTCAGTGAAGCTCCAGCGTACGATGCCCTCCCGGTCGATGAGGAACTGACCGACAAGCTGCCCGTGGTCGGCAGTCATCATCTGCTGATCGGCTTCCGTAATTTGATATCCTTCCTTCTCGTTGATGAATTCGTCCATTGCCATCACGCTCATAGGTTCGGGCAACTCGCCCGGCAGGTCGATCCGTATTGCCATGACCGTGTCGATCCCGACCTCGCGTAGGCCGAAGGCTTGGTGCGAAGCCCTTATCGGGTCGGAAGCGGCAAGAAGATCGGGTATCGGATGGTAGCGGAAATAGAGCCGCGCGCGTTCGACCGGGGTGTTTACCACCGCCAGGGATTGGACGCCTTTTTCACGCAGCATCGGGTTGAGATATGCCATGGCCGCGACATGGCGCCGGCAGAACGGGCAATGCAGGCCCCGAAACAAACCGATCAGCAATGGGCTGCGGCCACGAAAATCATCAAGTGCGATCTTCCCCTCGCTCGAGATCGCATCAAACACAACGTTCGGGACCCGGTCGCCCGGTTGTAGCGGATGGTCGACATGGCTCGTGGACATTGGACAACCTCCTCGCTCGGGGATCAGTCGAGAAAAGGCGCCGAGTTAGTGCATCGAGGTCGAGATTGAGCGCTGCAAGGCCTGACCTCTCGTCTTACCGCACCGCCTGGATCCGATCTAAGAATGGCCCCACATTGGCCCGCGGGCAAGCGGAAAACAGCGAATCGTGAATTGGAAAAGTCCGTTTTCTGCAAACTCTGATTTTTTTAGCGGCCGTAGAGGCCGACACAGAAAATTGAGCTGGGGAAGCCCCTATCGCAAAGTCTCAGGTTCTGATCGGTTGTTGGCCGTTCGGCAGGGAGTCCGCCAGCCGCAGCCAGAGGATTCGGCCTCGGTAAGGGGCCAGTCTTGCTGGCCCCTATCCCTCATCAGATATCGCTTGCGGCGCTCGACCAGAGATCGGCCGCTTCGGCGGCCGTCATGCGCCGTACCTCGGCCTCATGGCTGCGGCTGGCGAAGAGTTCGCTTGCCATGATCTGCTCGGCAAGATCGGCCGGAAGCGAGAGGATGACGCGGGCTTCGCCATTGTGGAGGCCGCCGAGTTCGGTGCGCTTGCCGGTCACCATGCCGCCGGCGACCGTATTGTTGGTCTCCGGATCGATCAGGATGAAGGAACCGGAAAGCCGGTTCTGCTCATAAGGATCGAAGATCGCCGCTTCGTCGAAGACGAGCCGGACCTTGCCGATGGCGTTCATGTAGAGCCGCTGGGCGGCGTTCCAGCTGCCGGTCTTCAGCTCCAGCTGGCTGAGCGGCTGCACCTGCACACGCTGGCGGCGGCTGCCGCTCTTCAGCCAGTAGCGCTTGCCGGGCTCGATGCCCTCGGGCTGGAGTGCGACGATCTGCGCGTCGAAGGCAAGGCCGACCTGCGGCTGGGCGTCGATCGAGACGATCATGTCGCCGCGCGCCACATCCACCTGGCGGTCGAGCACCAGCGTGATCGCGTCGCCGGCAACGGCGGCATTGCGCACGAGATCGAAGGTGACGATCTTGGAGACGTTGGCGACCATGCCCGACGGCAGGATCATGACGCTGTCGCCTGGTTTGACCGAGCCGCCGGCAACCGTGCCCTGATAGCCGCGGAAGCTTTCGCCGGGACGCGAGACGCGCTGCACGGAAAGACGGAAGCCGACCGTCTGCGACGAGCGCACGGTCGCAAGCTCCAGGGTCTCCACCAGCGTCGGGCCGGTATACCAGGGCATGGCGGCCTGGCCGGGATAGACGACGTTTTCGCCCTTCAGCGCAGACATCGGAATGGCGGTGATCTGCTTGACGCCGAGCGACAGGGCAAATTCCCGGAATTCGTGGCTGATCTTGTCGAAGCCGGCGCGGTCGTAGCCCGTCAGGTCGATCTTGTTGACGGCGAGCACGAACTGCTTGATCCCGAGCAGCGAGGCGATCGTCGCGTGGCGGCGCGTCTGCTCGAGAATGCCGAAACGCGCGTCGACCAGCAGGATGGCGAGATCGGCGGTCGAGGCGCCGGTCGCCATGTTGCGGGTATACTGCTCGTGGCCGGGCGTATCGGCGACGATGAAGGAGCGCTTGTCGGTCGAGAAATAGCGATAGGCGACATCGATGGTAATGCCCTGTTCGCGTTCGGCCTGCAGGCCGTCGAGCAGCAGCGCGAAATCGGGCAGGCCGAGATCGTTCTGCTTGCCGGTGGAATCGCGCTGCAGGGTGGCGGCCTGGTCTTCCTTGACCGCCTTGGTGTCCCAGAGCAGGCGGCCGATCAGGGTCGACTTGCCGTCATCGACGCTGCCGCAGGTGATCAGGCGCAGCGGGCGCGAGTCGCGCAGAGCTTTCTGCTGCTCGGCGGCGGGCAGGTTGACGACGGTGGCGGCCGAGACGGCGGTTTGGGCTGCGGTCATCTCAGAAATATCCTTCACGCTTCTTCTTTTCCATGGAGCCGGACTGGTCGCGATCGATGGCGCGGCCCTGGCGTTCGGACACAGTTGCAATTTCGAGTTCGGCGATCACCTCTTCGAGGGTGGTGGCCTGGGAGCGGATGGCGCCGGTCAGCGGGAAGTCGCCGAGGGTGCGGAAACGAATCATGCCTTCCTGGCGGACCTCGCCGGGCAGCAGCTCCAGGCGCGGGTCTTCGGCGAGGATCATCATGCCGTCGCGCTCCACGAACGGACGCTTCTTGGCGTAGTAGAGCGGCACCAGCGGAATGTCCTCGGCCTGGATGTAGCGCCAGATATCGACTTCGGTCCAGTTCGACAGCGGGAAGGCGCGCACGCTCTCGCCCTTGCGGATCATGCCGTTATAGATGTTCCAGAGTTCCGGCCGCTGGTTGCGCGGATCCCAGCGATGGTCGGGCGTGCGGAAGGAATAGATGCGCTCCTTGGCGCGGCTGGCTTCCTCGTCGCGCCGCGCGCCGCCGAAAGCGGCGTCGAACTGGCCGGCATCGAGCGCCTGGCGCAGGCCTTCGGTCTTCATGATGTCGGTGAAGGCCGCCGATCCATGGGTAAAGGGCGTGATGTTTTCGGCAGCACCGCGCGGATTGATGTGCTCGATCAGATCGAGATCGTATTTCTTCGCGGTCTCGTCGCGGAAGGCGATCATCTCCCTGAACTTCCAGCCGGTGTTCACATGCAGCAGCGGGAAAGGCACGCGGCCGGGATAGAAGGCCTTGCGCGCCAGATGCAGCAGCACCGAGGAATCCTTGCCGATCGAATAGAGCATGACGGGACGCTCGAATTCGGCTGCAACCTCGCGGAAGATATGGATGGATTCGTTTTCCAGCGCCTTCAGATGCGGGTCGAGCGGCGCCTTGGCGCTCTGGGGATTGCTGAGTTCCGTATCGAGACGGCTATCGGGCATGTCTTACTCCAGACTGTCGGTCGGTCGTTTGCGGCTCACCGCAAACAATTCCTTGATGTGGCTTCCCCAAGAATGTTGCTTTCCCTGGGAATGTTGGCTTTCCCAAGGCTGCGGCGGTCGCCGCGCCTTGATTTTTGGGAAAGCCGTGGGGTGATTTACTGTGCGGCGATCGCCGCGGCCTCTTCGGCGACATGCAGGCCGCATTCGCGCGTTTCGTCCTGCTCCCACCACCACCGGCCGGCACGTTCCGGCTCGCCGGGCTTGATCGCCCGCGTGCAGGGCTCGCAGCCGATCGAGGGATAGCCGCGCTGATGCAGCGGATTGACCGGCACGCCGTTTGCGGAAACGAAGGCCTTGATCGCCTCCAGGTCCCAATCGGCGAGCGGATTGACCTTCAACAGGTGGCGTTCGGCATCATACTCGGCAAAGGGCGTTTCCGCGCGGTTGGCCGATTGGCCGCGGCGCAGGCCGGTGATCCAGATCGCAGCACCCTCCAGCGCGCGGGCAAGCGGCTTCAGCTTGCGCACGCCGCAACAGGCATGCCGGGCTTCGACGCTCTCGTAGAAACCGTTGAGGCCGTATTGCGCCGCATAGGCGTCAATATCGGCCTTCTCCGGCTCGAAGCGGTGGATGCGGATGTCGTACTGGTTTTCGGTCTCGTCGATCAGCGCCAGCGTTTCGGGAAACAGCCGGCCGGTCTGCAGCGTCGCGACATCGATCGGCAGGCGGTGCGTGCCGATCTCGGCGGTGATCACCTGGTCCTCGATGCCGAGTGACGTCGTGAACACCACGCGGCCGCCGAGGCCGGAGACCAGCGACAGACGTCCGGCAAGGTCGAGGCCCGCCAGCCTGTCATTCAGCGCCTTGGCTTCCGCAATCGGCCCTTCTTCCAAAATTGGATTGATAGCAGTCATGAGAATCCTGTCCTTCGTTGACGGGAGTATCGCAGTTCATACGGGGATCGGACAGAAAAAGGGATTTCGAAAGCTGCGGCCGGAGGAGCAAATATCTCTCCGAAGCTGCCGCGATGCAGAAAAGCAGCCGCATGCGGATGAAAATCCACATCGGCAGCTTGAATGTCTATAGAAATAGTAGAGTTACACGCAGCCTGTCAATCCGAAATCTGAAGTGATGCCGAAAATGGTGCGGAAGGCGCGGTTTTGGCATAGATTAAGAGAGCTTGGCCGAGAGCAAAAAACAAGGCCAAAACGCTTGTCTCTCAAGGCTTTCTCCAGCGCGTTCAAATTCGGTTCATGCTGGTTGTGCCATAGAGGTGAAAGTACTTCCGTAGCAGTGCGGAAATTCGCGCTGCCTGTGTGTGTCGATGGTCAAAAATGATTACGCAAAAGGCGAAATATGCGCTGCGGGCGCTCACGGTCTTGGCTGACGCCGATGTCGGAGAACCGGTGATGATTTCCGATATCGCGGCGCAGCAGAAGATCCCGAAGAAGTTTCTCGAACAGATCCTGCTCGACCTGAAACATCACGGCGTCGTCGCCAGCCGCCGCGGCAAGCAGGGCGGCTATCTCCTCCTCAAGCCCGCCCACACGATCACTTTCGGTGAGATCCTGCGCATCATCGACGGCCCGATCGCCCCGCTTCCCTGTCTCTCGATCACCGCCTATCGCCAGTGCGACGATTGCGACGGCGAACAGAACTGCCAGATCCGCCACGTCTTCGCCAAGGTCGCCGACGCCACCCGCAAGGTGCTGTTCTCGACGACCATCGCCGATGCCGTCGCTCCAAAACACAGCGCCGAAGTCACTCGGCTGCTGGCCTGAAGATCGCGCATCTTTCTTCAAGATTTGGTGAAATCCCTTTTCTTCCAGCCGGCATGCTCCACCTGCCTCCCATAGGGTAGGGAGGACATCATGTTCAGAATCTCAGCACAGCGCATCATCGCTGCGGCCATGCTGTCGACGGCTTTCGCCACCGGCGCCATTGCCCATCATGGCTGGTCCTGGGCCGAGGCGGATCAGATCGAGCTTGCCGGCACCATCGAGAAGATCTCCATGGGCGGGCCGCATCCGACCCTTGACGTCGCCACCGCCAATGACGGCGTCTGGCTGGTCGAGCTCGGCAATCCGCGCCAGACGGAACGCTCCGGCTTCGTCGAAGGTGTCGCCAAGCCCGGCGATAAGGTCGTGGCGCTTGGAAACCGTTCGCAGGATCCAAAGGAGAAGCGGCTGAAGGCGGTGCGCCTCACCATCGGCGAGAAGCGCTACGATATCTATCCCGACCGCATCAAGACGAACTGACCCGGGCCAACCGAGCTGTGATCGACATTCTCGAATGGCTGTCAGCCACGGCACCTGCGGTCGCGCTCCGGCGCTCCGGAACGCTCTACATGTTCGTCAACGCCGCCCATATCCTGGCGATTGGCCTTCTCGTCGGCGCCATCCTGCCGCTTGATCTCAGGCTCGCCGGCTTCTTCCGCAGGGTGCCGGTCGAGATCGTTGCGCTGTTTCTCTCCCGCTGCGCCGGCATCGGCCTTGCCGCGGCTCTTGTCACCGGCTTCTGCCTGTTCAGCGTCCGGGCGGTCGAATATGCCGGCAATCCCGCCTTCCTCGCCAAGCTCGGGCTGATTGCCTTCGGATTACTCAACGTGCTCGTGGTGCATACTGGGCAGGGTTGGCGAACGGCAATCACGGCCGGCATTCTGCGCCCTGCCATAAAGGTTTCGGCGGCTCTGTCGGCGGTGACATGGATCGCCGCACTTGTGGCGGGACGCTGGATCGGATTTCTCTGATGCGATTCGGCGACAAGGGCGGGGGTCAGCCTCTCAGCACGCGCCGCGCCTCGTAAGCTTCCAGGAACTCCGGAGAAGCGACATCATCGGCCAGCGCGCGAAGCGCAGAAGCGGAACGACCCAGGACCACCTCAACGCGTTGGTTAGCGTCAGCCCACAAGACCAAGGCCTCGTGCAGACGATGCTCACCAGACGTCGTCAGCGTCGCATGCTTCGTGCGGCCATCGTGTTCGTCCGGCATGAGCCCGACCAGTCCGTCCCGGACCAGCGGGCGAAGTGCGTGGGTCAACGCGGAGATGCTGACGGCGAGGCGCTCGGCCAGGGATTGCAGGGTAGGCCATTGATGGCCGCCTTCGCGCAACGCAGCTATCTGGGTCAGAAGCCCGACCTGGGTGGCCTTCAGGCCGGTTGGCGCTACCGCATCGTCATAGAGCTGGCCTAGTCGCCGTGACGCGCGTCGAAGAGCGGTGTTTGTGCACACAAGTTCGGACAGGAGTTCGGGCGGGCTCAGCCTGCCCCCACGCAGTTCCTCTCCAAGATTGCCAATCGAAAGTTTCTTACCCATCTCGCCAAAATAGTTGAGCACTCAGCCATTGACAAGGGTCAGATCTAGCCATACTTAAACTTGAGCACTCAACCAAATAGGAATTTGACATGTCTGTATCGCTTAAGCCTGTTGCCGTCGTCACCGGCGCCTCTGCCGGCATCGGCGCTGTGTACGCCCAACGCCTTGCCGAACGGGGCTATGACCTCATCCTCGTAGCCCGGCGCGCCGATCGTCTGAAGGCGCTCTCGGCCAAACTGGACGCTGCCCACGGCACGACAGTCGAGGTCGTGGAAGCAGACCTCACGAAAGATGCCGACGTGACCCGTGTCGAAAATATGCTGAAGGCGAATTCGGCGATCACGCTCCTCGTCAATAACGCCGGCAACTCAACGCTGGCTCCGGTGGCCCAGACCTCGGAGGAAGACGCGGCAGCGATGATCGCACTCAACGTCACCGCGCTCTCGCGCCTGACGCGTGCCATTCTGCCCGCATTCCTCGACCGCAACGACGGCGCGATCATCAATGTCGCTTCCGTCCTGTCCTTCCACGCCCTGCCCATCAGCGCGATCTACAGCGGCACCAAGGGCTATGTGATGAATTTCAGCCGGGGCCTGCAGCAGGAACTGGCTGAGACCAATGTCCGTCTGCAACTCGTCATGCCGGCAGCCACGGCGACCGAACTCTGGGATTTGTCAGGCGTGCCGCTGGCATCGCTCAACCAGGCGACGGTTATGACATCCGAAAACCTGGTCGATGCGGCCCTGGCCGGTTTCGACAAGGGCGAAGACATTACGCTGCCATCCGTTGCCGACGCCACTCTATGGGATAAGTTCGACGAAGCCCGATCCGCGCTCTTCGCCGCGACGCAGACCGGTGAACCTGCGCCCCGTTACCGCGCCGTCTAAGTATCTGAGGGATCGACCGCACGGAGTAACGCCTGCGCCGGCCGGCGTCGGAGGAGCCGTGCGGGAGATCGATATTCATCTTAAGGAGATCCCCTTGCCCAGCTTATTCGACCAATACACGCTGAAAGGCGTGACGCTCCGAAACCGGATCGCAATTTCCCCCATGTGCCAATATTCCGCGATCGATGGCCTTCCCAACGACTGGCACAGCGTCCATCTCACAAGCTTGGCGCGCGGCGGCGCCGGCCTCGTCAACGTCGAAGCCACCGCCGTCTCCCCGGAGGGCCGGATCACGCCGGGCTGCACCGGTCTTTGGAATGATGACCAGGCAGAGGCATTTGCGCCGATCGTCGCCGGTATCGAAAAGGCCGGCGCGGTCGCGGGGATCCAGATCGGCCATGCCGGCCGCAAGGGCAGTGCAAACCGTCCTTGGGAAGGTGACGATCATATCGCCGACGGCGATCCCCGCGGCTGGGACACCATCGCACCATCCGCCATCGCATTCGGCGGCGGCTTAAAGAAGGTGCCGCGCGCCATGACGAAGGCCGACATCGATCGCGTCCGTGGCGACTTTGTCGCTGCGGCGATCCGCGCGCGTGACATCGGATTCCGCTGGCTCGTGCTGCATTTTGCGCATGGCTACCTCGGCCAAAGCTTCTTCTCGTCGCATTCAAACCAGCGTGACGACGAATATGGCGGCAGCGCCGATAACCGCGGACGCTTCCTCTTGGAGACGCTGGCGGCCGTTCGTGAGGTCTGGCCCGAGGATCGTCCGCTGACGGCTCGCTTCGGCGTCATCGAGTTTGATGGCCGTGACGAGGAAACCCTGCAGGACGCGATAGAACTCGTCGGAAAATTCAAAGTGGCCGGCCTCGACTTCATTGACGTCAGCCTCGGTTTCTCGACCCCCGCCGCCAATATTCCCTGGGGCCCGGGGTTCATCGCGCCTTACGCCGATCGGGTCCGGAAGGCGGCAGCCCTGCCCGGTGCGGCGAGTTGGAACATCACTCAGCCGGAGCAAGCGGACGAGCTCATCCGAAGCGGACAGCTCGACCTGGTGATGGTCGGCAAGGCGATGCTCGCCGATCCGCATTGGCCCTACGCGGCCGCGCGCAAGCTCGGTGTCGAGCGTCCGTCCTGGACATTGCCTGCCCCCTACGCACATTGGCTCGCCGCCTACCGCACTGCCTGAGTGATCGGGGCTCTCGGACTCGTTGAGGGCCCCTCGTTCTCTTCGCTTTGAAAAAACGCGAAGCACGGCCGCTGATTCACGGTTGCGATGTCATAGACACATCGCGCCTCACGTCAGACGGGTGAGCCGTGGCCGGAGCAGGATTTCCTTGATACGACATCTCAGGCACGTTCACCGCGACAGCGACGGTTCGGGCGAACGTGTCGGGACCGACGATCTTGCTTACGAATTCCGTCGTGCCGGCCTGAATGTCCTTCACTGATGTTGGTTTCTCATCGGTCGCTGACGGCCGCGCGCGGATTGATCCACGGTTCCTGGTTCGAGCGTGCCAGCGGCTGTTTGCCGAGGATATGGTCGGCCGCCTTTTCTCCGGTCATGATCGACGGCCCGTTCAGGTTGCCATAGGTGACGTGCGGGAAGATCGAGCTGTCGGCGACACGCAGGCCGTCGACGCCGATCACCCGCGTTTGCGGGTCGACCACCGCCATCGGATCGTCCTTGGCGCCCATGCGGCAGGTGCCGCAAGGGTGATAGGCGCTTTCCAGATGTTCGCGCAGGAAGGCGTCGATTTGTTCATCGCTCTGCACGCCTTCGCCCGGCTGGATCTCCGGGCCGCGATAGTCGTTGAAGGCGCTCTGGCCGAAGATCTCGCGCGTGAGGCGCACGCAGTGGCGGAATTTTTCCCAATCCTCGGCATGGCTCATATAGTTGAAGCGCAGCACCGGATCGGCCTTGGGGTCTGCGGAGCGCAAGCTCACGCTGCCGCGCGATTTCGACAGGTTGTAGCCGACATGGACCTGGAAGCCGTGGCTTTTCGCCGCCGCCTTGCCGTCATAGCTGATCGCCACCGGCAGGAAATGATACTGGATATCGGGCTGCTTCAGCCCCGGTGCCGAGCGCAGGAAGGCGCAGGCTTCGAACTGGTTGGAGGCGCCGAGACCGCCACGCGAGAGCAGCCATTGCGCGCCGGCCACGCCCTGCCAGAACCATGGTAGCCACGAATAGAGCGACACCGGCTTGGTGCTCACCTGCTGGAAGTAGAATTCCATATGGTCCTGCAGGTTGGCGCCGACGCCCGGCCGGTCGGCTTTGACTTCAATGCCCATGTCCTGCAGATGGCCGCCGGGACCGATGCCCGACAGCATCAGGAGCTTCGGCGAATTGAAGGAGGAGGCCGAGACGATCACCTCGCGGTTCGCCTTCACCACCTCGATCTTGCCCTTGCGTTCGATCTCGACGCCGGTGGCGCGTCCGTCCTCGATCACGATCTTCCGCGCCAGGCCGTAGACGATCCCGACATTATCGCGCTTCAGCGCCGGTTTCAGATAGGCATTGGCGGCAGACCAGCGGCGACCGCCGAAGATGGTCTGCTCCATCAGCCCGAAACCTTCCTGCTTGCTGCCGTTGTAATCCTCTGTCGTCTCGAAGCCTGCCTGTTTGCCGGCCTCGATGAAGGCGCGGAACAGCGGATTGGTGAAGCCGCCGCGCTGCACGTGTAGCGGCCCGTCCGTGCCGCGCCAGCCCTCTTCGCCGCCATGCGAATGCTCCATCCGCTTGAAATAGGGAAGCACGTCGGCATAGGCCCAGCCGCTGGCGCCGAGTTCCTCCCAGCGATTGAAGTCTTCGGCATGGCCGCGCACATAGACCATGCCGTTGATCGAGGAGGAGCCGCCGATCACCTTGCCGCGCGGCGCGGTGATGCGCCTATTGTTGAGGTTTGCCTCCGGCTCGGAGAGATAACCCCAGTTATACCGCTTCATGCTCATCGGCCAGGCAAGGGCTGCCGGCATCTGGATGAACGGCCCGAAATCGCTGCCGCCCGCCTCGATGACAAGGACGCTGTTCTTGCCGTCTTCCGACAGGCGATAGGCGAGGGCGGAACCGGCCGAGCCCGAGCCGATGATGACGAAATCTGCTTGTTGCATGACGTTCCCTTAGATTCTTTGCAACGGTTCCGAAGACCCCGGGCATTAAGACCCCGCCCCAAACCCTTCCCCACAAGGGGGAGGGGCTTAACTTGCGGCACTGCCTCACTTCAAAATCAGCGCCGTAGGCGATGCGATGGAAGGAGGGCAGAACCGGTGCCCCGGATTGGCCCCTCCCTCTTGTGGGGAGGGGTCTTCACTCCTTCAATAAGGCGCCGCCACCGGCCCCATGCCGACATAGACCGTCTTCAGCTCGGAATAATGCTCCAGCGCGGCCAGCGAATTCTCGCGGCCGAAGCCGGATTGTTTCGAGCCGCCGAAGGGGATTTCGACCGGGCAGAGATTATAGGTGTTGATCCAGAGCGTGCCGGCTTCCAGCCGGTCTACGACGCGGTGGGCGCGGGTGAGGTCGGCGGTGAAGACGCCGCCGGAAAGGCCGAATTCGCTGGCATTGGCGCGCGCGATCACCTCGTCCTCGGCGTCGAAATCGAGCACTGACATGACCGGTCCGAAGATCTCTTCGCGGGCGATGCTCATGTCGTCGGTGACATCGGCAAAAACCGTCGGCTGCACGTAATAGCCTTCGCCGGAGACATTGTTGGGAATGCCGCCGCCGGCAATCAGCGTTGCGCCCTCGGCCTTGCCCTTCTCGATGTAGGAGATCACCTTCTCGCGCTGTGCCCAGGAGACCATCGGGCCGATCTGCGTCGCCTCGTCCATCGGATCGCCGATCAGCATCGCTTCGGTGCGCGCCTTGAGCCGCTTGAGGAACTCATCCTTGATCGTCTTCTGCACGAAGACGCGCGTGCCGTTCGAGCAGACCTGGCCGGTCGAATAGAAATTGCCGAGCATCGCGCCCCCGACTGCCGAATCGAGATCGGCATCGTCGAAGACGATCAGCGGCGACTTGCCGCCGAGTTCCATCGTCACATGCTTGAGGTTGCCGGCCGCCGCCGCCGCGACCCTGCGGCCCGTCGGCACCGATCCGGTCAGCGATACCTTGGCGACGTCGGGATGGTTGACGAGCAGCGGCCCGGTGTCGCGGTCGCCCTGGATCACATTGAAGAGCCCCTTCGGCAGTCCTGCCTCATAAAGGATCTCGGCGATCTTCAATGCGCCGAGCGGCGTGTTCTCGGAGGGTTTGAACACCATGGCATTGCCGCAGACAAGCGCCGGCGCAGCCTTCCAGCAGGCGATCTGCTGCGGATAGTTCCAGGCGCCGATGCCGACGCAGACGCCGAGCGGCACCCGCTTGGTATAGGCAAAGTCCTGGCCGAGCGGGATCTGCGAACCGTTGAGACCGGCCGGCGCAATACCGCCGAAGAATTCGAAGGCATCGGCACCCGAGGTCGGGTCGGCGACGATTGTCTCCTGGATCGGCTTGCCGGTATCGAGCGTTTCCAGTTCGGAGAGCGCCTGGTTTCTCTCGCGCATGATGTCGGCCGCCCGCTTCAGGATGCGCCCGCGCGCCATCGGGCTCATCGCCGCCCATTCCGGCTGGGCGCGTTTGGCCGCCGCGATCGCCCGCTCGACGATCGCAGGCGTTGCGGCATGCAGCCGGGCGATCACTTCGCCGGTCGCGGGATAGAGGCTCTCGATGACGGTGCCGTCGGCATCCTCGACATATTCGCCGTCGATGAAGTGCGAGGCTTTCGGCTGGGCTTTCATGTCATTTGTCCTTGGGTGGTTCGATGGGGTCGTCCCTTCTCCCCTCGGGAGGAAGGGGAGGCGGTGGCCAGGAGCGCATTCAGGTAATCCTCGGTCAGCGCGATCGAGGCTTCGATGCCGATCGGCGCGGATTTCAGACTTTGCCTGATATAGAGCCCGTCTATCATCGCCGCAGCGCCTTCGGCGATGCGTTCTGCGGCGTCAGCCGGCAGGAGTGCTTTCAGATCGGCCAAGAGATTGGAACGCAGCCGCCGGGCATAGATCACCAGGAAACGGCGGGTCTCTTCCGAGCGCTGCGCTTCGGCGTAGAAGGCGAGCCAGGCGGCAATCGTCTCCGGCGCGAACTGGTCGGCGTGGAAGCTGACGCGGATGACGGCCGAAAGCCGCGCCCGCGGCGTTCTGGCCGCCTTGAGTGCTGCCACCGTATCACTGCGCAGCTGTCGGAGAAGCGAGCGGATCGTCTCGATCAGCAATTGCTCCTTGCTGCCGAAATAATGATGGGCAAGGGCTGGCGACACGCCGGCCTGCCGGGCAATGTCGGACATGGTGACGGCAAGCGAGCCGTGATCGCCGATCACCCGCAGCGCCGCATCGACAAGCGCCTTGCGGCGCACCGGCTCCATTCCGACCTTTGGCAAGCTGCCAGCTCCTGTAAAAATTTGAAGCAGGTTATTTTTGATTGACTGATCAATCAATAAAAATCTTTCTCGATTTGATCTGGCGCAGATCTTTCCGTGAAAAATTGCTGCAACATATTCCAAATCTCAGGAGGTGCATCATGGCCGATGTCTTTGAGGGAACACCGACATCTTCACTGCAGTCGAAATGGATCTGGTTCGTCGGCCTCGGCGTGCTGTTGCTCGTCTGCGGTCTGATCGCGTTCGGCAATCTGATGCTCGCCACCGTCGTCTCGGTCTACTATGTCGGCATGCTCATGCTGTTCGGCGGCGTGATCTATCTCGTCCATGCCTTCCAGGTGCGCGGCTGGGATCACGCGCTGTTCTGGGTGCTGAGCGGCCTGCTCTACCTGCTTGCCGGCATCTGCGCCTTCATCAATCCGATCCTCACCTCGGTGGCGCTGACGCTGTTTCTCTCTTTAACCCTCGTCATCGCCGGCGTCTTCCGCACCTGGGTCGGCATGCGCATGAAGCCCACCAAGGGCTGGCGCTGGATCGTCGCAAGCGGCGTCATCACCGCCCTTGCCGGTTTCGTCATTGCGCTTGGCTGGCCGGTGAACAGTCTCTGGATCCTCGGCCTGTTCCTAGCCGCCGACCTCATTATCCAGGGTTGGACGATGATTGCCTTCGGCATCGGCATCCGCAGTGGGGCTGTGGAAAGTGATGCTCCGGCGTCGCTTTCCGACCGTTCTTTTTGACAAGGGGATGACAGGGGATTAGACTTTAAGGGTTAATGCCGGTCCAAAGACAGAGGATCGGCTACGTGCGAATGCACCAAGGCACCGGCTGGTATCGCCGAGAATGCTGAAAATGGTCATGCGTCCCCCAGAGGCAGGGTTCTGCCTGATCAGAAAAGGGAGGAAGTTCATGCCGATGGTCACCGTATCCATCTCTCCGCAACAGGCAGCGGGTATCCGCGCCGCCGTCGACAATGGCGGCTATGCCTCGAGCAGCGAGGTCGTCCGCGAAGCGCTGCGCCTGTGGGATACCGCCCGCAAGCTCAACGAATTCCGGGACGATGTCCTCGACGATGAGGGCGCTCCATCCGGCGGCAGATGCGTCGCCGACATGTTCGCCGATCACGAGGCGGAGCGCCGTCGTTCCGCCTGAGCAAGCATTTGATTGCATTTGAAAATTGAATAAACGCGGAACGCGCGGCGAGTCTCTGCGCGTTTCATAAAACCTTCACACTGGCGAAAGAGTTCGTTGATCCTTCTGCGGCATGTTCCGGACGAAAAGAACAAGTCACAGTGGAGATGCGCCACAATGAAGACCGGCCACGTGAAGACCGACATGTCTTTGGTTGCTACCGTCGAGCCGGGTGTTCTGCGCCGCTACGCCAGCGATCAAATCATCACGCTTGCCAAGCTCGTGGTCGAGAACGCCTTCCAGCCGATCGTCGAGGCCGGCACCGGCACGGTCTTCGGTTATGAATCCCTGATGCGCGGCCAGGAACGCATCGGCTACGACACGCCGGTCGAACTCCTCGACGAGGCCCATCAGCTCGGCCAGCTGCTGCAGCTCGAACAGATGCTCGCCAGCCGGGCGCTCGCCAAATTCGCCACGCTGTCGAATTTTGCGACCTCCACGCTGTTCCTTAATCTCGACGTCCGGCTGATCCCGCATGGCGAACGCCTGGTCGAGAACCTGCTGCAGCATCTGCGCAAGGCCAATATTCCGCCATCCTCAGTCTGCTTCGAATTCTCCGAGCGTTTCGACAATACCAGCGTGCCGGAATTTTCCGCCCTGGTGTCCAGGCTGCGCAAGGCCGGTTTCAAGCTGGCGATCGACGATTTCGGCGTCGGTCACGGCGAGATGAAGCTGCTCTGCGATTATGCCGTCGATTACCTGAAGATCGATCGACATTTCGTCGCCGAGATCGACCGCAGCCCGCGCAAGCGCCATCTGTTGAAGAGCATCGTCAACATCGCCCATGTGCTCGGCACCCGTGTCATCGCCGAAGGCATCGAGACCGAGGCCGAATTCATCGCCTGCCGCGAATACGGCGTCGACCTCGTCCAGGGCTGGTTCATCTCCCGCCCGACGACGCATATATCGGAGCTGACGCCGTCATTCCCGCATCTGCAGGAGCTCGGCAAGAGCAAGCGGGGCAGCCAATCGCTCGACGAAATCCTCATCCGCAAGCAGATCGAACTGTTGCCGACGGTTTATGAGAATGACAGCATTGACAGCGTCTTTGAACTCTTCCGCCGCAATCCGCGCCAGGCCTTCTTTCCGGTTCTGAATGCCAATGACGAGCCGCGCGGCATCATCCACGAGCATCACCTCAAGGAATATATTTACCAGCCCTTCGGCCGCGATCTCCTGAAGAACAAGATGTATGAGCGCTCCATCTCGCATTTCGTCGAGATGGCGCCGATCGTCGGCCTCGACAGCGATGCCGAGCGGCTGATGGCGATCTTCGCCAATATGGAAGGCAGCAACTGCCTGATCCTGACCGACAATATGCGTTATGCCGGCGTCGTCTCCGCCGCCTCGCTGATCAAGGTCATCAACGAGAAGCAGTTGAAGACCGCCCAGGACCAGAACCCGCTGACCGGCCTGCCGGGCAATCGCGCCATCCGCGATTTCATGCGCCAGTCCGGCCGCGACGGCGATGAGGTCCGCCACTTCTGCTATTGCGACTTCGACAATTTCAAGCCGTTCAACGATGCCTACGGCTTCCATCTCGGCGACCACGCGATCTCGCTGTTTGCCGCGCTGATGCGCCGCTATTTCTTCGCCGAGCGCCATTTCCTCGGCCATGTCGGCGGCGACGATTTCTTCATCGGCGTCGTCGGCTGGACCGAGGAGGAGTTGAAGGAGATCCTCGACCGGCTGATCAGCGATTTCCACGACGATGTGCGCGATCTCTATTCCGACGAGGACCGGGCCGCCGGCCGCATCCTCGGTCACGACCGCACCGGCGCCGAAGCCCTGTTTCCGCTGATGCGCTGCTCGATCGGCGTTATCGAACTGCCGGAAGGCCTCGTCATCGACGATATCAACCGCGTCAGCGCCGAGATCGCCATCATCAAGTCGGCCGCCAAGGAAAGCGAGGAAGGGCTCGTCTTCCACCTCCTACAGCGCCGCGCGTCTTTCTAGACGCGCAAAGGACGCTGTAGCACTGATGCAGTGGCCGAGGCGAATTGACGCCCTTGCCACTTCCAGCCTTCCCAAGCCTCCGGGGCTGATCTATTCCGAACATTCGGGATCAGGAGGGCCGCGACATGTCACTGCCTCAGGAAATGCACTTCGTCGATCTGCCGTCTTTCGGCGGGCCGGAGGTGATGGTGATCGGCAAACGCCCGCTGCCGGTGCCTGGTGAAGGTGAGATTCTCGTGCGCGCCGAGGCGATCGGCGTAAACCGTCCGGATATCGCCCAGCGCCAGGGCAGCTATCCCCCGCCCAAGGGTGCGAGCCCGATCCTCGGCCTGGAACTTGCCGGCGAAATCGTCGCGATCGGCCCAGGCGTCACCGGCTACGCCGTGGGCGACAAGGTCTGCGGCCTTGCCAATGGCGGCGCCTACGCCGAATATTGCCTGCTGCCGGCAGGCCAGATCCTGCCCTTTCCCAAAGGCTATGACGCGGTCAAGGCGGCGGCTCTTCCCGAGACCTTCTTCACCGTCTGGGCCAATCTCTTCCAGATGGCCGGACTGACGGAAGGCGAGAGCGTGCTGATCCATGGCGGCACGAGCGGCATTGGCACCACGGCGATCCAGCTTGCCCGCGCCTTCGGCGCCGAAGTCTACGCGACGGCAGGTTCGAAGGAGAAATGCGAGGCCTGCGAAAGGCTGGGCGCCAAGCGCGCGATCAACTACCGGAGCGAGGATTTCGCCGCGGTCATTAAGGCCGAGACCGGTGAGGGCGTCGACATCATCCTCGACATGATCGGTGCAGCCTATTTCGAGCGCAACCTCGCCTCGCTCGCCAGGGACGGCTGCCTGTCGATCATCGCCTTCCTCGGCGGCGCGATCGCCGAAAAGGTCAATCTCTCGCCGATCATGGTCAAGCGACTGACGGTCACCGGCTCCACCATGCGCCCGCGCACGGCCGAGGAAAAACGCGCCATCCGCGACGACCTGCTGTCGGAGGTCTGGCCGCTGCTCGAAGCCGGCACCGTCGCCCCGGTCATCCACAAGGTCTTCGCCTTCGAAGAGGTCGTCGAGGCGCATCGCCTGATGGAGGACGGCAACCATATCGGCAAGATCGTGCTCACCGTCCGAGGTTAGTGGACAAGGCGCAGCGTTCAATTGTGAAAAGGCGCCCCAAACCCGAGGCGCCTCTCTCAATTCCGGCGGTCTCTCAGCGTCATCGCCGCCGCAATCGCGACGATGCCGGGCAGCGCCATCAGCAGATAGAGCCAGTGGGCCGCCGAGATGCTGCCGGCAATACCGCCCGGATCGACGAGGCCGGCGCCATTGGCAATGACCCCTGAGAAGGCCGCGCCGAAAGCCCCGCCGAGCGAACTCATCGTCGGGATCGCCGAAGAGGCCTTGTCCTGCTCATTGTCGGCAACGAGCCTCAGGACCATGGCGACGAGATGCGCCCAGCCGAGACCGATGCCGAAGCCCATCATGAACATGCCGATTGCCGCCGGCACGATGAGGAGCAGGTGCCCTTCCGGATTGTCGCTGCCGAGGAAGACGGCGAGCAACGCGGTCGCCGCCGCCTCGAGGAGAGCGCCGATGACGATCGCCGCATGGGCTCGGCCGCCGGTTAGCGAGCCGCTGAGGAAGGCCGCGAATGTCCAGCCGAGGGCGACCAGCGCCACCAGATAACCCGATAGGAGTGGCGTCACCCCATGCAGCGTCTGCAGGAAATAGGGAATGAAGACGTCGCTGACCAGCACGACGGTCAGGGCGAACATCGTCAGATAGACCCGTGCAATCGGCCGGGACAGGCTGACAGCGCCGGAGGGCAGCAGCCGGTTCGCGCTTCGCCTCTCGATGAGAAACATGCCGGCGACGGCGACGACTGCGGCGGCAATCAGCGCTCCTCTCGCGCCCGTCGTCTCGATCGCGCCGGCGGCGCTGACCATCAGCACGGCCGCCAGCAGCAGCCCGATCTGCGCAACCGGGGTTTTCGCCTGCTCGCGATCGTCCTCGACTTCGGGCAACAGCCGCGGCGCCAGCGCCGCCATCAGCAGGCCGAGCGGCACGAGGACGATGAAGGCGTAGCGCCAGCTGCTGCCGGACGAAAAGAAACCACCGAGCGTCGGCCCGATGACGGTCGCCACACCCCAGATCGCCGCATAGAGCGTCGAGGCCTTCGGCCAGAGCGGCTCGGGATAGACGAAGCGGATGAAGGCATAGCCGAGCGCGGCCAGTGCCCCGGTTCCCAGACCCTGGACGGCGCGTCCGATCAGCACCACCGGCATCGAGGGGGCGGCTGCGGCAATCAGGCTGCCGACGCCGAATACCAGTGCTGCGATCACATAGACGGTGCGAAGCCCGATCCCTCGCGGCCGCATGGCGACGAAGATCGAGCCAAGCACGGCAGCCGCCACGAACAGGCTGGTGACCCAGGAAAACAGCGCGAGCCCGCCGATATCGCGCACGATCGAAGGCGCGATCGTCGCCATGATGTAACTCTCGACGGCATAAAGCATCACGCCGCCGGCCAGCATCAGCGTTGCCGGCAGGTGCTCGGGCAGGAACAGGCGAAAGACGGAGCCGGGATTCGGGAGGGCTGCGGTCTGGTCGATATTCGACATGGGAGAATCCCCGAGATTTTGACTGGCGAAGGATTATTTTCCAAGTTATAAATTGGAAAATTGCATGCTGTCTCGAATTAAACAAGACTTGACTTGGAAAAATATGCGCCAGTCCCCTGCCAACCGCATTCTGATCCTGATCAAAACCGACGGCCCGCAGCTCGCCGCCGCGATCGGCGATGCGCTCGGCATCTCAGGCGAGGCCGCCCGCCAGCAGCTTTCGAAGATGGCGGAGGAGGGGCTGGTGGAACCGGTCACAACAGCCGCCACCGGCAGGGGCCGGCCGCGCCAGCTCTGGCAGCTCACAGCCGCCGGCAACCGCCAGTTTCCCGATGGCCACGCCGAATTGACGGCAAACCTGCTCGGCACGCTGGTCGAACAGCTCGGACCCGCAGCCCTCGATACCGTCATCTCCGCCCGCGAGGCCGAGACGCTGCAGCGCTATCGGAAAGAGCTGGAGACTGCCGGCGACCTTGCTGCCCGCGTCGAAGGGCTCGCCGGCATCCGCACCCGCGAAGGCTATATGGCCGATCATTGGCAGGAGGCGGACGGCGCCTACATGCTGGTCGAAAACCATTGCCCGATCTGCGCCGCCGCCACCGCCTGCGCCGGCTTCTGCCGCTCCGAACTCGAAACCTTCCGCACCGTCCTTGGCGCCGATGTCGAGCGCAGCGAACACATCCTCCTCGGCGCCCGCCGCTGCGCCTATCGCATCACGCCGCGTTGAGGCGGATTGTTCGGAACGTCGCACTTCATGCCGGCTGCCGCGCCTGACGCTTGCTGCTTTCGAGATAGAGCAGGGCGCCGATCGACGCCAGACCCGCGACCGCACCGACGAAAGCGGTGCCGGAATAATCGGTGATCGCGGTGCCGAAGGCGAAGAGGCCGGCGCTGATGCCAACCCCGATGAAGGTGTTCAGCGAGTTCAGCGAGCTTCCGAGCCCCGGCCGATCGGCGATCAGGTCCTGCAGATAGGTGATCGGCACGCTGAGGATCGCTGCCACCCCGCAGGCATTGACCAGCAGCAGCGCATAGATGTGCCAGCGCGCGGACGCAAAGCCGAGCAGCGAGAGATAGACGCAGTAGATCAGCGCGCCGAAGGCGAGCACGTGCACGGTCCGGAAGCGGCGCTGCGTCAAACCCCACATCACCATGAACGGCATTTCGAGAAAGGCCGTCAGCCCGGCCATGAAGCCGACATCGACCACGGTGCCGCCGGCCGCATGGGTGATGATCAGCGGCGAGAGCATGCCGTTCAGCCGCTGCAGCCCGAACAGCATCGACATGACGATGACCCGCGACAGCACATAAGGCTCAAAGATCCGCTTCAGCGACGCAAGGAAGCCGACATGATCGGGGGCAGGGCCGGCGGCACCATTTCCGGGCGCGAAGAAGAAATACAGGCAGAAGCAGGTGCAGCTTGCCAGCGCCGCGATCCCATAGGCCGGCGTCATCGACGGCGAACTGACGAGAGCAAGGCCGATCATCCCCGGCGCCAGCGCCCATGAGCCGGAATAGAGTGCCCGCACCGTCGCGGTGATCGCCGCACCCTGGCCGCGCTCCATCTGGTTGGTTCTGGCGCGCAGGCTGGCAAACAGCAGCGAATAGGTGGAGTTGCTCATCGGCACCAGCAACAGCGTGGAGAAGATGAAGACTGCGGGACTGTGGATGATCGCGATCGACCCGAAGCCGAGCATGCCGGCGACGGAAAGCCCCAGCACCAGCGGCCGCCGCTCTTTCAGCCTGTCCGACCAGATGCCGAGCGTCAGGCTCGTCGTGACGTTGACGATCGCCGAGAAGAACACCAGCGCCGAATAGGCGCCGTTGCTCAAGCCCAGTTCATTGATCCCGATGATCGACTGGTAGGGCACGGTCGAGGCATAGGTGAAGGCGAGCGCGACGAGCGTTACCGCCGGGATGCGGATCCTGTTGTCACGAAGGATCAAGGAAAAAGTAGAGGGCATGGCGCGGTTCCTGATGCACAGCTCTTAGCTGCACCGGACCTATCAGAGAAACGATAGTTTTAGATCGCTTCGGTCAATTCATGTGATGAATGTTTGGGGGATGTGATCGCCGTCCAAGCCCGCAACAGGGCTGAACGCCTATTTTAGAATTTCGCGAGCAGATTGGAGAGCCAGAAGTCGATTTGCCCGAATGGAAGAACATTTCCCAAAAATCCGACCAGAGTTGATGTGATGATTATCAATGCCAGCCCTAGAAGGACTCCAAGGGTGATTCCAACGCTCGTCTTTGCGGGCCGGCGCGCCAGCCAACACGCCAAGCTCAGAGAGACAATCGTGAAAAGTGCCAGCAATGTGGACTCGGTGATAGATATGCCCGATTGCAAAAACAATTCCTCGGATTGTGAAAGCTGGATTGCAAGGCATATCGTCTCGAGGCGTCTAAACTCAAGGGATAATGGAGGTTGGGGAGCGCGGCCAACGGGAAGGCGCACTTCCGCTGCAGCGGTGACGTCCAGCCACATATAGGGCCGGCACTATCAGCAGGCACCCGCCTAGCCACCTAAACCCGGGCAAAACGTCAACCCCGTTGGCTTTCGCCGCGTGACGCGTTATGGACTGCGCAACCCCGCCAGCATCCGGATGAGAGCCTTTGTCCAATCCCGTCACCGTCGAAGTCACCCGCGGCCTGCTCGTTGAAAGCCGCCATCGCGGCGCGGTGGCGGTCGTTGATGGTGACGGCAAGCTTGTCCTTTCGCTGGGCGACATCGAGGCCGCCATCTTCCCGCGCTCGTCCTGCAAGGCGATGCAGGCGCTGCCGCTGGTCGAGAGTGGTGCTGCCGATGCCTATGGCTTCGGCGACAAGGAATTGGCGCTGGCCTGCGCCTCGCATAATGGCGAGGACGCGCATGTGGCGCTGGCCGCTTCGATGCTGTCGCGGGCCGGTCGCGATGCCGAGGCGCTGGAATGCGGCGCCCATTGGTCGATGAGTCAGAAGGTCCTGATCCATCAGGCCCGCACGCTCGATGCGCCGACCGCGCTGCACAACAATTGCTCGGGAAAACATGCGGGCTTTATCTGCGCCTGCTGCCATCAGGATATCGATCCGAAGGGCTATGTCGGCTACCAGCACCCGCTGCAGGTCGAAATCCGCGCGGCGATGGAAAGCCTGACCGGCGCCGTGCTCGGAGCGGAAAGCTGCGGCACCGATGGCTGCTCCATTCCAACCTATGCCGTGCCGCTGCGCAGTCTCGCCCACGGTTTTGCCAAAATGGTGACCGGCACCGGCCTGGAACCTCTACGCGCCAAGGCGTCCCGCCGGCTGATCGAAGCCTGCATGGCCGAGCCCTTCTATGTCGCCGGTTCCGGCCGCGCCTGCACGGAGTTGATGCAGATCGCCCCCGGCCGCATCTTCGTCAAAACCGGCGCCGAGGGTGTCTTCTGTGCGGCGATCCCGGAAAAGGGCATCGCCGTCGCGCTCAAATGCGAGGACGGCACGACCCGTGCTGCCGAAGCCATGGTGGCGGCGACGCTCGCCCGTTTCTTCGAGACGGAGAGCGAGGTGCATGCGGGCCTGATGGCCCATGCCGCATTGCCGATGCGCAATTGGAACGGCATCCATGTCGGCGATGTCAGGGTCACCTCCGCCTTGGCCGGATGAGCGTGGCTCTGCATATATAAGTTATTAGAAAAATAAGAATTACCTAATATAAAAGGGTACGTCCCGCGATCGCGGATGCACCCCTTCGCGGCGGCGTGAGCACAGTCCTGGAAGCCATGAGGGCAGGGCATGTTTGCAGGCCGCTATCTCTGGTGGATGCTGATGGGGATCGGCATCTTCCTATTCGCCGCGCTGAGCCTCGATTATATCACTTGGCTCACCATCCAGCTGTCCGGCTGCGGAGAAATGGCCGGCGCCTGCCAGCCGACCCTCCGGCTGATATCGGGCTTGCTCAAACCCGCCTGCATCTGGACCGCGATCGGCATTCTCTTTGTCGCCACGCTGCTGCGTCTTCACAGGCTCTCGCTCATCTGGTTCTGGGGGCCTGTTGTCACCGTCTGGTTCGTCGCCTCCACGCCGATCCTTCTCTTCCTGGCCGCGGATGCGGCGGCTCTGACGCAACCCGCCACCCTCGCCGCACTGCCCGTCGCCTTCCTGTTTCTGGCGGCTTTCGTCGCCTATCTCACGCTTGTGCTCGAGGATGGCGACACGCTGCCGCTTGCCGCCTCGGTGCCGTTGCGCCGCACAATCCGCCTGACGGCGGTCTACGGCGCGCTTGCTGGCGCAGCCTTCATGTCGGAGCTGTCGCGGATTGCCGGGACACTGCTCGACATGCCGGCGCTTGCCGTCGTCATCGCGCTGGCACAGCCATATCTGCAGACGGTGCTCACCCTTGGAACCGGCAGCATGGCGCCGGCCTATGCCGTGCTGGCGGCCTTCATCGCGGCTCTTGCCGCCAGCCTGCTGCCGCACACCACGGCGCGGCAACAACCCTCGCGCAGGGCCATCATGCTGCGGCGATCGCGCCGTTGAGATCGCGATAGGGTTTCAGCCGCTCGGCCGTCATCTCCATCGGCACGATCAGCCCCGCCACCTCGGAAATGCCGAGCACCGGGCAGGGCGAGACGAGGTCGAACTTCTCCTCGGTCAGCAGCACATGGGTTTCGGCCGCGCAGTGGGCGATATGCCGCTTGATCGCCGCTTCCTCGAAATCGCCGGTGGAAAGCCCGTGCACGGGGTGAGCGGCGGTGACGCCGAGGAAGAAAAGATCGGGGCGGAGCTGCGAGATTGCCGCCATCGCCGCCGCGCCGGTCGCCACCATCGAATGTTTGTAGAGCCGTCCGCCGGTGAGGATCACCTCGGCTGTGGGGTGGTGCTCCAGTTCGGCGGCGATGGTCGGGCTGTGGGTCGCCACCGTCAGCGGCATGTCGCGCGGCAAGTGCCTGGCGATCTCCGCCGTCGTCGTGCCGCCGTCGAGGAAGATCATCTGTCCCGGCCTGACCATCGCTGCCGCCGCGGCCCCCAGCCGCGCCTTGATCTGCGACGAGACGCTGCGCCGGGCGGTGAAATCAGGCAGGTCGGGCGCCAGCGGCATCGCCCCGCCGTGCACCCGTTTCAACAGCCCCTCCGCCGCCATTTCCCGGAGATCGCGGCGAATCGTGTCCTCCGAAAGCGCGAAATCCTCGGCGACACGCTTGGCGATCACCTGTCCGTCACGGCGCAGGATATCGAGAATGAGGGTCTTGCGTTGCGTCGTCAGCATCGGCTCTCTGCACGAAGTTAAACATAATCACCCGATATTACACGAAGTGACTCGACATTCAAGAAATATCGTGCATTTTCACGACATCCCGTGCATGAGGCCGGGAGTGCTCCTGCATAGGCGGGGCGAATGGAGTGGATCATGTTGATTTTGATTGCCGGGCCTTACCGGTCCGGAACGGGCGACGACCCGGAGAAGATGGCCGCCAACCTGAAGCGGCTGGAAGAACCCTCGCACGCGCTGTTTGCAGCCGGCCACGTGCCGATGATCGGCGAATGGGTGGCCCTGCCGATCTGGCACGCTGCCGGCGGCCGCTCGGTCGGCGACGCGCTCTACGAAGAAATCTTCCACCCGGTCGCCGGCCGGCTGCTGCAGCTCTGCGAGGGCGTGCTGCGCCTGCCGGGCGATTCCAAGGGGGCTGATAACGACGTGCGCATCGCCAGGGAGCGCGGCATCCCCGTCTGGCACCGGCTGGAGGATGTGCCGGGCTGCGGGTGAGGGTGGGCCTGGTTGCGTTAGCTGACAAGGCGATTTGACGTGCAGGATCTGCCCCTCACCCTAACCTTACCGGGGTCGAGCCACTCGTCTCGCCCCATCCTTCGGACCCCCGTAAAAACGGGGCGAGGGGACGTGCCCTGCGAGAGGTGAGCGAGGAACCGAGAGGTTGCGGCTATCCCCCTTCGCCCCGCCCGCGGGGAGAAGGGGGCGGCAGCCGGATGAGGGGCGCGGCACGGCACATCGATCATGCCCTCACACTCGCACCCACCCTTGTCCCGATGGAGGATCAAAACCCAATCCCCCCAGTTCCGGCGCACCCACCGCTACGCTATAACCCTCGCCGAAAGGGAGTCGAACATGCTGACACTGTATTACGCGCCGGGAACCTGTGCGCTCGCAAGCCTTATTGCCCTGGAAGAATCCGGCCTGGCCTTCGGCGTAAAGAAGATCAGCCTGCGCGATGGCGAGCAGCGTTCGCCGGACTATTTGAAGATCAACCCGAAGGGCCGTGTGCCGGCACTTGTCACCGATCGCGGCGTGCTGACGGAAACGCCGGCGATCCTGGCTTATATCGCCCAGAGCGCCCCGGCCGCCAAGCTGGCGCCGCTTGACGATGTCTTCGAATTGGCCAGGCTCCAGTCCTTCAACAGCTATATCTGCTCGACCGTGCATGTGAACCATGCCCATCGCCCGCGCGGCTCCCGCTGGGCCGACGAGCCGGCCGCCATCGAAGCGATGAAGGCGAAAGTGCCGCAAAACATGGCCGATTGCTTCATGCTGATCGACCAGACGATGTTTAAAGGCCCATGGGTGATGGGCGAGGCCTATTCGATCGCCGATCCCTATCTTTTCGTCATGACCGACTGGCTGCCGTCCGACGGCGTCGATCCCACCCGCTTCGAAAAGGCGAGCGACCATCACGCCCGCATGCTGCAGCGCCCCGCCGTCCAGCGGGCGCTGGCCTACGATCGGGCCTGATAGCGGGCAGCAAGCTTCTTCGGCGCCCGGAACAGCCAGGCGCCGATCAGCCGCAACCGCAATTCCGCGTCGCCGATCATGGCGGCGCGCACCGGCAGATGCGGCCAGCCGACATAATGATCGGTTTGGAAATAGACGTCGGGCGCCATCTCCAGCAGGTGGTCCTTGTCGTCGAGCGAAATCGAGATGACGATCGTCTCGGCGTTCTTCACCGCCACAAAACTCTTGCCGCCGACCTTCAGCGCCGGATTGCCATAGGAGGTGCTCTCCTCGACATCGGGCAGCCCGGCTTCCGCCGTCAGCCGCTTCAGCCGTTCGAAGATCGCATCGACATCACCGGCCATGGTTCCGCCCTTTCTGCCGGGGCGAACCTACCACGTTTTCATGCGCATTTCGCCAGCGGCGGCTTGGCCTCTTTGGGAAAGCCCGCCTGTATCCCGAGCGGCAGATCGGCAATTTCGCGCATCGACATGCGTTCGACCTCGGGATGCCGCAACGGATCGTCCTTCCAGGCCGGGACAATGTCTGCACTTGCCGCGGCAAGGGCAGGTCTCAAGAAAAACTTCAGCAATGACATGGCAGGCCTCGCTTTCTTCGGTGGCGTAGAAGGATGATCGCAAAGTGGCTTCCGCCTGCTGAACTATCTTGTCCGCCTCACGCACTGAGTTCGAATGGATTGCCTATGCTTGCAATGTCGGCCTCTCCAGGCAGAATTTCAATTGAGATTAAAGCGGAGCCGTTATAGAAAAACTATATGAAGAACCTGAATACCGTCCATCTCAACGGACTGCGGGCGCTGGAAACCGTCGGCCGTCTCGGCTCGCTCCAGGCTGCCGCCGAGGAACTCGGCGTCTCGGTCGGCGCCGTCAGCCAGCAGGTCATCAAGGCCGAAGCCCAACTCGGCCAGGTGATCTTCGAGCGCACCGCCCGGGGAATGATCGTCACCGAAGCCGGCCGGCCGGTTCTCCTGGCGCTGGACGAGGGTTTCGCCCGGCTTTCGGCGGCGGTGTCGATCGCCAACCGCAAGGACGATACCATCCTGACCATATCGGTGGCGCCGGTTTTCGCCGCCCGCTGGCTGGTCTGCCGGCTCGATCGCTTCGCCGAGCGCCACCCAGACATCAAGCTGCGGCTGGATGCGACCACCAACCTCGTCAGCCCGGCGCTCTGCGACGTCGATATCGGCATCCGCGTCGGCAACGGCAAATGGCCTGACGTGAAGGCCGAACTGCTCCTTGAGCAGCAGGTCTTTCCCGTCTGTTCGCCCGAGATGGCGGCGAAATTGAAAGAGCCCGCCGATATCCTCGAACTGCCCGCCATCATCGATGGCCATGCCATGTTCACCTGGGAGGTCTGGATGCGCGAGGCCGGGCTATCGGGTGCGACGCTTTCGACCCGCCACGTCTTCAACGATGCCTCGCTCTGCCTTGATGCGGCGATCGCCGGCCAGGGCGTCATGCTCGCCTGGCAGACCCTGGCCGCCTTCGCGCTTGCCGAAGGCCGGCTCGCCGCCCCCTTCGGCATTCGCGCGCCGACCGGCTTCGGCCACTATTTCGTCACCGCCGAAGGCGTGCGCGAGCCGAAGAAGGTCAAGGATTTCAAGGCCTGGATCCGCGAGGAAATGGCCGGCACACTGGCTCTCTTCCGGTAGTCCTCACACCTCGATCGGCTCTTTGCCGCGGGTCGCCTGCATCGCCTTGTAGGCCGGGCGGGATTGGCAGCGCTCGATCCAGGCTTTGATATTCGGATGTGCCTGGAACAGCGCCTCCTCGCTCTGGGCGTAGCGCAGCACTTCGGCGAGGTTGAGGTCAGCGACGGTGAAGCGGTCGCCGACGATCCATGGCCGGCCGGCAAGATGGCCTTCGAGAACTTTTAGCGGCCTGCGCAGCGAGCGGCAGGCGACGGCGATCGTCTCTTTGCCGCCTTCGCTGTTTTCAAGCCCATTATCATAGGTGAGCACGATCCGCACCGTATGCGGCTCGACCTCTGCCGCCGCCCAGACCGTCCACATCGTCAACAATCCGTCTTCTTCGACGGTTTGACCGGAAAGCGGCCCGCCGTTTTTGCGGCCGAGGTAGAGATTGATCGCCAGCGACTCGTGCATGACGAGATCGCCGTCCCGAATGCTGGGGATCTGCCCCATCGGATTGACGGCGATGAATTCAGGCGAACGCGTGTTGAGCGGCGCATCCTCCGCCAGCGGATCTGCAAGCCGCCTTGCCTGCAGCACCGGCACCGAGCGGAATTCGAGCCCAAGCTCCTCCGCCATCCAATAGACGCGGGAAGCGCGCGACCGATAGACCCCGTAGATTGTCAGCATGAACGTATCCCCTCGATATTGTTCGCGGGAGCGTAAATGCCGGATCGGCGTGGGAAAAGTCCCTGTGGCTGATGGGATGATGAAAGCTTTTGATGGCCTCGGCAACGCCAGCAAAGTGTATCGCGGTTTTGCCAGGCAAGGCGCGAAGCGCTTTTGCCGGGAATTGTCTAAACGGTCACGAGACCCGGTTGCGCTCGACGGTCAGTTGCGCATAAGGCGAGCCGCCGCCAGCCATCTCGGCGGAGACTTTCTTCTCCCACTGGAAGCCTAAAACTGCGCCTTCTGTGGTCTCCTGGAAGATGTTGTCGGTGATGACGGCGGTGCCGGCGCCGTCGGCCACCGAGACGGCGCATCCCACGGGCGCCTTGCGCACCACATTGCCTGTGACAACGACGTTGCGCAGATACGGACCCCAGCCGATCTGCAGACCCCAGCGCGGCGCGCCCTCGATCACATTGCCGGAAATCAGCGTATCGGCCTCCGCCGCGATGCCGATGCCGAAACCGACCTCGTGGGTGTAGGGGCCTTTCAGCGTGAGGTTGCGCACGACGTTGCCGGTGACGCTCGCCAGCCGGCCGCCTTCGTCGAAATTGGCGATCGAAATGCCGTTTGCCGCACCGTCGATCATATTGGCGGAAACCACGGCGCCCTCGAAGGCGAATTCGACATAGATCGCCGTCTCGCCGGAGCGCCGGCACTGGTTGCTGTTGATCTGGATGTTCGAGGCGGAATTGGCGCGGATCGCCGTGAAGGCACAGTCGGAGATATGGTTATTCGTCACCATCACGCCATCGGCGCGGAAGATATTGATGCCGTTGCCGTTTTCGCCGGTGCCGCCGTCATTGGCGCGGATGTTGGAGATGCGGTTGCCGGAAACGACGGTGCCGTCCTCCGCCTTCTTCCAGCGATGCACCAGGATGCCGCCATTGCCGCAATCCGAGACCGTGTTGCCGGTGACCGAAAGATTTGCCGATTCCACCGCGTAAAGCCCGGATTGGGCCGCACCCGAAATGCGGCTGCGCTCGATCCGTCCGCCGCAGCGCTCCAGTTGCAGGCCGTGTTTGCGGCTGCCGCCGATCTCGCAATTGTCGATCAGCACCTCGTCGACGCCGGTAAATTGCAGCAGCGCGCCGGCGTAATCGCCAAGCCAGCGATTGCCGCCGTCGATGACGAGATTGGAAAGCTCGATGCGGCGCACGTTTTCGGCCGAAAACAGGTGGCCTTCGCCGGTGTAGACGATCCGCGAGGCGCCGGGCACGCCAGTGATGCGGGTATTGTCGGGCAGGGTGAGATTGGAGATCCGGTAGGTGCCGGGCGGCAGGAAGACCGGCACGTTCTCGCGCGCCGCCCGTTCGATCATCTGCTCAAGGTTGCGGGTCTTGCGGTCGCCGCTTTCGGGAACGGCGCGATATTCCACCGCGTCGATCGCACCGCGCAGATCGGGCTGGGCGGCGGCCGTCAGCGGCGAGGCAAGGGCGCGCGATGCCCCTCCCGCCACCGCCGAGGCAGCGAGAAAGAGAAGCATATCGCGGCGTGAAGGCATTCGGCGCACTCCTGTCATAACGCGCCCGTAGCAGGAAACGTGCCAGGTGGGCATGTATTCTTTTGGTACAAGCTTGGCAGAGGCGAGCGAAATTGCAGATGTAGTCGCCGCCGACGGCAGGATATCGCCGCTTATATTGTCGTCTTGTTCACCCTTTCATTTAAGCAAGCCGAAGGAAATGAGGACTACTTTGAAGGGAAATTCTACGATGACAAGGGCGGGATACGGCCTTCGGCCGCGGGGGAGAATGGCGTTATGCACGAACCGAGTGCCAGGCGATGGGAATCGACCGATGCCCTGACAGCCGAAACGCGGCGCATCGTCGCCGCGACGGAGGCGATGATGGCATCGACCGCCCATCATCTTTCCGAGGGCATCGAGAACCTGCGCCTCAAGGAAATCGTCCACGAGCTTCCGGATTTCCTCTACGTCAAGGATCGTGACAGCCGCTTTGTCTTCGCCAATGCCGTCACCGCCAGCAGCCTCGGCGTGCAGAGCGCGGCGCAGATCACCGGCAAGCGCGATTTCGACCTGTTCGATTTCGAAACGGCGCGCCACCATTTCGATATCGAGCAGCAGATCATGGCGACGGGCGAAGCCCGCATCGACATGGAGGAATCCTACATCCTTCCCGGCGGCAAAAGACCGATATGCCGGCTGACCTCGAAGATACCGCTGCGCAACGATCGCGGCGAGGTCGTCGGTCTGATCGGCGTGTCCCGCGATATCACCGAGCGCAAGCTTCAGGAGGATCTCCATCGCGGCCAGGCGAAACTGCTCGAAATGATCGCCCGCAACGAGCCGTTGCCGATGATCCTCGAGGCGCTGGTGCTGATGATCGAATCGCAGCTGACGGGGATCGACGGATCGGTGCTGCTGCTCGACAGCGAGGGCACCAGGCTCTATCACGGCGCCGCTCCCAATCTGCCCGGCGGTTATAGCCGCCTGATCGACGGCGTCACCATCGGTCCCAAGGTCGGCTCCTGCGGCACCGCCGCATGGCGCGGTCAGACCGTCATCGTCGAGGACGTGATGGTCGATCCGCTGTGGGAGGATTTTCGCGCGCTGATTGCGCCGTTCGGCTTCCGCTCCTGCTGGTCGACGCCAATCGCCACCTCGCAGAACAACGTGCTCGGCACCTTTGCGCTCTATTCCAGGGAAGTCCGCCGTCCCACCGAGCATGAGATGACGCTGGTGGCGCTCGCCACCCACATCGCCGGCATCGCCATCGAGCGCAAGCGCGTCGATGACCGCATCCATTTCATGGCCCATCATGACGATCTCACCGGCCTGCCGAACCGCGCCTTCCTGAAAGAACGGCTGGCCAATATCCTCGACCAGGCCCGGCGCAACAACCGCAAGGTGACCGTCGCCTATATCGATCTCGACAATTTCAAGGATATCAATGACGGCCGCGGCCATGCCGCCGGCGACGAGGTGCTGAAGGAGGTTGCCGCCCGCATGGCCAACAGCGTGCGGGCCTCCGATATGGTCGTGCGTCTCGGCGGCGACGAATTCCTCGTGGTGCTCGTCCACCAGTCGAGCCATGATGCCGGCATCACGCGCCGCCTTCGCGAGCTGCAGAAGGCGATCAACCGGCCGATCCGCGGTGAGGATGGCGAGCTCACCGTCACCGCCAGCATCGGCGTTGCTGCCTTCCCGTTCGATGGCGCCACCTCGCAAGAGCTTCTCGCCAATGCCGACCGCGCCATGTACCGCGCCAAGGAACTCGGCCGCAACACATTGCAGCATCATGAGGGCGGCAGCACGCCCGTCGGAATGCCGCTTGGCGAACAGGAGGAACTGCACCAGGCAATCACCGGCGACCAGCTCTTCCTGCAATACCAGCCGCAGGTCGATGTCGCCACCGGCCGCATCACCGGGCTCGAGGCGCTGGTGCGTTGGAACCATCCGGCCAAGGGCAGGGTGCCGCCGGTCAATTTCATTCCGCTCGCCGAAGAGACCGGCCTGATCGTCCCCCTTGGCCTCTGGGTGCTGAACGAGGCCTGCCGCCAGGCGCGCCAGTGGCAGGATATGGGCCTGACGCCGCTGACGATCGCCGTCAACGTCTCGGCCAAGCAGTTCGCCGATCCGGATTTCGCCACCCATGTCGCCGAGGCGCTCGATCGCCACCGGCTGCAGTCGCGCTGGCTGGAGCTTGAGGTCACCGAAAGCGTGGTGATGCAGGATGCCGAGCGCGCGCTTGCCATGATGGAATCGCTGCGGGCGCTGGGTGTGCGCCTGTCGATCGACGATTTCGGCTCCGGCTATTCCAGCCTTGCGGCACTGAAGACCTTCCCCTTCGACCGGTTGAAGATGGACCGTTCGCTGGTCGAGGCCCTGCCGGGCGACAAGACCGCCGTCGCCATCGCCTCGGCCGTCATTTCACTGGCGCAGACGCTGAAGCTTTCGGTGCTGGCCGAAGGCGTCGAAACCGATGCCCAGATGGATTTCCTGCGCCACGCGCATTGCGAGGAGGCGCAAGGCTACCGCTTCTCCAAGCCCGTCTCTCCGGAGGAGATCCCGGCATTGCTGAAGGCGCGCAGCCTCTAATCAGCCGCCTTGATTTCTAAACGCGAATGACATTGAGCCGCAGAGCGCTGACGACGGCCTGCGTTCGCGTGGTGCATCCCAGTTTCTTGATCGCGCTGCCGATGTGATTGTTCACGGCATTTTCGGAGAGATCGAGAAGTTTGGCAATTTCATTGCCCTTCCTGCCGCCGGCGGTCAGCCTCAGGCAGTCCAGTTCGCTCGCCGTAAACTCGATGGGCTTGTGTTTCTCGTTCAATGTCAGCTGCGAGAGCCGGTCGTAGATCAGCGTGGCGATGAACAGCAGCTTCGCCATCTCGATCATGCTGAAATTCCGCGACCCCGAAATCGACATGGCGCCGCGTCCGCCCGCGGCATCGTGGACGGGAAAATAGGCGCCTTTTTCCATGCCGTATCGGTTGAACAGCTCGATGACCGTCGACTTCTTGCCTTCGCCGCGATTGGTATTGATCGCTTCGACGTCATAGTTGAACGGGCTGGTCGATCTCAGCATCCGGCGGATGACCGGGCTGTCGATCATCAGATTATGGGCGTCATAGAAATCCACCATCTCCGCCGGCCAATTGGTGATGATCTTCGTCGCGCCGATTTCGAGGATGTCGACGGTCGGCAGCGTCATGAACAGGAAGGCATTCATTCCAAGGTCTTGCGTGAGACCCTTCATATATTTGAACACTTCGTAATGCGTGTTGAAGCCTGCGGCGACTTCCTCGATTCGACTGAATTCGGCCTCGAGCTTCATGTCTTCTCCATCAGCCGCCGCATCCGGGCGCTTGGCCACGGCCGCCTCATTCCTCAAATCGCAATCGATACAGAGAATGATGCAGCAATTCAAAGTGTTACAGCGTCCTTTGCGCGTCCGAAAGACGTGCAAAGGACGCTGTAATGTGCCGGGCGAATCCGCTCGGATCGGATGTGGATTCTACACGGTTGGAGGACGCTGCAACATGTGGCAGCGGAAGAAAAAGACAAGGCCTTAACTGCCGGGAAAAGTACGCTTACGAGACAACCAGCCCTTAACAAATCGTAAAGGCGCTTTCTGGCTTCCGGGCACAAAAGCGGTGAAAGATCGCCAATGTCGGCATGGAAAATCCACCGCGGCAAATCTTGTATCGAACCGATACGTTCGAAACGAATGCTTATATCAGATTGATTTTATTGACACATTTCTCCTCTGCCTGATTGGCTCGAAGAGCCTGTATGGGTGAATGACCGGGTTAATGGATACTTAAAGAATTTGCCGGATTTTATCTTCAGATTGCTCGTCCAGCGCAAGCTCGCAGTGGGAGCGCTGCTGGCACTCTTTGAGGGGACCGCACACCGACCGCCAATCGACGATGTCTTCCGCCAATTCGTTTTGATCGATGAAATTGTACTAAGTAACTGTAAATATTAGAGGAATATGTCGTGCCCTGGCAAGTCTTGATCGGAAATGTGGCTGCGGTTGCGCTCGTCATTTCGGTGTGGATGCACCTGCATTACAAGTTCTACCGCCTGTCGAAGGTCCAGGCAGAACTTGGTTTCGGCTTGATGATGGGCCTTGGGGCAGTCTTGTCGATGCTGCTGTCCGTCGAGGTCGACAGCGGCTATTATCTCGATCTCCGTTCGACCTTGCTGGCGGTCTCGGCAGTCTACGGCGGTCCGCTGGCGGTTCTGATGACAGCCGCCCTCACATCCGTGCAGAGGATCTCCATGGGTGGCGCCGGTGTCGAGCCGGCACTGATCTCGATCATGCTGGTATCCGTGTTTGGACTGGCGGTTCACTTGCTGTTTGGCAGGGGCTCGGCGGATGTCAAAAAGGCTCTGGCTTGTGCCGTTACGGTGGCCGCGGTCACATTGGTGATGAGCATTTTCCATCGAGGTGGCTGGTCGCATATCACGACTGTCAGCCTTGCCGTCATAGGCGTGAAATTCGCCGCGACCTTGGCCGCGGCATCCGTCATTACCTATTTCCATGCCTTTACCCTCGAGCGGGATATCTTGAAGGCCGCGCTGACCCAGGCGCCGGATTTCCACTATGTCAAAGACCGGAATAGCCGCTTCGTCGTCACCAACCTCAACGTCGCGCGAAACCACGACCGCACCAAATCTTCGGAGATGGTCGGCCTGACGGATTTCGATCTCTATCCCAGCGAAATGGCGCAAGCGTTCTTCGATCACGAACAGGAGATCATGGCCACCGGCGAACCCATCGTCGACTTCGAGGAACCGCTCGTCCAAGAGAATGGCCGGGAACGCTGGTTCATGACGTCGAAGGTCCCGTTGCGGAACCGCCACGGCGATCTGATCGGACTTTCCGGCGTGACCCGCGATATCACCGAGAAAAAGCGCCTCATTCAGGAAGCGCTCGACAGCAAGAACGTGCTGTCCCAGGCGATGACGGAAATGTCCGATGGGCTTGCCATGTTCAATTCCGCGGGCCGGCTGGTGTTTTGCAACGATCAGTATCGCGCCGCCTTTCCCCGTTCAGCCGATGCCAGACGGCCCGGCGCTGCTATAACCGACATTCTGCAGGCCGTTATGCGCAACGGTGAGCGGATCGACGTCGGCCCGGATGCCGGCGAGGATTGGATAGAGACGGAAGCAGCCCAGCTTTTCCTGACCCATGATAGTGACATACCGATGTTCGATGGACGCTGGCTCAGGCAGCGCACCCGTTTGGCGGCCGACGGCTCCGCCCTGGTGGTGGTTTCCGACATCACCTCGATGAAGCACTCCGAGGAACGGCTGACGCAGCTCGCCATGAAGATGAAAGGGCTGGCCGACACCGACGCATTGACCGGTATTGCCAATCGCAGAGTGTTCAACGAGGCGATCTCGGAAGAGTTTGCCCGCGCCCGCCGGGCCGAATCCGCTCTCAGCCTGCTGCTGATCGATGTCGATCACTTCAAGGCCTACAACGATACCTATGGTCATCTCGAAGGAGACAATTGCCTGAGGATGATCGGCGAGGTCCTCAGGTCGATTGCCAAGCGCCCCTGCGACCTCGCGGCGCGATTTGGCGGGGAGGAGTTCGCCATCCTGCTGCCCGGCACGGACAGGGACGGCGCGGTGCGGCTTGCCAAGATGCTGCGCTCGGCATTGCATCGGCGCGCAATCCCGCACAGTGAGAGCAGCAAAATGATCGTGACGGTCAGTATCGGTGTGGCGAACATCTTGGATCGATTTGCGACGCCGGCAGAATTGGTAGCGGCCGCAGACCGGGCGCTTTACGCGGCGAAAAAGCACGGTCGCGACCGTGTTGAAGCCGCTGCAGTTCAAGCAAGAGCGGCGTGAGCTCCGACACTTCGGACACGTCTCGCCCCTATTTCTCAGCGAGCCTCACTTTGCAAGCTTGCCGATCGCCTCGATCTCGTTCGTCCATATGCCCGCCGCATAGTCCTGTGGCAGCCGTGCCAGTTGCGTGGGGTCGTCGATGCCGCTGGAAAAATCGCTGCCGCGATAGGGGCCGAGCACGAAGACCTCTGTCCCGGCATCCTGCATCCGGTTGAGAAAACGGTCCGGCCAGCCCCAGAGCCACGGCGCGATATTGATCGGCACCAGCATCATCCGATGTTTGCAGGCGTCCGGCAGCACGCCGCTCCAGCCATAGCCGATATAGCCGAACAGGCAGCCCTTCAGGCTCTTTCGCGAGGCGGTCCTGATATCGGGCGAAAGCCGGCGCACGGCGTCGATCGGCTCGTCGCCGCCATAGACTGTGATATTGGCCCGTCGCGCGGCGGGAAGCCCGTTGAGCACGGCGGCGAGCTTTTCGCCCTCGGAAGGGTCGCGGCTCTTGACGTTGATGAGGAAGCGCCGATCCGGAAAGGTCGTCAGCACCTCGGCAAGCGTCGGCATCATGCCGATGCCCTGGCCGCGAAAGGGAAAGGTCTTGCCGCCATCGGCCGTATAGCCATAGCCGAGGTCGAGCTTCTTCATGTCGGCCATCGAATGCTCGCGCGTGACGCCGTGCCCGTCGGTGCGGCAGTCGAGCGTCCAGTCGTGAAAGACGGCGAATTGCCCATCCGTCGTCGGATGCACGTCGATCTCGACCATATCGGCGCCGGCTGCAAAGCCTGCCTGCATCGAGCGGATGGTATTTTCGAGATAATCGTGTTTCGGCGGCAGCATGCGGGCGGCCGTGCAGGTATCGTTCTTCAGATCGGTTTCGTCGAACCGCTGGGCGATGCCGCGATGGGCGAGCAGCACCGGTTTTCCCGGCCGATGCTCTGCGAGCAGGTTGGTATTGTTGAGGTAGATGCCGGCGGCTGCAGCGGCGATTGCCGCCGCGCAATAGAGAAGCTTCCTGCCCAAGATTTATCCCCCTCCGGTTGCATCGAACGCACAAGGGCTAGAAAGCGATTCCGGTTGTTCTTGGGCCCTTTTCCGGCTTTTCTATGCCATCGCCTATTTGCCGGACGGGAGCCTGATCGCTATGGAACCACAAGACGACGAGCTCATCCATTTCCAAGCGCATGGCGCCGCCCCGTTGCCGCCGGCAGCAGTCGAAGGCCATGTCGAGCACGACGGCGCCCGCATCTGGTATGCGAGCTACGGCGCCGGCCCTCCCGTCATTCTGTTGCATGGCGGCCTCGGCCATAGCGGCAACTGGGGCTATCAGATCCCGGCACTGTTGCTGAGCCGCCGCCGCGTCGTGCTGATCGACAGCCGCGGCCACGGAAGAAGCAGCCGCGATATCAGGCCCTATGCCTATGAGTTGATGGCTGCCGACGTGCTTGCCGTCATGGACGAACTCCATATCGATAAGGCGGCGATCGTCGGCTGGAGCGACGGCGCTTGCATCGCTCTGATCCTGGCCATGACGGCGCCGTCGCGGGTTGAGGGCGTCTTTTTCTTCGCCTGCAACATGGATCCGAGCGGCACGCTGGAATTTCATCCGACCCCGGTCATCGACCGATGCTTCAGCCGGCACGCCAGCGATTATGCCGCCTTGTCCGCCACGCCGGACGATTTCCATCCTTTTGTCGAGGCGGTCAGCCTGATGATGCGGACGGAGCCGAATTATGACGCGGCCGACCTCGGCCGGATCCGCGTGCCGGTCGCCATCGTGCTCGGCGAACATGATGAATTCATCAAGCCCGACCATGCCGAATATCTGGCCCGCAGCATTCCGGACGCTGCGATGATCTATCTCCCGGGCGTCAGCCATTTCGCGCCGCTGCAGCGGCCGGCCGAGTTCAACGCCGCGGTGGTCACCTTCCTCGATGGGATAGGATCACCGGCGTGAGCGGCGCATTCGATCGTGAGCTTTTCCAGCCCCTCTGGCCTCGCGCCCATTTCCCGCTATCTCTCGCTTCATGAGACCTGATGCGCTGCTCTATCCCGCCCCCGAAGGGCTCTATTGCCCCGAAGGCGGCTTCTATGTCGATCCGGTGCGGCCAGTCGAGCAGGCGCTCGTCACCCACGGTCATTCCGATCACGCCCGGCCGGGCCATGTGAACGTGCTTGCCACCCGCCAGACGCTCGACATCATGCGTCTGCGTTACGGCGAGGGTTTTTGCGCCAGCGAGCAGGCCGCCGCCTTCGGCGAGGCGCTGCTGGTCAACGGAGTCAAGGTGAGCTTTCATCCGGCTGGCCATGTGCTCGGCTCGGCCCAGATCGCCATCGAGAAGAACGGCACCCGCATCGTCGTCTCCGGCGATTACAAGCGCCGCCCCGACCCGACCTGCGAGGCCTATGTGCCGGTTCCCTGCGATGTCTTCATCACCGAGGCGACCTTCGGCCTGCCGGTCTTCCATCATCCCGATCCGATGGACGAGATCGGCAAGCTGCTGGCGTCGCTGCGGCAATTTCCAGAGCGCACCCATCTCGTCGGCGCCTATGCGCTGGGCAAGGCCCAGCGTGTCATCCGGCTGCTGCGCGATGCCGGTTATGCCGAACCGATCTATATCCATGGCGCCATGGAAAGGCTCTGCGACTATTATATCGGAGAGGGCATCGATCTCGGCGAGCTGCTGCCGGCCACCATCGAAAGCCGCGACAAATCAGCCTTCAGGGGCGCCGTCGTCATCGGTCCGTCATCGGCCTTCGCCGACCGCTGGGCTCGCCGTTTCAACGAACCGTTGCCGGCCTTCGCCTCCGGCTGGATGATGGTGCGCCAGCGCGCCAAACAGCTCGGCGTCGAACTGCCGCTCGTCATCTCCGATCATTGCGACTGGCCGGAACTGACGGAAACGATCCGGGAACTGCACCCGGCCGAGGTCTGGGTGACGCATGGCCGCGAGGAGGCCCTGGTGCGCTGGTGCCAATTGCAAGGCATCAAGGCGAAACCGCTGCATCTGGTGGGGTATGAGGACGAGGGGGATTGAGGATGGAGTTCGTTGCTGAAAATCCGTCCCCAAACCCTCCCCACAAGGGGGAGGGGATGCCGCGCCTCACCCGTCGCATTTTACCTCTGACGGCCTTGCATGCAGCGACGTTGCCTTGGGGCGAGGCGTTGCCGCAGGTTAGTTCCTCCCCCTTGTGGGGAGGGCTTGGGGAGGGGGCTTTTCCATGCTCCATTGGGGAGGGGGCTTCCTCGAGAGCCGGGAGGCGCCCATGAAAGCCTTCGCCGACCTCCTCGACCGCCTTGTGCTCACCCCCAGCCGCAACGGCAAGCTGAAGCTGCTCACCGATTATTTCCTCGACACGCCGGACCCCGACCGCGGCTATGGCCTTGCCGCCATCGCCGGCACGCTGGAGGTGCGCAACGTCAAGCCTGCCATGCTGCGCGAGCTGGTGCTGGAGCGCATGGACGAGGTGCTGTTCCGTTATTCTTATGACTATGTCGGCGATCTTGCCGAAACCATCTCGCTCGTCTGGGACAATGAGAGGGATATCGACCGTTCGGCACTCGCTCAGCCGCGTCTCGGCGAAGTCGTCATCGGCATGAACGCGCTCGGCCGCACCGAAGTGCGGAGCTTCGTCCGCGACCTGCTCGACCGGCTGGATTCGTCCGGCCGTTTCGCCTTCATCAAGCTGGCGACCGGCGCCATGCGCATCGGCGTTTCCGCCCGCCTTGCCAAGCAGGCGCTCGCCGATCTCGGCGGCAAGGACGTGACCGAGATCGAAACCCTCTGGCATGGCCTGCAGCCACCTTACGAGACCTTGTTCACATGGCTGGCAGGCGGCGGCGAAAAGCCGGTGCTGGCCACACCGGCGATTTTCCATTCCGTCATGCTCGCCAATGCGGTGGAGGAGGGCGATCTGGCCGGCCTCGATCCGGCCGGCTACGCCGCCGAGTGGAAATGGGACGGCATCCGCGTCCAGCTCTCCCGCTCGGGCGACAGGCGCAAGATCTATTCCCGTTCCGGCGACGACATTTCGGGCGCCTTTCCCGATATTCTCGACGCGATCAATTTTTCCGGCGTCGTCGACGGCGAGCTGCTGGTCGGCGGCACCGCCCGCTCCAACAGCCCGACCCGAACTTTCTCCGACCTGCAGCAGCGCCTGAACCGCAAGACGGTGACGGCGAAGATGCTTGGCGACTATCCCGCCTTCATCCGTACCTATGACCTGCTCTTCGACGGCGAGGAGGATGTCCGCGGCCGCTCCTATATCGATCGCCGCGACCGGCTGACCGAGATTATCGACCGCGCCCCCCATGACCGTTTCGACCTCTCGCCGCTCGTGCCGTTCTCCTCATGGGAGGAACTCGACGCCCTGCGCGCCGCCCCGCCCGATCCCGTCATCGAAGGCGTGATGATCAAGCGCCGCGACAGCATCTACCAGGCCGGCCGCATGAAGGGCCCCTGGTTCAAGTGGAAGCGCAATCCTTACAATGTCGATGCGGTGCTGATGTATGCCCAGCGCGGCCATGGCAAGCGCTCCAGTTATTATTCCGATTTCACCTTCGGCGTCTGGGCCGACGACGAGGACGGCGAGCAACTGGTGCCGGTGGGCAAGGCCTATTTCGGCTTTACCGATGCCGAACTCGAGGTGCTCGACAAATTCGTGCGCAACAATACCACCGAGCGTTTCGGCCCGGTGCGGGCCGTGCGCGCCGACAGGGATTTCGGCTTCGTCGTCGAGGTGGCTTTCGAGGGCATCAACCGCTCGACCCGGCACAAATCCGGTGTCGCCATGCGTTTTCCCCGCATCGCCCGCCTGCGCCCCGACAAACCCTCCTACGAGGCAGACCGGTTGCGCACGCTGATCGCCATGATCGACGCCAAACCGGCGTGACCGGATGGATATTGCCGAAGCGCGTTGCATGAATGACGCAGACTGGGGCAGAAGCCGTCAAGCGATCCGCCTACGGGTCCCAAGCGATGATTTCAAGATCCGGCCACAGCGTGCCCCACCGCGCGATCTTCTTCTCGTAGATTTCCCGGGTAATCTGCTTCTTGTTGGCTCGCACCACCGGGGCCAGGAGGTCCTTCAGGCCGTAGGGTGCAAACAGATCCAGCCCCTTGTCCACGGGGCGAATGCCGACGGCAGCGGCCGTGGTCGGAAAGGTCGTGATCGCCTCATCTGTGGATGTATACGGCGTTATTGAATGCCCGAACTTTTCCTTGTACCAAATATGAACTCTGGCCTGGTTCTTCACGTCTATCCAGACAGGTAGATTGGATAATAGCCCCCGAATACGGGCAGAGTGATCTGCTTCGGCGCTTTCGGACAGATCATTGCCATCGAAATAAACAATATCGATGTCATTGATGCCGTGATCGTGGGCAAAGCCAAAGGCGTGGTTCCATACTGTCTGGGCGATCGCCCCGGCCACCAATCGCGCATCAGGCAACCCGATACGGTCCCAGTGATCGAGCACTGTCGAGAGAAGCGGACTGTCCGAAATGATCGCCTGGAGTTTCATGTGCGGATTCAGCGTCAATTCCCCCTTTTCGCTTATCCAACGCGATTCCCGATATAAGATTGTTGCGATAAGGTTTGCGTGGCAACCTGCGCAACAATGACGCAGGGCAATATTTTCAACACCATGTGTATTGGCGGCAACGATCTTCCGGTGCAGATTTTGCATGCCGGGGAGATGATTTGGGTGCTGCGTTATGAGCTCGCGTGAACAAAATTCCTTTTTCCTCCAACGCCGTGCCGTGCTGGCGGGGCTTGCCGGTGCATTCGTCCTGCCGCGGATGGCGGCCGCCTTCGATGTCCCGGACGAGCCGCGCCTCGCCAAAGGCGACTATGCCAAAGTCCGCCACCATTTCCGCACCAAGCTGTTGCAGAAGGGTCCGGCGCCCGACAAATACGAACCGCTGAATGCGCCTGCCGATGCCGACAAGATCTTCTACCGCTCCGGCTACGGCGAGTTGGAACTGGCGGCCTGGGTTTCGAAATACAAGCGCGAGCGCGCCGCCAAACCGGCCGTGCTCTTCCTGCACGGCGGCAATGCCATGGGCATCGGCCACTGGCAGTTGATGAAGCCCTATATGGATGCCGGTTATGTCGTGATGATGCCGTCGCTGCGCGGCGAAAACGGCCAGATGGGCAATTTCTCCGGTTTCTATGACGAGGTCGACGATGTGCTCGCCGCCGCCGAGCGCCTGGCGCATCTGCCGGGTGTCGATCCCGAACGCCTGTTCATCGCCGGCCACAGCATCGGCGGCACGCTGACCATGCTGGCGGCGATGAGCACCGATAAGTTCCGTGCCGCGGCGCCGATTTCGGGCAATCCCAATGCTTTCCGCTTCTTCAGCCGCTATCCCCAGGATATCCGCTTCGACGACAGCAATGCGCATGAGTTCGAGGTGCGGTCGGCGCTGTGTTACGCCCACAGCTTCAAATGCCCGGTCCGTGTCGTCCACGGCACCGAAGAGGCCCATTTCAACGACCGCGCCGATCTGCTTGCCCGCCGCGCCCGCGCCGCCGGCATCCATATCGAAACCGATACCGTCGCCGGCAACCACACCTCGGCGCTGCCGGCCGAGATCGAACAGAGCATCCGCTTCTTCCACGGGGTGGCGGCCTGAGTTTTGCCGATACCGGCAGCAGCGATGAAGTGTGACGGATGATTGATTGCGATCCCGCCGCCGCCCACGGTGGCGGGCTCATCGTTTGCTGATCTTGCTTTTCCCACCCCAACACCAGCCTCGCGCCAGCCGCAGATGCCATCGTCCCGGCAGATGTCGTTGTCTGCCGATCGTTGATAAGGGTGGTTCCATGAATTTTCTGCGCCGGGTCTTCCCGATTGCCGGGCTTGTGATTGCCGTTGCGTCGCTGAGCGGCTGCAACATTCTCATTCCCGATGTCGCCGCCGATTCGCCCGCCCGCTTCGTCCAGGAAACCTCGCCGGTGTTTTATCAGCCGCCAGGCGTCGATCCGCGCCGGGTGCGGCCCATTCCCGATCAGCCGGTGCCGCAGACGCGCGAACTCTACAAGACCCAGTTCCATCAGACCTACGGCCTGCCGATCACCAATCCCGTGCACATGGCGATGTATGGCCAGCTTCGCGACGAGGATTTCACCCTGCCGGCGATCCCGATCAGCCGCGTGCAGCCGCAGTTCCTGCGCCAGGAGGTCGATTATCAGACGACAGAGCGGCCCGGCACCGTGATCGTCGATACCAAGACGCGCTTTCTTTATTTCGTCGAGGGCAACGGCAAGGCGATGCGCTACGGCGTCGGCCTCGGCCGCGACGGTTACGCCTGGTCGGGCCGCGGCACCATCCAGTGGAAGCAGAAATGGCCGCGCTGGACGCCGTCAGTCGAAATGGTCTCGCGCCAGCCTGAGGTTCGCCCCTTCGGCGCGGAGAATGGCGGCATGAATCCGGGACTGATGAACCCGCTCGGCGCCCGCGCCATGTATATCTTCAAGGGCGGGCAGGACACGCTCTACCGCATCCATGGCACGCCCGACTGGCAGTCGATCGGCAAGGCCACTTCATCTGGCTGCGTGCGCATGCTGAACCAGGACGTCATCGATCTCTACGACCGCGTTCCGGCCAAGGCTGAGATCGTTGTGATGTAGCGCTGCAACAGCGCGACCCATATCGTCTGCCCCAGGCCGGACACGTCTGCGTGAAGCTATGGTTTATTTGGCGCAAGCCGATAGATTCACTGATGTCGTTATCCCAGGATTCCCGCATCAAAGGAAATCAGTCCCGCGTCATGAGCTTCGATAGACATCTTTCCCGCCGCAGCTTTCTTTCCTTTTCGGCATTGACCGCAGCCTCCGCACTCACCGGCTGCGCCTCCAGCGCCAACACGGTGACATCAGGCGATACAACGATCATTTACCGTTCGCCCATGCGCCTGTTCCAGTCCCCGGGGGCGTCGAGCGTGCCGAGCGGAGCCGAGCTTGCCGTCATGTATGGCCCCATCGAGGACGGCGGCTTTCTCATTCCCGCCGTTCCCTACGAACAGATCGATCCGCGCTATTATCGCCAGCGCGTCGTCGATCCCACCGGCCAGCCGCCGGGCACCATCGTCGTCGATACGCCATCGCGTTTCCTCTATCTCGTCCAGAGCGATGGCATGGCGATGCGTTACGGCGTCGGCATCGGCCGCGAGGGTTTTGCCTGGCAGGGCTCGGGCGTCATCCAGTGGCGGCAGAAATGGCCGCGCTGGAAGCCGCCGAACGAGATGGTCGCCCGCCAGCCGGAACTCGTCAAATATTCGATCGACAACGGCGGCATGGAGCCGGGCCTGAAGAACCCGCTCGGCGCCCGCGCGCTCTATATCTTCTCGAATGGCGAGGACACGCTCTACCGCCTGCACGGCAATCCCGACTGGCGCTCGATCGGCAAGGCCGTCTCATCGGGCTGCGTGCGGCTGATGAACCAGGATATCATCGATCTCTACGACCGCGTGCCGACAAAGGCGCCGATCGTCGTCTGGCAGTAATGATCACCAGGGCGGCCCACAATCCGGCCGCCCCGGATCGATCTTTTTCCCCGAGGAAGTCATTGCTTCCGCCCAAAAGCACCTGCTTTCGCTTGAGCAAGAGTTTTCATTTTGCGCCGGCAGGGGATTTTATTTTTCGAAATACCATTGCTTAATTCGATAAATATCCTACATGGTGCGTATCGAATTGCTTGCGACCTTTGTCCACGCGCTGAAGCGCTCCGTCAGATATCCTCTCAACATCGATACGGCTTGTCGGATATCTCTCCGCAGGCGAACACAAACGGTTGAAAAGGAGATCGTTATGAATTCAGGCGTCGTCAAGTGGTTCAATGGCACCAAGGGCTTTGGCTTCATCCAGCCCGATGATGGTTCTACCGACGTTTTCGTTCACATTTCAGCGGTTGAACGCGCCGGCATGCGCGAACTCGTTGAAGGCCAGAAGATCCGCTACGATCTCGTCCGCGACAAGAAGTCCGGCAAGAACTCGGCTGATAATCTTCAGGCCGCATGATTTGTCATTCGCCTGCGCTGACCATGAACATGGCGGCGGGCTGACCAAATGCTGGCAGTGAGCTGACCACGGATGTACTGGCAGCGAACTGACCAAAGATTGGCAGCGGGCTGAGTGACTGGAAGAGGTCGGGTCCGAGCCCGGCCTTTTTGCTTTGATCGCCTGGCTTTGCTGATTTGATCGCCCGGCCTTTGATTGATCGATTGCGCAGCCGAAGAGTCGAAGGGACGCTGAAATGGGCAGACCAAACTATAAAGTCGGCGACATGATCGTGCTGAAATCCGGCCTCACCCGCACGGCGAAAGCCGATAAGCGGTGCCGGATTTCCAGCATACTGCCCAACGACCACGGGCATGTGCAATATCGGGTCCAGTTCGATGCGGAGAATTTCGAGCGCCGCATCACTGAGGCCGATATCGATACGGGGGAAACGCCATCCAGGGTTTCTCCCGAGGCGGCGGCCAAGTCCGATGGCGCCGAGCCATGGCTGAAGTTTTCGAGCATCAAGATCGGGAAGTAGTCCCGCCGTTTTTACTATGACAGCGCGGCCTTGCCGCCGACAGGAAGGATATCGTTTTGCAGGTTCTCGTCAGGGATAACAACGTCGATCAGGCGCTCCGCGTGCTCAAGAAGAAGATGCAGCGGGAAGGTCTGTTCCGGGAAATGAAGGCGCGCAGCGCCTTTGAGAAGCCGTCCGAGAAGCGCGCCCGCGAAAAGGCCGAAGCCATTCGCCGCCAGCGCAAGCTTGCCCGCAAGAAGCTGCAGCGCGAAGGTCTGCTGCCGGCACCGAAGAAGGTTCTTCGCGCCCGCTAAACCTAGCCGTGGAACCACGGCGCCTGCCGTGGAATCACGGCGCCTGCCGTGGAATCGTGGCGCCAAACATGGAGCCGCGGTTCCAGCCGCGGAGCCACGACTCTAGCGCCGCCATCACCTGAGAAAGGGGCACATGACCGCCACCAAGGGAGAATTCTTCAATCCCGCCAAGCTCTCGTCTCGCGACAAGGCGGAAGCGACCGATCATACGGCGCGCGCCATCATCGCCGCTGAGGCATCGGCTCGTGACAAGAAGACGGAGAAGCTGAAAGCACTGCGCCTGCAGCAGGAGGCCGAAGCCGAACCTAAGGCGCCGCCTGCAAAGAAGCGCCGGTCGCCGGCCAAGCCGGCTGCGGGACGGCCCTGATCCTCGGTGGGTGCCCTTATTTAGGCTGACCGGGTGGACGCGTTCAGCCGTCCGTGCCGGCGTGGGCGAGATTGCCGCGCAGCCGATGCAGCATGTCGCGCATCTCGGCCATTTCCTTGAGCGTGCAGCCGGCGGCTTGTCCGATCGCCGTCATGATCGTATCGATCTCCCCCTTCATCGCCTCACCTCTCGGGGTCAGTGACACGATTACCTGCCGTTCGTCGCGCAGGTCGCGGATGCGCTTGATCAGCCCGCCCTGTTCCAGCCGTTTCAACAGCGGCGACAGCGTGCCGGAATCGAGATCGAGCTGCTCGCCGATCGTCTTCACCGGCAACTCGCTGCGTTCCCAGAGCACCAGCATCACCAGATATTGCGGATAAGTCAGCCCGACCCGGTCGAGGATTGGCTTGTAGGCGCGGGTGAATGCATGCGCCGTCGCATAGACCGCGAAGCACAACTGCTTTTCCAGTCGTTTCTCCTCTTGCGGTATCTCCATCGTCTTCGTCGTGTGCGCTTTCATATCCATCATCCTTGAGGCCTTATTGTCCTCTTTTCGAATTCGAAATGCAATTTGCAAAATTCACTTGCGTGCAATTTAATTGTGCGATATTAAAAATCCAACCCGATCGAAGGGCCAATCAAAGGAGATCGTCATGCCTATTCTCTATACGACCAAAGCCTCTGCCACCGGCGGCCGCGCAGGCCGCGCCGTTTCCGAAAACGGCGTTCTGGACGTGACGCTGACCGTTCCCAAGGAACTCGGCGGCGACGGCGCGACCGGCACCAATCCCGAACAGCTCTTCGCTGCCGGTTACTCCGCCTGCTTCCTCGGTGCTCTGAAATTTGTCGCGGGCCAGCAGAAGGTCAAGATTCCGGAAGAGACGACGGTTTCCGCCAAGGTCGGCATCGGCCCGCGTGAAGATGGCGGCGGCTTCGGCATCGAAGTGGCGCTGACGGTCAATATCCCCGGTCTCGACCGCGAAACTGCCGAAAAGCTCGCCGCCGCGGCCCACATCGTCTGCCCCTACAGCCACGCCATGCGCACCTCGACCGAAGTTCCGGTCACGGTTGCCTGATCGGCTTTAAGAAAAGCGGCAGCCACGATGGCTGCCGCAATCTGCCGGCAGGGCAGGGCCATTGACCTGGTGGGAAATCGGTTCGATTTCAGCTCCGCATCGCGATCAGCGCCGCCGAACCCGCCATCAGCCCTGCCGCCGACCGGTTCACCGCCCGCATCTGGCGTGGTGAGCGGATGAAGGCGCGGGCTCTTGCCGCGACCATGAGATAGGCGACTTGCACGCCGAGATCGATCGCAAGGCCGAGAGCGACGATCACGGCTATCTGCGATACCGACAGCGCCGTCAGATCGAAGGCCTGTGGCAGAACCGCCCCGAAAAACACCACCGCTTTCGGATTGCCGAGCGTCAGCAGCATGCCGGCGAGCAAGCCGCGCTTGCCGCCCGCCTGCGCCTGGATGCCATCAGGCGCGCTCGTCCAGAGCTTCCAGGCTATGAACAGCAGATAGGCGACCCCCAGCCATTTGACGATGACGAAGGCGGCCTCGAAGCGCAATGCCAACGCCGAAAGCCCTGAGATCGCTGCCACCAGCCAGAGCGAATTGCCGGCGACCATGCCGAGGATGAAGGTAAGCGTCGAGCGCCCGCCACGGGTAAGCACCTGCGCGATCAGCGCGCCCTGGGCCGGTCCCGGAAGGGCGGCGGCGAGTGTGAAGGGAATGATGAAGAACCAGATGCTCATAGCTCGCCTATTCCGCCGTTGCCCGCCTGTTATGACGGGAAGGCCGCGGTGACGCAACGGCCTTCAGCGTTTCGGCCGGCATGGATGATAGCGCCTGCAGGTCCTGCCGCAGCCGCGCGGAACCGCCATCCGAGAGCCTGCCGTCAAGCAGCGCATGCGTTTTTTCCCAGATCGGCAGCGCCTTTGCCAGCGCCGCCTTGCCATCGGCGGTGAGGCTCAGCAGCCGGCCGCGCCTATCCCGGGGGTTCTCCATCACTGCGACCCAGCCCTTGCGCTGCAGCGGCTTCAGCGCCGCCGTCAGCGTTGTCTGGTCCATGGCGAGCAGGGCGGCGACCGGTCCCATCGGCGGCGGTTCCGGCCGGTTCAGCGACATCATCAGCGAAAACTGCCCATTGGTCAGCCCCGCCGGCCTCAGCGCATCGTCGAACAGTCGGGCAAGTGCGCGCGCCGCCCGCTGCACATGCAGGCAGAGGCAGGTGTCGCGCACCATCAGCGTCGTGGAAAAGGGAATCTCGATCGAATTTGACATGCTCCATTTCTATTGATATCAATGTAATTAGTCAAGGAAAAGGAGCGTGCCGGAGGAGGGCGCATTCCATGCAGAATGAGGTTGTTTCCCGAGAAGAATGGCTCGAAGCCCGCCGCGCCCTGCTGCTAAAGGAGAAGGAGGCGACGCGGCTGCGCGACAGCGTCAACGCCGCCCGTCTGGCGCTGCCCTGGGTGAAGGTCGACAAGGATTATGTCTTCGACACGCCGGAGGGAAAGAAATCGCTCGCCGATCTTTTCGACGGCCGCAGCCAGTTGCTGGTCTATCATTTCATGCTCGGTCCCGATTGGGATGCCGGCTGCACCGGCTGTTCCTTCCTGTCGGATCATGTCGACGGCGCCCTGCCGCATCTGAACCATCACGACGTCACCTGGGTCGCCGTTTCGCGCGCGCCGCTCGACAAGATCGCCGCCTACAAGCGGCGCATGGGCTGGCAATTTCCCTGGGTCTCTTCCTTCGGCAGCGATTTCAATTTCGATTATCACGTTTCTTTCAGCCCGGAGGATCTTGCCAAAGACAAGGTCTTTTACAATTTCACGCCTATGCCGCCGGCTGATGCCAATGACGAGCTGCCGGGCCTCAGTGCTTTCTACCGCAACGACAAGGGCGAGGTCTTTCATACCTATTCGAGTTATGCCCGCGGCCCGGAAGAACTGATCGGCACCCTGATGATCCTCGACCGCGCCCCGAAGGGCCGTAACGAGGACAGCACGATGAATTTCGTGCGCCGCCACGACGAATATGAGGGGGCCCCGAAGGCGCCATCCTGCTGTCACTGAGCCGGGATGCGGAAAGACGACGCCACCATCACTCAAGGGAGAAGAGGACGATGAAGACCGCTGAAGTGCTGAAGGAACATTCCTTCCTGGAAAGACTGATCGGCGAATGGACCGTCACCGCACCCGATATGACCGGCAGCGAGCCCTGGACGGAAACCGTGCGCTCGCTGCACGGCATCTGGTTCGTCGCCGAAGGGACCGGCCGCATGCCGGATGGTAAAGAGGCGACCAGCATCCTGACGCTTGGCTACAACGCCGCAAAAGGCAAATATATCGGCAGCTGGATCGGCAGCATGATGGACTATATGTGGGTCTATGAGGGCGAACTCGACGCATCCGGCAATGTGCTGGACCTTTATACGACAGGTCCCGACTTCAATGGCGAGGGACTTGCCGATTACCGCGAGCAGATCACCTTCACCGACGCCGATCACCGCATCTTCATCTCCAGCGCCAAGCAGCCTGACGGTTCCTGGAAGCAGTTCATGGAAGCACATTACGCCCGCAAGATCTGACAATCACGGCGCTCGACCTTGAAAGAAGGGGTTTCGAAAAAGAGGCCTCGGGAAAGGAGCGTCGAAAATGGGAGAGTAGGATGTCCGAGACGCATGGAAAGTTCATCTGGTGCGAGTTGATGACCCCCGACACAGCGGCTGCTGCGAAATTCTACAGCTCCGTCGTCGGCTGGACGACCTCCGAAATGAAAATGGAGGGCATGCCGACCTATACGATCTTCGAGGCGAACGGCATCGGCGTCGCCGGCCTGATGGAGTTTCCGGCCGAACTCGAGGGCAAGGGCATTCCACCGAACTGGACGGGTTATGTCGATGTCGACGACGTCGATCAGTCGGCCAAGGATTTCGCCGCCAATGGCGGTTCGGTCCGCCGTCCGCCGGAAGACATCCCGACCATCGGCCGCTTCGCCGTCGTCGCCGATCCGGGTGGCGCGGTGATCTGTATCATGACGCCGGCGCCGATGGACAAAACCTGGCCGGAACTGGCCTTCGACGCGCCCGGCAATATCGGCTGGCACGAACTCTACGCCGGCAATGGCGAACAGGCGCTGGCCTTCTATTCCAAGCTGTTCGGCTGGACGAAGCACAGCGATTTCGACATGGGTCCGATGGGCGTCTACCATCTCTTCGCCCATGGCGGCCGGCAGATCGGCGGCATGATGACCAAGCCGGACAATATGCCGATGCCCTTCTGGTGCTACTATTTCATCGTGCCGGCGATCGACGCCGCGATCGAACGCGTCACCTCAGGCGGCGGCAAGGTCGTCAACGGCCCGATGGAGGTCCCCGGCGGCAGCTGGATCATCCAGGCCACCGACCCGCAAGGCGCCTTCTTCTGCCTGGTGGCGCCGAAGCGGTAGGTTTTGCCGCATTTTTGGCGGTGTGGCGTAAAGCCCCCTTATCCGCCCTACGGGCACCTTCTCCCCGAGGGGAGAAGGGGGAATCGAGACGTCGCCACGAGTCCCTTCTCCCCGCGGGGAGAAGGGCGGCAGCCGGATGAGGTGGCTTCACGGCACACGGCCAACACCAATCACACCCATCCATCACCCCGCAACCGAAGCAAAGAACCCTTCCGGGCTCTCCACCTCCACCAGCCGCTTCTTCTCGATCAGCCAGAACCGGTTGCCCACCGCCCGCACGAAACTGCGGTCGTGCGAGACCAGCAGGCAGCTCGCTTCATGCGACATCAGTTCGCCCTCCAGCGCTTCCTGTCCATCGATGTCGAGATGGTTGGTCGGCTCGTCGAGCAGGTAGAAGTTCGGCTCCGCCAGCCTCAGCACCAGCATGCCGAGCCGCGCTTTCTGGCCGCCGGACAGCTGGCCGATCGGTTTTGCCTGCATGTCGATCGTCATGCCGGCGCCGGCCAGCAGGGCGCGTGCCCGCTGGTCGCCGACATCGAAGCGGCGGATGATCGTGCCGATCGGCGTGTCGCTGTCGGCGAGATCGGCAAGCGCCTGGTCGCCATAGCCGAGCACGAGCGAAGGCGTCGCCTTGATGCAGTCGCGCGCCGTCTCCGGCCTTTCGATCGCCTGCTTCAGCATCGACACCAGCCGCGACTTGCCGGCGCCGTTGAGGCCGAGCAGCACGATGCGGTCGCCTTGGCAGATGAATTGCCGGCCGGTCTTGAATAGAGGCGTCCCATCCGGCGTCGTCACGGCCGCATCCTCCAGCGTCACGAGCACCTTGGCATGCGTGCCGCGATTGGCGAGCCGGATGGCGCCGGCCGAGCGCTCGAGATGCGCCGGTTTTGCCGCATCCTCCAGCTTCTCGGCCCGCTGCTTGAGCTGCTTCGTCTTGACGACGAGCAGGTCGCTGCCCGAATTGATGCCGATATTGTTGAGCTTCGCCGCCTGCTTGCGCAACTGCTCCGCCACCTTCATGTCGCGCTCGTAGCGCCGGGCCTCTGACGCATCGGTTTCGTCGAGGGCGGCGCGCGCGCGCGCGTAGGGCAGGGCGAAGACCGGCGATTGCTCCGGCCGCAGGAACAGCGTCCGGTTGGTCGTCGCATCGAGGAAGGCGCGGTCGTGGCTGGACAGGATCACCGGCACGTCGCGCGGCAGCGCATTCAACCAGCCTTCGAGCTGGGCGATCTTTTCAAGGTCGAGATGGTTGGTCGGCTCGTCGAGCAGAAGCACGTCGGGCTCGCTCACCCAGGTGCGGGCAAGCATGGCCAGCCGTTGCCATCCGCCGCTCAACTGCTTCAGCGGCCGCTGGCGCATGGCCTCCGGCACCTCGAGCGATTCCAGCACCACGTCGACGCGCCAGCTCTCGCTTTCGGCCTGATCGGCCGGCAGCGCCTGCAGCACGGCATCATAGAACGGCGTGTCGAAAAGCCCGGGCGGTACATTCTGCGCGACATGGCCGACGGTCAGCCCGCGCGCCTTGGTGATCTCGCCCTCGCTCGGCTCCAGCGCGCCGGTGATGCAGGCAAGCAGCGTCGATTTCCCCCGCCCGTTGGCGGCGACGAGGCCGATGCGATCGCCAGTGTTGACGACGAGATTGAGCTTGGAAAACAACGGATTGCCCAGCGTCACGCCGAGATTGCGGATATTGATGAGTGTCATGATCGTTCTCTGGTCTTGACCGGGTATCACACGCGATCCGGGGCATTCAGCCATCACGGGATTGCGCGTATCGGACCCGGAAATTGAGAAGAATGCGCGCTGTCAGCTACGGCGTCGCATTGGCCACGAAGGGCAGACCAGGAAGAGATGTCGAGAAACGGCCTCTGGTCAGCCCTGCAAACGCGTTTGCAGGGCGTTGACGGGACCACGCTGGCGATTAAACCGAAAATAATACTGCATTGCGTGATCCTCCTTTCTCGACAGAGTTGCAGTGTTGAAATACCATTGCCGGCAAAAAGAGGCAAGGAGGCACGCCTCTCCATCTCGCGATGGCTGCCCCTCACCCTAACCTGACCGGGGTCAAGCCGCTCGTCTCGACCCGTCCTTCGGACCCCCCGTAAACGGGGCGAGGGGACGTGCCCGGAGAAAGGTTGGTGGGGACGGAGAGGTTGCGGCTATCCCCGTTCGCCCGCGAGCGGGGAGAAGGTGCCGGCAAGGGGCCGCTGCTGCTCAATTACTGATTAATTCAGCTCACCCCCCCGCCAATTCCAGCCGCCGCTGCTCTATCGCGATACTCTCGAGAAACGTCTCGTCATGGCTGACCACCATCAACGCCCCATCATGGGCGCGCCGCCCAGCCTCGACCGCTGATATCAAGTCGATGTCGAGATGGTTGGTCGGCTCGTCGATCAGGAGCGTCATCGTAACCAGAAGTGTCGCAATGGCTCACCATATCTGCACCAGCATTGGGCCGTTCAGAAGTCATTGGCGGCAAAGGTTACTTATTGCTCCAACCTTTTGCTGCAGGTCCGTACGGGCTTTGGCAGTCAGTTCAGTGCCCAATTGTTTGTACGTCGTGATGTCGGCCATCTTCTCGGTCAAACAGGTGCAATAGGTTTGGATTTGCTGCTGGGTAATAGCTTGGTTGAGCGAGGCCTGCTTCTGAACGCACGCAAACTGGGTGTCAGCTATGAATGATTTTCGCGCTTCGCCACCGATTGCTTCATCGCGAGAGAACACAAACTCTCCGTAGGTAAAAAGGCCGGCGAAAATTGTGACAAAGAGCGCCGCGAACGTGATTGCCCCCCGAATGGCACTTGCGTTCGACTTAGCTTGCCCCCTTTTGAAAACGTTTCGTATGGCCGCAATCACAACAAATAATAGTGGTGCGGCGAGAACCTGCCCACCTAAAGCGCTAATCGTTTCCGCACTCCGAGTGTGGGCGTAGTTTGCCAGTTCAAAGCCTCGACCGTTCGCGACCTGAAATAACAAGGTGACAGCGCTAACGCTAACGCCAATATTGGCGCTTCTCCAAAGGCTCCACTTTTGGGCCGCACGATGCCCGATCGCCTCTTCCATAGTCATGCCCTTCTCCTCCAAGCCGCGGCGGTGACTATCATAGGTTGAATGCGTTATATCTTGCAAGTAGGGTATTGCTTTCGAACTAGCGACAGGAAGCCCTTTCATGGCGAAACGGGCTAGTGGAGCAATCGAGATTGAGCGAAGACTTGATGGCAGGCCGAAAGGCAAAATACCCCAGGGCAGCCGTCAGAAAGTCGCTGGCGGGAGGCACCGATGCTCCTCCCTGAAATCACCCAACCACATCACCACTAGCCAGCTCCAGCCGCCGCTCTATCCCGATACTCTCGAGAAACGTCTCGTCATGGCTGACGACGAGCAGTGCCCCGTCATAGGCGCGCAGCCCGGCCTCAACCGCAGCAATCGAGTCGATATCGAGATGATTGGTCGGCTCGTCGAGGATCAGCAGTGGCGGCGGTGCTGAGCCCAGGACGCAGGCAAGGCCGGCGCGCAGCAATTGCCCGCCGCTCAGCGTCGAGACGGTCTGCAGCGCCGCATCCGCCCTGAACATGAAGCGGGCAAGGGCCGCCCGGCAAGTGTTTTCATCGGAAAGCGGATTGATCCGGCGGAAATTGTCGCGGATCGAGGCCGAGGGGTCGAGCAGGCTGACCTTCTGATCGAGTATCGTGAAAGCGGTCATGACGGCGACGGTGCCGGCCCAGGGTTCCAGTTCGCCGGTGATGAGCGCCAGCAAGGTGGTCTTGCCCGAGCCGTTGGGGCCGGTGACGGCGATCCGTTCCGGCCCCGTCACGTCGAAGGAGAGATCGCGGATGACGGGATCACCCGGCTGGTAGCCCGATGTCACGTCATCCATCCTGAGCACGATCTTGTTGGCGGGCAGCCCGGTCGGCGGCAAGGTGACCGACAAGGGTTGCAGGATCTCGATCTTTTCGCGCGCCGCCTTTGCCTCTTCCAGCGCCTGGGCGCGCCGCCGTTCGGCAAGCCGCGCATTGTCGCCGCCCGTCGTTTCGCTCCGCTCCTTCATGCCACCGAGTATGATGCGCGGTATGCCGCCCTTGGCGGCCATCTTCCGCCCGGTACTGTCCCTGTGCGCCTGACGCTCCACCGTCGCCTGCGCCTTCCGCGCCACCTCGGCCACGCGTTTATCGGCCTCAGTGAGATCATGTTGTGCCGCCGCAAGCTCGAGCGCCTTGCGCTCGCGATAATGGCTCCAGTTGCCGCCATAGCGCGTGGCGCTGAGCGAGGTCAGTTCGACGATCGCATCGACGCTTTCAAGCAATTCCCGGTCATGGCTGACGATGATGGCGCCGGCCCGCCAGCCTGAAATCAGGCCGATCACCGCCTCGCGGCCATCGCGATCGAGATTGTTTGTGGGTTCGTCGAGCAGCAGGAAATCCGGTTCGGTGAAAACAAGCGCCGCAAGCCCGGCACGTGTGCGCTGCCCGCCCGAGAGTGCCGCAAGCGGGGTCTGCGCGGCCACGTCGAGGCCGGTGCGATTGAGCGCTGCGGCCATGCGTGCCTCCAGCGTCCAGTCGGCCGATGCCAGCTCGTCGGCCGTCGCCTCGCCGGCTTCGGCACGATGCAGAATAGCCAGCGCATCGGTGACGCCGAAGAGATCGCCGACCGTCTCGTCAGACGCCACCTGAACGCTCTGCCGCAGCACGCCGAGGCTGCCGCTGACGGAAACCGTCCCCGAATGCGGTTGGATATCGCCGCAGACGAGCTTCAGCAGCGTCGTCTTGCCGACGCCGTTGCGCCCGACAAGACCGGTGCGCTCCGACCCGAAGCTGAGGTCGAGATTGGAAAAAAGCGGCCGCCCGTCAGGCGCGGACCATGAAATCTGGAAGAGGGTGATGGATGCAGGCATGGATGTGGATTTCCTCGTTGGCAAGGCGAACTGGCGTTGCGATCGAGTTGAAATCCATTGCGGCACACATCCTGTTGAAATGATCGATGGCGGGGAATTTAGGGAAGAAAGGCGGAAGGTTCAAGGCAAAGAGCCAACTGACCGCCCGCTTTCCTTGGCCGGCTTCGTCGGGTGATTACCCCTCACCCCGTAAACGGGGCGAGGGGACGTGCCCTGCGAAAGGTTGGTGGGGACGGAGAGGTTGCGGCCATCCCCCTTCTCCCCGCGAGCGGGGAGAAGGTGCCGGCAGGCGGATGAGGGGCTTACGGCGCGCCGCAAACCTACCGCTTCAAGCTCCCCAATATTCCGCGCACCAGCGCCCGGCCGACCTGCGTCGCCACCGTGCGCGCCACACTCTTCATCGCCGCTTCCACCACCGTTTCGCGCTGGTAGCCGGAAGCCCGGCCGCGCGATTGGCCGCGGCCCTGGTTATCGTCGTCATTGCCGCCGCCGAAACCCGGCAGGCTCCAGCCGGAGGTCGTGCTGCCCTGCTGAGGCGCCTCTTCCTGCGCCCGCTTGGCAGCATCGGCATCCGCCGCCTTCTTTGCCCGCGCCGCCAGCAGCTCGAAGGCGGATTCGCGGTCGATATCCTCGTCATAGACGCCGAGAACCGGGCTTCTGTCCATGATCTGCTGGCGCTCGGCATCCGTCACCGGGCCGACGCGGCCCGACGGCGGGCGGATCAGCGTGCGCTCGACGATCGACGGCGCGCCCTTGGCTTCCAGCGTCGAGACCAGCGCCTCGCCGGTGCCGAGATTGGTGATGACGGTGGCGCAATCGAAGGCCGGATTCGCACGGAAGGTATCGGCCGCCGTCCTCACCGCCTTCTGTTCGCGCGGCGAATAGGCGCGCAATGCATGCTGCGCCCGGTTGCCGAGCTGGGCGAGCACCGTTTCCGGCACGTCGAGCGGATTCTGCGTCACGAAATAGACGCCGACACCCTTGGAGCGGATCAGTCGCACGACCTGTTCGACGCGTTCGGTCAGTACCTTCGGTGCGTCATTGAAGAGCAGATGCGCCTCGTCGAAGAAGAAGACGAGCTTCGGCTTTTCCGGATCGCCCACCTCGGGCAACTCCTCGAAGAGCTCCGAGAGCAGCCAGAGCAGGAAGGTGGCGTAGAGCCGCGGGTTCATCATCAGCTTGTCGGCGGCGAGCACCGAGATCTGGCCGTAGCCATTATTGCTGGTGCGCATGATGTCGGAGATCTTCAGCGCCGGTTCGCCGAAGAAGTGCTCCGCACCCTGCTGTTCGAGAACGAGCAGCGCCCGCTGGATCGAGCCGACCGAGGCCTTGGAGATCAGGCCGTACTGGTTGGAAAGTTCGCTGGCGTTTTCGCCCATATAGTTGAGCAGCGAGCTGAAATCCTTGAGGTCGAGCAGCGGCAGCCCGCCCTGGTCGGCGATCTTGAAGGCGATGTTGATGACGCCTTCCTGCGGTTCGGAGGCATCCATCAGGCGGGCGAGCAGCAGCGGTCCCATCTCGGCGATGGTGGTGCGCACCCGGTGGCCCTTCTCGCCGAACAGATCCCAGAAGATCACCGGAAACTGATCGAATTCATAATCGGTGAAACCGATCTGCTCGGCGCGCTTCGTCAGGAAATCCTTGGGCTCGCCCTTGGCGGCGATGCCGGAAAGATCGCCCTTGATATCGGCCGCAAAGACCGGAACGCCGGCCCGCGAAAAGCCTTCGGCGAGCACCTGCAGCGTCACCGTCTTGCCGGTGCCGGTGGCGCCGGTGACGAGGCCGTGGCGGTTGCCGAACTTCAGGTCGAGATATTCCGGCTTGTTGATGCTGTCATCGGGATTGCGGCTCGCGCCGATGAAAATCTTGCCTTCCTCGATCATTCGGAATGCTCCCTTCGGGCTTTGCCGCCATTTATGTCAGAAGGCTCGGTGTTCTCTCCCGCCGCCTTCATCGAACCATCGTTTCCCTGTTATAAGCAGGGAGATGGATGCGGACAACTGTTTGCATTAAAAGCAAAACCGGACAAAGTGCCCCCCGCGGAGAGGCCGGCTTGAGTTGCTGTGGAATTTCCATTAACGTTGACGTTAACGTCAAAATAACAGGAGGCTGACGATGAATGAAATTGTGACCCAGATCGCCGATCGCGTGGGTATTGCGCCCGACTTGGCCGAAAAGGCGCTCGGCATGATGCTCGGCTTCCTGCAGCGCGAGGCTGCCGATGGTCCGGTCGCCAAGATGATCGAAGCGATCCCCGGCGGCGCCGATCTCGTCGCCCAGTTCAACGGCGCGGGTGCCGGCGGCGGCGGCCTGCTCGGCGGGCTGATGAGCTCTCTCGGCGGCGGCGGCATCATGGGCCTTGGCCAGCAGCTGATGGGCGAAGGCCTCGGCATGGGCGAGATCACCTCGCTTGCCAAGGAAACCATCGCCATCGCCAAGCAATATGCCGGCGAAGAGGTGGTCGACGAGGTCGTCGCTTCCGTCCCCGGCCTCAGCCAGTTCGTCTAAGACGATTGATCGGCAGGAGCCTCGCGTTGTCGCGGGGCTCATATTCTTGCGCCGGAAGCACTGGCTGAAGCAAGCGCTGTCCACTGGCTGCCCAATGAATGGAAGGAGAGCAGATGACCGTCTGGCGCCCGTCGCAACAGATCAAGGTGAAGGTGATCGGCCTCGCCTGGCGGAAAGACCAACTGCTCGCCGCCGAAGTGGAGGATGACCGTGGCCGTATCAAGGGCGTTCGCCCGCTCGGCGGCGCCATCGAATTCGGCGAGAGCCGCGAAGAGGCCCTGCACCGCGAATTCCAGGAGGAGCTCGAAACGGCGATCCGCGTCGTCGGCCCCTGGCATCTGCTTGAAAACATCTACGAGCATCATGGCGCGACCGGCCACGAATATATCTTCGCCGCCGATATCGAACTGGCCGATGAAAGCCTCTATGAGCGCGACGAAATCCGCTATTCCGAACTCGATGAGACGGCGGCGACGGCGCGCTGGTTCGGCCGCGACAGGCTGCGCGAGGCCGGCATCGATCTTTATCCGACAGGTCTCGAAAGACTGCTGTCGCGCTGGCGAGACTGAGCCTGATATCGCCAGTTTAGAGGACTGATATCCCGATCGCCAAACTTTGATCGCCAGTGCCCGCTTCCGGGGGAACAATGAGGTCGTCCTGCTGTTTCTGTCGCATCGATGAAACCAGAAGGAATAGCATCATGCGCAGGTTTATTGCAGCAGCCTCGATCGCTCTCCTCAGCCTCTCCGCCCCGGTTCTTGCCCAGTCGAATATGGGCATGGATGCCAGCGGCCGGATCGACGGCACGCCGCCGCTCGGCACCGCGCCCGGAGCCGAAACGCAAAGCGGGCTGATAATCCCACTCGACTCAATCGAAACCGGCAGCATCGACAACGAGCCAGTCAGCGGCCCCGTCGACTGGGCGCGCTGCCCGCCACGCAAGGCGCGCGGAGCGCTGGCCACCGAAGGCGGCAACAGCGGCGCCTCGGTCAGCGCCGCATGCCGTGACGAGGGAAATCAGTAACATCAGGGGAGGGCGCTATTTGCCGTCCTTCTTGTCGTGATGCAGAATGACGCCGAGTTCATGCCACTCCCGCCTGTCGCGCTGGATCAATTCGTCGGCTGAGGCCGGTCCCATGCTGCCCGGCGCGTAAGCGTCGGGCACGCTCTGATCCCTAGCCCAGATATCGAGGAAGGGCTGCACCGCCGCCCATCCTGCCTCGATGCCGTCGGCACGCTGGAACAGCGTCTGGTCGCCGATGAAGAGATCGTAGAGCAGTGATTCATAGCCGGTCGTCTTGGCGATATCGAATTTGTCCGCATAGCGGAAATCAAGGGAGACCGGCACGGTATCGACGGAAAGCCCCGGCGACTTGATCGAGATTTCCATGCTCATGCCTTCGTCCGGCTGCACCTGGATCACCAGCCGGTTCGGCGGCAGGCGGCGCTTGACGTCGGTCTCGCGAAACTGCGCGAAGGGAACCGGCTGAAAGGTGATGACGATCTCGGTGTCGCGCGCCGTCAGCGCCTTGCCGGTTCTCAGATAGAAGGGCACGCCGGCCCAGCGCCAGGTATCGGCATAGAGCTTCAGTGCCACGAAGGTCTCGGTCCTGCTGTCGGACGAAACGTCCTTGGTGTCGCGATAGGCCGGAAGTTCAGCACCATTGAGCGGACCTGCGGCATAGGCGCCGCGCACGCCATGCGTCTTGGCCTCCTCCGGCGTGTAGATGCGCAGCGCCTTCAGCACCTTGCTCTTCTCGTTGCGGATCGCTTCGGCATCGAAGCTGTTCGGCGGCTCCATGGCGATCATCGCCAGCAGCTGGAAGAGATGGTTCGGCACCATGTCGCGCAGCGCGCCGGTTGCGTCGTAGAATTTGCCGCGGCTGCCGACATCGACGATCTCGGCGGCGGTGATCTGCACATGATCGATATAGCGGCTGTTCCACAAAGACTCGATCATCATATTGGCGAAGCGCGCCGTCATCAGGTTCTGCACCGTCTCCTTGCCGAGGAAGTGGTCGAGCCGGTAGACTTGGCTTTCTTCAATCTGGGCGAGGATCTGTGCATTCAGCGCCTGCGCCGAGGCGAGATCGGTCCCGAACGGCTTCTCGATGGCGACGCGGCGGAAAATGCCGTCGCTTTCATCGGTCAGCCCGTGAGCGGCGAGCTTCTCGACGATCGTGCCGAAAAAGGATGGCGGCACCGCGAGATAGAAGGCGGCATTGGCATTCGGCCCCAGCCGCTTGCCGATCTCGACGAAAATATCGTCCTTGGTGAAATCCCCGGACGTATAGGAAATGCGCCGGCGCAGGCTTTCCCATGCTTCGTCCTTGACCCTCGGCTCTTCGCCGCTGAGATGGTTGAGGAACTGGTCGAGCCGCCCGCGCAGGAATTCGTCGTCACCCGGCTCGATGCCGATGCCGAGAATGTGGAGATCGTCGCCGACGAGGCGGCTGCGCGTCAGATTGATGATCGCCGGCACCAGCAGGCGGCGCGTCAGGTCGCCCGTCGCGCCGAAGATGACCAGGGTGACCGGCGGGGTGGGGGCAGCGTCCATGTGTCATCTCCTTGCAATTTGCGGCCGACTATAATGCGTGCCGGTTTCGCCGCAACATAGGCGGCGAGGGGTAACAGGCATTTGACATCCTCTGGCGTGCGTCCGAGGTCGGTTACGCTTTGACCGCCACCATGAAAATCCTCGGAAACCTGAGCAGCACCCGCCCATCCGAAAGCTTGGGATAGGCCTGTTCCACCCGCTTGAGGTAATCGGCCAGGAAGGCCTCGCGATGCTGCTCGCCGGCATGGGCGAGATAGGGCATCAACCCGGTCCCCTTCACCCATTCGACGATCGCGGCCGCATCGGCCATCGGGTGATTGTAGATGGTGTGCCAGATATCGACGCGCGAGGCTTTGGCGATCAGCCGGTCGTAATAGGCGGAGGGCGGCGGCAGCGCCTTGCGGCGCACGCTCTTCGCCTCGAAGGCGGCCTTCCATGGGCCGGCATGCGCCGTTTCCTCCATCGCCAGATGCGAGGGTTCGCCGAGATTGTCGGGCATCTGCACGGCGAGCACGCCGCCTGCGGAAAGCCCGTCCATCAGCCGGTCGAAAATGTCGAGATGATCGGGTAGCCATTGGAAGACGGCATTGGCAAACAGCAGGTCGGCCGGTTCCGTGGGTTGCCAGCTGCCGAGATCGGCCTCGACGAAATCAGTGCCTGGAAGCCGCTTGCGGGCCGCCTCCAGCATGTTCATGTCGCTGTCGAGGCCGGAGACGCCGGACGCTCCGTAACGCTCGATGATCAGTTCGGTGGAATTGCCGGGTCCGCAGCCGAGATCGACGGCGTGGCGAAGGCTTTGCAGCGGCACCTGCGCCAGAAGGTCACGCGCCGGTCGCGTGCGCTCGTCCTCGAATTTCACATATTGATGGGCGGACCATGCCATGGCGTTCACTCCTGCTGTATCTGTGTAAGGCGCCTGCCGACCTTCATTCAGCCGACACAAGTATCTTGTCCACGCGCCTTCCGTCGAGATCGACGACTTCGAAGCGCCATCCATCTCTCGTGAAGCTCTCGCCCAGTTCCGGCAGATGTTTCAGCTCTTCCAGCACCAGACCGGCCACAGTCTGATATTCCAGATCGTCATCGAGCTTGAGGTTTAGGAATTCAGCGAACTCGTCAATCGGCGTCCAGCCCGACACGAGATAGGAACCGTCGTCTCGACGAGCGATGGCCTGTTCATCGACAGGTCCCTCCTGGAGAGCCCCCATGATCGCTTCCAGAATGTCGCCTGACGAAACAACTCCCTCGAAATGGCCGTATTCGTCGAAAACCAGCACCATGTGAACGGGCGATTTCCGGATTGCCTCAATAACGTTGATGGCCGTTGAAAGGTCTGAAACCACCGGGACATCGTGTGTCAGAGCCTTGATATCGGCGCTGCCGTGTTCGGACATCGAGTCGTAGAAGTCCTTGACCGGAAGAATGCCAATCACCTCGTCCGAACTGCCTTTTCGAACGGGCAACCGCGACCGTTTCGTCCTGTGCAGCTGGGTCCGAATTTCCTCGAGGCTGTCGTCAATATCAATGATTTCGACGTCTCGCCGGGGCGTCATAAGCGCTCGGGCGGTGCGGTCCGCCAGCCGCATGACGCCTGATATCATCGCAGACTCTTCGCTTTCAATCACGCCAGCCGACTGCGCCTCGGCCAGTACGGTTTTGATCTCTGCGTCGGAGACATTGTCGCCGCCTTTTCCCGACTGGCCCAGGAGCTTCAGCACCAGGTTTCCGGAGGCGTTCAGAAGCCACACGAGGGGCAACGCAATTTTTGAAAGCACCGCCATGGCGGGTGCGACCTTGGCCGCAACCGCCTCGGGTTCTCGCAATGCGATCTGCTTTGGAACAAGTTCGCCGATGATCAAGGAAAGATATGTGATTGCCACGACGACCGAACCGACGCCGATGGCATCAGCGGCCGTCGAGGACAACCCTTGTGCTTCCAGCCATCCGCTCAGCCGGCCCCCGAGCGTGGCCCCTGAGAAAGCGCCCGAGAGAACACCGACCAGCGTGATGCCGATCTGCACCGTGGAGAGAAAACGTCCGGGGTTTTCAGCGAGTTTGATCGCTTGAGCGGCACCCTTGCTCCCATTGTCGGAGAGAACCTTTAGGCGGGCCGTTCGCGAAGACACAACGGCCAGCTCCGACATGGCGAGCACACCATTCAGGATGGTGAGAAATGCCACAATTCCAATTTCCAGAAACACAGGGACCCTATTCGTTGAGGTTGTCATACCGCATTCATCAGGCGAAGCGGCGAGGTATTCGAAGGGACGCTACTATAGACGCATCACCTGTCGTCTTTCCATCATCGTGTTACATCGGTGTAGGTTCCATCCGTTTTCAGAATTCGGTGAGTGGCAACCCCGACCCATGGGGAAAGGGCCGAATCCAGTCGAAAGACATCAGCGACCATAAGCGGTCGTCGTCATGAGGGACCGCTCCTTGTGAAGTGGAAGTCATAGGTCGTCGGGAAAAGCGGGCCGGCATGCGGCCGCCCGTCATGCTCGATGACGTGGAAAGCGGCTGCTCGCTGCGGGAGCCTGAGGTGCCCAGGGCAAGGAGGAGGTCATCGCGCCATCTACAGTGGTCGCCAGCGTCCTCGGCCGGGAGATCCCGGTTGGAACGGGCGGAGCTTGTACTGGATGGGTCGCTGTCAGGCATGGCGCAATTTTGGCGGTGAAACGCTTCCGGCGCAAGAGGCGCCGGGTGAAAATCCTTATAGCGTCTTGATGTGACAGTTTTGAAAATAGCGGCAGCGCCGCGTTATGTTTGAAGATTGTAGCGGAATTTTTCGCAATTCTGCGTGACGCCGAAAATCGCTCGAAATTTACGGCATCACGCTCTTGTCCCATCAGGCCGCGAGGATGGTGATCCCGTAAGCATTGGCGGCGGCCGTCATGCGGGCGATGGTCTCAGTCGAAGGGCTGGCCTTCGGGGGTTCGGTCGCGCCTTCCGCTTCGATGAACTCGGCCATCTCGCGATCGACGATCGCGGAAAACACCACCGGGACGGTTCCGCGGTTGGCATAGCCATGCACCATGAAGGGCGGGATGGTGACGATGTCGCCGGCACTGGCCTCGATCTCTTCCGGGCCGCTGTCGCTCATACGCCAGATCGTCAGACGTCCCTCGCGGATGCGGAACACTTCAGGGCTCGCATGCGCATGTTTCGGCGTCCGGCTGCCTGATGGCACGGTGACGTCGAAGATATTCAGCCAGGTTCCGCTGATTCTTAGCCGCCGCTCGACCCGGTCGCCGAGAACGAAAAACCGCTTCGCCTCGTCACTGCCATGCATTTTCACAAATGAGTTGGACATCATGTCTCTTTCTTTTTCTTACAGGGCTTTTTCTTGCGGGCGCAGCCGTTAAACCTCTACGCCGCTTTTGACAACCGCACTGTTGTCGGGGGCAACATTGCCAAGCGCCTTCAACGCGGCGCTTCGGTCGCCGAAGCGATGAACGTACGGCTCCGTTGCCGAGAGTTCAGTGCAGCTCGTGCGCCTGGAGCAATTCCAGGAAAAGTGCGAACCGGTTTTCCGTCCGGAATTGCGCAAAAACAAAAGGATAGAGCGGTTCTGCGCTTCCGTTAAAAGCTGAACCGCTCTAGCCATCACGAGTAGTCGGCGCTGATATCGGTACGGCGGGTCGTTTCCGCAAGGCCCGAAAATGCCGCACCAGCTGTGCGGAAATGACTGAAGCCGGAGGGTTTCGAGTCTGCCTGTCTGTAATACCGCCGACACAGAAGGGGCGCATAGAACGCGGCGGCCGTTCTTGACCGTTCTTCCATTTTCACATTGATCATTCCAATTGATGGAGCGCATCCATGTCTTCTCTTCCCGTCGTCGGCGCCGCCATGACGCTCGATGAAGTCGAGCTTCACCGCGACTGGCTTTTCGAAAAATCCCGCGATCTCGAATTGCAGAGCTTCATCGATGCCGAGGTTCTCAACGGCGACTGGGCGCCGCTTGCCGCCCGCACCAGGCGGCTTCTCGACGGCCACAGCGGCCGCCTCGGCATTCACGGCCCGTTCTGGGGCTTCACCATCGCCTCGGAAGATCCCGATATCCGCGCCATCGTCACAAGGCGCCTGCTGCAGGGTCTCGATGTCTGCGCTGCCATCGGCGCCACCCATATGGTCATCCACAGCCCCTACACCTCCTGGTCTTACAACAATCTCGACGACAATGCCGGCGCCCGCGAAGCCTTGGTCGAGCGCACGCACATGACCCTGCGCGACGCCGTTCGGCGCGCCGAGGATATCGGCTGCACCATGGTCATCGAGAACATCGAGGATAAGGATCCGCATATTCGCGTGGCGCTGGCCGAAAGCTTCCATTCGCCCGCGGTCGCCGTCTCGATCGATACCGGGCACGCCCATTATGCCCATGGCTATACCGGTGCTCCGCCGGTCGATTACTACGTCAAGGCCGCCGGCAATCGCCTGCAGCATGTCCACCTGCAGGATGCCGACGGATACGCCGATCGCCACTGGAGCCTCGGCGAAGGCTCGATCCACTGGCACACCGTCTTTAGGGCACTTGCCAAGCTCGACAGCAATCCGCGCCTCATCATCGAGATCAAGGATAAGTCGAAGATCCCGGCTTCATCAGCTTTTCTCGCCTCGATCGGCGTAGCTCAATAGGGTCTTGTTGCTCGTCCCGCCCTCCCTGAGTCCGGTGCTCGTCACGGGCAGGGAGGGTGGAATTCCCTCATGAAAACCGCGTAATCACGCTGATTCCGGTGGCCTCCGCCTTGTCGAGCGCCATCAGCGCCGGCACGGCCTCTTCGAGGCTGACCCGCCGTCCGATCAGCTTCTGCGGCGCGATCTTGCCGGCCGAAAGCATCGACAGCATGGCGTCGTAACGCCAGGCCTGCATGCCGTGGCTACCGTAGATTTCCAGCTCGTGGCCGATGACCTGCGCCATTGGAATCTGCGGTGTTGCCTGTTCACCGAGCATCAGCCCCACCTGCACATGCCGTCCGCGCCGGCGCAGGTTCTTGATCGAGTTGAAGCAGGTGACAGGATGGCCGAGCGCGTCGATCGAGACATGCGCGCCGCCCTTGGTGATTTCGCGCACCGCCTCCGCCACGTCGGCGACGCCTGCTGCATTGACCGTCGCCACTGCCCCGCAATCCCGCGCAAAGGCGAGCTTCTCCTCGGATATGTCGATGCCGATCGCATTCGCCCCGAGGGCGGTGGCGATCATGATCGCCGACAGGCCGACGCCGCCGCAGCCATGCACGGCGATCCATTCGCCGGGCCCGGTGCGGGCCTGGTCGGCGACGGCGCGAAACGAGGTGGCGAAGCGGCAGCCGAGGCTTGCGGCCGTCGCATCGTCGATCGTATCGGGCAGGTGCACCAGATTGGTGTCGGCATAATCGATCGCCACATATTCGGCGAAGGAGCCCCAATGGGTGAAGCCCGGCTGGAACTGGTTCGGGCAGACCTGCTGGTTGCCGGAATGGCATTCGCTGCAATGGCCGCAGCCGGAAACGAAAGGCACTGTCACCCGGTCGCCGACCTTGAAACGCATCACGCCGCGGCCGGTGGCGACGATGCGCCCGGCAAGCTCGTGTCCCGGCACATGCGGCAGGCGGATATCGGGATCGTGTCCCATCCAGCCGTGCCAGTCGCTGCGGCAGAGCCCGCTTGCGCCGACCGCAATAACAACGCCGTCCTCGGTCGGCGTCGGGTCGGGCAGGGTGCGGATTTCGGGCGCCTGTTCGAAGGCTTCGTAAAACATGGCTTTCATCGGCGTCTTCCCTTGCTGCGTATCCGCTGTTGCACCCCATCATCGCATGCTGCAGCCAGCCATTCCAACATTCCATTCCATCATTTTTGCTGATGCACCCATCGATGAAGCCGCTGTTGCTGCGCACGAATATTGCGGCATGATCGCATCCTTCGGCATTTTCTTGCTTCCGTGTTTCCGAGCGGGATTTGTCCTTGACCCGGCTTGCCGCGGAGGTTTTTGCTTTGCCGGCTTTATAGGGAGGGCAGCATGGCCGTCGATACATCACCCCGTTCAACCACCTGGACCCATGTCGATGGAGAATGGCTCCCCGGCAATCCGCCGCTGATCGGGCCGACCTCGCATGCCATGTGGCTGGGTTCCACGGTCTTCGACGGCGCCCGCTGGTTCGATGGTATCGCGCCGGATCTCGACCTGCACTGCCAGCGCATCAACCGCTCGGCGCTGGCCATGGGCCTGAAGCCGGTGAAGTCGGCCGAGGAGATCGCCGCACTCGCCTGGGAAGGCGTTGCGAAATTCGATGGCGCCACGGCGATTTACATCAAGCCGATGTATTGGGGCGAACATGGTTCGCCCGGCAGCGTCGTTTCCGTCGACGCGGAATCGACCCGCTTCGCGCTCTGCCTGTTCGAGGCGCCGATGGGCGGCCATGGCGGCACCAGCCTCACCGTCTCGCCCTATCGCCGCCCGTCGCCGGAAACGGCGATGACCGAGGCGAAGACCGGCTCGCTCTATCCGAACAGCGGCCGCATGATCGCCGAGGCGCGCAGCCGCGGTTTCGACAATGCGCTGGTGCGCGACCTGAACGGCAACGTCGTCGAAACCGCCTCATCGAACGTCTTCATGGTGCGCGACGGCGTGGTGATGACGCCGGCCGCCAACCGCACCTTCCTCGCCGGCATCACCCGCGCGCGGGTCATCGGCCTGCTGCGCCAGGCCGGTTTCGACGTCGTGGAAGCAGCGCTCTCCGTCGAGGATTTCCTCGCAGCCGACGAGATCTTCACCACCGGCAACTACTCCAAAGTCGTCGGCGTCACCCGCCTCGACGACCGCAATTTTCAGGAAGGCCCGTTCACCCGCAAGGCGCTGGAGCTTTATATGGACTGGGCCTACGGCCGCAGCGAAAGCGAGGAGTGAGCAGCGGTTCGGCGCAGCCGAAGCAATCGATCCAGTGAATCGATTGCAGCAGCGAACGCCCGGAGCGCAAGCGCAGGGCAGGGGGTGCCACCCACACCCGAGCCCGCTCGCAAAAAAAAGAGCAGGCCTACCCCCGGGCGGGCCCCTCACGTCATCCACTTCCGATGCTCGGCAAATCTCTCCACCAAGAGATCGATGAACAGCCGCACCTTCGTCGGCAGGTGGCTGCGGTTGGGGTAGACCGCGTTGATGTTGAACTCTATCGGCCGGTAATCCGGCATGATCTTCACCAGCCGCCCTTCGGCGATGTCGTCGAACACCACGAAGCTCGGCGCCAGGAAGATGCCCCGCCCGCTCAGCGTTAGGAAGCGCAGCATCTCGGCGCTGTTGGAGACGACGTTGCCGCCGATCTTGACGCTCTCCGGGTTGCCCGCGCCATCCTCGAAGCGCCATTCGTCGCCATAGGGATAATAGGCATATTGCAGGCAATTGTGCTCGGCGACTTCGGCCGGCTTCTTCGGCATCGGATGAGTCTCGAAATAGGCCGGCGAGCAGACGAGCATATGGCGCCAGGGCGTCAGCTTGCGGGCAACGAGCGAGGAATCCGGCGGCGGTACGGTGCGCATCACCAGGTCGTAGCCGTCCTCGATCATGTCGACCATCCGCTCGCCGACGCTGAAATCGAGTGAGATCGACGGATAGAGCTCCATATATTCGCTGACGACGGGCAGCAGGAAACGCACGATGGCGCTGCTGGTATAGACCCTCAGCGTGCCGCGCGGCGTCGAGCTCAGCGCGCCGGCCGTCCGGTCCGCCTCCTCAAGTTCGGCCAGGATCTGCGACGAGCGTTCGTAGTAATATTTGCCGGTTTCGGTCAGGCTGACCTTGCGTGTCGTGCGGTTGAGCAGTCGCACGCCGAGCCGATCCTCCAGCGATTGCACGTGATTGCCGACCATGGTGACCGACATGTTGAGCCGGCGCGCCGCGGCGGAAAAACCGCCGCATTCCACCACCCGGCCAAAGACTGTGAGGCTTGTCAGCCGATCCATATTGCCCTCGGATTATCCGCTGAGAGTTGATGATCCTTCCCGATTTAAGCAGATTATCAAAATAAATGTCAGGGTGCATTTTCCCTAGCATCGAACATGGCCTCTCACAGAGGAGGCCAACGGTGAAGGAGAATGACGATGGTCGAGTTACCCCAGAGGCAAGTTTTCGAAACTTCCAGGCAGGCCGAGCAGATCCTGGCCGAGGAAGCTGCCAGGACGCCCACTGCCGAGGCGCCGCCCATGCCGGCCGCCGAAGCACCGGTCGCGGCTGCTTCCGGAAAGACTGGCCGAGGGATCGTCAAGCGCGCCGTGCTTGCCGCCGCGCTGCTTGCCGGCGTCGCTTTCGCCGGCGATTTCGGCTACCGGTACTGGACGGTCGGCCGCTTCATCGAATCCACCGACGATGCCTATGTGAAGGCCGATTACACCACTGTCGCCCCTAAGGTCGCCGGCTATATCAGGGAAGTGCTGGTCAGCGACAATGACCAGGTCAAAGCCGGTCAGGTTCTCGCCCGCATCGACGACCGCGACTTCCAGGCTGCCCTGTCGCAGGCGAGAGCCGATGTGAAGGCGGCCGAAGCCGCCATCACCAATATCGATGCCCAGATCGCCTTGCAGCAGTCGGTGATCGAGCAGGCGAGGGCAACGATCGACGCCTCGCAGGCCTCGCTGGATTTTGCCGTGTCGGACGCCGCCCGCTCGGCCCGCCTCATCACCAACGGCGCCGGCACTCAGTCCCGTGCCGAGCAGACCCAGTCGGCCAGGGAACAGGCCGCTGCCGCCGTCGAGCGCGACCGGGCAGCCCTCGTTGCAGCTCAAAACAAGGTGCCGGTGCTGCAAACCCAGCGCGAACAGTCGGTTGCCCAGCGCGACCGCGCCGCCGCCGCCGCCCAGCAGGCGGAGCTCAACCTCTCCTATACGGACATCGTCGCCGCCGTCGACGGCACGGTTGGCGCCCGCTCGATCCGCGTCGGCCAATATGTCAATTCGGGCACGCAACTGATGGCGGTCGTGCCGCTGCATGCGGTCTATGTCGTCGCCAATTTCAAGGAAACGCAGCTGACCTATATCAGCCCCGGCCAGCCGGTCGAGATCAAGGTCGACAGCTTTCCCGACATCTCGATCAAGGGGCATGTCGACAGCGTTTCGCCGGCAAGCGGCCTGGAATTCTCGCTGCTGCCGCCGGATAATGCTACCGGCAACTTCACCAAGATCGTCCAGCGCATCCCGGTCAAGATCGTCATCGACGATGAGCCTCTGAGCGGCCTGTTGCGTTCGGGCATGTCGGTCGAGCCCGAAATCGATACCAAGGCTGCCCAGACCCAAGCTGCCGAAACCAAGCCTGCCCAAGCCAGGGCTGGCCAGGTCTCAAGGGCAGCCGAAGAAGGATTGTCCAGCCACGAAGGTTGATCCTTCTCTTCTCTGCCGAATGATCCCATCGTTCCTGAATGATCCCGATCATTCCCCGAACGATCACTCGAACCCCGTCATGAGAAAGTTTCCCGCGAGAGCTGGAAGGAGATAAGCCATGGCCACTCTTCAGATCGCCGCAAACGGCAATGCGCTTGCGCGCCCCGCCGCCGCAGCACCCGTGGCGCCTGCCGCCATGAGCCCGCTGCGCATGTGGGCAGCCGTTGTCGGCTCGACACTCGGCGCCTTCATGGCCGTCCTCAACATCCAGATCGTCAATGCCTCGCTCGCCGATATCCAGGGCGCGATCGGCGCCGGCACCGATGACGGCGGCTGGATCTCGACGTCCTATCTGATCGCCGAGATCGTCGTCATCCCCTTGAGCGCCTGGCTGGCGCGCGTCTTCTCGGTCCGCAACTATCTGCTCACCAACGCCATCCTCTTCCTCGTTTTCTCCGTCGCCTGCGCCTTCGCGGCCAATTTGCAGCAGATGATTATCCTGCGCGCCATACAGGGCTTTTCCGGCGGCGTGCTGATCCCGATGGCCTTCACCATCATCATCACGCTGCTGCCCAAGGCCAAGCAGCCGATCGGTCTTGCGCTCTTTGCCCTGTCGGCCACCTTCGCGCCGGCGATCGGCCCGACGATCGGCGGTTACCTCACCGAGAACTGGGGCTGGGAACATATCTTCTACGTCAACCTGGTGCCCGGCGCGCTGATGGTCGGCCTGCTCTGGGCCTCGCTCGACCGCGCGCCGATGAACCTGAAGCTGCTCGCCAAGGGTGACTGGCCTGGTATCGTCACCATGGCGATCGGCCTCGCAGCCCTGCAGACCGTGCTGGAAGAGGGCAACAAGGAAGACTGGTTCGGCTCCGATTTCATAGTCCGCCTGTCGGTTATCGCCGCGGTCTCGCTGACGCTGTTCCTGATCATCGAGCTGAAGACCGCCACTCCGCTGCTGAACCTCCGCCTGCTGGTCCGCCGCAATTTCGGTTTCGGCATCGTCGCCAATTTCCTGCTCGGCATTGCGCTTTACGGCTCGGTCTTCGTGCTGCCGATCTATCTGACCCGCATCCAGGGCTATAATTCCGAGCAGATCGGCATGGTTCTCGCCTGGACGGGCATCCCGCAGCTGCTGCTGATCCCGCTGGTGCCGCGCTTGATGAAACGTTTCGACGTGCGCCTGCTGATCGTCGTCGGCTTTGCTCTCTTCGCCGCCTCGAACTTCATGAACGTGCACATGACCGGCGATTATGCGAGCGACCAGCTCTTCTGGCCGAACATCGTCCGCGCCATCGGCCAGGCGCTGGTCTTCACGCCGCTTTCGGCAATCGCCACAGCAGGCATCGAGCAGGAGAATGCCGGTTCGGCTTCGGCACTCTTCAACATGATGCGCAATCTCGGCGGTGCCGTCGGCATCGCCTCGCTGCAGACCTTCCTGTCGAAGCGCGAACAGTTCCACTCGAACATTCTGACCAATTCGGTCTCGGTCTTCGAGGAGGCCACCCGCGATCGCATCGCGGGGCTGACCGGCTACTTCATGAGCCATGGGGTCAGCGATCAGGCGCTCGCCGGGCACAAGGCCGTCGTCGCCATCGCACTCAAGATACGCAAGCAGGCCAATATCATGGCCTTCAGCGACACCTTCTTCCTGCTCGGCGTCGCGCTCGTCGTCGCCCTGCTGGCAAGCCTGCTTCTCAGAAAACCCGGTCAACTCTCCGGCGGCGGCGCTCACTAGCGCTCCGCCTTCCCTTAAGGAGGAGAAAGCCATGACATCAGCGATCTACGCTCCCGATACCGACAGGCTCCAAACGAAGACCGCCGGCCATGCCGTCAGCGCCGCCGCACTTCTGTCGATCATCGAATGGCTTTCCGGCGATGAATGCCACGCGCTCGACGAAGCGGGCCTCGTCTCCGGCCTCGGCCGCAGGCTCCAGGCGCTCGGCCTGCCTATCGACCGGTTGACCCTGCATCTGATGACGCTGCATCCCGAGTTCATCGGCCGCACCATCGCCTGGGCGCCGGGCGAGCCGGTCGAGATCCACGACCGGGAACACGGCGCCCGCGTCGCCATCGCCAATACGCCGCTGCGCAAGGTCATGGAGACCCGGGAGCCGCTGGTCGTCGATACCGGCGAAAGCGTGCATGGCCGCTGGCAGCATATCGATGTCTTCGCCGATCGCGGCCTGATGCAACTCGTCATCGCGCCGCTCTGCAACGTCGACGGCCCGGTCAGCGCCGCCGTCTTCGGCACCAGGCGGCCTGGCGGCTTCACCGCCCCGGAGCGTCAGGTGATCGAGCGCATCCTGCCGGCGCTGCGCAACACCAGCGAGCTGCGCATTCTGCGCCAGGTCGAACTCAGCCTGCTCGATACCTATATCGGCCCGCTGACGGCAAGCCGCATCCTGGCCGGCCGCATCCGCCGCGACGAGATCGAATCGATGGAGGCGGCACTGCTGCTCTGCGATCTCAGAGGCTTTACCGAACTGTCGAACCGTCTGCCCGGCAGCACCGTGCTCGGCCTGCTCAATGCCTATTTCGACAGGATCGTGCCGGCCATCACCCGAGAAGGCGGCGAGGTGCTGAAGTTCATGGGCGATGGCGTGCTTGCCTTCTTCCCGGGTTACGATGCCGCCCATTCCTGCGGCGCCGCCCTGGCATCGGCCCGCGCCATCCTCGAGGAGATCGACCATTTTCAATATGAGGGCATCGGCGTGAAGGCCGGCATTGCCCTGCATTACGGCGAGGTCAGCTACGGCAATGTCGGCTCCGGCCGTCGCCTTGACTTCACCCTGATCGGCGGCGACGTCAATCTTGTCAGCCGCATCCAGACCGCCTGCAGCGAGTTGGGAGAGGCCTTGCTGATGTCGGCACCGTTCCGTCAGGAGGCCGGGGCAGGGGATGTGGTGTCCGCCGGGGCGCACAGGCTGAAGGGTTTTGCGGATCCGGTGGAGCTGTTCACGATCGTGCGGTAGGTGCGAACCCAGCCCGGAGATACTGCGCCCCAACGCCCACTTGCATAAAATGCATGGCAGCTCTGCCCGAAACGGTTTCGTCTTCCCCCATCTTTTCGCCATAGTGGCGCCGAAATTCCGTAAGTGGGAGGAGAGGCTTATGACGGTGCTGTTCGACGAACAAGGCGAGATCATCCGCGAACTGGGTGTTGCCGCCGACATCGACCCTGAGCACGAGATCGAACGGCGGACCGCGTTCCTCAAGGATTATCTCGTCGCCTCGGGCATGCGCGGCTACGTCCTCGGCATCAGCGGCGGCGTCGATTCGCTGACGGCGGCGCTGCTGGCTCAGAAGGCGGTGCGCGAGCTGCGGGACAGCGGCCACACCGCCGAATTCATCGCCGTGCGCCTGCCCTACGGCGTCCAGGCAGATGAGGCCGATGCGGTGAGGGCGCTGGAAACGATCGGCGCCGACCGCTCGATGGTGGTCAACATCAAGGAGCCGGCCGATGCGATGCTTGCCGCCGCGCTAAATGGCGGCCTCGCCTTCGCCGATGCCGGCCGGCAGGATTTCATCCTCGGCAACATCAAGGCCCGTCAGCGGATGATCGCCCAGTTCGCCCTGGCCGGCGCCCTTGGTGGCCTCGTCATCGGCACCGATCACGCGGCCGAGGCGGTCATGGGCTTCTTCACCAAGTTCGGCGATGGCGCCGCCGATATCCTGCCGCTCGCCGGCCTCAACAAACGCCGCGTCCGTCTGCTGGCAAAGCGCCTCGGCGCCCCGGACGAGCTGGTGTTCAAGGTGCCGACGGCCGATCTCGAGAGCGAGCGCCCATTGCGCCCCGATGAAGAAGCCTATGGCGTCAGCTATGACGAGATCGACGATTTCCTCGAAGGCAGGCCGGTCGGCGAGATCGCCCGCCGCCGCATCCTCGCCGCCTATCGTGCCACCGGCCACAAGCGTGCCCTGCCGGTCGCCGTCAACGCCGTCTGATACCCCTCGGTGTCGCGGTGTGGCCGACCTCGTGTTTACGGCCTGACCGGCGAGCCGGTCCGTCCTGATGAGGCGAGATAGGCGTGTGGCGCAAAATAGACGCCGTCGGCATCGAAGGCCTCGAGATCTTCGGCCTGCAGCGCCTCGCGCACCTTCGGTCGAGCCGCCACGCGGGCCATGAAGCCGTGCAGTGCCGGCCATTGCTTGAGATCGATGTTGGTCCAAGGCGACCAGTTCAGGCAGACGAAGAGATAGGCATCCGCCACCGTAAACGCATCGCCGGTGAGATAGGGTCCGGCAAGACGGCCGTTCAGCCAGGCGAGTCGCTTCGATATCAGCGCGCGGATCTCCTCGTGAACGCTGGAATAAATCGGATTGAAGAGCAACACCATCGGCTTGTGCAGCTCGGCAGTGATGAAGTTGAGATAGGATTGCACCTCGTTGCGGCGGATGTTGCCGACCTCAGGCAGCAGGGCTGCTCCTTCGGGCACGCTGTCGGCGAGGAACTGTACGATCGCCGGCCCCTCGGTCAACACCTTGCCATCGTCGAGCATCAGCGCCGGCACATAGCCGTTGCCGTTGATGGCTAGATAATCCTCGCCGTTGCTCGTCCGATGGGTCTGCCGGTCGACCTGGACGAGTTCGATATCGAGCCCCAGCTCCCGGCAGATGATGTGCGGCGAAAGCGAACAGGCCGCGGCGTGCATATAGAGTTTCATTGCGGTTTCCTCTCCTTGGGGAGGCAGGTGATGCCGCCCGCCGATAGCGTTGAACATTTGTACTGTTTCGCATAAAATAAACTTCGTCAAGAATTTAATGCGAAACGGTACAAAATATGAAGGACGAGAAGAAGCGCGGCCGCCCGAGGGGCTTCGACCCCAAGGCGGCGCTTGGCAAGGCGCGGGATGTGTTCTGGGACAGGGGTTTTGCCGCCGCCTCGCTCGACAATCTGAGCGCTGCGACCAACCTCAACCGCCCGAGCCTCTACGGCGCCTTCGGTGACAAGGAGGATCTCTATCTCGATACGCTGGAGGGGTATCGGCAGGACGGCATGGACGTGCTGATTGAGGCGCTCGACCCGTCACTGCCGCTTCGCGACAATATCGCCCGCGTCTATGCGGGTGCGCTGGCGATCTATCTGCACGGTGAAACCGCCGCCCGCGGCTGCCTGCTGATCGGCACGGCATCGGCCGAAGCGGTCCAGCATGAGCGGGTCCGCGAAGTGCTCGGCCGCAGCCTCAACGATTTCGACGACGAGATCGAAAAGCGCATGCGCCTTGCCGTGGAAAGGGGTGAGCTTCCCCGAAGCGCCGATCCGCAGATGCTTGCAAGGCTCGCCTCCGCCGTCATGCATTCGCTCGCCGTCCGCGCCCGCGCCGGCGACAGCCGCGAGACGCTGGAAGCGATCGCCCGGTCAGGCGTCGAGATGATCTGCGGGAGCGCGCCTTAGCCGGATGTCTGCCGATCCCGCGGCCGCGCTACCCAGGCATAGGCAGCGCCGGCGACAAGCAGCACGGAGGTGCCGAGGAAAACCGCCCGCATGCCGATATGGCCGCCGACGAAGCCGCCAAGGATGGGGCCGGCGACCTGGCCGACATATTGCGAGGAGATGGAAAGCCCGAGAATGCTGCCGGCCGCACTGTCCGGCACGCTGTGGCGGATGACGGCGGCGATGCAGGGCAGAAGCCCGCCAAGTGCTGCGCCCATCAGAAAACGCAGGATGATCAACTGCCAGGAGCTGGTGACGAAGGCCTGCGGGATCAACAGCAGCCCGGCGACGGCGAGGGCGCCTGAAATCACCGGCCAATGGCCGATCCTGTCTGCAAGCTTGCCGAGCCACGAGGCCGAGAGAATGCTGCCGAGGGCGGCGGCCGACATGACGACGCCCGATACGATCGTCACCTGGGCTTCTACGGCCACCAGCTGCGCGACATAGACGGTGATGATCGGCTCGATCGACATATTGGCAAACATCAACAGCATGCCGGTTGCCAGCATGGCGACGACAGGCCGCTTGTCGGCAATGGATTTCCAGCCGCCGCTGGCCTTGGCGGCCTGCTTGCGGGCCGGCGATTTCTCCTCCTTGATCAGCAAGGCCGTGGCGAGAAAGGCGAGGAAGATCATGCCGCCGGCGGCGAGAAACGTGCCGCGGATGCCGATGATCGGCGGGAGCGCCCCGCCGAGCAGCGGCCCGACGAGATTGCCGGCCATGATGCCGGAGGAGAGCACGCCGAGCGCCCAGGCCGAACGGTCCTTCGGCGTCTGCGTCGCCACCAGCACCATAGAGCCGGAGGAGTACCCGCCGGCAAGCCCGACGAAGAGGCGCAGCGCCACCAACTGCCAGACATTGCCGGCCATGCCCATCAGCGCGATCGCCACCGTCATGCCGAGACTGGCGCGCACCAGCATCAGCTTGCGGCCATAGATATCGCCGAGCCGCCCCCAGAGCGGCGCGACGAGGGCGGCGGCAAAGAAGGTGGCGCCATAGGCGATGCCCGACCATTGCACGATCGCCGCATGGTCGCTGACACCGAGTTCCTCGACATAGAGCGGCAGAAAGGGAAGCAGCAGCGTCATCGCCACGATCGTGGTGAAGGAGCCGATCAGCGAGATCACCAGGTTGCGCTTCCAGTAGATCGAGCCCGGCCTGGCGCTGGCAGCTTCCAATTGCGTATCGGTCATTCTTTCGGCCTCGGCATTGATCGCGCGGCGAAGTTCCGCCCGCCCGATGAAACGATGTACCCCTTGCCGCGGCGAGGAGATCGACGCGGGTAAAACTGTCCTGAGATCGAGCTTTTCGAGGTCGAGCGCACGGGCCTGGCGGAGCATGCGCTCGTCGTTCCAGGGCGGGCACGCGCTGATATAACCGCCTTGTCGCCCGTCCTTCAAGACGGCGTTTGCGCATCGGTGGCCTGTCTTTGGGAAATTATCGCCGTAAGCTGGACCCGTTCCGGCAAAAGTGTTAGAACGTGACCGATTGCATAATGCAATCAGTTAAGCCGAGGAGATTGCCATGAGCGACATGCGCACATCCCGAGAGCAGACCGTCCGTCATCTCTACGCCGCCTATCTCGACGACCGCAAGGATATGGTCGGCGCCATCTTGACGGAGGATTTCACCTTCTCCAGTCCGCGCGACGACCACATCGACCGAGCGACGTATTTCGAGCGCTGCTGGCCGAAGGAGCCGGTCTTCCGCGACTTTCACATCGAATTCCTGGCGATTGACGGCGACGAGGCGGTCGTCCGCTACCGCGCCGAAAAATTGGACGGCGGCAGCTTCCGCAACATCGAGAGCTTTCGCTTCCGCGGCGACAAGATCGCCTCCGTGGATGTCTATTTCGGCCGGAATCTGTAACCCCTTTTACAGGATCCGCATCGCCGACGTGCCGATGATGATCATCGAGACCGCCACCATCAACGGTCGCACCGGCAGCCTCTTGACCAGGATCGCGCCGAAGGGGGCAGCGATGACACCGCCGATGATCAGGCCGATCGCCGAATCGAGCTCCGACCAGCCGAGCGTCAGGACGAAGGTCAGGGAAATCGTCAGCGTCACTGCGAATTCGGTGAAGTTGGTCGAGCCGATCACCCGCTTCAGGTCATGGCCGCGGCTGACGAGCGAACTGGTGACGATCGGCCCCCATCCGCCGCCGCCGATCGCATCGAGCAGGCCACCGAAAAGCCCGACCGGCGGCACGATCCAGTCGCGAACATCCCGCTTCGGCGGCGGCCGGAAGGCTTTGTAGAGAATCACCAGCCCGATCACGATCAGATAGGCCGACACGAAGGGCTCGATCGCCTTGCCGTCGACATTGGCAAGCAGATAGGCCCCCATCGCGCCGCCGAGCATGCCGGCCGGGGCGAGCCGCGCCACCAGGCGCCAGTCGACATTGCGGTGATAGGCATGTGAGAGGCCCGAGGCGGCGGTCGTGAACATTTCCGCCACATGCGTCATCGCGCTGGCATTGGCCACCGGTACCCCGAAGGCGAGAAGGCTCGTCGTCGACAGCACGCCGAAGGCCATGCCGAGCGCGCCATCGACGACCTGCGCGCAGAAGCCCACGACGATGAAGAAGAAAAAATCCGATGTCATGCGGTCCCCCCAGGCGAACGGTAGTATCAGAACAAACGACGCGGGGAAAAAAGTTCCGGTCTCAGGCGGCCAATCCTCTCAGGCGATAGGTTCGCGCGGTTTCAGCCGGATGATCTTGAAGAAGCCGTTCGGAAAGACCGGCAGGATTTCAGCAGCGTCAAAATCGCCGCGGCGCTCGGCCCAGGCGATGATGCGGTGGATACGGAAGGCGGAGGACCAGCCGATATGACGCACCAGCGGCGCCACCGCCGTCTCGATCGCGCCCTGCAGGCCGGCGCCGTCGCCAAGCTTGCTGGCAAGGATGATCTCGCCGCCCGGCCGCAGCACCCTTGCGCATTCGTCAAGCGCACGTTCGGGCTCGGGGATGAGCGTGATGACGAAGGGCAGGCAGACCGCATCGAAAGACCGGTCGGCATAGCTCAGCGCATGCGCATCCATCACATCGAGCGCCTGCACATGCTGCAGATTTTCGCGTTTCGCCTTTTCGCGCGCCCGCGCGATCATATGTTCGGAAATGTCGATGCCGGTCACCCGGCAGCGGCGCGGGTAGTGCCCGAGCGTCAGGCCGGTGCCGACGCCGATCTCCAGAATATCGGTGCCGGCCGCGGCGGCCAGCGCCGCCAGCTTGCGGTGGCCATCGCGCAGGATGCCGCGATAGACCCGGTCATAGACCGGCGCCCAGCGCTGATAGATTTTCTGCTGATCGTCCGCCCGGTTGCGAAGCTCTGACATGCCGACACCTCCCCAGCAAGTCCAGCAAAAGTGCACAGCGGTTTTGCGTTCGGAATTGCTTAAAACAAAAGATTTGGAGCGGTTGCGCGCTTCCATGAAAAAGCTGATCCGCTCGAAAGCCCAGCCTTTCAACTCCCAAGGGTAGCCTTCGGTTCCCCAGGAATGTGACGCAGGTCACAAATTGCCATGGTGGATCACCCGCAGCAGACTATTTTGCCGGCATCAGCCCGAGCTGTTTGGCATCTAGCTCGCTGCCGATCTCGACGGTCTTCTTCTGCTTGTCGTAGACGCAGATCTGGACAATCAGCCCCTTGGCACCCTTCGGTTTGCCCGTCACCAGGGCGAGCCCGTAATGCGAGCTGCCGAAGGGATCGACAGTGGCGCTGGGCTTTTCGATCGTGACCGCTGCCTTCTTGCATTTGACTTCGACGTCGGCAGCAAGCTGCTTCCAGGCATCGTCGGAGGAGGCATGCGCCGCAGCTGGGAGCGAAAGTAGCACCGCGGCAGCGAGAAGCTGGATTATATTCCTGTTCATATCGGTCTCCGTTGATCTCCGTCACAGGCGAAGCGGTTTTCGCGGCGCGCAACCCGGGCGATTTGCCCGCGCGACTAAAGCCCCGTAACTGAGGCAAATTTTCCTCCGGCCGGTCGTTTTTTGATATTTCGCCGGTTGCCTCTCCCCCTTTCCCCTCCTATGTTCCGCCACACCTGCCGATGACGCAATCTATTGCCAAGAGGAGATCTGACATGGCTTTCGAATTGCCTGAACTTCCCTATGATTACGAAGCGCTTGCTCCCTTCATGTCGAAGGAAACGCTGGAGTTCCACCACGACAAGCACCACAAGGCCTATGTCGACAACGGCAACAAGCTCGCCGCCGAAGCCGGTCTTTCGGATCTCTCGCTCGAAGACGTCGTCAAGAAGTCTTTCGGCACCAATGCCGGCCTCTTCAACAACGCGGCCCAGCACTACAACCACATCCATTTCTGGAAGTGGATGAAGAAGGGCGGCGGCGGCAACAAGCTGCCGGGCAAGCTCGAAGCGGCCTTCACCTCCGATCTTGGCGGCTACGACAAGTTCAAGGCCGATTTCGCCAATGCCGGCGCCACCCAGTTCGGCTCCGGCTGGGCCTGGGTTTCCGTCAAGAACGGCAAGCTCGAGATCTCCAAGACCCCGAACGGCGAAAATCCGCTGGTTCACGGCGCCACCCCGATCCTCGGCGTCGACGTCTGGGAGCATTCCTACTACATCGACTATCGCAACGCCCGCCCGAAATATCTCGAAGCCTTCGTCGATAGCCTGATCAACTGGGACTACGTCCTGGAACGCTACGAAGAAGCCACGAAGTAAGCGGCACCGGACTCGCCGCCATGGTGGCGATGTCGCCCGCCTCTTAGAATTCAGCACCCGGCGTCTCAGGCGCCGGGTGTTTTGTTTTCACACAAAGCCGTCACATCCCTGTCACCGACCGCTCCTAATCACGCCCCCATGTCGTCTTCCGATTCTCCCCTGTTCCGCTTCGGCATCATCGCCGATCCGCAATATGCGGCGATCGCGCCGCATATGGCCATGGATCGCCACTATGCCAACAGCCTCGCCAAGGTCGCCGAGGCGATCGAGACATTCAACGGTGAGGAACTGAGCTTCGTCATGACGCTCGGCGATGTCATCGACCGCAGCTTTTCAAGCTTCGACGATATCCTGCCGGTCTATCGGAAGCTCCGGCATGAGGCGCTCTTCCTGCTCGGCAATCATGATTTCTCGGTTTCGGCGGGGCATCTCTCCGAAGTTGCCGCGCGTCTCGGCATGCCGTCGCCCTATCACAGCTTCTTGCGCCACGGCTGGCGCTTCATCGTGCTCGACGGCAACGAGGTCAGTATCTTCGCGCCGCCCGAAGGCCATCCTCATCGCGCGTTGGCCGCCGAGATGCTGGCGGAGCTGCAGGCCAAGGGCGCGGCGAATGCCCATCGCTGGAATGCCGCGCTGAGCGACGAGCAGTTTGCCTGGCTCGGCGATGAAATCGCAAAAGCGGCCGCGGCCGGCGAGAAGGTAATCGTCATGAATCACTATCCGGTGCATCCGCCGAGCGAGCATGGCATGTGGGACAGCGAACGCATCGTCGCGCTGCTCGCCTCACGCAGCAATGTCATTGCCTATCTCAACGGCCACGACCATGTCGGCAATTACGGCATGGCCGGCGCCTGCCACTTCGTCAATTTCAAGGGCGTGGTCGACACCGAGACCAAAAACGCTTTCGCGATCGTCGAGGTCCATCCCGACCGCCTCGAAATCCGCGGCTTCGGCCGGGAAGAGAGCCGCACGCTGGCTTATTAGGTTGCTCGCTACTGTTTGATTCACGCGAGCAGCTGCCCCTCACCCTATAACCTTACCGGGGTCGAGCCACTCGTCTCGCCCCGTCCTTCGGACCCCCTTAAAAACGGGGCGAGGGGACGTGCCATGCGAGAGGCTGGCGGGGACGGAGAGGTCGCGGCATATCCCCTTCGCCCCGCCTGCGGGGGGCCGGAGGATGGGTCGAGACACGTGGCTCGATCCAAGCAGAGGTGCCGGCAGGCGGATGAGGGGCTGGTCTCGCCAACCTCATGGCCGGAATGTTAGGTGACACTGACGCCTGCTCGTACCTCAAACGCCGCGCCTCAGGCAGGAACAGCCTTCTCCGTCCAGCCGCTCGTCCACAATTCCCGCAGTCCATCGCCTTCACCCTTGAAGAAGCCATCGGCCTCCTCGCAGTGCTCCACCCGGTCACTGCGGAAATTGCGGATCGCCTGGCGCAGTTCGCACCAGGCGACGATATTGGCGGTCTGCGAATAATAGATCAGTGCGACCGGCCGGATCGTCCTTTCGCTGGCGCGGCCGAGTTCGTCGCGGTAGCCGAGCATCAGCTTGCGTTCGTCGCGGATCGCCCGGCGCACGATCGCCAGGTCCAAGCCGGCCGGCTGCGCGATCGAGCCCCAGGCATAGAGCGCCTTGTTGTCCATCGCCTGGCGCAGCGGGGCGGGCACCGCGCCTGAAATCTTCCGGTTGACCCGGCGCGCCGCCTGTTTCAGTTCCTCGTCCGCCGTCCGGTCGAGCAGCGCCAGCGACAGCACGATCGCCTCCATCTCCTCGATCGAGAACATTAAGGGCGGCAGGTCGAAGCCCGGTCGCATGATGTAGCCGATGCCGCGCCCGCCTTCGATCGGCACCCGCATCGCCTGGAGTGCGGCGATGTCGCGATAGATCGAGCGCGCGGTCACTTCGAGCGTCTCGGCCATGTCAGCCGCCGTTATCGGCTTTCTTGCCAGCCGGAGGATCTGAATGATCTCGAAAAGCCGCGAGGCCTTGCGCATTTAACCTCTCCCATCCGCCACGCTCCTGACAGTACACTGTCAGTTGGGTTCCCGTATAGAGCCGCCTATCAGATTGAAATCAATCAGGGTCTTTGAAAACGGCCCGCAGAAATTCAAGGCGGTAACTGACATGAACTACCATGAAAACCTCTGGCTTTTCTTCACCCTTCTGTTCGGCATCATCATCGTGCCGGGCATGGACATGCTCTTCGTGCTCGCCAATTCGCTGACCGGCGGCGTCAGGCGTGGGCTGGCGGCAACCGGCGGCATCATGGCCGGGGGTGCGGTACATTCGGCCTATGGCGCGGCCGGCGTCGGCGTGCTCGTCACCATGCTGCCCCAGCTTTTCAACGTGCTGCTCTTTGCCGGCGTGGCCTACATGATCTGGATCGGGATTTCGCTGATCCGCAGCTCGATCACCGTCGAGGCGGTCGGGCCGGGAACGGCGCGCTCCGGCTGGCGCGCCTTCCGCCAGGGGGCCGTCACCTGTCTGGTCAACCCGAAGGCCTATATCTTCATGTTTGCCGTCTACCCGCAGTTCCTGAGACCGGAATATGGTCCGCTCTGGATACAGGGGCTGATCATGGGCGTCATGACTGTCGTCACCCAGTTCGCCATCTACGGCACACTGGCGATGACGGCCGGCCGCAGCCGCGACCTGCTCGTCGCCAACCCTGACGTCACGGCCCTTGTCGGCCGCTTCGCCGGACTGCTGCTGGTTGCGGTCTCCGCCTTCAGCCTCTGGCAGGGGTGGAAAAGCGCTTGAGCCGCTGCGGCCTATCACATTGTTTTTATGATGATCCGGCAAAACGTGACTGCCCGGACGCATGGATTTTGGCATGCTCCCGGTGCAGATTGGCCTTCGGCCACCCTGGCCGAGGAGAAACGGAGAGGAATATGAATTGGAAAGCAGTAGCTGCGGCCCTGGCGATGGCCGGCATGGCCGCCGGTTCGGTGACCGCCGCCGACGGCACTCATGATTCGCGCGTTGCGTTGATGAAGCAGATCGGCGGTTCGGCCGGGGCCTTGGCAGCCATCGCCAAGGGCACCAAGCCCTATGACGCCGAGGCCGTGAAGGCGGCGCTGACGACGATCGCCGCAACTGCCAAGGTCTTCCCCGACCAGTTCAAGCCGGGCACGGACACGAATGACGAAGGCGCGAGCCCGAAAATCTGGGAAAACATGGACGACTTCAAGGCGCGCGCCGCCAAGCTCTCCAGCGACGCTGAAACCGCGTTGGCTCAGCTTCCGGCCGATCCTGCGGCCGTCGGCGCCACGATGAACACGCTCGGCGCCAATTGCGGCGGCTGTCACAAGGCCTATCGCCTCAGCAAGTGAGCGATAGGCCATCTTCATCTGGATACAGGATCCGCGCCGGCCTTGTCGCCGGCGCGGATCGCCTTATTCTCCGCCTGCGCAGATCGATCGGGGGATCGATCGACGCGGAAATCTCGGCAAAAGGGGAGGCGGCGCATGGTCCGCAGGTTCATCCGGTTATTGCTCTGTCTGATCGGCGTCGCCGTCCTCGGCGGAGGCGCCTTCTATCTCGTCACCGCACCCGATCCGCTGCCGGAAAGCCATTGGGCCAATCTCGGCGCGCCTGATACGGCAAACGGTGAGATGGTCTTCTGGGCGGGCGGCTGCGTCAGCTGTCATGCCGCACCCGGTTCCGAAGGTGATGCCAAGCTGACACTGTCAGGCGGCCTGGCGCTGAAGAGCCCTTTCGGAACCTTCCACGTGCCGAACATCTCACCCGATGAAAAGGCCGGTATCGGCGGCTGGACGCTTGCCGAGTTCGGCAATGCGATGAAGCGCGGCGTCGGCCCGGGCGGTCAGCATCTCTACCCATCCTTTCCCTATGCCTCCTATTCCCGGATGAGCGACAAGGACGTCAACGATCTCTACGCCTTCCTGAAAACCCTGCCGAAGAGCGCAAACGTCGCGCCGCCGCATGAGCTGCCGTTCCCCTTCAATATCCGGCTTGCGCTCGGCGGCTGGAAATTCCTCTATTTCAACGACCAGCCGCGCGTGGCGCTGGCAAAGAGCGACGACAAGATCAAGCGCGGGCAATATCTCGTCGAAGGTCCCGGCCATTGCGGCGAATGCCATACGCCGCGCGATGCGCTCGGCGGCTTTACGGCGGATCAATGGCTTGCCGGCGCTCCCAATCCGGAAGGCAAGGGCCGCATACCCGATATCACGCCGGCCTCCAAGAGCATCGGCGGCTGGAGCGAGGCCGATATCGCCAGCTATCTCGAAACCGGCTTCACGCCCGATTTCGATTCCGTCGGCGGCTCGATGGTCGAAGTGCAGCAGAACATCGCCCATCTCCCGGCCGCCGACCGTGAGGCAATCGCCGCCTATCTGAAGGCCGTGCCGGGGCGTTAGTGGGGGGCGAAGTCACTGCGGCCTGCAGTTGATAATATCTTTCCACGGGATATCGCTTTGCCCGGCGGCGGCAGCGCTTTCCGCTTCGATATGTCGGTGCTAAACGGCGACGTTTGTATTTCAAGGACATATCATGAAAAGATTGCTTCGCCTGCTGCTGACGATCGCACTTGCGGTCGTGATTTTCACCGGTTTCCGCTGGTATCGCTATATTACCAACACCGACAGCCCCTATGATGAAATCGGCATCACGCTCAACAATGCCATGCCCGGCCCGATCAACAGCTGGGGCTGCGCCAAGCTGAAAATCACCTTTGCCGGCTCCCTGCCGCCATACGGCTGCGCCGCCGCTGACGGGACGCAGTGGAAATAACGGTGCCAACCGGGCGAGGGCTTTCGCGCGTTCACTTGGTTGCTTGGCGCCTTCGGAGGATCCGATGCTCTGTCTACAGGGAGGTGGGACCCGGCATGAGATCATAGGGATGGCGCCAGCCAGCCATGTTTCTGATCCGATCTTTCCAGGCTGCGATAGCCGGAAAGGCGCTGTGATCGATCCCGGTTTCCTCCGGCATGAAGACGTAGCCCGCCAAAGAGAGGTCTGCGATCGTCAGCCGGTCGCCGACCACGAAGGCCCGACGCGCCAGATGTTCGTCGACGATTGCGTAGGCAGCTTTAGCCCTCAGTCTTAAAAACTCGACGACTGGCGTCTCGCCGCACTTCTGCAGGCCATACATGAACCTCAACGTCGCGTAATAGCTCGTGAATTTGTGGTTATCGAAAAGAATCCAACGCATGATGTCTCGTCGTTCTTCGGCTGTCTGCGCCCCGAAGTGCCCAGTCACCTCCGACAAATAGTCAAGGATGATCCCCGATTGGCTGATCTTCGTTTGCCCATGTTCGAGCACAGGGGCTTCGCCCTGCTCGTTTATGGTCTTTCGCCATTCTTCGGTGCGCGTTTCGCCGCCCAGATAGTCAACGAAAGTGCTCTCCCACTCGATGCCGGCAAGTGCGAAGAAGAGCGCGACCTTGTAACAGTTCCCCGAGAGAGCAAAGCAATGTAGCTTGAAATCTGGCATGAAAGCTCCTCATGCAATTCGATAATTGTCGGTAGGCTGAAACCAGTTCCTGCACAAACCCGGCGGGCGCCTCGTGCCTGCCAGCCTTGAAGCGCGTCGCAATCTTTCAGATTCGTTCGTCGCGCTTTAGGGCTTTTTGTTAATGCATCCCGTTATCGCAACACCGCTCGCACCATGCCCGACGCGCTTCAGGCGATCGACTGCATGTAGCGCATGCCGGTTACCGGACGCGGGGTGAAATCCAGCTGTTCGTAGAAGCGGTGCGCCAGCACGTTTCCGGTCGCAGCACTGACGGAGAGGTAGCCGCAGCCGGCTTTGCGGGCGGTTTCGCGCGCCCGGTCGACGAGCAACTGGCCGGTGCCGTGACCGCGATGGCCGTCGCGAACGAACAGATGGTGCAGGTCCATGCCGCGCTTGCCTTCCTGCGCCCTGTAGAGCGGCACCAGAATGGCGTATCCGATCAGCCCTTCGGCGGTCTCGGCCACGAGCGCATGGATCCAGGGCAGCGGACCGAAGAGGTCGCGCTCCAGCTGCTCCGGCGTTGTCGCAGCCGCATCGCCATGATGGGCGGCGAGCAGGGCGATCATCTCGTTGAGCTCGGGCAGGTCGCGCGGCTTGGCGGCGCGGATCGTTACCACCGATGGGCGCATCAGTGAAATTTCGCTGTCTTCGATTTCGGTCATGGTCTTCGCGTCCTTTGATATTCTGCCGTCAGGACGCTGCCGATACAACAAAGCCGCCTGACGGCGGCTTGTTGACAATATGATCTTGTCCGGCCGCCCTTTACAGGTACAGCCAAAAATACGAGCGGCTCTGGTGCGCGTTTTTGATCATGGGCCATAGATCGTCGGAAACGCGGCCTTTGTCAATGGCGGATTAAGCCGCGTATTCGCTTTCATTAGAAAATGCTGTGAGGGGCTCGCGCGGCCATGATCGCATCGAATGTCGCGAGAAGGAGCGGTGCTGAACGACATCATCGGCATTGAGCCCTGGCTTTCGGCTTGATACTATACCCCCCTATGCTATATGAGAACCCACCATGTCCCACACCACCCTGCAGAAAAAGAAGCTCGTCGCCCGCATCAGCCGCCTGAAAGGGCAGATGGAGGCGGTCGAGCGTGCGCTCGAGGCTGAGCGCCCTTGCGGCGAAATTCTGCAGCTGCTCGCCTCGATCCGTGGCGCGCTGACCGGGTTGACCGGCGAGGTGCTCGACGACCACTTGCGCGAACATGTGCTGAATGCCGCCAATGATGCGGCGAGGGCCGAGGCGGTCGAGGAAATATCGGAAGTCTTGAGAATCTATATTCGCTGAATGCCGTGAAGAAGGAGCTGTAATGCGTGCCGGAATCGACAAGGCTGGAATGGACGCCCTGGAACACGACCATGTCTTCCTCGGCGCCGATCACACGCGCAATGAGCGGCGCATCTGGCTGGTGATCGCACTGACGGCGGTGATGATGGTGGCGGAAATCGCCGCCGGCACCGTCTACGGCTCCATGGCCCTTGTTGCCGACGGCTGGCACATGTCGACCCATGCCAGTGCGCTGCTGATTTCGGCGCTCGCCTATCTCTTCGCCCGTCGGCAGGCGCGCAATCCGCGCTTCACCTTCGGCACCGGCAAGCTCGGCGATCTCGCCGGCTTTGCCAGCGCCATCGTCCTTGCCCTGATTGCCCTGCTGATGGCCTGCGAAAGCCTGCTGCGCCTTTCTAACCCCGTGCCGATCGGCTTTGCCCAGGCGATTGCCGTCGCGGTCATCGGCCTTGCCGTCAACCTCGCCAGCGCCTGGCTGCTCGCTGGCGGCGGCCATGCCGGGCATGGCCAGCATGCGCACCATGGCCACCATCATCACGCTCACGGCCACCACGGACATGGCGATCACGGGCGCCATGGACATGGCGACCACGCCCACACCGCAAAGACCGGCGACAACAATATCCGCGCCGCCTATCTGCATGTGATCGCCGATGCCCTGACCTCGGTGCTCGCCATCGCGGCGCTGACGCTCGGCAGCCTTTACGGCTGGCTCTGGCTCGATCCCATCATGGGCATCGTCGGCGGGCTGGTCATCGCCAACTGGTCCTGGAGCCTGATGAAATCCTCGGGCGGCGTGCTTCTCGACGTCGTCCCCGAAGGCGAGACGCTGCCGGCCGAAATCCGCGGCGCCATCGAGACGGAGGACGATCGGATCACCGATCTGCATGTCTGGCAGGTCGGTCCCGGCCATCATGCCGCGATCGTCGCCGTCCTCACCTCGCAGCCGCGCGACCCGGCCTTCTACAAGGGCAGGCTTTCGGGCCTGGAGGAATTGTCCCATGTGACGGTCGAGGTCACCCGCGCCGCGTGACCAGTGCGGACGATAGAGGTCGCTCGGCGGGCGAAGAGGTCGCCGCGTTGACGACAAGTCGCCGCAATCGCTCCTTAGCTCTGTCCTCCCACCCGCCGGAGGATTTCATGGATCTCAGTTTGACCCGCCGCATGCTGCTCGGCTCGGGCCTTTGCCTGCCCGCGATGGGCCTGCCCGCGCTGGTGCTTCCCGCCAATGCCGAGGAGGGGACCAAGGAGGAGAATACCGAGAAGGGCGACGACGACATCCAGCACCGCCTTGCTGCGCTCGAAAAACGCACCGGCGGCCGTCTCGGCGTTTCGGTGCTCGACACTGAAACGAGCATCTCCTTCGGCTATCGCGGCAGCGAGGCCTTTCCGATGTGTAGCACCTTCAAGGCGCTGGCAGCAGGTTTCGTGCTGGCCCGTGTCGACAAGGGCGAGGAGAAGCTCGACCGACGGGTGACTTATGGCAAGGACAAACTCATCGACTATTCGCCGCTCAGCGAAAAACATGCGGGCACCGACGGCATGACCGTTGCTGAACTCTGCGAGGCGGCGGTGACCGTCAGCGACAATACCGCCGGCAACCTGCTGCTCGAAAGTTTTGGCGGGCCGGCAGGACTGACCGATTGGCTGCGCTCGATCGGCGATGGCACCACGCGTCTCGACCGCACCGAACCGACGCTGAACGAGGGCAGGAAGGGCGATCCACGCGACACGACGACCCCGGAGGCGATGCTCGACACGCTCGGCAATCTGACGCTCGGCTCGGTGCTTGCCGAGGCTTCCTGCGACCGGCTGATCGCCTGGCTGGTGGCCAGCACCACAGGCAAGGAACGGCTGCGGGCCGGTCTGCCCCAGGATTGGAAGGTCGGTGACAAGACCGGCACCGGCCCGAACGGCACTCTCGGCGATATCGCCGTCATCTGGCCCCCGGATCGCGGCCCGATCGTCGCCGCCGTCTATATCGCCGAGGCGACCGCACCGGTGACGGAACTCAACCCGGTCTTCGCCGAAGTCGGCCGCATGATCGTCGAGATGGTGTGAATCGGGAAAATGCGAAGGGCATAATCGACAGCTGTCCGGTTCTCGCCGGAAAACCCCTCCCCAACCCCTCCCCACAAGGGGGATGGGCTACCGTGCGGCGCCCGTTGCATTTCATTCCTGACGGCGCAGCATGTGGCGGCGTATTTTGGTGGCTGGATCCCGCAGCGGGTTAGTCCCTCCCCCTTGTGGGGAGGGGTTGCGGAGGGGTCTTTCTCAAACACGAGCAATTCGAAATGCTCCCGCTCAGGCGCCGGAAACGTCGCCTGCCGTCTCGGTGCCGTCGTCCTCATGCCGGCCATTTCGCTCTTGATCTGCTCGGCGATTTCCTTTTCGATCCGGCGCGCTGATCGTCCGGCATGAATTTCCGGATCAAGGCAGCGTATAGGCGATCACGTAGTCGCCGGGCTTCGTGCCGACCGAGCCGTGGCCGCCGGCGACCATGACGACATATTGTTTGTTGTCATCAGCCATATAGGTCATCGGCGTCGCCTGGCCGCCGGCGGGAAGCCGTCCCTGCCAGAGCTGCCGCCCACTCGTCACGTCGTAAGCGCGCAGATAGTTGTCGACCGCAGCCCCGAGGAAGGCGACGCCGCCCTTGGTCAGTATCGGCCCGCCGATGCCCGGCACGCCCACCTTGAAGGGCAGGGGTAAGGGCGTCATGTCGTGCACGGTGCCGTTCTTGTGCATATAGGCGATCTTGCCTGTGCGCAGGTCGACGCCGGCGACATAGCCCCAGGGCGGCGCCTGGCAGGGGATTTTGAGCAGCCCGAGGAAGGGACCCATGAAGACGCCGTAGGGCGCGCCGTCATTGCGGTTGAGTCCCTGTTCGCTGCCCTTCTCGTCCTGGCCCCTCGGCGGAATGTCGGCCGCCGGCACCAGGCGCGAGGTGAAGGCGAGATAGGTCGGCATGCCGAACATGATCTGCCGCTCCGGATCCACGGCCACCGAGCCCCAGTTGAAGGTGCCGAAATTGCCGGGATAGACGATCGTGCCGACGAGCGAAGGCGGGGTGTAGCGGCCCTCGTAGCGATAACGGTGGAAGTCGATGCGGCAGGCGAGCTGGTCGAACAGCGACACGCCCCACATGTCCTTTTCCTGAAGCGGCTCGGGTGAGAAGGTGAGATCCGAGATCGGTTGCGTCGGCGAGGTATGATCGCCGGCCACGGCGCCGCCCGGCGCCGGGATTTCCTTGACCGGAACGATCGGCTCGCCGGTCCGCCGGTCGAGCACATAGATATCGCCCTGCTTGGTCGGGCCGACCAGGGCGGGAACGGTCGTGCCGTCCTGCTTCGTCAGATCGATCAGAACGGGCTGTGCCGGCACGTCCATGTCCCAGAGGTCGTGATGCACGGTCTGGCGCACCCAGCGCAGCTGGCCGGTGGCGATATCGAGCGCGACGATCGAGGAGGAGAATTTCTCGACATTGTCGCTGCGGTTGATGCCAAGCTGATCAGGCACCTGGTTGCCGAGCGGGAGGTAGACCATGCCGAGCGCCTCGTCGACGCTGAAGACCGACCAGCTGTTCGGCGAATTGGTGGTATAGGTCTGCCCGTTGGCGAGCGGCGTCGTCACGTCGGGATTGCCGGAATCCCAGTTCCAGATGAGCGCGCCGGTATTGATGTCGAAGGCGCGGATGACGCCGGACTGCTCCTGCGTGGAGTAGTTGTCGTTGACCGCCCCGCCGATGATGATCTTGCCCGCCACCGCGACCGGCGGCGAGGTGGAATAATAATAGCCGGCCGGGTTGTAGCGCATGCCGGCTTCCAGATGCAGCACGCCCTGATCGGCAAAGCTGGTGCAGATCTTCCCGTCCGCCGCATCGAGCGCGATCAGCCGGGCGTCCGATGTCGGTAGATAGACGCGCTCGGCGCAGGGCTGGCCGGCGGCAACGGCGGGATCGGCATAATAGGTAACGCCGCGGCAAGTCTGATGCTGCCGGTCGGGGTTCATGCCGGAGTTGGCGTCGTACTTCCATTTCTCCTTGCCGGTCTTGGCGTCGAGAGCGATCGCCCAATTATGCGGCGTGCAGAGATAGAGCGTGTCCTTCACCTTGAGCGGCGTCACCTGATAGGTGGTCTCGCCGACATCCTCCGGCCGCTTGACGTCGCCGGTCTGGTATCGCCACACCTCCTTGAGGGTGGAGACGTTTTCGGCGGTGATCTGGTCGAGTGGCGAATAGCGCTGGCCGAAGGGCGTGCGGCCGTATTGATGCCATTCGCCGTCCGGCACGCTGCCGCCGGAGGCGGGGCTGGCGGCGACCTTATCGGTCGGCAGATCGCCGGCGAGATCATGCGGATCTGTGGTCATCGAATAGAGGGCGACGAGGATGGCGAGGATGACGGGTATGGCGAGCGGCCAGGGATTGGCGCCGTAAGTGAAGCCGGTCGGGCTGCGAAGGCCGAGCGGCCGGCGGATCCAGGGCGTCAGCAGCCAGAGCCCGAGCAGGATGATCATTCCGCCGCGCGGACCCAACTGCCACCAGTCGAAACCGACCTCCCACACCGCCCAGCCGAGCGCGGTGACAACAAGCACCGCATAGACCCAGAGCGCCACCGCCTTGCGCATCAGCAGCAGCCCGGCGGTGATCAGGAACATCAGCCCGGCGAACAGATAGAAGACGCTGCCGCCGAGCGTGACGAGCCACAGCCCGCCGCCGCCGAGGGCCAGCCCGATGATGATGAAGAAGATGGAGGTGATGACGATCGCCATAAGGCTGTATCTCCCGCTGAGGTTCGCCGGGTGAGGGATCGGCGGAAAAGTCCCGCCGATCAGCCAGATAGCGCGAAGGAGATGCCTTTCAACGGCCACAATTGCCGCAGGCTGTCGTCAGGTTTTGGATACCCTGAACTGGGCTTGATGCTGGTTGTGAGGAGATGACGACGCCTGTTACGTCCCGCAGAAGGTCGCGAGCACCCGTTCATCCGGCTTCGGCGGTGCCCGATAGGCGGCAAAGCCCGGCTGATCCTCATAGGGTTTTGAAAGCACGGTCAGCAGCGCCTCGAACAGCGAGAAATCGCCGTTCTCGACCGCGGCCTCGATCGCCTGCTCGACCCGGTGATTGCGTGGAATGAAGGCCGGATTGACGCTGCGCATGGCAATGGCGCGCACGGTGGCCGTCTGCGGATCGCGCGACAGCCGCTCGCGCCACTGCGCAAGCCAGGCGCCGCAGGCCTCCGGTTCGCGGAAACTCGCCGCAAAACCCGGCTCTGCCGCGTCATCGCCGGCAAGATCCGACAGCCGCCGGAAGGTCAGGGTGAAATCGGCGGCCTGCGTCTGCATCAGCGACAGCAGTGCCTGCACCAGTTCGAGATCGCCGTCCTCTTGCCCGGCAAGGCCGATCTTCTCTCGCATGCCGGCCAGCCAATGCGCCTGGAACCGTTCGCCATAATTCTTGATCACCACATTCGCCTTGTCGACGGCGCTGTCGGGATTGGCGTCGATCAGCGACAGCAGTGTCTCGCCGAGCCTTGCGAGGTTCCATTGGCCGATGCCCGGCTGGTTGGCATAGGCATAACGCCCGTGCTGGTCGATCGACGAGAAGACGGTCGCCGGGTCATAGGTATCCATGAAGGCGCAGGGGCCGAAATCGATGGTCTCGCCGGAGACGGTCATATTGTCGGTATTCATCACGCCATGGATAAATCCGACATGCAGCCAGCGGGCGATCAACGCCGCCTGGCGCTCGGAGACCGCATCGAAAAGCGCGAGATAGGGGTTCTCGGCCTCTTTCAGCGCCGGATAATGCCGGTCGATCACATAGTCGGCCAGCGCCCGCACGCCGTCGGTGTCGCCCCTGGCCGCGAAATACTGGAAGGTGCCGACACGGATATGGCTGGCTGCGACGCGGGTGAAGACCGCCCCCGGCAGCACCTCTTCGCGATAGACCGGCTCGCCTGTCGTCACCGCCGCCAGCGCCCGCGTGGCGGGTATGTCGAGCGCAAACATCGCCTCGCTGATGATATATTCCCTGAGCACCGGCCCGATTGCCGCCCGGCCGTCGCCGCGACGCGAAAAAGGCGTCGGGCCCGCACCCTTCAGCTGGATGTCATAGCGCTTGCCGTTGCGGTCGATCACCTCGCCGAGAAGGATCGCCCGCCCGTCGCCGAGCTGCGGCGAGAAGCCGCCGAACTGATGCCCGGCATAGGCCATGGCCAGCGGTTCGGCCCCTTCGGGCAGGAGATTGCCGGAAAAGATCGCCGCACCGTCGCGGCGCAGGGCCTCGACGTCAAGCCCGAGCTCGGCGGCGAGCGGCTCGTTCAGCTTGATCAGCCAGGGCTCCGCCACCGGCGTCGGCGCCTGCGGCGCAAAGAAGTGCTGAGGCAAGCCGACATAGCTGTTGTCGAACGGAAAGGCCGCACCGGGCCGGTTTGTCTGCAGGGCGGAGGTCATCACTCATAGGTAGGGCTGGGATGCATGCCGCGCAAGCCGGGAGATGAAGACCTTCACGAAGAGCGGACGAATGCAAGGAATCGTGATCTGCCTTTACCTCTCGTCAAAGCAGCTTTGCCATAAAGGACATAGCGCCGCCATGATCGCCGGCGTATAGCAAATCGTCTCCCCTTGGCCTTGCGCCATGTCATCTCCGCGGCCCAGCTGCTTCGTGTGCTCCGCCGCGCCACCGCGAGTGATTCCGGACGATGTCGGATCAGATTTACCAGGCGCCGATGGTTCGGCGCGCCGCGCCCAATTTCCGGGTGATCGCGATGATTGTCGCGAGTGCGATGCTGATGGAAAATATCGATGCGACCGTACTGGCGACGGCGCTGCCCACCATGGCGCGCGATTTCGCCGTCAGCGCGCCGGCCATGTCGATCGCACTCACCTCCTATCTCCTGAGCCTGGCGATCTTCATTCCGGCAAGCGGCCGGATGGCCGACAGTTTCGGCTCGCGCACCGTCTTCCGCGCCGCCATCGCCGTCTTCGTCGCCGGCTCCATCCTTTGTGCGCTCGCGCCGACGCTGTCCTTCCTGGTGCTGGCGCGGCTGCTGCAGGGCATGGGTGGCGCGATGATGATGCCGGTCGGGCGCCTGGTGCTGATGCGCAGCGTCGACCGCAAGGATATGGTCAGCGCCATGTCATGGCTGCTCGTGCCGGCGCTGATCGGCCCGATCATCGGTCCGCCGCTCGGCGGCTTCATCGTCACCTATCTCGACTGGCGCTGGATCTTCTATATCAACGTGCCGGTCGGCATCATCGGCATGATCTTCGTCTCGATCTACATTGACGAGGTGAAGGGCAAGGCCAGCGGTCCCTTCGATACAATCGGCTTCATCCTCTCCGGAATCTCGCTCGGCTCGCTGCTCTTCGGCTTCGAAATGTCGAGCCATGAAGGCGAGGGCGCCTTCTCGATCTTCCTGATCGCCCTTGGCCTCATCTTCGGCATCGCCTATCTCAAGCATGCCCGCAAGCACCCGTCGCCGATCATGGATTTCTCGCTGATGAAGGTCCCGAGTTTCGGCACGTCAGTCATCGCCGGTTCGTTGACGCGCATCACGCAAGGGGCGCAGCCCTTCCTGCTGCCGCTGCTTTTCCAGATCGGCTTCGGCCTGTCTGCCGCCGCGGCCGGCCAGATCGTCATCGCCACCGCGATCGGCGCGCTCGCCATGAAGCCGATGGCGAAGTTCGTCTTCAGCCGGCTGGGCTTCCGCCGCAGCCTCGTCCTCAACGGCATCTTCGGCACGATTGGCTATGGCCTCTGCGCCGCCTTCCGGCCGGACTGGCCGATGCCGCTGATCTTCGTCGTCCTGGTGCTCAGCGCCTTCTTCCTGTCGTTCCAGTTCACCGCCTATAACACCATTGCCTATGACGAGATCGACAAGGAGCGGATGAGCTCGGCCACCAGCTTCTACACCACCTTCCAGCAGCTGATGCTGTCGCTCGGCATCTGCATCGGCGCCTTGGCGCTGCACGGCTCCATGGCCCTGTCAGGCGCCGAAACGCCTGCTCTCGGCGATTTTTCGGCCGCATTCGTCGTCGTCACGATCATCTCGATCACCGCGACCTTCTGGAACCTGCGCTTCTCCCCGACCGCCGGCGAGGAGATCAGCGGCTACAAGGCCAAACCGTCGAAAGGCGCCGCCAAAGGCTGACGCCGGCTTTCCCTTCGTCAGAAGCCGACCGGCGCCCGCAGCCGCCTGCGTCGCGAGGACCGGCCCTCGCGCCAGTCCGCCTCAAGCCCATAGGTCACCTGGCCGTCGAAGCCGCCGAAGGCGAGATCGCTATCGCGCAGCGCCACCTCCACGGCCGCCTCAGGCTCGGGGCGCCTGTGCCGTCCCGTGATCGCAAGCCACAGATCGTGCCAGCCGTGCTCCCGTGTCACCACTCCCATCATCGCCCATCCAATCGTCATTCTCTCCTCCCTCTCAGGTCGTCACGCCGCCTGCGGCAGGCATGCCTCGCAGATCGCTGCAACATGGCGGTGGTCGGTGCCGCAGCAGCCGCCGAGCACGCGCACCGCGGGCATGCGGCCGAGCAGTTTGCGGTAGCGGCGGCCGAGATCTGCGGGATCGCCGGCATCCAGCGTCTCGCTATTGTCCAGCTGCTCGTGGCTCATGGTCGAGGCATTGGCGCGGATGCCGGAAATGCGCTTCACCCAGGCGCTTTCGGGATCGAGCGCGGCTTCGAAATGCGTCGGATGCGCGCAGTTGATCATGTAATAGGCCGGCGCCCCGCCGGTGGCCGCATCCGTCGTCTCGATGGCGTCCTGAATGCTGCGGCCCGTCACCAGCCGGCCATCCGTCTCCAGCGTGAAGGAGATGGCCGAGGGCATGCCGAGCGCCTGTGCCGCCCGCGCCACGCCGATCGCCTCGTCGATATTGGTCAGCGTAAAAGCGCTGACCATATCGGCCTCCGTGCCGGCGAAAGCCGCGATCTGGAAGGCGTGGTAGTCCTCCGCCTCGGCCGCATCCATGATGCCCGCCTTATAACCGTCACCGCGCGGGCCGATCGCGCCGCTGATGACGATCTGCTGCTCCGGCCGCTCATAGGCGCTGCGCAAGCCGACGAGCAGGTCGACGGCCTCCTCGTTGACCGCCTTCAAGGCTTCGCTGGTATAGCCGAGCTTCTGCCCCCAGTCCGGATTGGCCCGCCATGTGGCAGTGTCGAGCACGAAGCCTGTGCCGTGGCGCCGTGCGATATCGAGGTAGCGGCGATAGTAATTCCGCATGCGCTGCCGCCCCTCTTCGGAAGCCAGCAATATGAAGGCGGCAAAATGCGGAAGTTCGATCCCTTCGTGAAAGATCAACGTCGTTTCCATGCCGCCATCGGTAATGAAGGTGCCGCCTTTGAGTTGCGGCAAACCGTTTCTGTACTTTACCATTGTGAAGTCTCTCCCTCGCAGCGCCAGAAACGGCTGCTGTCGATGAATGATGTTCTGACGCTTATTCGGCTGCCAAACTAGGCGACTTGAGGTATACTCCAGACGGTTTTGGTTTTTGCCGATGGATATCAATTGCTTGCTTCGGTCGATGCTGCCGGGGCGATGGCAGATCTGAATATGCGGCGCTGAAAACCGTACCGCCGGTACAGGAGCCAGGGCAGGAGGGGACATGCGAAAGGGCGAGGAAACGCGGACCCGCATCCTCGATGTGGCCGAAGCGGCGGTCTTGCAGAAGGGTTTCGGCGGCACCTCCATCGAGGAGCTGATCGCCGAGACCGGCATCACCAAGAGCGGCTTCTTCTATCATTTCCGGGACAAGAACGAGCTCGCCAAGGCGCTGCTCAACCGCTACATCGAAAATGACGAGCGCATCTACGATGAGATCTTCAGCCGCGCGCGCGATCTGGTCGACGATCCGCTGCAATCCTTCCTGCTCGGTCTCAAACTGCTGTCCGAACTGCTCTCCGACCTGCCGAACGGCCATCCCGGCTGCCTCGTGGCGACCGTCTGCTACTACGAGCGGCTGTTCGACCGCGAGATACAGGAGACCAACCGGAATGCGGTGCTTGCCTGGCGGCGCCGTTTCGGCCGCATGCTGCGGGAGATCATGGCCATCTATCCGCCGCGCGAACCCGTCAATGTCGACCAGCTCGCCGACATGGTGTCCTCCGTCCTGGAAGGCGGCATCGTCCTGTCGAAGACGCTGAAGGAGCCGAACACGCTGGCCGAACAGGTGCTGATGCTGCGCACCTTCGTGAAGATGCTCTTTCTGCCGGTGGTGGAAATGCCGAGGGCGTCGGGCGGTTCAACTTTTCTTGGAAGCGCAGAACCGCACTGACTTTTTGGGGCCCCTCAGTCCTTGCCTTCCAGCGCCGCTGCCAATTCGGCGAGCTTCCGCACGGTATTGAGATTGCGCGAGGTTGCCGGCTTCAGCGCCGGCAGTTTCAGCTTCGAGCGGCCGGATCCATTGGGATAATGCACATAGATTTCCCGGCCGGCGAGCTTGGCCTCCTCGCCATCGGGCGCCACCATCTTTTCCAGCGCATCACCGGGTGCCTTTTCGGGCAGGAAGTGGACGAGCAGGAAGTTCGGCTTGGCCTCGGGAAAGGGGGCGTCGGCAGCGATCTTGTCGAGTTCTTTGCGGCTGCGCACCATCACGCCTGGCTGCTTGCCCATCTTTTTGCCGAGCGCTTCGTCGAGCCACTCCTCCACCGTCTTTTCCGTCTCATCCGAGCGGAAAAGCACGTTGCCGCTCTGGATGTAGGTCTTCACCTCGGTAAAGCCGAGGCCTTCGCAGACTGCCTTCAGTTCGGCCATCGGCAGAGAGCTGGTGCCGCCGACATTGACGGCGCGGAGTAGGGCGACATAGACGGGCATTTCTCTCTCCCTGGCCTCTGTGACGCCCCACCCAACCCTTACATCTTCCCCGCAACCTTGATCGCAAACGCATACTCGAAGGCGATCTCTTCCAGCCGCTGGAAGCGGCCCGAAGCGCCGCCATGGCCGGCGTCCATATTCGTCTTGAGCAGGATCGGCGCGTCGCCGGTCGTCTTATCGCGCAGCTTCGCCACCCATTTGGCCGGCTCCCAATAGGTGACGCGCGGGTCCGTCAGGCCGCCGAGCGCCAGAACCGGCGGGTAGGCTTTCGCACCGACATTGTCATAGGGCGAGTAGGAGGCGATCTGCTCGTATTCTTCCTTGCTGTCGATCGGGTTGCCCCATTCCGGCCACTCGGGCGGGGTGAGCGGCAGCGTATCGTCCAGCATGGTGTTGAGCACGTCGACGAAGGGAACGGCGGCAATGATGCCGGCGAACTTCTCCGGCGCCATATTGGCAACTGCGCCCATCAGCATGCCGCCGGCCGATCCGCCCTCGGCGATGATCTTCGTGTAAGAGGTGAACTTCTGTTGATTCAGATAATCGGCTGCGGCGACGAAGTCCTTGAAGGTGTTCGTCTTCTTGTCCATCTTGCCGTCTTCGTACCAGGCGAACCCCTTGTCCTTGCCGCCGCGGATATGGGCGATGGCATAGACGAAGCCGCGGTCGGCGAGCGACAGGCAATTGGTGTTGAAGCCGGCCGGAATGGTGATGCCGTAGGCGCCGTAGCCGTAGAGAAGGCAGGGTGCCGTGCCGTCGAGGGGGGTATCCCGGCGATAGAGCAGGGTGACCGGCACCTTCTCGCCATCCCAGGCCGGGGCGAAGACGCGGCGGGTGATGTAGTCGTCGGGATTGTGGCCGGACGGCACCTCCTGCGTCTTCAACAGCGTGCGTTCGCGCGTCACCATGTTGTAGTCGTAGAGCTGCGACGGTGTCGTCATCGAGGAATAGGAGAAGCGGATGATATCCGTGTCGTATTCGGCTGCACCCTGCAGCCCCAGCGAATAGGCTTCCTCGGCAAAGGCGATCGCATGCTCCTCGCCGGTCGCCCGGTCGCGGATCATGATCTGCGGCAGCCCGTCCTTGCGCTCCAGCCAGAGGAGATGGCGGGCATAGGCCATGTGGCTGATAACAAGCGTGCCGGGCTTGTGCGGCACCACTTCGCGCCAGTTTTCCTTGCCCGGCTTATCAACCGGCGCTTCCATGATCTTGAAATCCTTGGCGCCGCCGTCATTGGTCAGGATGTAGAAGACGTCGCCGCCCTCGGTCAGCGAATATTCGATGCCTTCCTCGCGCGCCGCCACAAGCTTCGGCTCGGCGGTCAGGTCCTTGGTCGACAGCAGCCGGTATTCGCTGGTCTCGTGGTCGTGAATGTCGATATAGATGAAATCGTCGAGCAGCGAGCCGCCGACGCCCATGAAGAAGCCGGCATCCGGCTCTTCATAGACCAGCCGGTCTTCCGACTGCGGCTGGCCGAGAATGTGGTGGAATACCTTCGACGGCCGGTGGTTCTCGTCCAGCGCCGAATAGAAGAAGCTCTTGCCGTCGGGCGCCCAGACGCCGCCGCCGCCGGTATTCTCGATCCGGTCGGCAAGGTCCTCGCCGGTTGCGAGATCGCGGACCTGCAGCGTGAAGAATTCCGAGCCCTTGTCGTCATAGCCCCAGATGCCGCGGCTGTGGTCGCTCGTATGGTCGAGACCGGCGAGGCGGAAATAGGCCTTGCCGGCGGCCTCCTTGTCGCCGTCGAGCAGCACGGTGCGGATCGTTTCGTCGGCGACATTGCCGTCGCGGGCGATGCGGAAATAGCGCGGCTGTTCGCCGCCGGTGACATAAAAGGTGCCGTAGGCATAGGCGCCGTCCTTCATCGGCACCGAGCTGTCGTCCTCCTTGATGCGGCCGCGCATTTCGGAAAACAGCACCTTCTGCAGCGGCTTGGTGTCTTCCATCGCCGTGTTCATATAGGCGTTTTCGGCTTCCAGATGCCGGCGGATCTCGGGGTCGAGGATCGACGGATCCTTGAACATCGCCTGCCAGTTGTCGGCGCGCAGCCAGGCATAATCGTCCGTGCGGGTAATGCCGTGGCGCGTATCGGAGATCGGCTTCTTCGGTGCGGCAGGCGGTGTCGGCAGGCTTTTGAAAACGGACAAGGAATGGCTCCGGTGGGAATGTCGGGTTGGCAAGAGATAGAGGCGCACCGGTCCCGGATCAAGCGGCAAGGATGCGCCAAGGGTCGAGGTGCCCTTCCACAGGCAAGAAGGGCGCTCTGTCCGCCTTGCCTTGATGTCACCACAATATTTAAGAAAGTCCGCTCTCGTTGCGCGAAATTTGCACGTGCCAAGCCTCCGGCAAGCCGTCGGTGGCAGGGTGAAGAATGGACAACAGTAAGGGATTTTCTCCACAATGCCGAAACGTCTGCTCCTGTTTGTATCCCTCGCAAGCCTTGCTGCCCCCGCCTTCGCCGTCGATCCCGCCATCAAGAAGCAGCTGGAAAAACTCGATCCCTCGACCCGGCTGGAACAGAGCTGCGACACCGAGGCGATGAGCCGCATCAACAAGGACAGCACCGGCTTCAAGCCCGACAAGGTCATCGCCTATACGTTCAAGGACCCCATCCCCGGCGACAATTCGCTGCAGGCGCCGGGCGCGGTCTTCCGCAGCAAGGGCGACTGGTATCATCTCTCCTACAATTGCATCACCGGTCCGCAGCATATCAACGTGCGCGAGCTCAACTACGAGATCGGCGAGAAGGTGCCGCGCGAGAAGTGGGACAAGTATTATCTTTACGATTGATGCGGCTCCGTCCGCCCAAACGGGTGCGGTGACATCCGGCCACATGGCGCCGGGCAAACCCAACCGTTAGAACTGCCGGATCGAATCGTAGAAATCCACAATATGAACCGCATCCTGCTCGCTTCGGCGTTCCTACTGGCCAACATGTCCGCGGCATTGGCGGATGAAGTGCCGCCAACGCTGCCTGCCGCCGTTGGACCGGCCTCGGCCGCAATCAGCCCGGCCCCGAAGGCGCCGGCGCCAAAGCTCGTCGAGCCGCATCTGCATATCGCCCGCTCCAATATTGCCGGCCACGCCCGCATTGCGCTGACCTTTGATGCCTGCATGGGCCAGGCGGACGAGCGCATCCTGTCGACGCTGGTGCGGGAACGCATCCCGGCGACGATCTTCGTCACCGCCCGCTGGCTGAAGCGCAATCCCGCTGCCGTCGCCGTGTTCCTGCAGAATCCCGATCTCTTCGAACTCGAAAACCATGGCGAGAACCATATTCCGGCCGTCGACACGCCGACGCTGATCTATGGCATCGCTTCCGCCGGATCACCGCAGGCGGTGCGGCAGGAAGTTGAAGGCGGCGCTGCCGCCATGGTCGCAGCCGGCATTCCGGCGCCGCACTGGTTCCGCGGCTCGACCGCCAAATACGATCTTTCCGCCATCGGCGAGATCCGCGCCATGGGTTATCGCATTGCCGGTTATTCGGTGAACGGCGACGGCGGCTCGCTGCTGGGAGCCGCGATCACCGAAAAGCGCATCGCCTCGGCCAGGGATGGCGATGTCGTCATCTCCCACGTCAACCAGCCGACCCATGCGGCGGGTGAGGGGGTGGCCAAGGCGTTGGTCGATCTCAAGGCCAAGGGGACCGAGTTCGTCCGCCTCGAGGACGTCGAGGACACCGGCGACGACAAGACGACGGAGTGATTTTGCGGCTGAAGGTATGCCGTGGGGGTGCCCCACGCCATGACAGTGAGACCTTACCTCAGCTCCTTGCCCAACCGCACCACATCCTCTCCAAAGCGACGCAAACCCGGTCCGTCCCTGTCGAGCGCGAAATCCTCGAACCAATCCCGTTGCATGCCGGCCAGCATCGCGCCGATCATCTGCGCGGCGAGATAGGAAAAGGTGATGCCGTTGCCGCCGTAGCCATAGGCGGCGAACACATGCGGCGTCTCCGGCACCGGGCCGATCAGCGGCAGGCCGTCGACCGTCTCACCGAAGGTGCCGCTCCAGGCGTGTTCCACCCGCGTATCCGCCTTCGGCCACAGCCGCTTCATCTTCTCCCGGATCGCCGTGATCTTGGCCGGCAGCTTGCGGTCGCGCGTCTGCGCGTCGATCGTCTCGTCATCCTCGCCGCCGGCGACGATGCGATTGTCCGCGGTCGTCCGCATGTAGAGATAGGGGTGGCTGTCCTCCCAGATCAGCGCCCTGTCGCGCCAGAAATGTGCCGGGTCCTGCGGCACGGTGGCGAGCGCCCAGCTCGAACTCGACCGATGCAGCTTCGACATGTCGAGGCCCGGCATCGAATAGCCGGTCGCCAGCACGACATGCCGCGTCCCGATCAGATGGCCTCCATCCGTCTCCGTCGTGACGTGATCGCCTTCGCTGTGAAGTGCCGTCACGGAAGCGTTGACCAGCCGCGCGCCGCGCCGTATCGCCATCTCCAGCAGCGCCCAGGTGAGAAGCAACGGATCGCATTCCGCCGAGCCCGGCGAATAGATCGCGCCATCCCGATCGAGTTCGAATTGGGTGAAGAGATCGGGATGTTCGAGATAGACGCCGGGCAGGCCGGCCCGGCGGCGAAGCTGGCGCTCCTCCAGGAGATTGCGTGCGCCTTCCTGATTGGCGGCGAGATAGAGCGTGTTGCGCGGCCGGAAGCCGCAGGCAATCCCATTGGCGGCGATCAGCTTGGAAAGGCCGGCCACCGCGGCACCGCTGCGGCGGTAGATGCCGGCCGCGCGCTCGAAGCCATAATAATCCTCGAGCTCGGTGAGCGTGCTGTCGATTTCCCATTGCAGCATCGCCGTGCTCGCCGCGGTGCTGCCGAAACCGGGCTGCTCCCGGTCGATGACAACAACGGAAAAACCGCGCGCCGTCAGATGTTCGGCAACCAATGCGCCGGTGATGCCGCCGCCGATCACCGCGACGTCGGTGGAAAAGCTCTGCGCGATCGGCCGCCATTCCGGTCGTATGCCGCTTTTCCCCCAGAGAGAACGGCCGCTGACCATCTGGTCGTGATCGGATTCGGCAAGATCGAGATCAGCTGCCACGAACGTCCCCCCGGTTGATCATTTCGGCAATTGCGGCTGCGGTTTTTCCTCGATCAGCAGTTCGTCGATAACAGTCATGACAATCAGCGACAGCGGCAGCGCCAGCATGGCGCCGACGGCCCCCCACATCCATGTCCAGAACAGGATGGCGAGAAAAACGACGAAGGGATTGATTTCCAACCGCCGCCCCATCACTGCGGGAAAGATCAGGTTCTCCATGAGGAGATGCACCGTGAAGAAGGCCGCGGCCGGCATCAGGCCGATGAGAAAGCCATCATGGGTGAGGATGCCGGCGACCGCGACGGCAAGCGTCATCAGCGTGATGCCAAGGTAAGGGATGAAGCTCGAGAGGAAGGCGAAGAAGCCCCAGAGCACCGGGGCAGACAGCCCGCCGGCATAGGCGATAACGGTCATGACGACGCCGAGCCCGACATAGATCAGCGAGGCCGTCGCGAAATAGAAGCCGAGCACCTGCTCGACGGCGTTGATGACGCGGATGGCTGCCAGCCGTTGCGTGCGGGTGCGGAAGGTCATGATGATCGTTTTGCGTAGGTTGACCCGACCAGCGAGGAAGAACAGCAGCGCCGCAAAGAATATCATCCCCTGCACCAGCGCCGGCGTCAGGCTGCTCGTCACCACATGCAGCACGTTGCCGGTATTTTCGAGCAGTGCACCGATCGACATCGACCCGCTTTCGAATGTCGCTGGCGTAATATGCAGCCATCTGATGCGCTCGAGATAAGGCATGACGCGGTTGATGGTTCGCTCGGCGAAGGCCGGGCCTTCATTGGCAAACGTCATCAGCGGGTCGGCGAGCGAGTTGATAAGCAGGAAGATCACCAGCGCCACGCCGCTTGACAGCATGAAGGCGTTGGCAAGCCGCGGCACGCCCATCTTGCTGAGCTTTTCCGCCGCCATGCCGAGGATCATGCCGACGACGACGGCGAGCGTGATCGGAATGAGGATGAGCGACATCAGGTAGACGGCGGCAAGGAAGAGAATGCCGAAGATGCCGATGATCGCCCAGGCCATGGTGACATCGAGCCCGTCCTTTTCCAGACGGTGCAGCGGCGGCGGCGGCGGCAGCTCTTCCGCGGCTTCCTTCAGCGACTGTGCCCAGGCGCTGGTGTGGCGTTCGCCGATTGCGATCTTCTTTGCTTGTTTGCGGATGCCATTGGCGATGCCCATTCGGTGAGGTCCCCGAAGCCCCATTGCTTCCTCACGGAAACGCGCTGACAGGGTTCCGGTTCCGTGACGGGACTGACCATCCGATACGCTGCATGCCGCATGTCTTTGCGTCGACGGCATTGCTCCATGGCGCGAGCCTCTTCAACCGTTATGGCTGACCCGACGCGACCTGGAAATTATGCCGAAAGCGTCAGGCCGATGCCCCAGGGATCCTTGAGGAATACGCCGCCGTCGCGCTTCTCGCTCTTGATCTCCAGTGCATCGAGCTTGGAGACTGCCGCATCCAGCGTCGCCTTGTCATTGAAGCGGACCTTGTAGTCCGAAAGCCCGGTCATGTTGCCGGCGCGCGCAGTGGCGCCGCGGCTGTTCCAGATATTGGCGGCGAGATGGTGATGGTAGCCGCCGGTCGCAAAGAAGCTCGCGCCGGGATAACGCGCCATCAGCTTGAGGCCGAGAACGTCGTGGTAGAAGGCGTCGGCCTGCGGGATGTCGCCGACCTGCAGATGCAGGTGGCCGATCGCCGTCCCCGCAGCCATGCCGTCCCAGCGCTCATCAGGCGCACTGTTGTAGAGCGCCTGGAGGTCGAGGCGCAGCGTCGCCATCTCCACCATGCCATCCTGGTGGAACTTCCATTGTTCGTGCGGCCGGTCGGCATAGATCTCGATACCATTGCCTTCGGGATCGGACAGATAGATCGCCTCGCTGACGAGATGATCCGAGGCGCCGTCGAGCACGACATTATTGTGTGCCGCATGGCGCAGCCAGCGTGCGAGTTCGACCCGGTTCGGCATCAGGAAGGCGGTGTGGAAAAGGCCGGCGGCATTGCGGGGCGCGATCGCAGCATCTTTTGCCGTGGTCAGCGTCAGCAACGGCAGATCGCCGACACCCAGCACTTCGCCGCTCGCCGTCTTCTCGATCACCTTCAGGCCGAGCATCGATTGATAGAAGCCGGACACCAGGCCGAGGTCGGTCACGACGAGATGCGACTGATCGATATAGGCAGGCCGCGTTAGCGCATAGGAAGTTTCGCTCGTCATGGATGGCTCTCCTGGAGAATTGGCCCGCGAAAGGGAAGGCGTACCGGCTGTGGCGGCAAACACGCCGCCCGTGGCAAGCTCAAGGAAGTTTCGCCGGTTCATTCGTCTTTATCTCCCTGGCTGCCGTACTTGACCCCTATATGGCGCATTCCGATTGTTCACAGAAGACCCGTTTTTGACGATGAAGCGTTGAGCAGATGTTGACGATGGCTTGCGCCCACTTGATTGCGATCAATGCGCCCATATCTTCTTTAGAGGAAGCTTATATATCTCAGTCATGGAGGGAAGCCATGTACAGGAAGATCATCGTAGCGATCGCGCTCGGCGGCATCGAAAAGGGAGAAAAGATCCTCCGCAAGGCCGCGTCCTTGCTCGATGACGGCGGCGAGATCATCGCGCTCAACGTCATCGAAGATGTGCCGAGCTATGTCGCGATCGAACTGCCGGCCAATATGGTCGAGGACGCCATGCAGGACAGCCGCGACAAGCTGCAAGCGCTGCTCGCGACCACCGGCGTCACGGCAACCGTCGAGATCCGCAACGGTCCACCTGCCAAAGCCATCATCTCGACCGCCGAAAGCCACGGCGCCGATCTCATCATCGTCGCCTCGCACGTTCCGGACTTTTCCAACTACTTCATCGGCGCCACTGCCGATCGGGTCGTGCGCCATGCCAAATGCTCGGTGCTGGTCGACCGGCAGAAGATTTGATCCTGGGCCACTGCCTGTTCGGCGTGTCGTGCGTCGGCCGCAGTCCTTGTCCGCGTACCATCAAAGGCAGCGCAGACTGCCTGCCTGGCTGTCACGAAGATTTACCGCCGGTGCGCTTTGCCGCAGTTGCGCCTCCACCCGTTCGATGCGACGATTGCAACCGGGGTATGAAACGGATTGGCGTGCATGGCCGAGTTCAACGGCATTCGCTGGGCTTACGACAGATATGAACTGATCGCCGACGGTATCGTCCACGGCGTCGGTCTCGTGCTGGCGCTGATCGGCGCCACCGTCCTGATTTTCTACGCCACGGTCTGGAGCTCCTACGGCGCGCTCGCCGCCGCCTGGATCTATGGCGTCGGGCTGGTGCTGACGCTGGCCATTTCCTTTTCCTACAACGCCTGGCCGGTCTCGCGTACGAAATGGTACCTGCGCCGCTTCGACCATTCGGCGATCTTCCTGCTGATCGCCGCCACCTACACGCCCTTCCTCGAACGCGGCGCCGACGATCCACTGCTCCTCTTCATGCTGGTCGCGATCTGGCTGTTCGCCGCTATCGGCATTATCCTGAAATGCGTCTTTCCCGGGCGCTACGACCGCCTCGCCATCCTGCTTTATCTCGCCATGGGCTGGAGCGGCGTGCTGGTGGCCGGACCTGTCGCCGCGCGCATTCCCTCGGCCTCGATGCTGCTGATCGTCATCGGCGGCGTCATCTATTCGCTCGGCGTCATCTTCCATGTCTGGGAGAAGCTGCGCTTCCAGAACGCCATCTGGCACGGTTTCGTCGTCACCGCTGCGGCGGTGCATTATTCGGCCGTCTTCACCTGTTTCAGCCTGCCGGCGCCGGGTGTCTGAACGACGGCCGTTTACATCTGTCGGGGTCGGGCGTATGCCGCCTTCGCAGACAATGTGAACCTGAGCATCATGACAGACGCTGTCCTCCTCCGCGACGCCACCGAAGCCGATCTTTCCGCTATCCGCGATATCTACAATCACGCCGTCGAGCACACGACGGCGATCTGGAACGACACGCTGGTCGATCTTGAAAATCGGCTGGAATGGTTCAAGGCGCGCAAGGCGCGCGGCTTTCCCGTCATCGTTGCCGAGATGGCGGGCAAGGTCGCGGGTTACGCCTCCTATGGTGACTGGCGGGCCTTCGACGGTTACCGCCACACGGTGGAGCATTCCGTCTATGTCGACAAGGATTGCCGCGGTGCCGGCATCGGCGAGCGCCTGATGCGGGAACTGATCGCACGTGCCGCGGCCGCCAATATCCATGTGATGATCGCCGGCATCGAGGCTGAGAACACCGCCTCGATCAGGCTGCACGAAAAGCTCGGTTTCCGCATCGCCGGCAGATTTTCCGAGGTCGGCACCAAGTTCGGCCGCTGGCTGGACCTTACCTGCATGGAGCTTCGCTTGCCTCTGGAGTCGTCCGGCAACCCATTGTGAAGGGCGCTTGCCATCTTTTTATTGTAGTCTGAGCTGTGTAAGAAAGTGGAAGAAGCCTGCTTCGCCGGAGGCGGCTTCAGAATGTCACGGAGGTGAACAGTTCAATGGCAATGCACAGATCGTCGCTCGGTCTCCTTGCCCTCATTCTACTGGCATTTCCGCCGGTTGCAGCACGCGCCGCCGATTGCGGCAGCCTGGCATCGCCAAAGCTCGACTGGCAGGAATGCACCAAGAAGAACCTGATGCTGCAGGGCAGTGATCTCGAAGGCGCCAATCTCTTCGGCACCGATTTCTCGCTGACCGATCTCGCCGGCGCCAACGTCAAATCCGCCAATCTCGAGAAGGCGACCTTGGTGCGCGCCTCGCTCGAGGGCGCCCATGCCGAAGGCGCCAACTTCGCCAAGATCGAGGCCTATCGCGCCAGCTTCGCCAATATCATCGCCGAAGGCGCTTCCTTTGCCGGCGCCGAGTTGCAGCGGGCCAATTTCGCCAGCGCCCGGCTTGCCGGCGCAAGCTTCGAAAAGGCCGAACTCGGCCGCGCCGATTTCGACAAGGCCGTGCTGACGGGGACGAAATTCTCTTTCGCCAATCTCTCCCGCGCCGATCTCTCCGGCGCGGCCCTCGAAGGCCCGGCGATGTTCGAACGCGCCTTCATGTTCTTGACCCGCATCGAAGGTCTCGACCTCTCGGCCGCAACCGGGCTCGAACAGGCGCAGATCGACCTTGCCTGCGGCGATGCCTCGACCAAGCTGCCGGCCGGCCTCTCCGCCCCGACAAGCTGGCCCTGTCCCGCCGACCACGAGTGATGGGTCCGTACAGCTCTACGCCGCGTCCGTGATGTAGAGGTAGAATTCCATCATGCCGCCATCGGGGCTGCCTGTTTTGGCGAATGTTTCCCGCCGCCGGTGCACCCGCTCCGCAACGCGCCGCGAGAGAATGTTGTCGGGCCTGACGATGGAGACGATGCGCGCAAGACTAAAGGTATCAAGCGCGTGGTCCCGGCATGCGGTGGCTGCCTCGACCGCATAGCCCTTGCCCCAATGGTCGCGCCACAGATGATAGCCGATCTCAGGTTCCAGCCCCGCAGACGTTTCCTGCATCGTTATGCCGCAATCTCCGAGCAACGCGCCGCTCTGCCGGTCCGTCACCGCCCAGAGGCCGAAACCGTGACTGGCATAACTGTCGAAGGCGAGCCTCTGAAACCAGCGCGCGGTTTCGTCGAAACTCTTGATGCCGGGGTAATAACGCATGGATTCGGCATCGCTGAAAATGCGGTGGAGAAACGGCAGGTCGGCAGGCGTGATCTCCCGCAGCACCAGCCGATCGGTCTTCAGGATATCTCCCGCCATTGGCTTCTCCTGGGACTACCGGTCGGTCGATAGCGTGAACGACACAGAAGATCAGCGGCTCATTGCATCCGGACGAGCCGCTTGCCGATGGCGCGGCTCAGCACTTACTTTCCGGGTTCGAACACCATGGAATGGCCGTTGATGCAGTAGCGCAGGCCGGTCGGCGGCGGGCCGTCGGGAAAGACGTGGCCGAGATGGGCCTCGCAGGCGCCGCAGCGGATTTCGGTGCGCACCATGCCAAAGGTCGTGTCGCGATGTTCGGTCACCGCATCGGGCGAGACTGCCTCGAAATAGCTTGGCCAGCCGCAGCCGGCATCGAATTTGGTGTCGGAGCGGAAAAGCGGGGCATTGCAGCCGACGCAGCGGTAAAGCCCTGTCTCGAAGGAATCCCAATAGGGGCCGGTGAAGGCGCGTTCGGTGCCGTGCTGGCGCGTGATGCGGTATTGCTCAGGCGTGAGCTGCTCTTTCCATTCGGCATCGGTCTTGTGGATCTTGGCGGTGGTTGCAGTTTCGGACATGCCATGCTCCTTTCGCCGAGGGCGGTTCCGTTTCGCGCAAAATGTGGTGCGCCGTCACCGATTCATCAAGTCTTGGGCACCATCCTGCCCAATTCGCCGTGTACCGCTTTTGGGGGAGGACGCTTGCTCTTACATCCGTTAGGGGTTTTCTGTTAGGGTTAATGTTACGTGCATTGGGGAATCACAGGTGTTTGAAGCAGCAATCGTCCTGCTCTACGGCCTCGTCGCCGTGGCCGCCATGGCGGTCACGCTTTTGGAAGGCTGGGCCAACCATGACGGCTTGACGCTGCATCGTCTCGCCGGCCTCTTTGCCTGCCTGCTCTGGCCGCTGACGCTTCTGGTCTTCGTCCTGCACGGCTGCGTCGCCCGGCTGCTGACGCGTCTTTCCCGGCCGACGGCCTGATCGACGGACCGGCCGACGGCCTGATCGACGGGCCGGTCTGCGGTCTGAACCGCTTCGAACACACCTGCAGCTTTGTCTGCGGCCGAAATCGCTTGAGGCGCCCTCCCGTTTCGCCTAAGTCATGAAGACAGGCCGGTTTTCGCTGGCGTTTCGTTTCTTTTGCGGTTGGGGAGGAGACATGGCCGATGTCACGGCTCTGACATTTCTGGCCCTGTGTCTCCCGCTCGCCGGCGCTCTTGCCGCCCCCTTCGTCATCCGCATGCTCGGTGCCAACGGGGCCTGGCTTCTGGCGATCGCGCCCTTGCTCGCCTTCCTGCATTTCCTGCGTTTCGTCCCGCAGATCGCGCGCGGCCAGGTCGTCACCGGCGGGTATGCCTGGGTACCGAGCTATCATCTCTCCTTCTCCTGGTTCCTCGACGGCCTGTCGCTGGCTTTCGCGCTGCTGATCACCGGCATCGGCACCCTGATCGTGCTTTATGCCGGCGGCTATCTCAAGGGACACAAGGATCAGGGCCGCTTCTTCTCCTTCATCTTTCTCTTCATGGGCGCGATGCTCGGCCTCGTCGTTTCCGACAGTTTCCTGATGCTCTTCATCTTCTGGGAACTGACATCGATCACCTCCTTCCTGCTGATCGGTTTCGATCACGAGCGGGAAGCGGCTCGCCGCGCCGCCCTGCAGGCGCTTGTTGTGACCGGCGGGGGAGGGCTCTGCCTGTTGGCCGGCCTGCTGCTGCTCTGGAACATCACAGGCGTCACGCAGATGTCTGAGCTCACAGGCTTCGGCGATGTCGTGCGCGAAAGTCCGCTCTATCTCGCCGCCCTCATCCTGGTCCTGGGCGGTGCCTTCACCAAGTCGGCGCAGTTTCCCTTTCATTTCTGGCTGCCGAACGCCATGGAGGCGCCGACGCCGGTTTCGGCCTACCTGCATTCGGCCACCATGGTGAAAGCCGGCGTCTATCTCTTGATGCGGCTTAATCCCGCCATGGGGGCGACGGCTGCCTGGGAAATCCTTCTGCCCTTCTTCGGCGGGCTGACGCTGGTGGTCGGCACCACGCTCGCAATCCGCCAGACAGACCTGAAGCTCAAGCTTGCCTATACCACCGTCTCATCGCTCGGCCTGCTGGTCATGCTGATCGGCTTCGGCTCGGAACATGCGGTGGAGGCGGCGGCCCTCTATCTGGTGGCGCATTCGCTGTTCAAGGGCGCGCTCTTCATGATCGCCGGCATCATCGATCACGAGACCGGCACACGCGATATCACCAGGCTCCGCGGCCTGATGCGGGCGATGCCGCTGACTTGGATCATTGCGCTCGCGGCGGCTTTCTCCATGGCCGGCCTGCCGCCCTTCTTCGGCTTCCTCGCCAAGGAGGAGATCTATACCGCCCTTATCGGCGGCGACATCCGCGCGCTGACCTTCACCGCCATAACCGTCTTCGGCAATGCGCTGATGTTCGCGGTCGCCTTCGCCGTGGCGCTGAAGCCCTTCCTCGGCCAGCCGGTGGAGACACCGAAACATCCGCACGAAGCGCCCGTCCTGCTCTGGCTCGGCCCGGCCGTTCTCGCCATCCTCGGCCTGCTCGCGGCGGTCTTTTCGACTTTCACCCATGCCGTTCTGTCCTCGCCGATATCAGCCGCCATCCGCCAGACCCCTGTGGAAATCGACATTTCGCTGACGCCGCATCTCGGCCTGCCTTTGGCACTCTCCGCTCTGACCGTGCTCGTCGGCATCGGCGTCTACTGGCAGCTCGCGCCCGCCCGCTCGGCGATGGCCGTCCTCCTGCGTGCGGCCGGGCGCGGGCCGGATCACGGTTTCGACCTCGCCATATCCGGCCTTGTCCGCTTCGCCGCCCGCGCCATGCGTGTGCTCCAGCCGGGGCGGCTCGAGATCTATGTCACCTGCACTTTCCTCTGCGTTGCCGCCATCCTCATCGTCCCGCTTGTCGTCTATGGCGAACTGCCGCGTCTTCCCGCCTGGCCGGCCGATGTCAGGCTGCATGAATGGGCGGTCTTCTTGATCGCCGCCTTCGGCCTTGCCGCCGTGCTCGTCGCCCGCGACCGGCTGACGGCGATCGTCTCGCTCGGCATCCAGGGTTTCGCCGTCGCCATCATCTTCCTGCTGTTTGGTGCGCCGGATCTCGCCTTCACCCAGTTCATGGTCGAAACGCTGTCGGTGGTCATCCTCGCCCTCGTCATGACCAGGCTTCGCCTCTCGCCCGCCGACCGGCGCCCGCTCGGCCGCAGGCTCTTCGACGGTGCGCTTGCGCTCGTCTGCGGCCTCGGCTTCGCGCTTCTGCTGATGCGGGCGACCGAGGCGCCGTTCAACGACGCGCTGATGGTCTTCTTCAATACCTATTCGAAATCGATTGCCCACGGCGCCAATGTCGTCAACGTCATCATCGTCGATTTCCGCGGCACCGACACGCTCGGCGAAATCGCCGTCGTCGCCGTCACCGGCCTCGCCATATTGGCGCTGATCCGTATCCGCGCCGGCAGTGAGCGCAAGCTTGCCGCCAATGATCCCGGGGTGGAGGGCTGATCCGATGAACACCCTGATCTTCCGCACCGTCGCCCCGTTCCTCACCGCGCTGATGCTGCTGTTTTCCGTCTTCGTGCTGCTGCGCGGCCACAACGAGCCGGGCGGCGGCTTCATCGGCGGGCTGATCGCCGCCTCGGGACTGGCGATCTACGGCATTGCCAGCGGCGTTGCCGCCGTTCGCCGGGCGCTGTTCTTCCATCCGCTGTCGATTGCCGGCTTCGGCCTGCTGCTGTCGACCCTTGCCGGCCTTCTCTCCATCCTCTTTGCCGTTCCCTTCATGACCGGCCTCTGGATCTATCCGAACCTCTTCGGTCTCGAAGTGCCGCTGTCGAGCGTCATGCTCTTCGATGTCGGCGTCTATCTCGTCGTGCTCGGCGCCACCACCTCGATCGCGCTGGCATTGGAAGAAAAGGAGGTGGGATGATGGAGCCGCTTCTTTCGATCCTCGTCGGCCTGTTCTTCGCCGCCGCCATCTATCTCTTGTTGTCGAAATTCTCGATCCGCATCGTGCTCGGCATCGCCATCCTCGGCAATGCCGTCAACCTGCTGCTCTTCACCGGTGGCCGGCTGACGCGCGGGGTGCCGCCGATCATTCCGGCGGGTCTCGAAACCTTGCCCGTAGGTGCGGCCAACCCGCTGCCGCAGGCCCTCATCCTGACGGCGATCGTCATCTCCTTCTCCTTCCTCGCCTTCCTGCTGGTGCTGACCTATCGCGCCTATCAGGACCTCGGCACCGACGACACCAACGACATGCGCGCCGCCGAGCCCGACGACCGGCCGCTGCCGCCATTGGGGTATTGAGGCGGATGCTGGTGCGGATGCTTGCCCCATGGCAAACCCTTTCTCGCGGTAGTGGAGGCGTCACCTGATGGCCGCCCCAACCACCGTCGATCTCTCCGATGCCCTGATTGCCGCCCCGGTGCCGCTCGCCCATTGGCTCGCCATCCTGCCGGTCGCCCATTGCATCACGCTCGGTGCGGTTCTGCTGATGCTCCGTGGCTATCCACGTGTGCAGGCCTGGCTTGCCATATCAGGGCTTGCGGGCCTGGCGCTGATCGATGCGGCGCTGCTCGCCAAGGTCGCAGCCGAAGGGCCGCTGACCATGGTCATGGGGCGCTGGCTGCCGCCCTTCGGCATCGCCTTCACCGTCGATCTCTTCGGTGCGCTGATGACCTTCACAGCAGCTCTTGCGGCGCTCGCCGGCGGCATCTATGCGCTGGCCGATATCGGTCAGAGCGGCCGGCGGTACGGTTTCTTCCCGCTGCTCATGCTGCTGATGGCCGGCGTCACCGGCGCCTTTCTCACAGGCGATATCTTCAATCTCTATGTCTGGTTCGAGGTGCTGCTGATCTCTTCCTTCGGGCTGATCATCCTCGGCTCCGAACGTGAACAGATCGACGGCGCGCTGAAATATGCGGTGCTCAATCTCATCGCCACGACGCTGTTCCTGATCGGCGTCGGCATTCTCTATGCTGCCTTCGGCACGCTCAACATGGCCGATATCGCCGCAAGAGCGAGGGATTTGCGCGGCACCGCACCGCTGATGACGCTGGCGAGCCTCTTCCTGCTCGCCTTCGGTATGAAGGCGGCCGCCTTCCCGGTGAATTTCTGGCTGCCCGCCGCCTATCATACGCCGCGCATCGTGGTCTCCGCGCTGTTTGCCGGCCTGCTCACCAAGGTCGGCATCTACGCGCTGATACGGGTGATCGTCATGCTGCTGCCGGTGGAACGCGCGGAACTGAGTCCGCTGATCGCGCTCACCGCTGCCGCTACCATTGTCGTCGGCGCTCTCGGCGCTCTTGCCGAAAACGATATCCGCAGGCTGTTCGGCTATGTCGTCATATCGGGCATCGGCAACATGCTCGCCGGCGTCGCTCTCGGCGGCGTCAGCGGCCTTGGCGGCATCAGCGGCGCGGTCTTCTATGCGCTCCATTCCATGGTGCTGATGACCGCACTTTATCTTGCCGCCGGCGAGATCGCCCGGCGCGGCGGCGGCTTTTCACTGTCAGCCCTCGGCGGGCTCTACCGGCAAAGCGGCGGCTTCACCGCGCTCTCCCTGGTGCTCTTCCTGGCTGCCTGCGGCTTGCCGCCCTTTTCCGGCTTCTGGCCGAAAGTCATGCTCGTCAAGGCCTCGCTCGATAGCGGCGCCTGGTGGCTGGCGGCGGCGATTCTCGTCGGCGGTTTTTTGACGACGATCGCCTTCGGCCGCCTCTTCCTGCTCGTCTATTGGCGCCCGGCGGCGATGGTGCTCGCTCCGTCGAGAGCGAACTGGCGCACCGGCCTGCCGCTCGCCGCGCTGACGGCGCTGGTCATCGGCTTCGGCATCCTGCCGGAGCGGCTGCTGGCGCTGTCGCAATCGGCGGCCGCCGGCCTTGTCGAACCAGGGGCCTATCTTCATTCGGTCTTCCCGGGAGGCGCGCGGTGATCGCCTTCCTCTTCAACCTGCTGCTGGCCATTGCCTGGGTCGCCGTCACCGGCAGCGCCTCGCTGCACAATCTCGTCTTCGGCTTCCTGCTTGGGGCCCTGGCGCTGGTCGTCATCCGCGACTCTTTCGGCGGCAAGGGGGGGCATATCCCTCGCATCGGCCCGCTGCTCTCGCTCGCCGCTTTGTTCCTGAAGGAATTGTCGCTGTCGGCCTGGAAGGTCACGGTCACCGTGCTCTCGCCCGATATGAAGCTGAAGCCCGGCATCTTCGCCTTCCCTTTGACGGTGACGAGCGATTTCGAGATCACCTTGCTCGCAAACCTCATCACCCTGACGCCCGGCACGCTTTCGGTCGACGTCTCCACAGATCGCCGCACGCTCTATGTCCACGCGCTCGATTGTTCCGATGCGGAGGCGAGCAAGCGTGACATCGCCAACGGTTTTGAACGCAAGATCATGGAGGCCTTCCGGTGATCACACCTGCCGCCATCGTCGCGGTCGCATCCTCGGCCGCACTCGTCATCCTCGGCCTGGCGCTGATTCTGACGGTCTGGCGCGTCGTCGCCGGGCCGACATTGCCGGATCGTATCCTGGCGCTCGACATGCTGACCGGCGTCGCCATCGGTTTCATCGCCGTCATCGCGGTCAAAACCGGCTTTTCGCTCTATATCGATATCGCCATCTCGCTCGGTCTCGTCGGCTTCCTGGCGACGGTCGCCTTCGCCCGATTCGTGCTGTCGCGCGGCAACATCAAATCGCCGCCTTCCGCAGCTGCAGCAAAGGGTGGCGGGAATAAGCGCCGGGCAGGGGGCAAGACGCGATGATGGATTATCTCGTGGCTGCGATCACCGCTGCGTTGCTGATTGCCGGGGCGTTCTTTACGCTGGCGGCGGCGATCGGCCTGGTCAGATTGCCCGATCTCTACATGCGCATGCACTCGGCCTCGAAGGCCGGTACGGTCGGCTCAGGCCTGCTGCTGCTTGCCGCCGGCCTCTATTCGCAAGATCTGGCGATTCTCGCCCGCGCCATTGCCGGCTTCGTCTTCTTCCTGCTGACGGCGCCGGTGTCTGCCCATCTGCTTGCCAGAGCTGCCCATCATTCGGGATATGATCTGGCTGCACTCTCGGTTCGTGATGATATGCCGGATCGCTGAGCCTGTGCTGTTTGGCGACTTTACCAGATTTATGCAAAACTTATGCACAGGAAGCTGTGAGTAAAGCTTGCCGGAAAGCCCTTCAATTCTTCATCTGTCATTTTTTCTCAAGAAAAACGACAAATAATAATTGGCCTTTTGGCCAAACGATGGTATTTGAAAATGCAAGTAGAGTTCTGATTGTGAATTGCAATCGTACTGCTTCCAAGTCCCTCAGTTTTGATTTTTAATGTCTAAACTGAGGCCATCGCGTGGAGCATGACGTAGTGGTTTCCAGTCAGGCAGTATAAGAATAGGTATCGGTCTTCGGAATCTAGGGGTGGATTTCGCGTTTTTCGAAACAGAAGGTCGCTTCCTGTACTTTTGCTGTTCGCTTCTACGAGGCGGGTCTTTGACGTGTCAGTCAAAGACCGTTTGAGCATGCTAACAGGAGAAAGAATATGACGGATATAGCGACCGGCAATGCGCCGGAGCTGCTTGTGGAACTGACGGCCGACATCGTCGCGGCTTATGTCAGCAACCATGTTGTACCGGTCAGCGACTTGGCCAATCTGATTTCCGACGTGCATTCGGCACTGAGCAACACGTCCGTTCCGCAGCCTGCTGCGGCGATCGTCGAAAAGCAGAAGCCTGCAGTTTCTGTCCGCAAGTCGGTACAGGACGAGCAGATCACGTGTTTGGAATGCGGCGGCAACTTCAAGTCCCTCAAGCGTCACCTCATGACGCATCACAGCCTCTCGCCTGAAGAATACCGCGAGAAGTGGGACCTGCCGACCGATTACCCGATGGTAGCGCCCGCTTATGCCGAAGCGCGTTCGCGCCTGGCAAAGGAGATGGGCCTGGGTCAGCGCCGCAAGCGCGGCCGCGGCTGAGCTTTTTCGAAAGCGTCGACGACAAGAGCCGGGCCTAGTGCCCGGCTTTTCAATTTGTGGAACTTCGCTCTCGACTCGGCGTCATGCCATTGCTGTCCGGTTCGCACAGGCGCGGCATCACCTTCGCCCCGTTTACGGGGGCCGAAAGATGGGTCGAGACCCTGTGGCTCGACCCCGGTAGGTTAGAGTGAGGGGCCGGTCTCATGTTTTTGTGTGCCGTTTCAAGGCGAGGAAAATAATCTTTCCAGTATTTCGAGCCTGCGCAAATGATTCGGGCGGATGTCCAGAGAGCGTGCGCGATCCCGTCTTATGCTTTGCCGGCGGATTTAGAATGTATTCCTATACTATGAGCAAGTGTGAATATACTGGATACACCTGAGCGGGCGCTTGCGAATCCGCCGCCCTGTTTGCTTCAAAGCCGCTCGGCCATGATCGCGTTCAAGCCGCGACGCGGACTTTCGCCTCTTCGCGGATCCGGTTCACCATCGAGCGCAGTCCGTTCGAGCGCTGCGATGACAGGTTCTCCACCAGCCCGATCTTCGAGAAAATCTCGAAGGCATCGAGCCCGGTAATTTCGGATGCCGGCTTGCCGGAATAGGTGGCCAGCACGATGGCGACGAGACCGCGCACGATATGGGCGTCGGAATCCCCCTCGAAGCTCATGACCGGGTTGTCGGGATCGCCTGTCGTATGCGTCACCAGCCAGACCTGGCTGGCGCAGCCCATCACCTTGTTCTCGGAGGTGCGCTTCTCCTCGGCCAGGTCGGGCAGCGCCTTGCCGAGTTCGATGACATAGCGGTAGCGGTCTTCCCAATCGTCCAGGAAAGCGAAGTCGTCGATGATCTGGTCGAGGGATGCCATGGGGAAGCCTTTCACTGTTAAAGCAGTTCCAGCAAAAGTGCGCAGCGGTTTTGCGTCCGGAATGCGTGAGGAAATGCTCTAGATGTGCATATAGGTGAAAGACCGGCAGTTTTGAACCACTAAAGCAATTCCAGGAAAAGTGTGAAGCGGTTTTCCCAGGCAAAGCGCGAAGCGGTTTTGCCGGGAATTGCGCAGACCGGAGCAATTCCAGGAAAAGTGTGAAGCGGTTTCCCAGGCAAAGCGCGAAGCGGTTTTGCCGGGAATTGCGCAAACAATAGAAAAAACGCCGTGAGGGATGGGCATCCTCACGGCGCAGCAACATGCTGAATTAAACAGGGCAGGCACGTCAGGCATGGGGCATCACCGCGTCATGCGAACCACCGATGCAAGCTGTAAAACCGAAAGGCACTGCGGGCGGGTGCCCGCGAAATTTCGTCAGATCGCCGGCTTTGGCGTCGGCAGCGGAATCGCGCCCGTTACCACCGTCTCGGCTGCGGCATCATCCTCGACGGGCGGGCGGTAAGGCATCGGCTGGTTGAGCGCGGCCTTTGCCTCGCGCACCTTTTCCTGGATGGTGGGTGCTGCCAGCGAAGGCATGTTGAGTGCGACCGGCGTCTGCGGTTCGCCAAGCTTAGCGGTCGCCGACGCCTCGTCCTTGAACTGGCTGTCGAGAAGTTCATAGGCAACGCGCGCGCCCTCGCGGGCCCGGTAACCGAGTGCGGTGAGGGTTTCGCCGCCCTTGGCGCAGACCTCGGGTTTTTCCGAGCACATGCCGGTGAGATAGTCATAGGCGCCGCTGGCCGCGGTGAAGGCGTCAGAAAGCTGCAATTGCGGGCCGCTGGCGAACTTGTCGGAACTCTCCGTGCTGAAGACGGAGAGAAGCACGAGCACAAGGCCAAACCAGAAGGATCCTTTGATCAGAAACCACATTGTCGTTGCCCATCCTGTTTCCCGTCCGGTTCTTGTCGCCGAATCAGGCCGGTTGTCCGGTGTGTTTTCACCCTACCGCCAAGTTGCGAATGCCGCTTTTCGAAACTCACGCGCATTTGCGGCAAATTTAGTTCAAATTTTAGCGAACGGCATTTGAGGGACATTTTAGTCGAATGCGAGCGATCGGCGTTAAGCATCAGGGCAGCACCTCCTTGCAATTGCAGGGCTTTTGCCGGCTCGCCTTGCCACATGAGTTAACGCAATGCTGAAATATGAGGAAAATCCGTCGCTTACCTGCTATTAACCACAAAAGGCAAAGACGCTTCCAGATGCCTCAAAACGGGAAATTCGGTCGTTTCAGGCTGTGAACTGCGCTTTTGCCTTATCCTTTCTTTAAGTCGCCAAGGCCTATTGTCCGGATCGATAGACAGCCTTTTGGGCGGGTATTGCGTGCGTGTATTGAGTAACATTGGCGGCTGGGTGACGGCCCTCGTAGACCGGGCAGCGACAAGCTGGCTCTCCCGGACCGGGGGCGGTGAAGCCGTGCGTCAACGCGAGCTCGCGATCCTGCGCCGCCTCGTGCTGTTCTCGTCGGTCGCTCTTGTCGCCGCGCCCATCGGTCTTTCGGCGGTCACCAGTCCGGCTGTCGCGCTGCCGGCCGGTGTCGCCATGGTCTGCGCCGCCTTTCTCTTTTCCGCCGTCGGCAGCATCGCGCTCGCCCGTCAGGGTTCGTCCGCCGGTATCGCCACGCAGTCGGCCGAGGATTTCTTCCTTGCCGCCACTCCCGGCCTCGTCTTCTTCCTCGACCCGCACGGCAGTGTGGCGACCGTCGGCGGCCGCGACCGGCGCGATTTCCTCGCCTGGATGCGCGATCCCAAGGGCAGGGGCTTTCTGGAGCAGGTGCATGTCTCCGACCGCATTCTTTTCCTGCAGGCGCTCGATGACATGCGCCGGGGCGAGGATGCGGCAAGCGTCGATCTGCGCCTCGATCGGCCCTCGGTCTCGCGCGATCAGCGCCAGTTCGCTTATCTTAGAATGGACATGACGGCCCGGCGCGATGCCGACGGCGAACTTGCCGCCATCATTGCCCAGCTGCGCGATGTCTCCGTCGAGCAGCAGCTGCGTGACGAAGCCCAGAACCGCGCGGCCGATGCCGAATCGGCAAACGACGCCAAATCGCGCTTCCTCGCCGCCGTCAGCCATGAGCTGCGCACCCCGCTGAACGCCATTCTCGGTTTTTCCGATATCCTGATCGGCGAATATTTCGGCAAGTTCGAAAACGACCGCCAGCGCGAATATGTCGGTCTGGTCCGCGAATCCGGCGCGCATCTGCTGTCCGTCGTCAACACCATGCTCGACATGAGCAAGATCGAAGCCGGTCGCTATGAGCTGATCCTCGAAGCCTTCGATATTTCGAGCTCCGTCAAATCTTGCGAATCGATGCTGGCATTGCAGGCCAAGACCAAAGGCCTCACGCTGACCAGCCGTATCCAGCGCGGCCTCGGCGAGATCGTCGCCGATCAACGCGCCATCCAGCAGATCCTCATCAATCTCGTCGGCAATGCCATCAAGTTCACCGAGGCCGGCGGCGTCGTCTCGGTCGATGCGGCGGCGCGCGACGGTATCCTCAAGCTGACGGTCAGCGATACCGGCATCGGCATCCCGGCCGACAAGCTGGCCTCGCTCGGCCAGCCCTTCGTCCAGATACAGAACGACTATACCCGCCGGTTCGAAGGCTCCGGCCTCGGCCTTTCCCTGGTCAAGGGACTGGTGGCGCTGCATGGCGGACATTTCGCCATCGCCAGCCAGCCGGGCGAAGGCACGATTATCACCATCGAGATCGCGGTGGACGGCTCGGGCGCCAAGCACGCCGAAGACGCCGGCCATGGTGCGACTGTCGAGTTTCCGCCGCGGCTGAAGGGCGCGGTCAATACAGGTGCAGAACTGGAAGAGGGGCGCTTCGATGGCCGCGCGCAAGCGAAAATCGCCTAAGGGAAAAAGGGGACGGCAGCAGCCGGGCCTACTGATGTCAGGCGCCGCCGCCCTCGGCGGGCTCAGCCTGCAGGGCGCATCCGCGCTCGGCGGCGTCATCGGCCGCAATCCGTCGGTCGCCGGCGGCACGATCACCTTCGTCGTTATCTTCTCCTTCGTCGCCGCCAATGCGCTCTGGTATCAGCCGGGCCTGCATCCGCACCCGATCTTCCGCACCCGCGATCCCCAATCTCCAGCCGTGCTCGGCGCCCGCCGCCTGGCCGAGGAGCAACAGGGCGACGTCACCACCTTCCGGATCGAACGGCCGGAGGATGCCGCCACCACCAACGCGACGCCAGCGCCGGCGGCACCCGGTCAGCAGCCGAGCCAGCTCGTCATGGAGATCCAGCAGCAGCTGGTGCGCCGCGGCCTCTATAACGGCACCCCCGACGGCATCATCGGTCCGCGCACCAGTGCAGCCATCCTCTTCTTCGAGGAGACCGTCGGCATGGCTCAGACCGGCGATCCGACGCCGGAGGTGCTGGCGGCGCTGAAGACCGATGCATCAGGCCCTTCGACCGTGCCCGCCGAAAAGCCGGCCGAGGATGTGAGCTCGAAGGCGGCGGCGGAAGACCCGGTGGCAGCCGCGATCCGCAGCGCCGAAAAGACGGTCAAAACGTCTCCACCGGCCGCAAAGCAGGTTCCCTCTGGCGGACTCACCAATGTCGATCTGGTACTGAAGATCCAAAAGGGCCTTTCCAACATGGCCTATGCCAATGTCGGCGTCGACGGCGTCGCCGGCGAGCAGACCCGCGCAGCCATCCGGCATTTCCAGAAGCACTACAACCTGCCCGAAAACGGTGAGCCGACCGAGGCGGTGCTGAAGAAGCTCAAGGAAATTGGCGCGATCTAGCGGCTCCGCAGTTACCGAGCGGGCCTTCTCACTACAACCTAAGTCTAAGGTACGGCCGCTGTTTGCAACTTGTTAACCATGTTGCCTGAAGCTTTTCTGATTGAGGCGGGGGAGCGTCGGCATGCATGCGCTGAAGGCGATAGACGATCTGGCCGGAGAACCGGCGGTCGAAGCGGAAGGCCCTGATCCCGAGGCGTTGCGCCATATCCTGCTGCGCCTTGCCGAAGAGGCTTCCACCCTTGGCATCGATCTCGTCGATATCGCCGGCGCCATACAGGATATGGCGGGAATGTCGGCCCGGCATGCCTCCGCCTTCGATGATGTCACCCGCACCGCGCTTTCGATCGCCGAGACCAACCGCTCGGTCGCCGTATCACTGCGCGAAACCGACCGCACGGCGGCAGAGGCCCGTCACATGTTGAAGGAATCGGCCGACCGTCTGACGGGCTCGGTCGCCGAGATCGGCCACATGGTTCAGTCCTCGAACGAGATCGGCACTGAGATCGCCGGCTTCTCCAAGTCGCTTGCCGATGTCGACAATATCGCCGAGGAGATCAGTACCATCGCTCGCCAGACCAACCTGCTGGCGCTGAACGCCGCGATCGAGGCGGCGCGCGCCGGCGATGCCGGCAAGGGTTTTGCGGTCGTTGCCGCCGAGGTCCGGGCGCTGTCGCTGCAGACCTCGAAGGCGACCGGCTCCATCCAGCAGACGCTCGACGAACTGCGTGTGAAGATCGACCGGCTGTCGGCCGTCGGCAGCGATGCGCGCGACAGTGCGGCCGGTGTGCGCGACAAGTCGGAGGCGATGCGCGGGGCCTTCGAAAGCATGGAACATGTCATCACCCGCATCCTCGACAGTTCGACTGTCATGGCCAACACCACTGAGGCCGTCGACCTGCAATGCGCCGGCTTCGTCGGGAAACTCGGCGAGATGTCGGCCGAGGTCGCCGGCTCGAATGTCAGGTTGCAGCAGGCGGCAAAACGCGTCGACAGCGTCGTCGGCCTCTCGGAAACCCTGATCCAGCTGACGGCGAGCGCCGGCGTCAAGACCGCCGACAGCCGTTGGATCGAGGAGGCGCAGTCGGTGGCGAGGCAGATTTCCGCCGCCTTCGAACGCGCCGTTGCCGAGGGACAGATCGGGCTCGATGCTCTGTTCGACCGGCGTTATCGGCCGATACCGGGCTCGGATCCGGCCCAGGTGATGGCCGCCTTCACCGAACTCACCGATCGCCTGCTGCCACCGATCCAGGAACCCGCGGCTGCTTCGGACGAGCGTATCGCCTTCTGCGCGGCAATCGACGAGAACGGCTATCTGCCGACCCACAACCGCAAATTCTCGCAGCCGCAACGCCCCGGCGACGTCGTCTGGAACACCGCCAATTGCCGCAATCGCCGTATTTTTGCCGATCGCGTCGGCCTTGCCGCCGGCCGCAGCACCGCGCCCTTCCTCGTCCAGACCTATCGGCGCGACATGGGCGGCGGCAATTTCGTGATGATGAAGGATATCTCCGCTCCGATCACCGTCCGCGGACGGCATTGGGGTGGATTGCGGCTCGCCGTCAAAGTCTGACCCTCGTCAAACTCTGACTCCATGGGTCAAACACTGACCCTGCATTGCCGCCGCCGGCGCGCCGGTCTATACCGCGCCGATGAGATTACGCGCCGACATCTTCGTTTCCGCCCTCCTGCGTCGCGTCTTCGCTAGCGGCGATTTTGCCGCCGTCGAGAAAAAGGGGGCGGAGGAGGCGGGTGCGATCTTCATCCGCCAGCATTTTCGCGACGGCCTGGAAACGCTCTATGCGCCGGCGCCGCAGACCGCCTTCGACGAAGGCCAGGCCGGCGACCGGCTGTTCGAGATCCGCCTGTTGCGAGCCGAGCCGGAAGCGGTGCGCGCCATGCTGGAGCGTGAACGCAGGTTCGATCCCGATCTTTGGATCGTCGAGCTGGAGGCGGAGGAATTGGGAGACGTGATCCCGCTTGCCAAGGACGGCTGACAGCCGCCCCCCGGTTCAGCGATACCGCCGTCCCATGACGCGCATGTCGCGTTGCGGCGGCGTCTGGTGGATGAAGCGATGGTTCGGCGTTTCCTGAGGAGGCGTCACATTCGGCGCCTCCGGCTTATAGGTGTAGCGATCGGCGCGCCGCCAGGCGTCGACACGTTCGTGGCATTCTTCCGGGTCAAGTGCATCGAGCACCATCCAGCCGCGTGTGACGTTGTGCTGCTGTTCGGCAAGATGCGGATAGAGCCTTTCGAGCACGAAGACGGCATCAAGAAAACCCATGCCGAGGCTGGTCAGCGTCGTGGCGAGCTGTTGACCGGAAAGATCAAGCATGATGCGCTCGGCAAGCCAGCGGCTGGCCGACAGCGCATCGGCAAGGGCTGTTGCGAAATGCGCCGCCTCGCGGGAGCGGGCGAAGCGCACCAGCAACGCCTCCTGAATGTCGGTGAGCGTGCGCAGGCCGAGCCTTTCCTCGTCGGCACGGCCGAGATGACCGGCAAGCCCGAGAAGGCGCTCGCGCAACGCCTCTTCGTTGGCCACCCGCTGTTCCTCCAGCGCATCCGCCTCATTGGTTTCGGTGGGCGTCGGCGAAAGCGGGACTGCCGGCGATTCCGTGATCGGCGCCGAGGCGGCGGCCGATCGCGGCTGGGTCTGGCGCAGCGCCACCAGCGCATCGATGACCTTCGGCGAGAGTGAATCTCGGCTAACGATCGCCTTGACATGCGCAGCACCCTGCATGCGCGCGATGGTGATCAGCGTATCGTCGGCAATTGCCTTTGAGGCGGCAAGAAAAGGGGCGGCGATCTCGATCGGCTGATTGCCGATGAACAGCGCCACGGCGGCCGGCATGTTCTCGCATTGGGACAGGGCTGCGACCGCCTGGCGCTTGGCCTCGTCGGAGGAGGCTTGGAACAGCGGCATGAAAAGCTCGGCAAATTGGCGCAGTTCGGACCGTGTCGGATGCGACAGGTTCTCGAAACTGCTGACAGTCGCCATCAATACCACGTCCTTTTTCCTGACAGCCAAGGGGCCTTCTAGGTCTCGAAACCGGTCACGCACAACAATACCCCGAAAACGCAGAATAAGGGGACCACAGGCCGATATGCGCTGGCGGAACGCATGTCGGGCCATACGGTTATGAATAAATCCTACACCGGTACGGTTAATGCATGCTGAAGATTTTATTAAAATGTAACAGAAATATACACGCAACGCGTGTCGCGGCATGGTTGGCCGGCAATATAAAAATGCTTGGTTTGAAAGGGCGCTGGGCCGCCTGCGTATCGCCGCTGCGATTGCGGAAAAGTTCAGGCGATCCTGTGATCGCGCAGCGCGTGCAGCAGCTTTTCGCGGCTGTCGTAACCGGCTTGATAGAGGTCGAGTGCGGTGGATGCCGCAAACTGCGCCTCGACGCTTCTGATGTCGATGCGCCGTTCCGCGCACCAGTCGTCGAGCGCACTGCGCAGCACGTCGAGATCCTCAGGCGAGAAAGAAGAATTCACCAGCAAAGACACCGCTTGCACTCCGCATTCCGGCAAGAGCGTGGATGATCCGCGATCGATCGGGGCCCGGAAACGTATGATCGATGAGAGCAACAATACGCGCATCTCAGTCGCTCGCAATTAAATATTTTCATGAAGCATTTTTGCAACACTGCCTTTTTCCGCGCGTGCAAGCTTGCCGCCTCAATGCCAACTATATGAATTGTTTCTAATTTTACGCGTCGATCTTCAACCCTGTCTTTCCGTGGGCGGCGTGAAACCAAATCAACTCTTCGCGCGTTACAGAGGAAGTGAGGTGAACTGTGTTTGGCATCCGCCGAATATTAGTAAACTGTTAACTGTCATCTGTCTCAATTCGGATAGGAACGACGCGATTTGAGTGTTTGGATCGTTGAAACTCCGCATCACGGTATTTCAATCAGGTGCCGTGGGAAAGGCGCGAATGCCCTCGGTCCGGTCATCCCGGTTCCGCAGGACGCGCCGGCCCGCACATTGGCGGGCAGGGTGAAATCCATCGCAAGTTCATCCGTCTCGGGCAGTGCATGGAGACGAGAATGGCAATAGTAGTCGCATTGGCGGATCGGCGGCCGCGGGCGCCGCGTCGTCCGGGCAAGGAGCCCCGCGAAGCCAAGATCCTCTGGTTCACCGGCGTTCGCTACGAGCGCTTGGCCGAGAGCCCGAAACATCGTCCGGCGCCCGCGCCGCGCGTCAACAAGAAGTAACCGCTTGTTCAACCTCAGCGAGCGGTGAATTGCTCGCAGCCGGCTTCCGTGAGAAAGTTGCGCGCGGCCTCATTAAAACTCGCCTGCGGCGCCAGCGTCCGCAGCACGGCATAGCCGTCCGGCCGTGCCATTTCCACCAGGATCGCCTGCTGCAATTCCTGCGGCAGGTTCTTGCGCAGGTCCGTCAACTGGATCGGACCGCCGGCCAGCACATCGAGCGCCCCGCCGACCGACGTCCTGTCGTTCATGCTGAAGACCTCATTGGAGGCGCTGTCATAGATCGCGATCGACCAGAAGGGCACATTGCCCTTGGCGGTGAAATGCACCGGCCCATCTTCGATGTCGAAGGAGCAGACAGCGGTGCGCACGAAGGGGTCGCCATTGGCAAGGCCGGCCTCGTCATACCGGTCGGCGAGCAGATAGAAATTGTTGAGGTCGCCCTCCGCCTCCACACGGGTCGCCGCATCCCTGCCGGTGAAATGCGGCAGCGACAGGATGATGACGAGATGCAGCAGGGCTGCGCCGAAAAGACCGGTGAGGATAGCGAAGAATATCCTAAGCATTGCCGCATCCGGTCTTGGTGAGCTTCGGCATGGCGAGGTCGATCACGCCGGAGCTGCCGGCGGTCGGGGTGTCGAACAGCGTCAGCACCAGCCGGAAGGTGCCGGCTTCCGGCAAGGCCAGCCAGTTGCCCGGTTGCGCGACGGCGGAGATCTCGATCGAGAAGCTGCTGTCCGGCTGGCGCAGCACCGTCCAGGAATTCAGCGCCGAGGGATGCCCGGTCTTCACCGCCGCCGGATTGCCGCCATTGTCGGCGGTAAAGAGGGTCCAGAGCCGGGCAGGCGGCGTCTGCCCGCTGATGCGGTAGCGGCAGTTGGCATTCAGCCGGCCGCCCTCGTCGTCGACGCTCGCCGTAAAGGTCAGGCCCTCGGCGCTGCCATAGAGCAGCTTGCCGGCGCGCGCCCGGTGCGACTTGGCGTAAGGGTCGGCTTCGACCGTCTGCAGCGCCGGAAACGCCTCCCAGGCGCCGAGCTTGATCGCCCCGAAACCCTGCGTCGCATCCAGCGCATAAAGCGAAATCATGATCCCGCCGCCGAAGGCGACGATCAGCGTGATCGCGATAAAGAGGGGGAATCGAAACACGTCAAGACCTTGGAAACCATATCGGATGAAAGGGTTACCACTGATTCTGGCGGGGTGGAATGCCGCGCCGCGACATAGGCGCCGATTGATCCCCGGTTGGTGGCGGCAGCCAGATGAGGGGCAGGCTCCGAGGATCTGCTGGGTCGAGGATTTCTGAATCTGCGCGTGATGCCGCCAACTACTCCGCGCTCGCCACCTTCGCAGGCGCGAGCGGGGCGGCATTCTTCAGCTTCTCGCCGAGTTTCTTGAGGATGTCGGTCGATTGAACCGAGAGCATGCGCGGCCGGATGAGCTGCGGCAAACCGTCCTGCGGCTTGGCGGCGGCGGTTTTGGCGAGGTCCTTTTCCGAGGGTAGGGGGTTTTCGATGCCGGGAATGGCGCGCAGGGTCACACCCTGATGGGCATAGTCCATAGCGCGCTTGAAGGTCATCGCCGGCAGCGAGCCGCCGGTCATCTCGTTGGTCGAGGTATAGTCGTCATTGCCGAACCAGACGGCGCAGGTGTAGTTGCCGGTGTAGCCGACGAACCAGGCGTCGCGATAGGCCTGGGTCGTACCGGTCTTGCCGGCGGTCACAATGCCGTTGTCGAGGGCTGCCTTGCGCGCCGTACCGACATAGGGAACGCGCGACAGCATCTGGTTCATATAGGCGTCGGCCTGTTCGGAGAGCACACGTTTCGGCGCCGGCTCGTCGCGGTCGAAATCATAGAGCACGTCGCCGTCGTAGTCGAGGATCTGGGTGATGCCGTGGCGGCGCGACTGGTAGCCGCCGGCCGGGAAGGTGGCATAGGCCGTCGCCTGGTCAAGCACCGTCACCTCGGAGGTGCCGATCGGGATGGTGACGTCGTCGCGGATCGGCGTTTCGACGCCGAGGTTCTTCGCCATCGCCCGGATCGGCTGGATACCGAGTTTTTCCTTGGCAAGCCGCACCGGCACGGTGTTGATCGACTGGGCGATCGCGGTCTCAAGCGTGATGCGGCCGGCATAGCGGTTGGCATAATTATGCGGGCTCCAATTGCCCCAGGAGATCGGCGCGTCGACGATCGTCGTCTGCGGCGTCATCCCGCTCTCCATCGCCACCGAATAGGTGTAGACCTTGAAGGAAGAGCCCGGCTGGCGCAGCGCCCTGGTGGCGCGGTTGAACTGGCTCTCGCCATAATCCCGGCCGCCGACCATGGCGCGCACGGCGCCGCCGTTTTCGATCATCACCATGGCGCCCTGCTTGGCGTGATAGGCCTCGCCATATTCGCGCAGCGACGTTTCGACCGAATCCTCGGCCGCCTGCTGGATGCCCATGTCGATCGTCGTGCGCACGATCAGCGAATGCTGGTGGAAACGCGGTGAAAGCCGCTGCACCTCGTCGAAAGCCCAGTCGAGGAAGAAGTCAGGCGATTCCACTTCGTTGCGGTCGACGACGGTCGCCGGATTGCGCCGGGCGGCGATCACCTGGCCTTCGGTCATCAGTCCGCTCTGCACCAGATTGGTCAGCACTTCGTTGGCGCGAGCACGCGCCGCCGGCAGGTTGACATGCGGCGCATATTTCGCCGGCGCCTTGAACAGGCCGGCAAGCATGGCGGATTCGGCAAGGTTCACATCGGTGATGTTTTTGCCGAAATAGAACTGTGCCGCCGCCGCGGCGCCAAACGTACCGCCGCCCATATAGGCCCGGTCGAGATAGGTGGAGAGGATTTCCTTCTTGGAAAGGTTCGCCTCGAGCCACAGCGCCAGGAAGGCCTCGGTCACCTTGCGGTCGATCGAGCGTTCGTTGGACAGGAACAGGTTCTTGGCGAGCTGCTGGGTCAGCGTCGAGCCGCCCTGGACGACTTCGCCGGCGCGGGCATTCTCGCTCATGGCCCGGAAGAGGCCGATGAAATCGATGCCGAAATGGTCGAAGAAGCGCCGGTCCTCGGTGGCGATCACCGATTTGATCAGCGAATCCGGCAGCTCGTCGATCGGCACGGAATTCTGGTGGATGACGCCGCGATGGCCGATGACGTTGCCGTAGCGGTCGGTGAAGGTGACAGCGAAATCGCCGCGATTGCGCCAGTCCTCCTTGGTCGCCTCGAAGGCGGGCTGGGCGAGCAGCAGCATCAGCACCGAGCCGGCCGCCCCGAGCGTCAGCCCTTCGCCGGCAAGTTCGAAGACCATGCGCTTCCAGCCGCGCACGCGGAAGCGGCGGAAGAAGATGGTGATGTCTTCCCAGATCTCGGCGGCGCGGAAGCCGGCGTTCCAGACGGTCGAATCGATCCAGGAATCGATGCGCAGCAGAATGTGACGGCTCTTCCTCGGCCGCTTGTCCGCCGCCCCGTTCGCCACTTTTCCGGGCTCGTTGTCTGGCCCGTTTTCTGGGTTGTCCGGATCCTGCACGTCCTGTATTCCCGCCTGATCGTGCTTCGGTCATCTCCGACGAAAGCGCAAGGCCCGCATATGGCCGCAAAGCTCTCCGATACCAGGAGAGAATTCTCCGAGTACCAGGAGTATATTGAAGAATTGATTGATTTTGCGGCTGATAACAAGAGAGATGCATGAGGGTCACGCGAATTTGCGGGCCGCTGTTGCAAGAAACGAACGATGAACGATCTGCCCTTCTGGAAGAGCAAGACGCTGGCCGAAATGACCGTCGCCGAGTGGGAAAGCCTCTGCGATGGCTGCGGCCTCTGTTGTCTCAACAAGATCGAGGAATGGGACAGCGGCGATATCTATTTCACCTCGGTGAGCTGCAAGCTGCTCGACGGCGAAAGCTGTCGTTGCTCCAGCTATGAGAACCGCTGGGACTTCGTGCCGGATTGTGTGCAGCTGACCAAGGAGAACGTGCCCGATATCGCCTGGCTGCCGCCCACCTGCGGCTACCGGCTGGTCAATGAAGGCCATGACCTCTACTGGTGGCACCCGCTCGTCTCCGGTGACCCGGAAACCGTTCATGCCGCCGGCATTTCCGCGCGAGGCCGCACGATCAGCGAAAACGAGATCGATATCGACGATCTCGAGGACTACGTCGTCGACTGGCCGCTGACCGTGGGTGAGGTAAAGGACGATGAGGAAGCCTGAGGCGGCCGGCGCTCCCGGCTTTCTGTTGCGGGGCGAGTGACGCATTCGCACTGCCGCCTCCCGCGCGACATATAAAATTGGCGCCGGCCGCTGCTTGATTATTGAAAAGTGAGACCCCACTTGCGGTGCGACCCGCTGGTCCGGGCCCCTCTGGCGAGAGCTTCGGCACTCTTGCGATGTCGGACCTCTTCTCCGACAACCAGTGCCGACAGGGGACTATCCTTGAATCTCTCTTTTTTGTTCGTCGAGTGGCTAGGAACGCCGCTCTGGATGTGGTCGAGCTTTTTCGCCCTCGTCATCGCCATTCTGTCGTTCGACCTCGGTATTCTTCATAAGCAGAACAAGGAAATCGGCGTCGGCGAAAGCGTCAGGCTTTCCGCCCTCTATATCGCGCTCGGCCTCGCCTTCGGTGGCTGGGTATGGTGGTATCTCGGCTCCGAGGCGGGCCTTGCCTATCTGACCGGCTTCGTCGTCGAAAAGACGTTGGCCCTCGACAACGTCTTCGTCATTGCCCTGATCTTCTCCTTCTTTGCCGTGCCGCGCATCTACCAGCACCGGGTGCTCTTCTGGGGCATTCTGGGCGTCATCCTGTTGCGCGCCATCATGATCGGCGTCGGCGCCACGCTGGTCGCCGAATTCGCCTGGCTTCTCTATATCTTCGCCGCGTTCCTGATTGCCACCGGCATCAAGATGCTGTTCGTCAAGGAGGCCGAGCCTGAGGTCTCGAAGAACGTCCTCGTCCGCTTCATGCGCAGCCGCTTCAACGTCACCGACGAGCATCACGGCGAGCGGTTCTTCGTCAGAAAGGCAAACCCCAAAACGGGAGGGATGACCTGGTTCATCACGCCGCTCTTCATGGCGCTCGTGATGGTCGAAGTGGCAGACGTCATCTTCGCCGTGGATTCGGTGCCCGCGATCTTCGCGATCACCACCGATCCGTTCATCGTCTACACCTCGAACATCTTCGCGATTCTCGGCCTTCGCGCCCTCTATTTCGCGCTGGCGGCGATGATTCATCGCTTCCGCTATCTGAAGCCCGCGCTTGCCATCGTGCTGATCTTCATCGGCTCGAAGATCTTCCTCGCCGATCTGCTGGGCCTGGAAAAATTCCCGGCCGCGCTCTCGCTCAGCATCACTTTCACGATCATCGCCGCCGGCGTGGTCTGGAGCCTCCTGAAGACGCGGGATCCGCAGCAGCCCGCCTGAGCGGGCTCTGCACACGCAAACGCTAACAAAGGAAGGAACCGGATATGATTTCGGATTTCATCGGCTGGATTTTTGCCCTCCTCGTCGTCGGTCCGCTGCAGGCTGAGATACAGGAGCAGGCTGAGCGCGCCCGGCTTCCCGTGGAGATCGTCCGCCAGTCCCGGGCCTGCCTGACATCCCAGGGGCCGCAGCTCATCGAGCGCGCCGCCGGCGACTACGGCTGGGCGGCGGCCACAGTCGTCAGCATAGCGATCGGCCATACCGCGCCGGCAGAACTTCTCGACGGCAGCGACCCACAATGCGCAGCCCTTGCCAGCGCCCTGAAGGGAGCCGGCGAGGGTGCGTGACCGCGATCGGCTGAAAATGGACCGTGTGATTGATCACGACGGAAATAGACGACCGCGCGGTGTGGCCACCGCGCGGCTTCGGGAGATGCTGGAACTCGCCCGGGCGAAAGGCGGCCTCTCCATCGGCGAGGCTCTGGAGGCGATGGGCCCGACCAGCATCGCCTTCACCATCCTGTTCCTGGCAATCCCGGCTCTAACCCCGATCCCCGGGCCGTTCGGAATGGTTTTCGGCACCGCGCTTGCGCTGGTCTCCCTCCAGATCGTCGCGGGTGGCCGGAAGGTCTGGTTGCCCGCTATCATCAGGGATCGCCGGGTTTCGTCCGTGGCGCTTGATCTTATCGTGGGTCACGCGGTCCCGGTGATCGCCCGGGTGGAAAAGCTCGTGCGCGCCGGCCGGCTGCAGGCCCTCACCGGCCGAACGGTACAGGCGCTTCTTGGCATTCCTGTCTTTCTGCTCGCCGTCGTGATCGCGCTGCCGATCCCCTTCGGCAATATTCTGCCGGTGTTGTCGCTGGTGGTGCTCGCCGTTGCCCTGATGGAGCGGGATGGTCTCGTCACCCTGATCGGACTGCTGCTCACATCGGCGACGATCGTCGCGACCACCGCCTTGCTTTATTTTATCAAGGCGATGATCTTCACGGCCTCCTAGGCTGAATGGACAGGTACCGCGCCGAGGAAACGCCGCAACTCCGTCTCGACATAGGCAGCCACCGGCCCTTCGGCGCCAAAACCCCACCAGAGCAGCGAACCCTGCCATTGCGACAGCATCAGCCGGGCGATCGTCTCCGGCGCCTTCGCCGATCCGAAACATTGCGCGATATCAGCCATCAGCGCTGTTCCCCAGGCTGCACCCCGGGCGCGCAGCACCGGATCGCGGAAATCCTCGCGAAGCACCAGCAGTCCTTCGCCATAGGCGGCGGCATCGTCCCCGTAGTCCTGCGACAGGCCGACGAGCAACGCGACGGCGCCGTCCGGGGTTTTCGGCACGGTCCGGGCAAGTCGCGCCGTTTCCGCGTCAAGCCTGTCCCAGGCATAAAGCAATGCTGCGCGCAGCATCGCCGCCTTCGTTGCGAAACGCTGCACCAGCGTCGAGCCGGAAAGGCCGCTTGCTTTCGCCACCGCCGCAAAGGTCGCCGCATCCGGCCCCTGTGCCTGGATCAGCGCAAGCACCATGGCGAGAAGCTGTTCATCGGAAACTGTGCGGCGGCGCGGCATGAAATTCCTCTCGCATTCATGTTGAATGTAAACGATCATTCGTTTATATACAACCAACCCCGGAAAACCGGGGCGCGTTCCATTTCGGCGTGAGAGCCGTTTTAGCGTGGAGGATGGAGAAGTGACAGCGAACTTGCGGGAGAAAGTGGCGTTGGTGGCGGGAGCTACGCGCGGCGCCGGCCGGGGCATTGCGATGGAGCTCGGCGCCGCCGGCGCCACCGTCTATGTCACCGGGCGTACGACACGCGCTCAGCAATCCGAATATATGAGGCCGGAGACGATCGAGGAGACGGCCGAACTGGTGACCGCTGCCGGCGGCAAGGGCATTGCCGTGCAGGTGGACCACCTCGTCAATCAACAGGTCGAGGCGCTGGTCGCCCGCATTCGCCAGGAAGCCGGCCGGCTCGATATTCTCGTCAACGACATCTGGGGCTGCGAGAAGCTGTTCGAATGGGACAAATCAGTCTGGGAGCATTCGCTGGACAAGGGCCTGCACATGCTGCGGCTCGGCATCGAAACACATCTGATTACCGCCCACTACGCGCTGCCGCTGATGATCGAGCGGCCGGGTGGACTGCTGGTGGAAGTAACCGACGGAACGGCCGAATACAACGCCACGCATTACCGGCTTTCGCCCTTCTACGATCTCGTCAAGACAGGCGTCACCCGCATGGCCTGGGCGCATGCGCAGGATCTGGCGAAACACGGCGCCACCGCCGTTTCGATCACACCCGGCTGGCTGCGCTCCGAAATGATGCTGGATGCCTACGGTGTGCGCGAGGAGAACTGGCGCGATGCGACGAAGATACAGCCGCATTTCGCCATTTCCGAAACCCCGCGTTTCCTCGGCCGCGCCGTTGCGGCGATTGCCGCCGATCCCGACCGCGGCCGCTGGAACGGCCAGTCGCTATCGAGTGGCGGCGTGGCGAAGACCTACGGCTTCGACGACATCGACGGTTCGCGGCCGGATTGCTGGCGCTACCTGGTGGAAGTGCAGGAGCCGGGCAGACCGGCGGATGTGACGGGTTATCGCTAAAGCGAAACTGCGCGGGGTTTTGTGTCCGCAAAAACCCGACCGATTCCAGGGAAACCGTCAACCGGTTTCCCTGGATTTTCGTAAAAACAAAAGGTCAGAGCGGTCTGCGCTTCAAAAGCGGAACCGCTCAGAGCTCGCCGGTTATCTTGCTGCGGCGAGCCGGGCTGCGTCGCGAAACGACACCAGCCGCTTCGCCTGTTCGTCCCACAGCACCAGCTTGACGCAGCGCAGGCTGTCCATCAGCGTGATGCGGCCGATATCGGCAAGCTCAGGATGATCTCGCAGCACCTCCGGCAGCCGGTAGTAGGGCACCCGGCTCGACAGATGATGCACGTGGTGGATGCCGATATTGCCGGTGATCCAGCGCAGCACCGGCGGCAGGTCGTAATGCGAGGCACCGTGCAGGGCCGCATGCTGGAACTGCCAGTCCGGCTTCTTCGACCAATGTGTTTCCTCGAACTGGTGCTGGACGTAGAACAGCCAGACGCCGGCAGCGCCGGCCAGAAGCACGATCGGCAGATGCACCAGCAGAAAGGGGACGATCCCGACTGCCCAGATCAGCAGTGCGGCGGCTGCTGCGATGGCAAGATTGGTCGCCATGGTCGAGATCCAGGGCAGGGCGCCGGAGCGCATCATGCCGAAAGGCAGGCGCTGCTTGATGAGAAACAGCCATGCCGGTCCAATGCCGAACATCACGATCGGGTGCCGGTAGAGCCGGTAGCCGATCCGGCCCCAGCGCGACAGCGCGTTGTATTCGGCAATCGTCAGCGTCTCGATGTCGCCAACGCCGCGCTCGTCCAGGTTCCCGGCCGAGGCGTGGTGTTCTGCGTGCGCCCGGCGCCAATAGTCGTAAGGCGTCAACGTCAGGATGCCGATCGTGCGTCCAACCCAGTCGTCGACGCCGCGACGGGCGAAAAACGAGCCGTGGCCGCAATCATGCTGGATCATGAACAGCCGGAGCAGGAAAGCGGCGGCGGGAACGACGAGGATGAGACCTGGCCAGAAGCTGTAATGAACCGCCGCCCATGCGGCGGCCCAGAACAGCGCGAAGGGGACGACCGTGACGGCAAGCTCGAAGGCGCTGCGTCCGGCCCGTGGCTGGCGATATTGGGCAAGGATCTTCAACCAGCCCTTCTCGGTGAAAAGGGCGGTTTGATCTTCGGATCGCTTCGGGTTTTCGTCAGGCTCGCCCGAAGGGGCAACCCGGATTTCCTCGCACTCGCTGCGGCGCGCAGATTCGATCACAGAATAGCGCCGTGAAAGGCAGCGACAGTCGAAAAGCCGAGTGCAATCACCACGGCTGAGCGAATGAGGAATAGCGGATAGTCGAAGCGGTACATGGTATGAAGAGGGGTCATTTTGTGTGGCACCTTCCGTTTTCTTTAAAACACGTTCATGCGTGATCCCGTCACGCCAGAGCGCGGCGTGCCCGAAAGGGCACGCTGTGACTTTGAATCTGCGCATAATCCTTCCGCAAATCGATTTTGATTTGCGCTGTTATGCGCCATCGATGATGAGAGCCCCGTCCAGGGCTCGAGACGAGGCCCTATTTTTTTGGAGCACTGCCCTGCGGGGCGGCTTTGGTCGCCGTCTTCATCTGGTTGGCGAATGTGCTTTCCACTTTCGCAGCTTGCTTGTCCTTTTTTGGCTTCCGGACCTCGCGATTGCTTCTTACCTGTCCTTTTGCCATGGATGAGTCTCCCTTTGGATCGACATTAAAAACCGCGGCCTGCGTGGTATTCGCCCCGCTTGTCGGTCGCGACTGGAGATCGCGGGATCGTCATGAGGGGCAACCCGACAACACCGGGCCGCAGGGATGGAATGAAAATGATGCCTGCTGAAACCGCATCGCAGTCTGGAGGCGGATGACCGGAGAGGTCACCGAAAGCCAAACCCGACGTTGAGACGGGACGTCACCATGCTTTCGCGATCGGGAAAATGGCGGGGCCGGAAAACCGGTCACCGCAAATGCCGCATCGGCCAAATCAGCGAGCCCTCTTCATAGAATAAAATTGAGGTGCCATTAAGGCCATCGCCGCAGGAAAGCCATATTTCCACAGGGCTTATTCATTTAATGGAAACAGCCGGATCAGCTTCGTTCTTTCCATCTCGGCCATGCCTGATGCCGACATGATGCCGCGAGCCAAACAGAGTTCGATATCCCGCCCGATATCGAGTGGCACCCGCATGCCGCCGGCCTTGAGAAGGCGGTCGGTCATCGACAGAAGCAGATCCACTTTCGCCTGGCAGCCGTCGATCTCAAGGAGCGCCACCCGGCGCTCCTTGTCGATGTCTGCAAGATCCTTGTCCTGCTGCCGTTGCTGGTAAGCTCCGAATTGCACCCATCCGAAATAGGCGGCCGCTGCGACTGAGATACAAAGCAAGAGGGTTTTCCGCACAATAATCCTTCGGAGCCGGGCGGCTGGCTAGCCGGCGGCACGTCTTTCGCGGGGCAATCCCTGTATCGCATATCGGTTACAGACAGGAGTTACCACTTTCGGCGGGGCCTTCGGCTTGCCGAAATGGTGTTCGAGCGCCCGTGAGAGCATGGCCGGCGAGGTGACGCCCTCTTGGAACAGCCTGATCAGCAGGATGGCCGCGACGTTGAAAACCCGTTCGTCATCGATCAGGATTCTGGCGTCGTAGCCGGCGTCGTCGAGCACGCCCTGAAGCATGTCGAGATCGGACGAGGTCAGATGCGGCTTTTCTGAGGTGGAAGACATCGGTCCTCCTTTCGTCGGGGCGAGGGTATAAAAACCCTCAGTCGGCAGCGCCCGTGCGATGGCTGCCGAAGGCGGGACCATGCGCCTTTCGCTGAGGCAACGCAACGGGAATCTTGCTGCGGATATCGCACCGGTTGATGGGCAGCCCGCACCGGTCAGGGTGCGGGCCGAGATGGTTATTCCGCCGCCTGATAGCTGGGTCTCCGGGCGGCCGATGTCCGCGGACCGGCGGCTGCAAGCAGGGTGATGGCGATGGCAAGCAACGCCACGAAGGCGATGCCGGCGACATAAGGGTCCCAGCCGAAATGCGGCGCGGCGCCGAAGACCGCCGAGGCGGCCGCAAGCACGATGCCGCCGCCGATCTGGAAGGAGGCAAAGAGCAGTCCCGAGGCGAGTCCAGCCTTGTCGTCCTCCACATCGGAAAGGGCCGCGACCTGCACCGAGGGGTAGGTCAGGGCGTAACCGAGGCCGAGCGGGATCTGCGAGAACAGAACGAGCATGATCGGGTCGACATGTCCGAGCGCGGTCACCCAGAAGATGTAGCTGAAGGCCTGCAGGCCGACACCCACCGCCATCAGCCCGGTGGCGCCGCGATTTTGCGCGAGTGTGGCAAAACGTGGCGCCAGGAACATCACGAAGACGCCGCCAAGCGCAAAGCAGAAGCCGGTGGTGAAGGCCGACCAGCCTATGGCGTTCTGATAGTAGAGCGTCGCCAGGAACTGGAAGCCGACATAGGCGCCCTGGAAGAGGGCGGCAATCGCATTGGCATGCCGAAGCTTGGCCCGACGGAACATGCCGAGCGGCACCATCGGATCGGCATGGCGCGCTTCGACCGCGAGGAAGAGCAGGATCAGCACCAGCGACGCGATGAGCGAGCCCCAGGTCGGGAAGGCCTGCCAGCCCGCTGCCGCAGCGTTGGTGATCCCGAAGACGAAGAGCAAGAGCCCGGGTGTGATGGTCAGCGCGCCGGCCCAGTCGAAGGCCGGCCGCGGTCCGGTTCTTTTCGGGTCGGCCGGCAGCACCAACGGCGCAAGAAGGAGCGTCAGGATGGCGACCGGCGCGCCCATGACGAGCGTCGCCCGCCAGCTGAAGATCGTCGCAGCACCGCCGATCACCATGCCGAGCACGAAGCCGGCGGCGCCGGTGGAGGAGAAGACGCCGAGCGCTTTTGCCCGCGCCGTTCCCTCGCCGAAGACGGAGAGCAGCAGCGCCAGGGCGGCCGGCGCGGTGAAGGCGGCGGCAATGCCCTTGATCAACCGGGCGGCGATCAGTGTCGGGCCGCTGTCGACGAAGCCGCCGGCGATGCTGGCGGCGGCAAAAATTGCCAGCGACCAGAGGAAGACGCGGCGATGGCCGAAGACGTCGGCGACCCGGCCGCCGAGCAGCAGGAAGCCGCCATAGCCGAGCACATAGGCGCTGACGGCCCATTGCAGCGAGGTCGCCTCCATGCCGAGTTCGGCCTGGATGGCAGGCAGCGCGACGCCGATGGTGGAGACATCCATGGCGTCGAGAAAATTGGCGGCGCAGAGCAGCAGCAATGCCAGTCCCGCCCCGTTTCGCGATTTGGAAAGAGTCATCGAAATCGTTCCTTCTTTGCTGCCGCCTCATCGGGGGAGGTTGCCGGGCGGCAGGGAACGAGAAAATGTACAGCTTCCTTTCCTATTGCAAATTGATAGTAGCCATGCCAGGTATTACTGGTGATGATGAATGATGCCACTCTTCGCAAGATCGACCTCAATCTGCTGCTGGCCTTTTCGGTGCTGATGCAGGAACGCAATGTCAGTCGCGCCGCAGAGCGGCTGCTGCTTGGCCAGCCCGGTCTTTCGGCCGCTTTGCGGCGCCTGCGCGAGGCACTGGATGACGAATTGTTCGTGCGCGTCGGCCGCGGCCTGCAGCCGACGCCGCGGGCCCTTTCCATCGCCCCGGCGATCGAGGATGCGCTGTCGGGCATCGAGCGTGCCATCCGCCCGCAGGCCGAATTCGATCCGGCCAGCTGGCAGGGCGAGTTCCGCATCGGCATGTGCGACAATCTTGAATCGGCCTTCTTCGGCCCGCTTGCCGCCCGTCTTCTCCAGCTCTCACCCGGCGCCCGGCTGATCGGCATCGCTTCCGACAAACGCGATGCCGCGCGCCGGCTGGACGAGGGCGTCTTCGACTTCAGCGTCTCGGTGCACGAAGAGCCGGCCTCCTGGCACATCCGCGCGCCGCTGTTCGATCAGGCCTCGATCTGCATCTACGATGAAGCCCAGCTCCGGCTGAAGGCGCCGTTGAGCCTCAAGGATTTCGCCAATGTCGCCCATGTCACCGTTTCGTTCGAAGGCAATGCCGCGACCAGCATCGATAGCGCGCTGAGCCGCACTGGCCACGTCAGGCAGGTGGTGGCGACGGTGCCGCGTTTTTCCGCCTTGCCGACGGCGCTCAGGGCCATGCCGGCCATCGCCACGGTGCCGGAATCGATCGGTCGCTGCATGGCGCAATTGCATGGGCTGACGATCTGCCAGCCGCCGCTTTCCCTGCCGGCCGATCCCGTGACCATGCTCTATCGCCGCGTCGACCAGGCGGACGGCCGGGCGCGCTGGTTCCGCGGCCTGTTCCTTGACGTCGCCAGCGTGGCGCTCGAAGCCTCCGGCTGCCGCGTATCGATATCGAGAGCTGCGGCTTGACTCAGGGGTGATTGCATCGAGATTGTCGCCCCGGCCGCCGTCTATTCAATGACCGATTTGAACCACGTACAGAAGGCTGAAATTGATTTTTGGGGGGAAGCCCTGCAGATCAGAAAATAGCTCTCCTGTGCGAGAATCGCGATGTCCGAGAGCACGATCAGGTCGCCATTCTCGATTTCGCGGCGGCATAACTCGACCGGGCAAAGTGCCACGCCATGACCGGCAATGGCGGCGGTTGCGAGCAAATTGAAGTCTTGAAACACCGGCCCCCTTAGCGTTGGCGTCAACGGCACGCCCGCCTTGTCGAGCCACTGCGCCCAATGCGCTGTGGTCTCGTCGTGGAGCAGGTCTGCCGTTGCGATCTGTGTCGCGTGGTCGATGCTGCCCTTTCTTTCAAGATAGCGCGGACTGGCGACAGGTTGAGTGGCGCGGGAGAAAAGCTGGTGGCAAACGACGCCTTCGAAGGTGTCGGCGCCAAGCGTAATCAGTACATCGCAGCCGGTTTCACGCAGACGCTGTTCGGCCATGGCGTAGACCACCTTTATTGTGACATCCGAATGCTTCGCCAGGAAATCGCTGAGCGATGGTATCAGCCATCGCGTCGCGATGGACGGGATGCAGCCGACGGTGATCTCGGATCTCGTCCTGAGCTTCAATAATTCCGCTTCTGCGGAAATTCTTTCAAGACTGCTCGATAGGGTTTCGGCAAAGCTTTTGGCCTCGGGTGCGAGCCGCACGCCGCGTTTTTCACGCAGAAACAAGGCACGTCCGAACCATTCCTCCAAATGACGGATCTGATGGCTGATCGCGGCATGCGTGACGCGCAATTCGTCGCCGGCGCGTGAGAAACTTGAAAGACGCGCTGCCGCTTCGAAGGCTCTCAATGCGCCGAATGGAAGTGTCATCTGTAAGTTTTCCTCAGCTATCCGATAGAAATCATCATTTGTCAGATTATGGAGATCACCAGTATGGCTGAAGGAAGCGGATCTGAACAGTATCGCTGACGTGTCAAATTTTCTTACACCAGGAGAGCGAAATGTACGTGCGCAGCCTGAAGGATGTCGAAGCAACCGACTATTTTGTGGAATGGGGCAATGGGACGAGCCACCGTTTGCTGACGGAAAAGGACGGGATGGGTTTTACCGTGTGTCATACGATCGTGCGCGCCAACACCGTTTCGCTTCTCGAATACCGCCAGCATCTCGAAGCCTGCTATTGCATCGCCGGCGAGGGCGAGGTGGAGGATATGGACGGCACCGTCTTTCCGATCCGTCAAGGCGATATCTATGTGCTCGACAAGCATGACAAGCATCTGCTGCGCGGCGGCCGTGACCAGGATATGATCCTCGTCAGCGTCTTCAATCCGCCGCTCGAGGGATCCGAGCGCCATAATCTGAACGACCCCTCGGGATCGGCTTATTGAGATCAGCCTATAAGGGAAAGTGCGCGGTTTTCTGACGGTCAGTCGGCCTGTTACAGCTCGCCTTTATGAAAATAGGCTTCGAGCCGGTAGCCGTCCGGGTCGATGATGAAGGCGGCGTAATAGAATTGTCCGTAATCCGGCCGGATCCCCGGTTCGCCATTATCCGTGCCGCCGGAGGCGACGGCCGCCGCGTGAAAGGCATCGACCGCAGCCTCGTTCGGGGCGACGAAGCAGAAATGCAGCCCGGATCGCAGATCGGCAACAACGGGGTGTTCGACCTGCATCACCCAGAGGCCGACCCTTTCCGGGCCGTAGCCGATCATCGTGTCGGAATTGGACAGCCGCTCATATCCGAGCGGCGCCAGCGCCGCGTCGTAGAAACGGCGGGCTCTTTCGATGTCCTTTACGCCGATGGAGACATGATCGAACATGGACGCAAACTCCCTGACTTCCCTTGGTCTCCGAAGGACGGCTCATCCCTCAAGATGGCACGACGCCAACATCTTTCAACCGCGGTCCGAAGTCAACGAAAGGGCGTCGTTCAAAAAGGCTGGCGATCCGCTCGAGCGTCCTGGCAAAGAAATCGGCGCGCCGAAATTACCGCTGTTCAGCGCAAGCCCTGCGACGCTGTCACGTGATTTAGGGGAGGGCGGAGTAGGGTCCGGATCCTAGCGCCACGGATGAGCCGGCGGGGTGTCACGAGCGATCTGCGCAGCGTCGGATAGCCTGAGCCATTCCTTCCGGTATCCGATGTTGAGAAGATTGAAGGACAACATGTCTCTCCCGGCCTGCGAACGGCTCGCGCCGATCACGGCATGGTCCGCGTGCGTCGGAACGCTCGCGTGATAGACGGTCCACGAACGGGCGGGTTCGATCCGGCGGTCGCGTCCAATGTCCATGGCGTAGTGGCCGGCCGCGCCGCCCTTGTTATTACCGACAGCAAAGGCGTTCGGTCTTCCTTCGTCTTCATGGCTGTTCACGATGTCAACCTTCCGTCATTCGGGCCGTGGCCAAACGTTGTCTCGATCAGTGTTACGCCGCTGCCGGGCGATAGGTTTACCGGCTCCAGGCTGTCTTCCGTCGTGACCCGCTCGTGACGTTCGTCGTCGCTGCGGATACGGTATTGCAGCAGATTGCCTCTCGGAGGCAGCGTGGCGGTAATGCGGTATGTGTCGGGGAGCTTGGAAGGCACGATCAGGAACCCGTCCTTCAGCCGGACGGTCTGCCCAACCTTGAAGATATGTGTTGCTGGCTCGCGTCGGACCGAACGTCCATTGCGTTGCGGGGTGCGCGTAGCGGTCATGACGGTTTGCGGTCCTTTTCGAGCGCGGTTTCGAGATCTGACGGATGGATAGGCATCATCTGCAGTGTCGAACTCTGTGCGGCGATCGCCGGCAGGTGGATGAAGGCGCCGATCCGTCGCCAGGCAAGCCTGGAAACGCCATCGATCAATTCCTCGTCATAATCGACGCGATATTCCCCGGCTGGCTGTGCTCTGTCGAAACCTGGCAGGCGGAAAGGAGATGAAAAGTGGACGACGGTTTGTGTGGTGCGACTTGTCATGACTGAAGCCTCCGCAGGAAACACCGATGCATTTCCTGTATCGTTGAGATCCGAACCGGACGAACTCGACGTTGCCGGTACATCCGCGGTCAGCGCCAAGCTCATTCCGGATCGAATACGCGAAATGCACGCCGGAACGACGTCATATATTCGCTATCGAGAATTCGGTGGTGTATGGCGGGTCGTAGGTCTCTGACACCGCGAAGCCAAGTCGGCCAAATCGACGAGGCTTATCGTTACGCCTAGATTACGTTTAAATCAAGATAAATTCGGATTTATCTATAAAAAACGCCAAATTAACTCCGTGGTCACGCAAATAAAATGGAGCGTAATGGCTCAAGAAATTCTATTCAATTCATAATTATTACAAAACATCCCGCCGAAATGATTTCCTGATTTTTCATGCGTGAATAATATTTCTTGGCACTCCTATCAATGGAGTGCCACGGGTGCTATTTATGTGTTGCAGCCGCCATACGCGCCGGCAGCAGAAAGACCTCTATGAAATTCCGTTCACTTCACGACCGCGTCGTCATTCGACGTGCGGAAGGCGATGTCAAATCCAAGGGCGGAATCATCATTCCAGACGCCGCCAAGGAAAAGCCGCAGGAAGGCGACGTGGTCGCAGTCGGCCCGGGCCTGCGCGACAGCAACGGTAATCTGATCCCGCTCGACGTTAAGGTCGGTGATCGCATTCTGTTCGGAAAATGGTCGGGGGCAGAGGTCACGATCGAGGGCGAGATCCTTCTGATCATGAAGGAGACCGACATCATGGGCATCGTCGAAAAGATCGGAGTGGCCTCTCAAAAGGCCGCCTGATCGATCGCATTCCGATCCGTATCTCAAGACCGAACTGGACCAATATCATGTCTGCCAAGGAAATCAGATTCTCCACCGATGCGCGCGATCGCCTGCTGCGCGGCGTCGAATTGCTCAACAACGCCGTCAAGGTCACGCTTGGCCCCAAGGGCCGCAACGTCGTCATCGACAAGGCCTATGGCGCACCGCGCATCACCAAGGACGGCGTCACTGTCGCCAAGGAAGTCGAGCTCGCCGACAAGTTCGAGAACATGGGCGCGCAAATGGTGCGCGAGGTAGCGTCGAAGACCAATGATCTTGCCGGCGACGGCACGACGACGGCGACGGTGCTTGCGGCCTCCATCTTTCGTGAAGGCGCAAAGCTCGTCGCTGCCGGCATGAATCCCATGGATCTCAGGCGCGGCATCGATCTCGGCGTCGTTGCGGTGGTCAAGGAGATCCAGGCGCGGGCGAGGAAAGTCAAATCGTCAGGCGAGATCGCCCAGGTCGGCACCATTGCCGCCAATGGCGACGTCAGCGTCGGCGAGATGATCGCCAAGGCGATGGACAAGGTCGGCAATGAGGGCGTCATCACCGTTGAGGAGGCGCGCACCGCCGAGACCGAACTCGACGTCGTCGAGGGCATGCAGTTCGACCGCGGGTACCTCTCACCCTATTTCGTTACCAATGCCGAGAAGATGCGCGTGGAACTGGAGGACCCCTATATCCTCCTTCACGAGAAGAAACTCGGCAGCCTTCAGGCGATGCTGCCAATCCTGGAAGCCGTCGTGCAGACCGGCAAACCGCTTCTGCTCATCTCCGAGGATGTCGAAGGCGAGGCGTTGGCGACGCTGGTCGTCAACAAGCTGCGCGGCGGCCTGAAGGTCGCGGCCGTCAAGGCGCCGGGCTTCGGCGACCGCCGCAAGGCCATGCTGGAAGATATTGCCGTGCTGACATCAGGCCAGATGATTTCCGAGGATCTCGGCATCAAGCTCGAAAACGTCACGCTCGATATGCTCGGCCGCGCCAAGCGCGTGCTGATCGAGAAGGAGAGCACCACGATCATCGACGGTTCCGGCGAGAAAGCGGCCATCCAGGCGCGCATCCAGCAGATCAAGGCGCAGATCGAGGAGACCACCTCCGACTACGACAAGGAAAAGCTGCAGGAACGCCTGGCGAAACTGGCCGGCGGCGTCGCAGTCATCCGTGTCGGCGGTGCGACCGAGACGGAGGTCAAGGAAAAGAAGGACCGCATCGACGACGCGCTGAACGCGACCCGTGCGGCGGTCGAAGAGGGCATCGTACCGGGCGGCGGCGTGGCACTGTTGCGCGCGAAGTCGGCGCTGACGGGTTTGACCGGCGACAACGCCGACGTGACGGCCGGCATCTCGATCGTGCTCAGGGCGCTTGAAGCCCCGATCCGGCAGATCGCCGACAATGCCGGGTTCGAAGGCTCCATCGTCGTCGGAAAACTCGCCGGCAGCAATGATCACAATCAGGGCTTCGACGCACAGACGGAGACCTATGTTGATATGATCGAGGCCGGCATCGTCGATCCGGCCAAGGTCGTACGCACCGCTCTGCAGGACGCCGGCTCGATTGCGGCGCTTCTGATCACCGCCGAGGTGATGATCGCCGACATTCCCGCAAGAGACTCTGCCCCTTCAGCCGGAAATGGCGGCATGGGCGATATGGGATACTGAGGCCAGCCTGAACCGGTCCGGCGTCGCCGGACGGCGCAACCCGAACAATAGACAGGGAGAATTCCAATGTCCGTGCAGAGCAGCAGCAAGACATCGATTACCCAGCGTTTCGACAATTACCAGCCATCCAAGACGCTTCTCGTCTGGGCCTGCGTCGTCACGGCGATCGCCACGATGATCATCGGCTTCAGCTGGGGAGGCTGGGTCACAGGCGGCACGTCAAGCAAAGCGGCCGCCGCCGCCGGCGATACCGCACGCGGAGAATTGGCGTCGGCCATTTGCGTCGAGCGGTTCAAGGCGGCGCCGGATGCGAGCGCTAAACTGATCGAGTTCAAAGCGCTTAACGACGGCTACAAGCAGCGTCAGTTTGTCGAAGCGGGCGGCTGGGCAACCATGCCTGGGCAGACCTCGTCCGACAGCCGAAGTGTTCAAGGCTGCGCCACTGCGCTTGCCGTCTGACGCCGTTTTTCTAGAGCGCTCCGATATATCTGCGGAGCGCTCCCACTGTTGAAGCAGGAAATGACCCATGATCCGCTTTGAAAAAAAGAGCGACCCGCAGCCAGCCGCAGACGACGCCGGCGGCGAAAGCCTCAAGAAAGTCCCTGAGGCATCAGCCGACGGGCAGAAAAAAGCCGCCAACGACAGCACACGTCGCCGCGCGCCGCAGGCGGCGGAAGATGACGACCGGCTTATCTGAGCATAGCGTCACACCGCGGTTGACGGCCTAGCGATAATCCAGCCAGACCCCGCCGGCGTCGGCGGACCGCACGCAGTTTTCCACCCAGCGCACCCCTTCCAGCCCGGCATCGACATCGGGAAAGACCAGATCCTCAATGCCCGCCGGCGCGAGGCCGCGCGCTCTGTGGATGGCAAAGCCGAAGCGACGGTAGAGGTTCGCCCAGGCTTCGAAAAGGCCTTCCGGATGGCCGCCGCCGATGCGGTCGTCGATCCTGGCCTCGGGATAGAGATAGTCCATGCCGCGCTCGAGAATGCGGGCGGGTTCCCCCTGGATTTCGTAGGAGAGCTGGTTCGGCCGCTCATCCCACCATTCGATGCTGGCCTTCGAGCCCACGATGCGGATCTTCTGGCCGTGCATGGAGCCGGCATTGACGGCGCTCGACCAGATGGTGGCGATCGCGCCATTGTCGTATTCCATCAGGGTCACCGCATTGTCCTCCAGCGGCGCGCGGCTTTTGACGAAGCTCTGGCGGGTGCAGAGGAGGCGGCTGATCTTGAGGTGCGGCAGAATGACCTTGGCAATGTAGAGCGGATGGGTTCCGACGTCGCCGAGGACATAGCTGGGGCCCGCGAATTTCGGATCGACACGCCAGCGCGTCGACGGGTTCTGCTCCTCCACCGCGGCACTGTGGAAGCCGTGCGCAAATTGCAGGTTGACGATGCGGATCTCACCGAGATCGCCATTCCTGACCATGGCGCGCGCCTGCTCGATCATCTGATGGCCGGCATAGCCATAGGTCACGCCGACGATCCGGCCGCGCGCTTTTGACAGCGCCTTCAACTCCTCGGCTTCGGCGATGGTAAAGCAGAGCGGCTTTTCGCAGATCACATGCAGATCATGTTCGAGAGCTGCCTTGCAGATCGCGAAATGAGTGTTGTTGGGTGTTGCGATCGACACCGCCTCGATACCGTCGGCGCGTGCGGCTTCGGCGGCAAACATCGCTGCATAGTCCGGGTAGCTCCGGGCTGCGTCGAGCCCGAGATCGAGACCGAAGGCGTGACCGCGCTCGGGATCGATATCGAAGGCGCCCGCCGCAAGGGCAAAGACGTCGTCGCGATGCGCCGCCGAGCGATGAATATAGCCGATCTGGCTGCCTTTGCCGCCGCCGACCATGCCCCAGCGGATCGGCTTTCGCCTGTCATTCGTCATAGTGTTTTCCCTAAAAACCAACGGACCTGAGGTAATCGCGGCTTTGCTTCACATCGTCGAGGCTGCCGGCGACATTCCTCGGATCGCGCTCCTGCTCGATGGTGATGAAGCCGTGATAACCGATCTCCTCGAGCGTCCGCTTGACGGCGGGGTAGTCGATGATGCCGCGGCCGATCGGGCACATCACGCCCTGTCCGCAGGCCTCGAAGAAGCGGATCCTTTCACCGAGCACGCGGTCGAAGACGGCCTGGTCGATATCCTTGAAATGGACGTAGTCGAGCCGGTCGGCATAGCGGCGCAGCGTCTCCACCGGGTCCATGCCGGCATAATAAGTATGGCCGGTGTCAAGGCAGAAGCCGGCGACTGCCTGCGGAATGTCGTTCGCCACCCGCTCGATCTCGTCGGCGAATTCGATATAGCCGCCCGCATGCGGATGGATGACGGCGCGAACGCCGTATTTGCGCTGAGCAAGTTCGGCGATCGCCGTGATATTGGCGATCATCCCGGCCCAGGCCTTGTCGTCGAGGCGCGGCGCACGATCGGAATGGCCGGCGGCATAGTCCCGCTCGTCATGGCCCCAGTCCATGACCGTGAGATAGGGCGTCCTGAACCGCTGGCCCGCCACCTGTTCCGGCTGCGGCAGTCGGGTGATCACGGCGCAGATTTCGTCGGTCTGCCGCAGCAATGTCTCCCGGTTGTCGGGAGAGACCAGATCGTCGAAGATCGTGCCGGCGACGATGAACAGATTGCGTTCGGCAAGCGCCTTGGCAACCAGCGCATCATCGAGCGGCACGTAGCCGTAGGGCCCGAGCTCAAGGCCGCCATAGCCGGCGGCGGCGGCCTCGTCGAAGACGCGCTCCCAGGCGGGAAGGTTTGGATTGTTGACGTCATCAACGCCCCAGCAGCAGGGGGCCGTCGTAATCGTGATGGTCACGGTTCTGTTCCTGATAGTGGTGATGCCGAGGGTCAGCCGCGTTTCCCGGGCCAGTATTTGTCGACATATTTCTGGATTTCGGCGCGCATGAAGCGGCCGGATTCATCGGCGCGGTCTTCCCAGCCGAAGACGCAGGCGGTGATGATGCCGTCGAAGCCGACAGCGGCGAGCGAGGAGAAGAACACATCCCAGTTGATCTCGCCCTGGTACATATCCATGTGCTGATGGATCGTCACCTTGGCGCCCGGCGGGTTGATGATGTAGCGCAGCCCTGACGACGCCTTGTGATTATAGGTATCGGCCACATGCACATGGGCGATCAGCGGGCCGGCATCGCGGATCATCCGCGCCATGTCGTCACCGAAATAGAAAGTATGCGGCGCGCAATAGAGGAACTTGACGTTCTTCGAGCCGATGGTCTTCAGCATGTCGATCGCCGGATGCAGCGTTTCGCACCAGTCTTCCGGATGCGGCTCCATGTTGAGCGTGACACCCTCGCGCTCGAACACCGGAACGAGCTCTTCCATCGAGCGCCACCAGGCTGCCTCGCTGTGTTCGTGGGTGTGCATGCCGCCGCAGCAGTTGGAGCGGTGGCTGCGATCCGGCGACGGGCCGCGGCCGAATTCCGAGTTCATCGTATCGCAGCCCATTTCGGCCGCGATTTCGATCGCTTCCTTCCAGTAGCGCACCGCCGCCTGCCGCTCATCCTCATGCGGGCTCGCCCAGCGATACATCGGCAGCAGCGAGGCGAGCTGGACGCCATGATCCTTCAGCGCCGCCTTGAATTCCGCGATGCGTTCCTTGTGTGCCCGCGGGCGCACCCACCAGGGCAGGAAATCGTCGCGCGGCGAAAGCTCGATATGCTCATAGCCGAGCTCGGCCGCCTTGCGGCAGAGGTCGTTGAGGTTGAGGTGACGGTGCATATGCGGGTCGAGTGCGATCTTCATCTGGTTCCTCCGTCATCCCCAGCCATCGCCGGCGGACGCTCCTTGATCTCGTTTCATGCTTCCGGTGCTCCTCCCGGATTGCCGCCACGATACTGCCGCGGCGCCTCGATATTCCAATGCTTCGATGATCAAATTTGATCATTGACCGTGCGAAGCGCGGATGCTCTGCTGTGTCAGCTTTGGGAGTGAATAAGCCTGTGACGAAGGTGACTTTGAAGGATGTGGCCCGGGAAGCCGGCGTCGGCACCGCGACGGTGGAGCGCGTCCTCAATAATCGCGGCGGCGTTCGGCCGGAGACGGTGGAGAAGGTGTTTCTCGCGGCAAGACGGCTTGAATACCGGCAAAGCCTGCCGGTCGCCCATCGCGGCCTGATCCGGATCGAGGTGATCCTGGTTCGCCCGGAGACCAGCTTCTATTCGCGCCTGAACCGGGCGTTCGAGCGCATCGCCGCCTCGCTCGACGACAGCATCGTCGTTCACCGCACCTTCGTGCGCGAGAACGAGCCGGCGCAATTTGCCCGCTATATCGCCAACCCGACGGCCCGCCGGTCGGCGCTGATCGTGGTCGCGCCCGACCATGCCGATGTCGTCACCAGCGTGCGGAAGGCGGCCGGTCTCGGCATTCCCGTCGTCCAGATCATGACCCGTCCGGCCCCCGAACTGCCCTATGTCGGTATCGACAATTACGCCGCCGGCCGCACCGCCGCCCATTACATGTCGGGCATGCTGGCGCAGCGCCCCGGCTCCTTCGTCGCTCTCTGCCATAGCGGCGCCTATGAGAACCATAAGGAGCGGATCCGTGGCTTCTCCGCCTATCTCTCGGACCATGCTTCAAACGAGCATCGTTTCATCGAAGTCATGTTCGATCTCGACGACGAGCACAATGCCATCGAACTGCTGCAAGCGGCGCTGAGGCGGGAGCCCGGCATCATCGGCGTCTATAGCGCCGGCGGCGACAACAAGGGCGTTGCCAGGGTGCTCGCGGCCAACAAGGCCGGGCGGCCCTTCTGGGTCGGCCACGAATTGACCGGGCAGACGCAGGACTATCTCCGCCGTGGTATCATGTCGATCGTGCTCGATCAGGCGCCGGAGGTCCAGGCGAGGCGTTCGATAGACCTTGCCCTGAACAGGCTTGGTCTCATCGAGGTGGAAGTCAGCGCCGAGCCAGTGCGCTTCCTGACGATCACGCGGGAAAATCTTTGAGGTGGATGTAATCGGCGTTTTGGGGCGCCGGCGCGCCCCTATTGCAACTGAGGCTTCTTGAGAAAGCTGTTGCGGTCGGCGGACTTGATGCGCAGCCAGGCTTCCCGGCCGTTCCTGAGGACCCGCATGGGGATCTCGGCGCCGGCGGGACCGCTGCTCCATAGCTTGCGGTAGAAATCGGCCAGGCCGTCGACCTCCTCGTCGCGGATCTCCGAGATGATATCGCCCTGCCGCAGGCCCGCCTGGGCGGCCGGACCGCCTTCGGCCACGCTCATCACCACCACGCCGCCATTGCTCTCGGCGGAGAAGGCACCGAGCCAGGGCCGCGGCGGCTTGTTGACCTGGCCCCGGTTCAACAGATCGTCGAGGATCGGCGGTAAAAGGTCGATCGGCACGACCATGTTGATATCGGCGACCTCGTCGCCCTGGCTCATCTGCAGGCGAAGCGAACCGATGCCGAGAAGTTTGCCGTCCGAACCGATCAATGCGGCACCGCCCCACGAGGGATGGGCCGGTGCCGTGAAAATCGCCTCGTCCAGCAGATATTCCCAGTAGCCGGCAAATTCCTGCCGGGCGACGATGTTTGCCTGGACGAATTCTCCGATCCCATCGGCGAGCACGACAGAATCGCCGGGCTTGGCCGTGGCCGCGTCGCCGAGATCCACCGCCGGCGCATTCAGCGGGCCAAGCGCCTGCACCAGGCCGAAGCCGCTCTCCTGATCGTAGGCAAGCGCATGCGCGGGAACGACGCGCCCGTCATGGGTCGTGAGCCATACTTCTTCAGCCTCGGTGATGAGATAACCGATGGTCAGCACCAGCCCGTTGTCGCGAATGACCACGCCGCTGCCCTCCCGGACAGTGCCCAGCGTCTGCGCTGTGAAGGCATCTTCCGGAATGGAGGAACGGACGGCCACGACTGACCGCAGAATCGGATCGATATTCATGCTTTTATCCCGATGGGCGCCGGAGCATTCTTCCTTGAATAGGTAAGAGAATGAACGGCGGGTGCAAGGCCGTATCGGACGGAATTTCGGCAGGCCAACGCTGATGCCTGCACCAATCAAAGTTTCACTGAGCGCCGAGACTATCTCGCATGGCCCCGGGCGGTTGAGCGCGACCATATTGCCGCGGCGAGCATCCCATCACTCTCTTGAAAGCAGTGCTGAATGCGCTTTCGGATTCATAGCCGAGCGACAGGGCGACACCGGCGATTGCTTCAGCCGAGTTCGTCAATCGGTCACCTGCGAGAAGCATGCGCCAGCGCGTCAAATAATCCATCGGGGCAAGCCCGACCTTTTCCTTGAAGTGAAGAGCAAAACTCGACCGGGACATCGAGGCCCGTTCAGCCAGCGACTGCAAGGTCCACTTGCGGGCCGGATCGGCGTGCACCGCACCGATAGCCGCACCGATCCGCCGGTCGGCAAGCGCGAAAAGCCAGCCGACGCCGCGCGCATTCGGCGATGCGATATGGAGGCGCAATACCTGCATGAGCATGACATGAGCAAAATGCTCCGCCATCAGAAAGCCACCCGGCTGCTGGTCACGCAATTCGCGCGTCATCCGATCGAGACACCAGCGCAGCACGGCGGCGTGATCGGAATCCTTCTTCACATGGACGATCGGCGGCAGGATTCCGAGAAGGATGTCCGAATTTCCCCCCGAAAAGGAAAAACGGCTGCCGATCAGGAAGAAATCGCCGCCGCCGCCGCAAGTCGCAATCCCATCGCGGGCGATCGAATAGATCGCATCGGACGGGATCGCTTCGAGAGTCGGATCGCTGGCGAGACGAAAGGCTCGGCGGCTCGTCAGCAGAAAGCAGTCGCTTTCCTCGAGGCGGACAGCTTCGGGGACGCCATCGACGCTCAGCCAGCACGCGCCTGATATCACCGCGTTGAACTTGATGCCATCAGGGGGCGGAAAATCGATCGCCCAAGCACCGCCAGCGTCAAGCCCAGCGGAAACATAGCTGCGCGGTTTGAGCAGTGCGAGAACATCGGATAATGGGTCCATAAGAAATCCGGACGATGGCGAAGAGATGACGGACTTTAGCGCATAGATCGTCTGGAGGCCACGCCTTATTCTCGCGGTCGTCGTGCCGAGCGACGGCAACACGGAACAAGGGTAATTATCATGAATGACAAACAAGTCCCCATCGGCTCCGGATTTGGAGCCTACACGACTGCCGACGAGGTTCTGGCCGGTCTCGATCTTTCCGGCAAGCGCGCCATCGTCACCGGTGGCCATTCCGGCCTCGGGCTCGAGACCACACGGGCTCTGGCGGGCGCGGGCGCTAAGGTGATCATCGGCGCAAGGAGCATCGAGGCGGCGCGCAGCGCGGTCGCCGGCATCGATGGGGTAGAGATTGATCGGATCGACCTTTCCGACCTCGAAAGCGTTCGCGTCTTTGCCGAGCAGTTCGTCGCGTCTGGCCGCAGCATCGATATGGTGATCAACAGCGCCGGCATCATGGCCTGCCCGGAAACGCGCGTCGGCGACGGATGGGAGGCACAATTCGCGACCAACCATCTCGGCCATTTTGCCTTGGTCAATCGCCTTTGGCCGGCAATCTCGCGCGGCGCTCGCATCGTTTCGGTTTCCTCCGGGGGCCATCGCAACTCCGCCATACGATGGGAGGATATGCAATTCGAGACCGGTTACGACAAATGGCGGGCCTACGGCCAGTCGAAGACTGCCAACGCACTTTTCGCCGTGCATCTGGACAGGCTCGGGCGCGACAGCGGCATCCGCGCCTTCTCGCTGCACCCGGGGAAGATCTTTACCCCCTTGCAGCGCCATCTCGCAAAGGAGGAAATGGTCAGTGCCGGCTGGATCGATGCGGACGGCAATCCGATGGATCCGACGTTCAAGACGCCATCCCAGGGGGCCGCCACGCAGGTCTGGGCGGCGACCTCGCCGCAACTCGACGGTATGGGAGGCCTCTATTGCGAAGACTGCGATATCGCCATCCGCGCAACGGATGGAGAACCCGGCGGTGTCAGCGACCATGCAGCCGATGCCGAGGAGGCAGCGCGCCTATGGATCCTGTCGGCAAGGTTGACCGGCATTGACGCTTTCGCGGCGGCCTGAAGCCATAGCTCGCGGCAAACCCTCGTCAATGCGTGCTGAAGACGCTGCCGATTGTCTTGCCGTCCTCGTGCTCACCCGGGCCTACTCGGGTGAAAGCCCGATCAACTCGATCCGCAGCGCCTCGCCGGGGGGATGTTGCCGGAAAAGAGATCCCGCGGTGGATGACGGCCGGTTGCTTTCTGGGAAACCAATGCTGACGTGCCAGATTGTATTTGCGCAAATAGCAGTCAAATCCGGCGACAATCCGTCATTAAAACGTATCAAGGAGTGCGAAAAAGCTGCGCCATACCGGCCAGCGTCGCTTCCCCAACTTGGCGCGCGACATTTTTCGTGACAGCGGCATTGTGCAACAATATACCGTCAATCTCATCAGGAATCAGACTGACACGGATCACGACATGAAAGACTGGCATCCCGATCTCAGCCGCAGCAGCAGTCCTCGTTATATGGCGATCGCCGACGTGATCGAACTGGATTTGCGCAGCGGGCATCTGGTGGTTGGGGACCGGCTGCCGCCGCAACGTGAACTCGCCAAGCGGCTGAATGTCGATTTCACGACGGTAGCCAGAGGTTATGTCGAGGCGCAGAAGCGCGGGCTGGTGGATTCGCATGTCGGCCGGGGCACCTTCGTCACCGGTGGCGCCGACAAGGAGCGCCAGGGTTTTGCGCCCGACGCCGCGCCCGATCCCCGCCGCGCCTCCGTCGTCGATTTCTCGATGAACATGCCGCCGGAGCCGGATGACCCGGAACTGATTGCCCGCATGCGCGAGGGCATGTCGGCAGTGGCGGCGAGCCTCATTCCGCTGCTGCGCTATCAGGGTTTCGGCGGCTCCAGCATGGACAAGGAGGCTGCAGCCTCCTGGCTCAGCCGTCGCGGGCTGGTGCCGTCGCAGGAGCGGATCTTCGTCACGCCAGGCGCCCATCCGGCCCTGCTGGCGATTTTTGGTCTGCTGGCAAAACCCGGCGAAACCGTGCTTTCGGAAGTCATCACCTATCCCGGCATGCGCTCGATCGCCGCCCAGCTGCGGCTCAATCTGACCGGCCTGCAGATGGACGAGGACGGTATCCTGCCCGACGCCTTTGCCGAGGCCTGCGAGAGATTGAAGCCGAAGGCGCTTTATCTCAATCCGACGCTGCAGAACCCGACGACCCTGACCATCCCGGTCAGGCGGCGCGAGGAGATCTGCGCCGTTGCCCGCAAATATCACGTGCCGATTGTCGAAGACGATGCCTACGGCTTCATTCCGCAGCAAGGTCCGGCGCCGCTCGCGGCAACAGCGCCTGATCTGACTTGGCATATTGGCGGACTGGCAAAATGCATCGGTGCGGGCCTGCGCCTTGCCTATGTCGTGGCGCCCGACAGCAAGGCCGTATGGCCCTTCGTCAGCGCCATGCGCGCCAACAATGTCATGGCCTCGCCGCTGACCGTGGCGCTCGCCACCCGCTGGATCGAGGATGGCACCGCCGATACGATCCTGCGCTTCATCCGTGCCGAAGCCGCCGCCCGCCAGCAGATGGTCGCCACCATCCTGCCTGCCGGCAGCTACCGCGCGGATCCGATCAGTTTCAACATCTGGCTGCCGCTTTCCAACGGCTGGACCCGCTCCACCTTCGGCAGCCATACCCGCTCCTCCGGCATCGGCGTCGTCGCAAGCGATGCCTTCACGGTGGAGGGCACGGCGCCCGAGGCGGTGCGCGTCTGCCTCGGCGGGCCGATCACCCGGGAGAAGTTGCAGGGCGCGCTGGAATTCATGGCCCATGCGCTGGAAGGCCCGCCCGAGATGGCGGCCTCGTTCTTCTGACGTTCAAGCGTTGCGGCCGAACCCACCGGGCGCATCCGAAAGCCGGAAGCGGTCACCCATCAAATCCGCCGCGACTCGAACCGTTCGGGATGGCCGAATGCGGCCGCCGCATTCGGTGCGCTCCCGTTATGGCGCCGCTTTGATCTCCATTTTCATGTTTGCCGTTGATCAGCCCGGCGAGCCGGCGGGAAACCTGCGGCATTCTGACGAGTTGACTGGTAATGTATTCGCAATGTAACTATATTGAATGCATTCAATGTGCGGAATTGATGGAATCAATGTTCCGCGCCAGATAGGACGAGGTCATCATGGACACCGAATATCCGCCACTTCCTCCGATACAGACCGGCATCAGGGGACGCTGCCCGCGTTGCGGCGAGGGGCATATGTTCAAGGGCTTTCTGACGCTGCAGCCGCAATGCGAGGTCTGCGGCCTCGATTATTCCTTTGCCGATCCGGCTGACGGCCCGGCCTTCTTCGTCATCTGCTTCGCCTGCATTCCGAGCGTGCTGCTTGGCGTCTGGCTGGAGGTGGCCTTTTCGGCGCCGATCTGGGTGCAGCTTCTGGTCACCGGCCCCTTCATGCTCGCCACCTGCATTCCGCCGCTGCGGCCGCTGAAGGGCTGGCTGGTCGCCAGCCAGTATTTCTACAAGGCGGAGGAGGGCAAGCTCGCCTGAGACTTGTTCAGCGTCGCGCGCAGCCGCGGCGTTGCGAAATCGAGCAGCGCCCGCAATTTCAGCGGCACCAGCCCCTGCGCGGGATAGACGAGATGCACCGGCGCCGGCGGCGGTTCGAAATCCTGAAGCAGCGGCACCAGCAGGCCGGCCATTTCGGCGCGTGCGGCCTGGTAGGAGAGCACGCGGGTGATGCCGAGACCGGCGACGGCCGCATCGACCGCGGCTTCGGCGGTGTTGACGGCAAGCCGCGAATGGATCGGCACGGTGAGATCGCGTTTCCCTTCAGTGAAGGTCCAACTCAGCGCCGAGGCCATGCCCTCGAAGGTGACGCAGTCATGCGCGGCGAGATCGCCTGGATGCCGGGGCAGGGCGTGCCGCAAGAGATAATCGGGGCTGGCATAGACCGTGCGGCGGATCGCGCCGAGCCTTGTGGCGATCAGGTTGCTGTCCGGCAGGTTGCCGATCCGGAGCGCCACGTCGATATGATCCTCGACGAGGTTCGACAGCCTGTCGCCGAGCATTAGCTGCAGATTGATATCGGGATAGGCTTTCAGGAAATCCACCACGACGGGCAGGACATGCAGCCGCCCGAAGACGATCGGCGCGGTCATCGTCAACTCGCCTTTCGGCGCACTGTATTCGCCGGCAGCAGTCCGTTCCGCTTCTTCCACCCGGTCGAGAATTTCCCGCGCCGCCTCGACATAGGAGCGGCCCGCTTCTGTCAGCGTGATCTTCCGGTTGCTCCTCTGCAGCAGCTGGGCGTTGAGATGGGCTTCCAGGTCCGAAACCTTGCGGCTGACGGTTGCGAGTGGGGATCGCAGATGCCGTGAGGCGGCCGACAGGCTGCCCTGTTCGACAACGGCGAGAAGCACGGTCATGGCGTCGAGGCGGTCCATCCTATCCTTCCATGAATTGGGAGTATGCCTTCCAGATTAGCATTCTACTGTAGTCAGATGGAAGGCAGTAAATTGGCCGCAGATGGTTTCGAAACGGCCATCGCTATCGCGTCCCGTCGATCAGGAAGACCAAAGGAACCATCATGAAACTCTACCATCACCCGCTTTCCGGCCATTCGCACCGGGCCCATTTGTTCCTGTCGCTGCTTGGCGTGCCCTATGAACTGGTCGAGGTCGACATGGCGGCGGGCGCCCACAAGGCGCCGGGTTTCCTGAAGCTCAATCCCTTTGGCCAGGTGCCGGTCCTTGACGACAATGGCACGGTCATTGCCGATTCCTCTGCCATTCTCGTCTATCTCGCACGCAAATACGGCCGCACTGACTGGCTGCCGGAAGAGGCGGTGGCCGCGGCGCGGATACAGAAATGGCTCTCGGTTGCGGCAGGCGAGATCGCCTACGGGCCATGTGCTGCACGCCTGGTCACCGTCTTCGGCGCCGACTTCCGCACCGACGAGGTGATCGCCCGGACGCATCGCATTCTGGCGCTGATCGAGGCGGAACTCGACGGCCGCAATTTCCTGCTCGGCGGCAATCCTGTGATCGCGGACATCGCGCTCTACAGCTACATTGCCAATGCGCCGGAGGGCAATGTCGATATCTCGGCCTATCCAAACGTCCGTGCCTGGCTTGCGCGCATCGAGGCGCTGCCGGGCTTCGTCGGCTTTCGCAAGACCAAGATCGGCCTTGCCGCATAAGATCCTCCGGGGCGGATCACCGTCCCGGTTTCCCAAACCATGCCCGCAAGGAGACCCGTGATGCTGGAGCAGACAAGACAGGACGCGCCGTCACCCTGGCATGAAGGTGAACTCGCCATGCAGCGCAGCGTCGGCGTCGTCGAGCGCATGGACGGGCCGGGACGCAATTTCCTCCGCAAGGCCATGCCGGAGCAGCACCGCGCCTTCTTTCCGATGCTGCCCTTTATCGTGCTCGGCGCGGTCGATGCCAAGGGCGACGTCTGGGCGACGGTGCGGGCTGGGCACCCGGGTTTCTTGGTCTCGCCGGAGCCGGAGATCCTTGATGTCAGCCTGGCGCGCGACCCGGCCGATCCTGCCGACGCCGGCATGGAGGATGGCGATGCGATCGCGATGCTCGGCATCCAGCTCGAGACCCGGCGGCGCAATCGGCTGAACGGTGTGATCCGCAGGGCGGATGCCGGAACTTTCCACGTGCGCGTCGGCCAGAGTTTCGGCAATTGCCCGCAATATATCCAGCCTCGCTCTTCCGCCTTTGTCCGCGATCCCGATCTAGCCACAGCGATACCGCCGCTTCATTCCGGCCAGCTCGACGATCGGGCGCGGCGGATGGTCGAGGGAGCCGATACGTTCTTTGTCGCCTCCTATGTCGATCGCAACAATGGTGAACGGCAGGTGGACGTGTCGCATCGCGGCGGCTACGCCGGCTTTATCGATGTCGGCGCCGATGGCGTGCTGACCATTCCCGATTTTCCCGGCAATCGGTTCTTCAACACGCTTGGCAATTTCCTCGTCAATCCGAAGGCGGGGTTGGCCTTCGTCGATTTCGCAATCGGCGACATGCTGCAGATGACGGGAAGAGCCGAGGTGCTTCTGGAGTCCCCTGAGATTGCCGCCTTTCCACGGGCGGAACGGCTGTGGCGTTTCACGCCCGAAGCGGTCGTGCTTCGCCCGGATGCCCTGCCGCTGCGCTGGAGCCTGCCTCGCGACCTCTGAGGGGAAACACCGTTTCGTCCCACCTTGCCAATCATTGTACCGATCGGTACAATGATTGGCATTCAGTACCGGAGAGCTCCTTGTCCAGGAGAGCTCCTTGTCCAGGAGAACCCCTTGTCCAGGAGAACCTATGTCCAGCCTCGTCCCGCCCTTCACCCTTGAGACCGCCACCCAGAAAGTCCGTCTCGCCGAGGACGGCTGGAACAGCCGTGATCCCGAGCGCGTCTCGCTTGTCTACACGCCGGACAGCCGCTGGCGGAACCGCGCCGAATTCATCACCGGCCGCGCCGAGATCGTCGCCTTCCTCACCCGCAAATGGGCAAAGGAGCTGGATTACCGGCTGATCAAGGAGATATGGGCCTTCACCGATCATCGCATCGCCGTGCGCTTTGCCTATGAATGGCATGACGACAGCGGCAACTGGTTCCGCTCCTATGGCAACGAGAACTGGGAGTTCGACGCCGCCGGCCTGATGCAGCGCCGCTTCGCCTGCATCAACGATCTGCCGATCCGGGAATCGGAACGCAAATATCATTGGCCGCTCGGCCGACGGCCGGACGACCATCCGGGCCTGAGCGAACTCGGTCTCTAGAGCGAACTAGGAAAACCCGCCGGTGAAGACCGTCTACGAACGCGCCGACATCGTACCGCTGCTCGCCGAAATCTTCCGCGAGCTCGGCTATGAGGGCACGTCGCTCAGCCGCATCACCGAACGCACCGGCATCGGCAAGGGAAGCCTTTATCACTTCTTTCCCGGCGGCAAGGAGGAGATGGCGGGCGCCGTGCTCACCGAGGTCGATGCCTGGTTTGAACATGCGATCTATCGGCCGCTGAGAGAGGACGACGCCCATCAGGCGATCGCGGCGATGTGGGCGAATGCGAACGATTATTTCCGCTCCGGCCGCCGCATCTGCCTCGTCGGCGCCTTTGCGCTTGATGAGACCCGGGAACGGTTTTCAGCAGCGATCGGCAACTATTTCATCCGCTGGGTCGGCGCCTTGCGCTCGGCGCTGATGCGGGCTGGCTGTCCGGAGGAAGAGGCGTTGGCGCTCGCCGAGGAGGCCGTCGCGGGCATTCAAGGCGCGCTGGTGCTGTCGCGCGCGCTTGATGATACAGCAGTTTTCACCCGATCGCTGGAAACGCTGGCGAAACGGCTTGATGCTGTGATGTGATGAGTCAGGCCATCGGGACGTTATGGCAACTGTGAAAATTCGCCCGGCCACGATTGACTGGCCGGGGCATTGATCGGGCGCGGTGGCGCTCGAGCTTACATCGGTATCGCTTTGCGTATATCAGCGTTGTTGTTGAGGCTGTTGGGCCGGGCGCGTATTTTCCCGTTCAGGGCGAATCTGGCGCCATTCGTTTTCCATCTGGTCGACAACGTGCTGGGGAATGGTGGTCGGGGCATTGGCGGGCATCTGCATCGGAAGTCTCCTCTTTTCGTGGTAAGGCTTCAGGGCAAGAAGATGCATTGCACAAGACAAAAGGTGTGTAAATCAGTGGCTTAAACACTTTAAACGATTAAATAGATTTTAATCGATTAAGACGGTTTTAACCATGAAATTTATGGGAAGCGCGGAATGGTTGTCCACATGGATCGGGCCTTCTTTTTCGATACTGTGCGGCGCGAACTCTTCAAGGGAGAGCTGACGCAGCCTCAGGTAGTGGGCATCACGGCGATTCTCGACGCCTGGGAAAGGCGGTTTGCCGATGCCGACCGGCGCTGGCTCGCCTATATCCTCGCAACCGCTTACCACGAGACCGCCTACACGATGCAGCCGGTCCGGGAGACGCTGGCCGATAGCGATGGGCGCGCGGTCGAGATCCTGGAGACGGCCTTTGCCGCGGGCCGGCTTTCCTGGGTAAAGACGCCCTATTGGCGGCCGGATGAGGATGGCCGCAGCTGGCTCGGTCGCGGTCTGGTGCAACTCACCCATAAGCGGAATTATCAGGCGATGAGCGTGCTGACGGGCATCGACCTCGTTGCCGATCCCGACCGCGCGATGGAGATGGACGCGGCGGTGACGATCCTGATCGAAGGCATGCTGCAGGGCAGCTTTACCGGCCACAAGCTTGCCGATCACCTGAACGCGACGACCGCGGACTGGGTGAATGCGCGCCGCATCGTCAATGGTACCGACCGGGCGGAAAAGCTCGCAGCCCATGCCATGGCCTTCGATGCGGCGATACGTCCCGATGCTGCGCATGGCATGCGCGCGCGGTTGAAGGCCTGGGGCGCGCGTGTTATCGCCCGGCTGAGATCTGGAGCGCCGCGTGTCTGACAGGATGCGCCAAGGTCGCTGCATCATTTTGACAAATCTGACAGGAGCTTGCGCGTGATCCGCCATATCGTCTTCTTCACCGTGCAGGAGGAACATCTGCAGGAGGTGAGGGCCGGGCTTTCCATACTGACCGGCATTCCGCATGCGCGGCTTTTGGAAATCGGCACCAATGTGAAGACCGATCAGCTGGGCACCGAGATCGATCTCGTGGTCTACGGCGAATTCGACGACGAGGCGGCCCTTGCCGCCTACAAGGCCCATCCCGATTATCAGCTCTCGATCGATCGCGTGCGGCCGCTCCGGGAAAAGCGCATTGCCGCCGACTACGACAGCCGCACGGCGGTGACGCGACCGCTCTGATTTCCCCAGGCAGCCGGCGGCCGAGCCACATTTCGTTGAAATTTCAAGTGGATGAGAAGCCATCCGGATTCGCATCGCCCTGAATCTGACTCAACTTCTGAGCCACCGGATTCAATTTTCGAAAAGGCGACGGCAACCGATTCAAAAGATTCGCCAAAAGCGGCGGCCGGTTCATCGCCAGATCGCTGCAGCGGTCGCGTTGGGTGACGCAAAGGTGCTCTCGTCCCGATGTCGATGATAATCAAGACAGATTAAGAATGGCTGATTTTACGGGCCGGGCTCTCAGGGAGCGACCGGACTTGGCTGCGATGCGTGGGCGCCGCGCACCAGCCCCATCAGCATCAATATGAAGGCCAGTGACAATGCCGCGAGAGCGGCGCAGGCAAAAAGTGCCGGGCCGGTGCCGGCGCGGTCGAGGATGGCGGTGAAGACGACGGGGGCGATGGCATTGGCGAGGTTTTGCGGCAGCGACAGCCGGGCCGATTGCAGGCCATATTCGCCCGGCGAGAACAGCGCCAGCGGTAGAAGCGCGCGGGCGACGGTCATGACGCCGGCGCCGAAGCCGTAGAGCAGCACGAAGGTGATGAGCAGCGGCGCCGACGGACTGGCGACCAGCATCGTCAGGAAACTGATCAGCATCAGCGCGATGCCCATGACCGCACTGAGCATGGGATTGCCGCGCCGGCCGAGCAGCATGTCGAGGAAACGCGCCGAGATGCCGAGGACGCCGCGCGCTGAGCCGAGTTGTAGCGCGAAGGCCGGTGAGGCGCCGGACTGGCGGAAGATTTCGAGCAGCGATGGCGAGATGCCGAAGGTGATGAAGGTCGTGATCGTCGTCGCCGCGGCAATCAGCAGGAACGCCTTGCGCCGCGCCGCCTTGGTGAGCGGTACCGGAGCGATTTCGGCCGTGCTGCCTTCGGCTTGCGCTACGATCGGTTTCGGCAGGGCGAAAAGATGCAGTGGCAGGCAGACGAAGAATTGCAGCGCCGCGCAGACGAGAAAGGTGAGCCGCCAGCCGACCGCCTCGTTGAGCAGGCTGAGGATCGGCCAGAAGATGGCGCTCGATAGTCCGGTGAACAGCATCAGGATGGCGATGACGCGTTTGCCGTTTACCCCTTCGCGCTCGACGACGGCGGTATAGGCCGGCGCCGACAGGCCGAACGCGCCGCCGATGCCGATGACGACCCAGGCGCTGGCATAGAGCACGATGCCGTTTGCGGCGGCAAGCAGCAGCAGGCCAAGCGCAAAGGTCAGCGACGCGGCCGAAAGCACGCGGGCTGCGCCGTAGCGGCCGAGCCAGCGGCCGGTCACGGGGCCGGCAATGGCGCTGACCATCATCATGATCGTCAGGCCGGCAAACGCCACCTCATTGGGCAGGCCGAGAGCGGGCGCCACGACGCGGCCCATGACGCCGAGCATGTCGAAAGTCGTGCCCCAGCCGATCAACTGGGTCACGGCAAGCACGGTGACCGTCTGCGCCGAGCGGAAGCGGGAGGATTTTGGCATTGGTGCGGAGCGGCCTGAAATGGGGAGCAGCAAGGACATAACAGTTTCAACCAGCCGGCGAAAGCGGCGATCGGCATTCCGCCGCGCTATCTGCGCCTTTCCCCGATCGGGCGAAAAGATGGAATGATGACATGAATGACACGAAACATCGGTACAATTTCAGGACGACCCGATGCGGGCTGAAGCGCGCGGACATCGGCCGGTCTATCCCGGCTGCCGTCGGCCGGAATCGGAACGGCGCGGCTGATTCGCAGACAATGGCTGTGGAGGGGGCTGCCGGCTCCGCGCCTTTGGGAGAGGTGATGAAGAATGGGTGGATCCCAAGGCCGGAGGGCATCATTTTCAAGCGTGGGCAAGGCCGTCGGAGCTTGCCGCGGCGGTGGTTTCCAGGTGCTGAAACCGGCTGTCCCGAACAGTCGAGAACAGTTCTAAACGCCCTGCATTACAGCGCATTCATTTGCCATTCAGGTCACGTGAGTACATATTCGGAACAAGTTGGCATTACCTTGAAAGCATAACACATGGCCTTTCCTCTGAGCGTCGCAGCATTGGCCGCCGGACTGGTGGTATCGGCGCCCTCATCGGACGCCACGAGCACCCTTGTCCTGCGCGTGGCAGGCGATTGCAGCGCCGCCGCAGCCCAGGTCGTCGAGCAGACGGGCGGCCAGCTCCTGTCCGTGCAACCGGTGGGCGATACCTGCATCATCACCGTTCTTGTACAGGGCAATGGGCAGCGTCCACGCAAAGTGACGGTAAAGGTTCCGATGTAAGCGGAATCGGCTTATTCAGGACATTGATGATTTCAAGCGGACGAAGGCGAACCGATGCGCATCCTGGTAGTCGAAGACGACGTTAATCTGAACCGGCAGCTGGCCGACACGCTGAAGGAGGCGGGCTATGTCGTCGACCAGGCGTTCGACGGCGAGGAGGGCCATTTCCTCGGCGACACCGAACCCTACGACGCCATCATCCTCGATATCGGCCTTCCGGAGATGGACGGGGTCACCGTTCTAGAAAAATGGCGCGGCGCCGGCCGCGGCGTGCCGGTGCTGATCCTGACGGCGCGAGACCGCTGGAGCGACAAGGTCGCCGGCATCGACGCCGGCGCCGACGACTACGTCACCAAGCCCTTCCATGTCGAGGAAGTGCTGGCCCGCATTCGGGCGCTGATCCGGCGTGCGGCCGGGCATTCCTCATCCGAGATCATCTGCGGCCCGGTGCGGCTCGATACCAAATCCTCGAAGGCGACGGTCAACGGCACGACGCTGAAGCTGACCTCGCACGAATATCGCCTGCTCGCCTATCTCATGCATCACATGGGCGAGGTCGTCTCGCGCACCGAGCTGGTCGAGCACATGTACGACCAGGATTTCGACCGCGATTCCAACACGATCGAAGTCTTCGTCGGCCGCCTGCGCAAGAAAATGGGCGTCGACCTGATCGAAACGGTGCGCGGTCTCGGCTACCGCATCCAAGCGCCGAAACATGCGAATTAAGTCGCTCACCGCACGTGTGTTGCTGCTGACCACGGTCTGGTCGACGGTGGCGCTCGTCGTGATCGGCCTGTTGATCTCCACCCTTTACCGCAAGAGCGCCGAACGCGGTTTTCAGGATCTGTTGCGGGCGCAGCTTTATAACGTCATCAATTCGGTGACGATTGGCGATCAGGGCGCGCTCAGCGGCAGCCCGCAGCTCGGCGATTTGCGTTTTGCCCAGCCGAAGACCGGCTGGTACTGGGTGGTGGAACCGCTTGGCACCTATACCACAGCACCGCTGGTGTCGCCGTCACTCGGCTCTGCGCTCATTCCGGTTCCCTCGGTGGTCGAAGCGCCCTTCGACAAGAATTACGAGCGCTACTACCAGGTGACGGATGCCTCCGGAAACCGCGTGCAGGTGGCCGAAACCGAAGTCGTGCTCGATACCGATGGGCGCGCCGCGCGCGTCCGCGTCACCGGCAATGTCGATGTCGTCGAGGACGACGTGCGCACCTTTTCCCACAGCCTCTATCTGGCGCTCGCCGGTTTCGGCGTCGGCAGCCTGATTGTCAACGCGCTGGCCATTCTCTACGGCCTGAAGCCGCTCGACAAGGCGCGCGCCGCACTGGAGCGCATCCGTGCCGGCGAGAGCGAGCAGTTGAAAGGCGACTTCCCGCGAGAAATCCTGCCGCTCGCCAACGAGGTGAACGCGCTGATCGACAGCAACCGCCGCATCGTCGAGCGGGCCCGTATGCAGGTCGGCAATCTCGCCCATTCGCTGAAAACGCCGATCGCCGTGCTCTTGAACGAGGCGCGCGTCTTGGAAAAATCCCACGGCGAGCTGGTGCGCAGCCAGGCGGAATCGATGCAGGGGCAGGTGCAGTCCTATCTCAATCGGGCCCGCATCGCCGCGCAGCGCGAATCCGTGCTCGCCCGCACCGATGCCGAGCCGGCGCTGGAGCGGCTGGTGCGCGTTATGCGCCGGCTGAACGTCGATACCGAATTCGATCTCGTCGTCTCGCCGCCGCATCTGGCCGTCGCCATGGAGCAGCAGGATCTCGAGGAGACTGTCGGCAATCTCCTGGAGAATGCGGCGCGTTTTGCCAAAAGCAGGGTGCGGCTTTCGGCCGTCGAGGCCGGCGACGACGTCAAGGGAGCGGAGGCCAGCGCACGCCGCCACTGGGTGGAGCTCGCCGTCGAGGATGACGGGCCGGGCCTGGAGCCGGACCAGATCCGCGAGGCGCTGAAGCGCGGCCGCAGGCTCGACGAGAGCAAGCCCGGAACCGGGCTCGGGCTTTCGATCGTCACCGAGATTTCCAGCGAGTATCAGGGACGGCTCGAGCTTTCCCGCGGCGAATGGGGTGGGTTGAAGGCGAAGCTTATCCTGCCCGGCATCACAAAGGATGTTGCATGAGCAACTACTTGATGTCACAAAGATACTGGCAAATGTATAGCATGCTTTGCCTTAATGCTGACACGGGGACGCTGCACTTCGATCGGCTGAAATTGACCCTGATCGTGGTTCGACGCAATGATTTTACGCTCGCAAGGCATGATCGTTTCCGCTCTTCTCGTCGCCGTCGCGCTGTCCGGCTGCACGACGACAAAGAGCGCTGCTTCGCGCGGCATTTTTTCAGGCAAACCCCCGGCATCGGCCACCTTCATCACCGCGCTGCAGGGCGGCATCGTCGGCCGCAGCGGGGTGAACTTGAACGATAGCGACAAGCAGCGGGCGCTCGAGGCGGAATATCGGGCGCTGGAAGGCGCCGCCGTCGGCCAACCGGTGCTGTGGACAGGCAAGGATGTCACCGGCAAGGTCGTCGCGGCCGCACCCTATCAGGTCGGTTCGCAGAACTGCCGGCAATATACCCATACGCTGACCGTCGACGGCAAGGACATCGTGGCGCGAGGCGCTGCCTGCCGCAACGAGGACGGCAGCTGGTCGCCGCTCTGAATTGCGGCTTATAGCCTCAAATCTTCGTCATTCCGGCTTTGGCAGTTGGAATGAAGGCGCGCTTCACGTATTTGGGCCGGTATGCTGTTCTGGATTCTCGTTGCCGTTTTGACGGCAGTCGTCGCCGTCATCCTGCTCTACCCCCTTCTGCGCGGAGCGAAGGCGGCGGAAAATATCCGTGCGGGCGAGGCGGCAGTCTATCGCGACCAGCTGCGTGAACTCGACCGCGACCTCAGTGGCGGGCTGATCACCCCGGAGGAGGCAGACTACGCCAGGGCGGAAATCGGCCGCCGGCTGATCGCCGTCTCTGCCGACGAACCGGTTGAGACGCCGAAACCCGCACGGCATCACCGTTTCACCGAGGCCTTCGTCCTGCTGGTTCTGCCGGTTCTCGGGCTCTGTCTTTACTTGGCGACGGGCAGGCCGGACCTGCCCTCGCAGCCGCTGGAAGCGCGGCTGGAAAACCCCGGCAACGATGTGGCGGTGCTGATCACCAAGGCCGAACGGCACCTGGCCGAGAAGCCCGATGACGGCAAGGGCTGGGACGTGCTGGCGCCGATCTATTTCCGCACGATGCGCGTCAACGATGCGCAAGTGGCCTACCGCAATGCCATCCGGCTTCTCGGCCCGAGCCCGGTGCGGCTCGACGGCCTTGCCGAGACGCTGATGGCGGTCTCCGACGGCGTGGTGACGGAGGAGGCGCGCCAGGTGCTGGAACAGTCGCTGACGCTGGAGCCTGACAATCCGCGCGCCCGCTTCTACATCGCTCTCAGCAGCGAGCAGGCGGGACGGCCCGACGAGGCGCGCCAGGCCTTCGAGGCGTTGGCGAAGCAATCGCCGCCCGATGCGCCGTGGCTGCCGCTGGTCAACCAACACATCGCCATGAATGGCGGCGCGCCGGTAGCTGTTAATCCGGGCGCCGGTTCGGCTGCCCCGGGCAATCCCACGCAGCAAGATGTGGCGGCCGCCGAGACCATGAACGCCGGCGACCGGCAGCAGATGATCCGCGGCATGGTCGAAAGCCTCGATGCCAAGCTCAGCGAGGATCCGAACAATTTCGAGGGATGGATGCGGCTCGTCCGCTCTTACGCCGTATTGAACGACAAGGATCGTGCTGCCGGCGCGCTGAAGCGCGGGCTTGCAGCCTTTCCGCCGGCCGGCGAACAGGGCCGGCAATTGCTGGCGCTTGCCCGGGAACTCGGCATAGCAACGGAAGGAAT
>NZ_JACIFS010000013.1:0-175299 GCF_014197475.1 Rhizobium sp. BK212
CCGAAGCCGAGGAGCAGTACTACGCCATGCTGGACGAACCAGCCATGGCTGCATAACTTAAACCAAACGGCCTCCGGCAAACCCGGTGCGGTTCAATCCTTTTGGACGGCACGACCGAAGGATAGGTCATGTCCAGAAAGCTGATACCGCTTAATCTGAGCGACGTTTCGACGTTTGCCAAATCGGTGAGATCGCAATTGTCCAACCAAGATGGACTCCCGTCCCACCTCGAATTGTTGAATATCCTCGCCAAAGCTGCTGGGCTCGGCAATTTCCAGAATTTGCGAGCGACGGTGAAAGGTGCGGGGGATCCGGCACCAAGCCCACCCGACGACAAACTGTTTCAGCAACCTTCCGATATCAATCAGAGGCTGGTGGAGAGAATTGCCCGCTGCTTTGACAAGGGCGGCCGATTGCTGCGTTGGCCGGCGCGACGCACTGACCAGATCGTTGCGCTTTGGATATTGTGGGCGCAGATTCCGGCAGCACGCGAGCTCTCCGAGCCAGATGTAAACATCCTGCTCAATGAGCGCCATGACTTCGGCGATTACGCACTTCTGCGCCGCGAGCTCTGTGATCTCGGGCTGATGACCCGGACGCCGAACGGACGAGTCTACAGACGCGTCGAACGACCAATGCCTAGCGACGCGGCAGCGGCGCTCCGTCTTATCTTGCGCTGATCAGTCCAATCGGCACTGATCCCGATCCCATTCTCGTGATCGGCGGTGGCGAGGGCTTTATGATGAAGTCCGACCCAGGCTCGTCTCGCAAAGAATGCAAGCGAAATTTGGCCCATCCGTCAGGCGGATGTAGCTGACATGCTATGTGGGGCTGATTGCTGGAGTTCAGGTCTTTCGACCGGTGACCGGCAGCGTCTTGTGAGGGATCGAACCTGTGCGGCGTGGGGAGTTAAGGAGCTCGCTTCACCTCGGCTTTTCGTCGCTCCTGGTTCAACCTGTTGCTCCGGCTGCCTGTCGAGCTTGGACGTGGTCTGGAGAACTTGGAGGCGACGGGAGCAAGAGGTCAGGAACCCTCTGCTAGCTGCGGCTGTCAGCGCGTCGATATCTACAGCAACGGTGGTTAGCCGCGTTTGTCGCGTGGCTAGCGGACCGTTGCCGTGATGCGCGTCTCTCATGGATGAGGCAGAGGCGGCTCACGCCGCCTCCTCCTCGTCGCGGTTCGGCTGCAAGGAATGCAGGTAATCGACGGCGCGCTGCGCATGTGCTGCCGCTGAAAAGATGGCACGCTTGTCGTTGCCCAGAACCTTGAGCCAGCCGTCGAGGTAGCTTGCGTGGTCGGGTCGTGGTTCGAGCTCGGGGACGATGCCGAGATCGGCGCAGAGAAACGCGCTGCCGAGTTCGGCAATCAGCTCCTCACGGGCACGTTCGCTCCTGCCTTTTGCGTAGCGGCTGAGATCGCGATCAAGCCTTCGTGGTGCGCCGGTCCAGTGCGTCATCTCGTGACTGAGGATGGCGACATAGGAGGCATCGTCCCTGAAGGCATCCAGGCATGGCATCTGGATGTAATCACGCTGAGCGGCATAATAGGCAGCCGTACCTCCGTGCCGGATCAGCGCACCGGTATTGGCAAAGAAGCGGCCGGCATTGCCGATGCGGCTCATTGGATCGACGACAGGTGCGATGTCATCAAAACGCCCGTCGAGACCGGCGATCTGATCGGTGTTGAACACTGTGTAAGCTTTGAGGAATGGAATATCCTGTTCGACCTCAGTGCCAGTCTCCGTCGTTTCAGTGCGGATGAACGAACTGGCGAAGATCACGGTTGTGCCGGTTTCGCCCTTGCGGACGGCGCCGCCGAGCTCGATTGCCTGGCGAAACGTCATCCAGCTTGATGAGGCAAAACCACGGGCGATGGCTTCGGACCAGAGGAGAAGGACGTTGATCCCGGAATAGGGTTGACCGTTATGGCGCAGTGGCCGGCTGACCTCGCCCGTCGCATGTCCCGTCGTCCAGGGCTTGGTCCACGGCCGCACGCCACGTTCGAGATCGGCGATGATTTTGGTGGTGATGCGGCTATAGATATCGGATCGTTGATGGGATGGCTGCCTGCTCATGTCTGAACCTCCGTTTCGAGGTCGCGGCCATCGCGACCTGCTACGGCGGTCCGAAAGCCAGGCTGCAAGCGCAGCCTGCACCCGCAGGGCCGCAACGTAGTGGAGGACGGCAAGGCCGTTGCGGGCGGCGCGAGCCTGGCAGGACCAGAAGCCGAGGCAGGACGCAATGGCCGCAATAGGATCGGCAAGTGTTGATGCAGGCAGACGTGGCAGATCTGCGAGGTGTCAGGCCGTCGCTCACGCCGCAGATGGACCGCGGCAATGAGGCCCACCTGGCCGGCCGCGCCAGTAACCCGGCGATATCGACAACGTCGCCACGCAACGCCGAGACGATCCTGAAGTGGATGCCGCTCACCGCTTCAGCTCGAAGGCCAAGTTTGGCAGGTCCGATCAGGCGCTGATGCCTATAGCGGACGGAGTGCAGCGTCCCATCAAGGTTGGACTGCCAGTCATTGGCCCTGTGCCCAGGCCTCCGGACGGGTTAGCTCATGCGTCTGGCCCGCCTTGGCCGTATCGGCCAGAAAAGTGCACTGAGCGGCCTTGAAGGTCAGCCAGTGTGGATTGCAAGCAAATCGGCATAAACTGTCGGATTGCTCGCCAGCACCGGATGGCCCTGCAGCAAGGCTTCGCCCTCAGCCGGGAAGGCTAGACGGGTTCCACCGGCTTCCTTGACGAGGCAGTAGCCGGCCATGCAGTCCCAGGCACGCATGTGGGGCTCGTAGTAGCCAACAAGCCGCCCCGCGGCCACATAGGCCAGCATCAAGGCGCCCGAGCCATTGCGGATGAAGTTGCCACCCTTGGCAAGCAAAGCAGACACAATTGCGCCTACCCGCTCCGGGGTTACATAGGAATTGCAGCCAATGCCGGTCATTGCATTCTGCAAAGTCCGTGACGGATCGAGGCTGAGTTTCTTGCCGTTCAGGCTCGCGCCCATGCCCGCCGCCGCTGCGTAGAGTTCATCATCGCACGGGACGTGGATCACGCCGATCACGGGCATACCGCGGTGCAGAACGGCAATCGATACACACCATGTCGGCATGCCATTGACGAATGGCGCTGTTCCGTCAATCGGATCGACAACCCATGTCAATCCCGACCCCCCTTCCTGATAACCGTATTCCTCGCCGAGAAATCCGTCTGCCCCAAAAGCTTCCGCCACGCGCTCTCGTATGAATGTCTCGACGTTGCGGTCGGCAATTGACACGACGTCCTGCAGATCCCGCTTCGTTTCGATCACGAGTCTGTCGCGCCCGTTGAAATAGTCGAGCGCCATAGCGCCCGCCTCCCGCGCAACGGCTTTGGCAAAGACAAAGCGTGTATCAAGTTCCGTCTGTTGCGACATAATGCTGGTACTCCTTGCAATAGTTCAGGTCGTTGAGTGGTTTAAGAGGTCGGCGTCGAAGTGGATGGGCGAAGCGGCCGATCAGGGGGGTGATTAGAATCGCTGCTCAGATGTATCGGCAACGGACATCAAGAACCTGCGCAAGAAAAGGCGCAGCCGAATCTCAGGCCTTCATCTTCAAGCTGTCGCGAATGTTCAACTCGCGTTGCTGCTCAGGAAGATCAAGCCGATTCACATCAATGGCGCTCATACCCGCCCGTCGAGCTGCTTCGAGACCTTGTTCGCTATCTTCGAACACGACACACCGGGCTGGTTCTATTCCCAATAGAGCGGCCGCCTGCAGAAACAGGTCTGGGGCCGGCTTTGGATTTGCCACGTCATCGATCGTGACCAACTCGTCGAAATATTCCCGCAGGCCCGTTCCATGCAGGGTCGCAGTGACAATTTCCCGCGAACCGCCGGAGGCAACAGCCATGGGACGCACGCCGGCCAACCGGCGAACCGTCGCAGCAACCACATGCACTTCACGCACTCTGTGTAGATTCTGAAGAAAGTGCGATCGCATGGTGGCGATGACGGATTCGCGATCGAGCACAACGTCGAATTCTCGCTCAAAGGCCTCCATAAGGACCCCTTCAGACATTCCCGCCCGCATCAAATACCAGGCCTGATTCATCGGTTTGCCGGAATGGGCAAAGCCGGCTGCCCATGCGTCCGCATAGACAGGGGGCGTGTGAACAAGTGTGCCGTCGCAATCAAAAATCACGGCCTCGAAATCATTTTCCAGCGATAGAATATCAATCATACCTAATCCTTCCGGCGGGCGAACATCGGTTTAACGCAAGGGCTCCATACAGGCTCGTTCTGATAGGCGGTCATCGAACGCAGGCTGGCCCAGGATTTTGCCTCAGAGTCTCTCACGTGCTGATAAGGGCGATGCCGCGACTTCGGAAGCCGAGCGTAGCGTCGGACGCGACCGGTAAAATGCGGTCGACGGCGTGGTCGACGATGAAGAGCGTGCCGACGTCGGTTTCGACCTCATACTCGACATGATCTCCGAGATAGGCCGAATGCAGGATGCGGCCGGCAAGCCCGTGCCCCCGCCCCTCGGAAAGCGCGATGGCGCCGGGACGAACGGCAAGGCTCGCCGCACCCGGCGTCGCTCTACCCGCCGGCACACGATGTCGGAAACCACCAATGCGGATGTCAGCATCGGCGCCATCGATACCAACCACCTCGCAGGGGATCACATTCGCCTCTCCCATGAAATCCGCGATGAAGGCGGAAGCCGGCGCTTCATAGAGGTCGCGCGGGGCGCCGGACTGGGCGACTTCGCCATCTTTCATGATGATGATGCGGTCGGACACGGCAAGCGCCTCATCCTGATCGTGCGTGACATAGACGGCGGTGAAGCCGAGGCGCTGCTGGAGTTCGCGGATATCCGTGCGTACCTTGCGGCGCAGGCGCGCATCGAGGTTGGAAAGCGGCTCGTCGAGCAGCAGCACCTGCGGTTCCAGCACCAGCGCGCGGGCGACGGCGACGCGCTGTTGCTGGCCGCCGGAGAGTTCGGCGGGCAGGCGATGGCCCATGCCGGCAAGGCCGACCAGTGCCAGCCCCTCCTCCGCCTTCTCGCGCGCTTCCTTGCGGCTGAAGCCCGAGGATTCCAGGCCATAGGCGACGTTGTCGCGCGCATTCATGTGCGGAAAGAGCGCATAGGACTGGAAGACCATCGAGACATCGCGCTCATTGGCCGGCAGCATGGTGACGTCCTTGCCGCCGATCAGTATTTTTCCGGCCGAAGGATGTTCGAGGCCGGCAAGCATGCGCAGCGTCGTCGTCTTGCCACAGCCGGAGGGGCCAAGCAGGGTGACGAGCGTACCGCGCTCGATGGTGAGCGAGAGGTCGGGAATGGCAGTGAAGGCTCCAAATGTTTTGCGCACGTTCTGGAAGACAACGGAACCGGCTTTGGGATTAATCATGCGATTTTCTCCTGGCGAGAGGAAGCGGATGTGGCAAGGCCGGCGACGCGGTTTTCACGGCGCAGGCGCCGTTCGCCCACGATGAGCTGGAAGCAGGCGATGACGGTGATCATCACGACGATCAGCATGGTGGAATAGGCGATGGCCACGCCATATTCCCCGTTCTCGACGAGGCCGACGATGTAGGAGGTCGCCATATTGTACTCGGCGCTGACGAGGAAGATGACGGCGCTGATGGAGGTGATTGCGCGCACGAAGGAATAGACGAGCGCGGCGGTGATGGCCGGGCGTAAAAGCGGCAGGATGACCTTGCGGATCGTGCGGAAGCTGTTGGCCCGCAGCGTCAGGGAGGCTTCATCCAGGCTCTTGTCGAGCTGGCTCATCGCCGCGATGCCTCCGCGCACGCCGACCGGCATGTTGCGGAAGACGAAGCAGGCGATCAAGATCAGTGCCGAGCCGGTCATTTCCAAGGGCGGCAGATTGAAGGCCATGATGTAGCTGACGCCGATGACTGTGCCGGGAATAGCAAAGCTCATCATGAGGGCGAATTCGAAGGCATTCTTCCCGACGAATTTTTGACGCACGATAATATAAGCCGTCAGTAGGCCGACGGCGGCAGTCAGCGGAGCAGAGACCAACGCGATCTCGATCGTCGTCCAGAACGAGTTCCAAGCGACGCCCGTCCAGGCGATCCCATTTTCGAAGCTGATCGAGAAGGCCTTGGCGTAGTGGTCGAGCGTCAGCGAGTTGTCGAGACCCCAGGTTTTCACGAAGCCGCCGACCAGGATCATGCCGTAGATGACGAGCGTGAAGAGGATCCACGGGATGACGACGGCGTGAACGCCGATCGACAGCCCTCGCGGCAGAGCGATGTGCGATCCGCTATCGCCCTTGCCGGTGACGGTGGCGTAGTTTTTGCCCGACAGCCAGACGCGTTGGGCGAGGAAGGCGGAGAGCGTGAATAGCAACAGCACCGTGGCGAGTACGGCGGCGCGCGACGGATCGTTCTGCGACCCGACCACGGCGAAGAAGATCTCGGTCGAAAGCACGCCATGGCTGCCGCCGAGCACCAGCGGATTGCCGAAGTCGGCCATGCTTTCGATGAAGCCGATGAGGAAGGCGTTGGCCAGACCGGGCTTCATCAGCGGCAGCGACACCCGCCGGAACGTGCGCCAACGGTCGGCGCGCAGCGTCGTGGACGCCTCCTCCATCGACGGGCTGACGCCCTCGACGACTCCGATCAGCACGAGGAACGAGATCGGCGTGAAAGACAGCACCTGCGCTATCCAGATGCCGGTGAGACCGTAGAGCCAACGGCCGGGCTCGATGCCGAAGAGTCCCGACAGCCCCTGCGTGACGACACCGGCGCGGCCGAAGAGCAGCGTGAGCGCCAGACCGATGACGAAGGGTGGAGTGATGATCGGCAGGATCGTCAGCAGCCGCAGGCCCTTCTTGAAGGGAAACCGCGTGCGGGTGGCGACAAGCGCGAAGGCGAGGCCAAGCAGGGTCGAGCCGAGGCCGGTCATGATGGCGAGCCAGAGCGTACGCCAGGCGACGCCGCAGCGACCGGCGCCGATCACACAGTTGAGGCTCCAGATGCTCGGATCCTGCACGTTCCGGATGAAGTTATCCGCATTGAACGAGCCGTCGAAATCCTGCACCGATCCGATGAACATGCTGCCAATCGGGTAGAAGACGAAGACCGCGACGAGGAAGACGAGCAGCGCGATCGCGCTGACGACAAAGGCATCGCCCTTCATGACACCGCGTTCGGCAAGGCCGAAGGCGAAGAGCAGCACGAAGGTGATCGCAGAGAGCACCGCACCCGCCCCCATCGAAGCCTGACCGTTCGAGAGCGGGCCGAAGAGCATTTCGCTCACCGTCCAGGTCCAACCGGAAAAGCCGACGGCGAGGCCCTGGAGCGACAGGAAGAGGACGCCGATCGCGCCGGTCCAGGCGAGCACGGCGCCGCGGCGCATTGGGTCTGCCGTGCCGCGGGCCACGATAGCCAGGAGAAGGAGCACGAGCGCAGCGGCAAGCCACAGCCGGCCGTGCGCGAAAATCTGCACGACGCCGGGGGCGGCTTCCGGAGAAAGGGGGAAACCGGCCAGCCAACCGAGTCCGAAGAAGCCGTTCTCGATCCGATACCAGGGCAATAGGGTCAATGCGACCACGCCCAGGATCAGGACCACGTCCAGCCTGCGATTGCCATGTCTCATGGCTGACCTCGCTGTCTTGAGTGTGAGGAGGCGGCGCCCGGGGAGACGGGCGCCGCCGGTCTGGACATCAGTTGGCGGCGGCGCCTATTTCCCGATCCCAGCGTTCCAGCAGTGCCTTGCGCTTCGTCGGCTCGCCATAGGTCTTGAAGTCGTAGTCGATCAGCTTGATGTCCTCGAAGCGCGGCGCCTCCTTCGGGATTGCGGCGCTCTTGTTGGACGGCAGCTGGAAGGACTTGGCATCCTTCATGCGCGACTGAACTTCCGCCGTCAGCGCCCAGTCGTACCAGATCCTCGCATTGTCGAGATTGCGGGCGCCCTTGATGATCGACATGGAGCCGATCTCGTAGCCGGTACCTTCGCAAGGCGTAATCGACTTGACCGGGAAGCCTTCGGCCGTCTGCGCCACAGCATCGTGGACGAAGACGATGCCGAGCGCCGTCTCACCGCGTGCTGCGGCCTTGACGGGTGCCGATCCGGACTTGGTATATTGCGATATGTTGCCGTTCAGCTTCTTCAGGTAGTCGAAAGCCTGGTCCTCGCCCATGATCTGCACGAGAGAGGCGAGCGCCGTATAAGCGGTACCAGAAGAATTCGGGTTCGCAATTTGGATTTCGCCCTTCAGTTCCGGTGCCAAAAGGTCGGCCCAGCAGACTGGCTCCTTGTAGCCTTTGGACTTGAAGATTTCCGTGTTGTAGCCCCAGCCCAGCGCGCCGGCATAAACGCCGACGGTCTTGTAACCGGAGCTTTCGGCCTGCTTCTTCGCCCAGTCGTTGAGTTCATCGAGCTTCGGCGACTTGTATTCGAGGGTCAGATTTTCCGAAGCCGCCTGAAGATGCGGATCGCCCGTGCCGGCCCACCATATGTCTGTCTTCGGATTGCGAGCCTCGGCACGCACCTTGGCATAGGTCTCGCCGGACGAAAGGCGAACCATGTTCACCTTGATGTCGCTATGCGCCTTCTCGAAATCGCCCTTCATCTGCTCGCAGATGACAACGTCTGCCGAGCAGATGAGGTTGAGTTCGCCAGCCGCCTGCGCCGGTAGCGCCCCGAGCGCCGTGCCGGCGAAAAGCACGAGGGAAAGGGTCTTCATTTTCATGGGGCATCCTCCTTGTTGCCTGGGTTAGATTTTCGCACGAACAAAACACAGCAGAGCCATCGGCCTGCCCGCGTCGGCGTGTGCATGTTTCTGGGTTGTGGTTTGTCTGAATGCCTTGATCAGTTCGTCGCGGCGATTTCCGCATCGAACCTGCGGAGCAGTCGGCTTCGTTCATCCGGCGAGCCGAAGGTGGCGAAGTCATAGTCGACCATCTTGATCATCGAGATATCCGGGGCTGCAAGCGGCAGGGTGGATTTCGCGTTGGATGGAACTTGGTTCTGGCCGGACGCCGCGCCCGTACCCTGCCCTGCCGGGCTCAGCGCGAAATCGACGAAGCGCTTTGCTTCCTCGATATGCCTTGCGCCTTTGACGATGCTCACGGCGCCGATCTCGTAGCCGGTGCCCTCGCAGGGTGCGACGATGACGAGGGGAAAGCCCGCTTGCTTCTGCGTCACGGCATCATGCATGAAAGAAATGCCGATGAGCGTTTCTCCTCGCGCCGCCGCCTTGATCGGCGCAGCCCCCGAGGGTGTGTAACGTTCGATATTGCGATTGAGCGCAGCGAGATAACGGAAAGCCTCATCCTCGCCGAAGAGCTGAACCAGCGTCGCAAGCGTCGTGAAGGCGGTGCCAGACGAATTCGGATTACCGCTCTGGATGCGGCCGCGATAGGCGACATCCGTGAGGTCCTTCCAGCAGGTCGGCGCGGGCAGCTTCAGCTCGCGCAGCAGGTCGGCATTGTAGGCAAAGCCGAGCGCCCCCGCATAAATGCCGGCTGAGCGGCCGCCAGACATGGCGAAGAAGTTCTGCGCCCAGGGCAGCATGTCGCGCTCATGGGCCGGCTGGTAGGGTTCGAGCAGATTTTCAGAACCGGCCTGCAGATGAGTATCGCCCGTGCCGCCCCACCAGACATCGACGGTAGGTGCTGTTTTCTCCGCGCGGATCTGATTGAGAATATCGCCGGTGCTCTTGCGTGTCACCGAAATTTCGAGCCCGGTCTTCGCCTCATAGGCCGTCTTCATCGCGGCACACCACGTCTCGTCCACCCCGCACAGAACGGTGAGCGACGGTGCTGCGATGCCGGTGCTGGCGCTCGCCAGCCACAAAGCTGCTACCGCGCTGAAAGCGGTGATGCCTCTCACAACTTCCTCCCATTGGACCTTGCGTCCCAATCTCCGTAATCAGGATGTCACATCTGCTTCCCCGCGCAATCGAAGAATGGTTACGGTTCTTACAGCCGGAGCCGGTATCACCCTCGAAAAAATGACAAAGGTTACAAATGTGACAAACCGCATAACACGAGCTCGCTTTGAAGATCGTGACATCTCTGCCTATAATAGGCACGGGAGGACGTGCATGTGTTGAATGAGAGGATAACCATCCTGATCGTCGAGGACGATCCGGACATGGCGGAGCTTATCTCCGACCTCATAGAGGCGGAAGGTTGGACAGCTCTAACCGCGCCATCCGCGGAAGAGGCCGCGATCGTCCTTTCGCGCGAAACCGTGCATCTCGTGCTCGTCGACCATAACCTGCCCGGCACATCCGGACGCACCTTCGCGCAGCGCCTGCGCGCGCAGGCCAATATCGGCATTGTCATGGTGACCGCTGCAGGCAGCGCCGTGGACCGGGTGCTGGGTCTCGAAACCGCGGCAGACGACTATGTCGTCAAACCCTTCGAGCCCATCGAATTGACGGCCCGTATCAAAGCCGTGCTGCGCCGGACGATTCCCTCGCTGAAGCCGGAGCGCGAAAGCGAGCGGGAGCATGAACCCACATCCCTGAAGCTCGGCGAATGGTCGGTGGATCTCAAGAGCCGCCGCGCCATCTGCCGTACCGACCCCGCCAAGTCGCTCACGAGCGCCGAATTCGCGCTGCTCGAAATCCTCGCCGAAACGCCAAACACACCCGTTAGCCGCGCGCATATCCTCGATCGATTGGGCGCGGAAAGCGAGCGCTATATCGACCGCAATGTCGACGTGCTCGTGCTGCGTCTGCGTCGCAAGATCGAGCGCAATCCAGACCTGCCGCGCCATATCAAGACGCGCCGCGGCAAGGGCTATATTCTCGACACAGACGATAGCGAGACCGCACCGTGATCAGCCGTCCGTTCCTCTCCTCCATCGCCTTTCGGCTGCCCTTCGCCATCGCCTTCATCTGCGTGCTCGTCTTCAGCCTTGCGACCATTGCCGTCTACGGCCTGCAGCGGGCGCGCCAAGAAATGGCCGCCTATGGCTTGCAGGCGTTTTCGGCTCTCGCCAAGGCCTCGCTGGTCTCGCGGCAGGTTTCAGACCTCGTCTCCAGCGCACCCTTCCTCATGAATTCGACCTCACCCTACCGGGTCTCTAGCGAAAGCCGCTCGGTCGTCCTGCAGGTCGATGCGCTTTTGCGCGCGATGCAACCTGAAAACGACCGGGCTGCCGTACGGGGTTTTGCCAGCAGCCGCATCGTAGAGCTGCTGGAAACCATCCGCACGCAGACGACGACGCTTGCGGGCGACGCGGAATCGGCCCAGCAGCACAAGGCGGAGGCCGCGGCAGCACTCGGCGAGATCGCGACCGGCAGCGGCATTGGGGATGCAGGTTTCCGCAGTCGGCTGAACGCCATCGTCCAATCCGCCTCCAATTCGGATAGCCTCTTCCAGCTCGGCGAATTGCGCCGGCGCTACGTCTCGGAGACCGCCCCGCGACTCGAACGCGCCGCGCCGGACACCCGGGTTGCCGCCGCCGAGCTTGCGCCTTACGAACGGATCTTCGAGGCACAGACGCGTTATCTGCTCGAAATGTTCGCCATCCGCGCCGCAGTCTCGCGCCTGCACAGCGTCTCACGCGATCTGTCGCATGCGACGGAAACCCAAAGCGAGGCCGTTGCCCGCAACCTCAGTGACGACCTCGTCTCGACCTCCGATGCATTGAGCCGCATCCTCGTCATCGTCGCTGTTGCCTCGCTGTTGGTCCTGGCAATGGCCGTGGTCTCGATCCGATCGGTCATGCGTGTCTCACGCGGCATCGTCTCCCTTTCGAACGGCATGAACGCACTGGCAGAAGGGCGCAAGGATGTTGATACGCCTCGCTATGACGGCACGGAAACCGAGCTGGTGCGCCTGCTCGAAGCTTTCCGCGCATTCCGGGAGAGCGTCGAGCGCGTGACGCGGCTTCGGCGTACGGCGGAGGCCGCCGCACGCACCATCCGCTCCACCTTCCGCAGTATGAACGAAGGCATCGCGCTATTCGATCCGCGCGGCCGGCCGATCACCATGAACCGGCGTGTCATCGAGCTGGTGGGCTGGTCTGGTTCGGCCAGGAAATTGCCGCTTCGCAGCTTCGTGACGCCGCTGCCGGAGATTGATCGGGCCCTTCTGCCGGCTGAGGATGATGCGGGGCTGCTCACCGACCGCTGTGTGCTGCGCCATCGCTCCGATGTCGGACAGGTAACCGAAGTGTCGGTATCGCGGCAACCGGACGGCGGCGTCGTGCTGCTGGCGCGCGATATCACCGACATGGACCGGCAGGAGGCGGAGGCGGCAAAAATCCAACGGCTCGACGGCATCATGCGTATGACCCATCAGGTGAGCCACGAAGTCGGCAACATGATCGGCATCATCACCGGCAGCCTCGGCCTGCTGGAGCGCGAAACCGGCTTCAATGAGCGGCAAAAGCGACACCTCGCCCGCATCCGTAAGGCTGCCGACCGCGGCAGGTCGCTGGCCGGGAGTATGCTTTCCATCGGCAGCCAGCAGCCGATCCATCCCGGCGCGGTGGAGATCGGCGCGGTGCTGCGCGGCATGGCCGACGTATTGGAAATCGCCATCGGCGAAAAATGCCGGCTCGCCTTCGAAATAGCCGGCGACCTGCCCACCGTCCTCATCGACACGGCGCTCTTCGAACAATCGATCCTCAATCTCTGCCTCAACGCCGCCGCGGCTATGCCGGCAGGTGGAACAATTCTCATACGTTGTTCCCGCAGTGAGGCCGGCGTCAGCGTCAGTGTGACAGACGACGGCATCGGCATGACACCCGAGGCCGTCGACAAAGCCTTCGAACCCTACTTTACCACGCGCGACGCGGAAGGCGGCGTCGGTCTTGGCCTAGCAGTGGTTTATGGATTCGTACGCCAAAGCGGTGGCGACGCTCGCATTGCCTCGGTGCCGGGCAAGGGAACCGTCGTTGAACTTTTGTTTCCGGCATGAATTGTCACTTTCGCCTTTCATCGCACCAGTTCGCATGTGCCGAACGCACAAGAACGCACGCAGCCGCAAAAAAGGCATTGAATCAAGAGCATCTGCCGACTCGCAATACGAGTGAGATATCAGCGTTAAGTCATTGAAACTAGATTCGTTTCGACTTGGAACAAAGCGTCACTGATTCGGTTGAGTCGGGTTGGTTGCGTCAGGAGTCCGCGAAGATGGTTACCCCGCGAGCGAATTGGAAAGGCTATATCAAGTTTGGAGAGGTCGCGTTCCCTGTTGCCTTTTACACAGCGGCATCGTCCTGCGAACGGATAGCCTTTACATGATGCGTCCACGTCGCCCCTCCCTGCCGTTGCTCGACGAGTCACGCTTAACGCTGCTGTCTCGTCCGATCCGCAAGCGCGACCCCGACCAGCCGAGTCTACCCTTCGATCCAATGCCGTCACGCGTCGAGCCATGTCTCGCGCTGCTCAAGCCGACCGTGCCTATCGGATCGGATTGGCTCTATGAGGTGAAGTGGGACGGTTATCGATTGGCAATCCACATCGAGCCAAAGCGCGTGCGGGTCATCACTCGCGGCGGCCATGACTGGACCCACCGCTTCCCCACCATCGCTGCTGCGGCAAAAGACCTTGGGGTAACAACTGCCATCCTCGATGGTGAGGCGGTCGTTCTTGACGAGCGGGGCCGATCTGATTTTGCCGCCCTGCAGCGTTCGCTCGGCGGGCGGGGGGGCAAACGGGTATCGACCGAGTCCAGCCTTTTCGCGTTCGACCTGGTCTATCTCGATGGGCATGATCTGACCCGCACCGAGCTTGCAGTGCGCCGGCACCTGCTTGAAGACCTTGTGCCGGAAGACGGCGACGGCGCGATCCGTCTTTCCGAGGAGATAGAACTGCCCGCCGAAGACCTGCTCGAGCACGCCTGCCATCATCAACTGGAAGGGATCATCGCCAAGCATCGTGACCGACCTTACCGAAGCGGCCGGACCGGTGACTGGCTGAAGATCAAGTGTGTCCAGAGCGAAAGCTTCATGATCGTTGGCTACGAGCAGTCGGCAGTCGCGCGGGGCGGCATCGGCAGCTTGCTGTTGGCCGGTAGGAAGGGATTCGATTGGGCTTTTGTGGGATCAGTCGGGACTGGATTCACTGCGAAGGATGCCGAGCACCTGAAAAAGACGCTCGATCCGTTGAAGACGAACCGGCCGGTCGTTCCGCTGAGGGGCAAGCGCTTCGTCTTCGTGCAGCCGACGCTGATCGCTGAGATCGAGTTTCGGGGCTGGACTGGGGACGGCAACCTCCGTCATGCATCGTACAAGGGGCTTCGGGAGATCCAGGACAACGCGGCAGTGTATGATTTGACGGAATGATCCGACGCCTGGCCAGCTGGTCGTCCTCTGCAGATCTTGGCCGGCCCCGAATTCGCAAAGCAATGCCGGCTACCACCTCGAGCCAGATCCGCGATGAACTACTTCTCAATCAAGCCGCCACCCGGGCCTTTGCGAGGCGCTTCATCGCCTGCTCCAGCGGCCGCTGGCCGTCGCAATAGTCCTCCCAAGCCGACGATTTCGACAGAAGCGCCGGAACAGTGCGGATGGTAAAGCGCTTGGGGTCGAGGCCGGATTTGACCTGCGTCCAGCTCAACGGCATCGAGACAGTGGCGCCCGGTCGAGCCCGCGGCGACAACGGCGCCACCGCGGTTGCCATTCGGTCGTTGCGAAGATAGTCGAGGAAGATGCGGCCGTTCCTCAGGCTCTTCGTCATCTTGATCAGATAGAGTTGCGGATTGTCGCGCGCCATCTGTTGGCAGACGTCATGCGCGAAGCCCTTCGCTTGCGCCCAAGAAAGCGGCTCGCTCTTGTCGACGGCAAGCGGGGTGACGACGTGCAGGCCCTTGCCGCCGGTTGTCTTGCAGAAGCTTATCAGGCCCAGTTCGTCGAGACGGTCGCGCATTTCGCGGGCTGCGGAAACGACCTCGGAGAAGGGCACACCCGGACCTGGATCGAGGTCGAAGACCAGTCGTCCCGGCACCTCAGGCTTATGCGGCTCGCAATTCCAGGGATGCAGTTCGACGGCGCCGATCTGCGCGACGGCAGCCAGACCCTCGACCCGGTCGATCTGCAGATAGGGCTTTTTGTCGCCGAAGACTTTGACCAGTTCGAGCAGGTTGGAGGTGCCGGGCATAGCATGGCGCTGGAAGAACTGCTCGCCGCCGACCCCGTCGGGTGTCCGGATGATGGAACATGGACGTCCCTTGATGTGCTCGATCAGCCAGGAACCGACCGCTTCGTAGTAACGGGCCAGCTCCTCCTTGGTGACGGGTTTGCCGTCATTGGCATCCGGCCACAGCGGCTTGTCAGGGTTGGAGATCAGCACGTCCATGACCTCCGCCTTGGCGCCCTTTCGCCTGACCGGCCTGGCCTTCGTCTCCGCCGCCGGCTGCGGCACGTCCGTCTGCGCGGGTTTCGCCGGCCGTTCGGCCTTGACCTCCTTGGCCGGCTTGTCTGTGCGCAGCCCCTTGAACGCCGCCTGCCGGACAATACCGTCGGCCGTCCAGCCTGCGAATTCAATTTCCGCCACGAGCTCCGGCTTCAGCCACTTGACCTCGGCCTCCTTTTTCGGCGCGCCGATGCCGGTGAAAGGCGATTTCACCGTCTCGAGCGCCTCCAGCTTCGGAAGCAGCGTTTCCACCTTCTTCGCACCATATCCGGTGCCGACGCGGCCGACATAAACGAAGTGGTCGCCCCGGTAGACGCCGACCAGCAGAGATCGGAATTTACCGTTGGTCTTGGCATAGGCGCCGATCACGACTTCGTGGCCAGCGCGGCATTTCGACTTTGCCCAGCTTTCGGTGCGGCCGGATTGATAGGGTGCATCCGCCTGTTTCGAGACGATGCCTTCCAGTGACAGTTTGCAGGCAGACCGAAGGACCGCATCACCGCCCGTTTCGAAATGCTCGACGAAACGGATGCGCGGATCGCTGCCGGCGTCGGACAGAAGGCTTTGAAGCCGCTCCTTACGCTCGACGAGTGGCAAGGATCGCAAATCTTCGCCACCCTCATAGAGAAGATCGAATGCGAAATAGACGAGCTCGCCGGTCCTGCCTTCCGAGAGAGCCGCCTGCAGGGCTGCAAAATCCGGCGCGCCGCTTTCATCGAGTGCGCAGATCTCGCCATCGATGATGGCGTCCGGCAGGGCCGACGCTGCCTGGGCAATCTCGGGATACTTGCCGGTCCAGTCGAGTCCTTTCCTGGTCTTCAGCGTCGTCTCGCCATCCAGCACCCGCATCTGGATCCTATAGCCGTCGAACTTAATCTCGTGAATCCAGCCGGTGCCGGGGGGCGGGCGCTCCACGGTTTGGCAAAGCTGCGGCGCAATGAAATCAGGCAGATCGACCGTTGTGACCGTCTTCGATTTTCGCCCGGCCCTGTCATCCTCTTTTCGCTCTTCGGCCGCCAGTCCCTGATTGCTGTCCCAGACGGCATCGGCCTGAACGTCGCCGCCCTCGACCATGAAAGGCTTGGGTTTTCGTCCCCTTCCCGTGGCAATCATCTCCATCGTACGTCCGGAGGCAACTGATGTCTGGTTTTCCTCAAGTATGGCCGCGCCGTTCTCGTCGACGGAGAACTCGTCGTGGTGTTTGATCAGCAGCCAGTTTGTCCGCTTGCCGCGGTCGCGATCGTTGCGCATGCGCACCAGCACGAAGCTGCCGTGCAGCCGTTTGCCCTCCAGCGTAAACTTGAAATCGCCTTTCGCCAGGGCCTGCTCCGGGCTCATCTTGCCTTCCGGTTCCCAATAGCCCCGATCCCAGAGCATGACCGTGCCGCCGCCATACTGGCCTTTCGGAATGGTGCCTTCGAAATCACCATAGTCGAGCGGGTGGTCTTCGACCTCGACGGCCAGCCGCTTGTCATGCGGATCGAGGGACGGCCCCTTCGTGACGGCCCACGACTTGAAGACGCCATCGAGCTCGAGCCTGAGGTCGTAATGCAGGCGGGTAGCATCATGTTTCTGGATGACGAAGCGACGGCGATTGCTGCGCGCGAGGCGCTTTTCACCGCTCGGTTCGGCGGTTTTCTGAAAATCGCGCTTCGACCGATAGGTCGATAGTTTGTCCGTGGCCATGGTCGTTCCCAAAAAGCGGTCCGACAATGAAATGTCAGCAGGTGGCTGGAAGTTCCGTGGCGTTGCCTCAACGCACCTTAGGGCGAGGGCTAGTTCAGCGGCCTGGCCATCCTGGATGCTTCATAGACGCCAAAGGGAAGCCGGCCAGCCCACGGGTGACCGTTATCCACCCGATGACGACCTCGACAAGCTGAGGCATTCTCATTTCCAGGATTTCTGCTATCGTTCACTTGTCATGGGAGTTGGCGTCATGGTTGCAGCAAGTTTGGTTCCGGATGCGTTTTACTGGGCGAAGTCCTCGAAGCACTTCGACGGACGAATAACGATCGTTCAGGTCTCCACGGTTTTCGGGGAGGATCCTGCTTACTGGACGCTGGCGCTCGTGGGAACCGATCAGCACGCCATGCCCGCGGACTTCGAGATCATCGCTTCGGCAGAGCTCGCAGACGGATACCCCCTCCGTCATGCCGCCGAGTGAACCACCAATCCGACAAGTTTTCCCTTCGGAGGATCACCGGAACAGGATGATTGGCTTCGCCGCGCTCGGCCTTGCGGAAACTCGGTGCATTAAATTCGCTCGGCGCGTGGGATGCAAACCTGGTAAGTCGCCAGCCGTCGAAGCGTGTAAGCGAGCTCGTCGGCATCATATGGTTTGGAGAAGAACACCCCACGCTCGGGCAGGCCCTCCCTGCCGATCGTCACCCTCCCCGACACGACGACGATCTCGATCAGGGGCCATCTTTCGCGGACCAAGGCGGCCAGCGCCAAGCCATCCATCGTACCCGGCACCTCGACCTCGGTCAGGACGATGGCGATATCGCTCCTGCGTTCCAGGATGAGGACCGCATCATCCGCGTTCGTCGCCTCGAGCGCTTCCAGTCCGACCGCTTCGACAACGTCCACCGCCATCATCATCAGCAGGGGCTCGTCTTCGACGACGAGCACTGCATGCCTTCCGTGAGGATGCGTCATGCCGTATTACCGTGAATCATAACCGCGAACCTCCGCATTTCAATTTGGTTCCCGGACGTCCATTTGATGGTTGGCAGGTTTATGCGCCCGTTTTGCCGGGGGACTTGAATTGAACATAACCCGAAGCTATCTACGGATCTTCGGCGTTGCTGGTGAGTGCTCCACGCGAGTGTTCGCGACTGCCGAAGTCGCTTATCTGCTTTTGACCACGGATGTACTGGCACTGGTGTGAAGAGCGATGTTGGAAAGGTCGGTGCGATTTCGCCCCGGCCTTTTTTATTGCCCGCTGCTCGGGGTAGAGAGCTTGGCCCCGCGTTTGACGGCGCTCGCGCACCGAGAATTCGGAAAAAACCGGTGCGTTCACCATCTCCGTAACGTCCGGTTGGCACGCCGCGACCTCGGCGAATAAATCGGCAGCGGTTCGGCCGGGCCGAGACTCTTTGGGCCGGTAAAAAATGTCTCGCCTTAATCTCCTGTGCAAAGGAAAGCACAACTTTAGGAGTTAAAAGTCCCATCGCCTATGTGAGGCTTTTGAATTGCTCATTGGAGGTCGCTCGCTCCACGCCTCATTGTCCGCTCGTTTTGCCGCGGCACCGGGAGGGATAGTATTATTTCGGGGTCTCGTCGCCGTATATTTAAAAAAATCAATTGCATACTTCCCTGCGGCGGCGAGGAACAAAAATCTTCTCTGGCGGTTTTGAGAGCATGGATCTGCCTGATCCGCAAACGGAGGAAACACCATATGAAGAAGATCATGTTGGCAGCGGCAATTTTTGGCGCCTCTGTCGTCGCAACTTTCGCCCAAACACCGCCGGCTCCATCTCCGGATGGAAATACACCAGCAGTTGCAACCCCGGATACCAAAAATCCGACTGCGCCCGTTGAGGGTGCCAACAGCTTTACCGAAGCTCAGGCGAAGGATCGCATTGCGGAAGCCGGCTACACCGACGTCAAGGATCTCAAGCTCGACGACAAGGGGATCTGGATGGCCTCTGGCATGAAGGATGGCAAAGCCGTCTCCATAGCCCTCGATTATCAAGGCAACATCGTCGCCAAGTAACCCAAGGAGAAGCATGATGAGAACTGTAACCGGACTTTTCGATGACTACTCTGACGCTCGCTCCGCCGTCACCAAATTGGAAGCGGCAGGCGTTCCCTCAACCGACATCAGCATCGTCTCCAACAAGGCCGGCCGCATCGATCGCGACTCCGACGTTGGAGAGGATGCCGCGACCGGTGCCGGCATTGGCGCTGCCCTCGGAGGCGCTGGCGGCCTGCTCACCGGACTGGGCCTGATGGCCATTCCCGGTGTCGGACCGGTGGTTGCCGCAGGCTGGCTTGCCGCGACTGCGGCCGGGGCTGTTGCCGGCGCCGTCGCTGGTGGTGCCGCTGGTGGCCTAATCGGCGCCCTCACCGACTCCGGCGTCTCGGAAGATGATGCCCACCTTTATGCCGAAGGCGTCCGCCGTGGTGGCAGCTTGGTTACGGCCCGGGTCGACGACGCCCGCGCTTCCGAGGCGCAGGCCATTCTCCAGGGTTCGAACTGGGTCGACCCGGTTGAACGTCGGCGTGCCTATAACGAGCAGGGATGGACCCGGTTTGACGATACGCTCGATCCATATGCCCCTGAACAGATTGCGCAAGAGCGCGACCGGTACCGGCGGACCGCCATCTAACCGGCTTCGAGTTCAACCCTCCTCGCGCTGCGCAAGGAGGGTTGAAGTGCAGCTGGCGTCTCCCCTATCGAGCACCATCTTGCGATAGCGGCAAAAGCCACACGTCGCTTGATGAGATGGCGTTTCCGCCGCGGGGATCGATGGCCGCGGTGGTATGCCATGGCTGGCAATGAAATCGCGAAGAGCTGCTTCCGCGTGCTTCGCCTTGGAGCAGCAACGCCGATAACGTGCGATCTCCTGAATTTTGAATCATAGCACGTTGCTCTGACCTCAGAGCTGCCGCGGCGAGCTTGTTTTGAAGAGACGGCGTTTCCACTGCCCGTGACGGACATTGGCTTGTGTTTGCCATGGGCTTGTGTTTTTCCGTCGACAACGACGGAGCGGCGCCTGGCCGATAATCGCGATAGAGGAATGGATCACAATGCTCTCCGCCGAACAAAAGAGTGAATTTCATCGAGCCTTCGAACGTCGCCGGCCTTATGCCGATGGTGAAGCGGACGCGTATCTTGAATCTGACAGCGTCACTGCATTTTCTCCTCTAGAAGACAGTGACCTTTCGTTTCGGTTGGCGCTGACCAGCAATGAGACACTCGACCTTGCGACCAACCCGATCTGCGCGGGACGGCTGGCCGCAGCCTTGCTCGACCTGATAGCGAAGAGGGGGACTTTGTCGTCGACCTGACGATCTGGGACGCTGGAAGCGGGGAGCAGCTTGTGATGCTCAAGCCCTGACGAGCCCACGGTTAGGATACCGCGGCGATCTTCGCCGTCAGCGGGTGCATGTAACCCACTTTCGCGTTTGCGCTAACGAAGACGAAGACGAAGACGAATTTGGCCGGTCAGCCTGGGTGATCAACTGGCTTGGATAGCCCGAAACCTGCGCACTCTAGCATGCGATCCGCAGGTTTTGTCCGAGCACCATCGTCTGAGGCCGCCACGAGATTGATCCAGAAAGAGCCAGCCGCAATTTGGACCTTGACACGCACGTACAGGACGGCGTGCGTGTCGCGACGTCAGCAGTTCGGCGGCTGACTGGGCGATACGAGTACTGATTGCATCCAAATCTTTGGCATCCGCCGGACGCCACTGGATCCTGCCTCCAACGCAGCTCAGTGATTGCTGCAGTTGCGCACGCCGGGCCATGCCGGCAACGAGGTCGAGATCGTCCCGGCTGATCGGGCTTGCATCATATTCGGACAGAAACAGGCGGCTAAGAGCCTCCCGCAACTCCTTAGCTTCTCCGAGTTCCTTTTTCGCGTCGGACGGCGACCCGCCGGCCTTAGCTAGTAAGGTATCGCGTTCTTTGTCGTCGATCAGATCGAGACGACGGGCCCAGGCCACGAGGTCATCGTAGCTATTCAGGAAATCCGGGCCCCAACGTTCACCGCGACTATCGACCGTGTTGACGAAGTCGAGCGCTGGATGACCGCCGAGAAGGCTGATGTCATGGATCGTCTTTAGCGTGTTCATAATTTGAATATCGTTTCCGGGAACGATTTGGGCAAGGGCGAGTTGTAACGGTCTAAATGATTTTTACACGTTACACGGATCGGAGCCCCGATGCCCAGCGGTGCCAACAAAAATCATCTGCGCTTTCTGATGTTATGCATAATCTGGGGAAGCACCTGGATCGGAACCAAGGCCGGCATCCAAGCCGTGCCGCCGCTCGTGTTCGCCGGCACGCGGTTCACCGCTGCCGGCATGTTGCTTCTTCTCTACGCTTGGGCGAATGGCAACATAGCGGGGCTGAAGGTGAGAGATGGCATTCGCTTTACCGCCGCCAGTATGCTGATGATTACGCTCTGCTACGGCCCATTGTTCTGGGGCATGCAGTATATCAATTCCGGGACTGCCGCCGTTCTGGAAATGTCGCTCACTCCGATCGCGCTCCTGGTATTTGCTCTCCTGCTAGGCGAAGAGACATTGGATGGCCGGCGGATCTTCGCGATCGCTCTGGGGGTCTGTGGACTGGTCGTCCTGTTCTGGCCGGCTTCCGCCTATGTAAGTCTGCCTGAAGCCTTCCCAGGCGCGAGCCTATGGGGGGGATTGGCGGTTGCATCAGCGGCCTTCACCTATGGTTACGGCTCGGTGTTGGCCCGTCCACTTCTCCGATTCTATCCGGCCTTGTTCGTTTCAGGTGTGACGACCTCGTTCGGAGGCTTCGTGCTGCTGATGGTAGCCCTGGCTTTCGAACCGGGGGCAGTTTCCGCCCTCTCCGGCGACTGGGGCATGATTGCCTGGCTTGGCTGGTTCTTCCTTGTGATCTTTGGCTCGCTAATCGGCTACACGACCTTCATGCGCTTGCTGCGGGATATCGGCGCATCCCGCGCCGGTAGCTATGCCTTCGTTTCGCCGGTCATCGCTGTCGCCCTCGGCGCTGCTGTCTTCGCGGAGCGGATAACAGTGATGGATGTGATCGGCATCATCGTAATGCTGAGTGGCGCCTGTCTCGCCATGTCAGGAGCGCCGGCGACCGAACATGCCGCTCTCGAAAGCTGAATCAGATCGAACTGAGTTCCAGTTGTATCAAATGTTGGAGACCAGAGATGGCAACGACACTGATAACGAAAATCCAGCAGGGGCAAACAGGCGCCTGTTCTTGAGGCAGGGCGGATAGTGGAGCCCTTATCGTTCGCATCCTCCGCGAGCTGGAGGCGCATCGGCCGGATGTGCTCGGAAACGTGCCGGCTGAGCGCTGCGACAAGGGCTTCGGCTTCATCACGCCTGAGGGCGGCGGACAGGATGTGTTTGTTCACGTCTCTGCCTTGCAACGCGGCCGTTCGCTGCGCGAAGGCGATAAGGTCAGCTTCGAGGTCGGAGGACCGCAAGACCGGAAAGTCGAAGGCTGAGAACGTTTCGGTCTTCTGATCGGCTGTCGTAGATTTGCCAGGCTGCTTAGACAGGCGAGCCCAGCACCACGATGTCGTCATAGACCGGCGCGACCGTGCCGAAGATAGCGCGGCCGGGGAAGGCGCTATGCCGGACCTCGCCTCCGATGAGGCGAGGTCGTCACTGATACCCCTAGATGATAGCAAGGCGCGCAGGCCGAGCCGGATGCGCGGTCGGCTTTCTCTTCCAAGGAACAAGAACGGACGGCATGCCGGCTTCCAAGCAGGCGGCCACGAAGGCCTCCCGCGCGATAATGCCGGCGGTGGTGTCGTTGAGGGCGCCACGGCACGTCTTGACTGCTCGCTCGTGGCGCTCTCCGTGACGCAACGGCCATTCGTTTTCGAGAAAGTCCAAGGCGTCGTATGCGCCTGTGAAACTGCGCTCCAAACCGCACTGCAGCCGGATTCTTACCGGCTGGGTCCATGGAACATCGTTCTGCGGCATTTTTTCCTCCTTTCATGCCACCAATGGTCCTGTCGAAATGATATTGTTAGGGATAGCCGATCATTCAAGGACCGTCAGAACCGTCGAGTAGCCCATTGCAAACGCCAGCGCCGTCCCCAATGTCAGGCGGCGTCCTAGAAACAGGATGAGGCCCTTTTTCTTGCGGGCCCTGGGAAGGATCGGGCCATCATATGATCATGAAACTCTTTTCCAACTCCAGTCGCTCCCGAGAGCGCTTTCTCGAAGCCATTCTCCAAAGTGCGATCGAATATGCGATCATCTCGACAGATCTGGATGGGCTGGTGACCACCTGGAATGAGGGCGCGCGACGGATCCTCGGATGGGATGAGGCCGAGATGGTCGGCCGGCCTGCGGCCGTGATTTTCACCGAGGAAGACCGGCAGGCGGGGGTTCTTCAACGGGAAATGACCGCCGCTTTGACCGAAGGTCATGGCAATGACGAGCGCTGGCACGTTCGCAAGGACGGCTCGTTGTTTTGGGCGTCGGGTCAGATGATGGCATTGACGACGGATGACGGCGAAGTCGAGGGCTTCGTGAAGATTCTCAGAGATCAGACAGAGCAGAGAGAGAACGAGGAACGACAGCGCGTTCTGATGCACGAGCTCTCGCACCGGATGAAGAATACGCTCACCGTCATTCAGGCTATCACCAGCCAATCCTTCCGAAACGCGAGCTCTATAGAGGATGCGGAACAGGCGATCTCGGCACGGATCAATGCATATGCCAAAGCGCACGAAATTTTGCTACAGCGGAATTGGCTGGGCGCTACCCTGACGGCGATTGTCGAGGCGACGGCTATCAATCTCGGACTAGAGACGTCGGAACGGTTCAAAGCAAGCGGTCCTGCTGTTGAATTGGGTCCTCAGGCGGCTCTTTGCTTCTCCCTCGTGCTGCACGAACTTGTCACCAACGCCAACAAGTATGGTGCGCTATCGGGAGAGACCGGGATAGTCGAAATCGATTGGTCTGTACGCGACGAGGCGGGTGACAAGCGCCTAGACTTCCGTTGGCGGGAGGTCGGTGGCCCTGCGGTAGAAGCGCCGGATAAGAAGGGGTTCGGCTTTCGACTCATCAACTCCAGTCTCTCCGCCTTCGGCGATGTCACTGTTGGCTACGCGCCGACAGGTTTCGTCCTGTCGGTGGACGCATCGCTTCTGAAACTGCAATTCAAAACGTATTCCGACGCTGAGGAATAATTCGAGAGAACGATCTGCAAGAGTTAGGGGCGCTTGGCGTCGTCGGTTCGGAACCATTCGCACCGATTGACATTGCTTCTGGATCTCGCAAACGGCGGACGCTTGATGCACAACAACAGGAAGCAGTTCTTCGTCCTCGCTCTTGCCTTTCTGATGAGCATGTTCTTTCGCAGCTATTTCGGCGTGGTCGGTCCGATGGTCGCTGCCGACATCGATCTCGACCCCAGCCGCTATGGATACGCGGCGTCGGCCTTCTTCATTTCGTTCGGGCTGCTGCAGATGCCACTGGGCTCAGCCTTCGACCGCTTCGGCGCAGGAACGCCTATGACTGTTTTAATGATCGTCGGCGCCATGGGGGCCGCGTTGGTCGCCATGGCACGAACGGCCGGACAGCTTGTTGCCGGTCAGGCGGTCCTGGGCGCGGGGCGCGCCGATCTTCATGGGAGTGGTCTATCAGTTCGGAAGTCTTGGCGACGGGGTGGCCGCGCGGAGAAAGATCACCGCCGTCAGCGCTGTTGGCACCATCGGCGCCCTTCTATCGGCGTCGCCTATGGTTTGGCTTTCTGAAGTCCTCGGGTGGCGCGGGGCGATGCTTGTTGCAGCGTCAGCGATGGCGCTTTGCGCGGTTGGCGTCGCCTTTCAAATGGCACCAACGCCACAAGAAGGACAATCGGAAGAGGCGACTGAGAGCAGGCCAGCGGGCTTAGTCTACCTCTTGCCAATATGCCTAACCCTGTCGCTCGGAGGGACTTTTCGCAATGCTTGGGCGACCCCTTACCTGTCCGGGGTGTTCTCCGCGGATCAGCGTGTCTCAGGTTTCGCGCTGACGATCGTGAGCGCCGTCGGCATAGGGACGTCCTTTGCTATTCCCGCGCTCGTATCCAAAGTGTCACCGCGAAGCATCGTGACGGCTGGGATGGCCGCGGGGACGATCGCCGCTTTCGCCATGGCCGTTTCACCCGGCTCCAGTATTGTCGCCGCCGTCGCTCTGATCTGCCTGCTTTATTCAATCGGCAACCTCCATCCCCTGGTTATGGCCGAAGCGCAGGAACTTGCACCTTCCAAGCACCGAGGCCTTTTGTTGGGCTTTCTCAACACCCTTGTGTTTTTCGGAGTTGCGATCTCTTCGGCTGTATTTGGATGGATCGCCCAAAGTGCCGGTGGACCCTCCGCCACGTTTGAGATCATCTTGTTCAGTACCGCAGGCTGTCTCGCCATCGGCCTGACAGCGTATTTGGCGAGGCCAGCCTGGCGGAGCATCGCAAACCAACGTTAACCGGTCGCCGAGCGAAAGGTGGATCTGTCGAGCGCCAATTTGCGGCCGATCCGAGCATAGCCAGCGTCAAAGGCAGGTCGTGCCCCTCTGTCGCGCGGAATTTATTTCAGTTCAAATTACTTAGTCACTGCTGGAACTTTTTCTGGAGCGTCGCGTTTTGAGCGCGGATGTGATTGCGATTTTTCGCTAACGTCCGCCTTTCCATGTCCGCTCACCATTGCGCCCCGCGTCTCCGCGGGGCGATTTTTGCGTATATTTGGTGGGGATCAGCTCCCAGTGTTAACCTGGTGCATGGCCACTTCTGATCTTGCCTTGTCGACCAGTCAAAATGCTCGTCAATCGTTGATCTTAGCTGTGTTCTCGGGCCGAATTGGCGGGCCCACCTTCCACTGAACGCTTGGGGTGCCGTTGATCGGCGTCTTCCCCGATCCTAATGCTTGCCGACACTATTCGTATTGTCGGTCAGCAGACGCAACATGCCCCACGCCGTGGCTCGTGACCGCTCTATCGCCGGGAAGCGAAAAGATCTGTCGCCATAGGCCAATCATGCCGATTCATCTCGGTTTCGCGACAGCCTGCAGGGTTCTGTAAATTTTGCGGTCATCACCGATTTTTGAATACCGGAGGCGTTGTTGTTGTGTTTTTCCAGTGTGTTAGCAGCCGGCGATGAAGAGTGCTAATTTTTTTGTTTTGACCTCTTGAAATCAAAAAACCGACAAACCAGATCATTTTGCGCAAAACGCTCGAGTGAGGTTTTGCACCCGCCCGGACTAGTCATCCGGTCCGGGCGGGGGAACAACGTCATCATTGTTTGTCCATCGGAGGGAAAACATGTCGTTCCGACCGCTTCATGATCGCATTCTTGTCCGCCGGGTTGAGTCTGAAGAGAAAACCAAAGGCGGAATCATCATTCCCGATACCGCCAAGGAAAAACCTCAGGAAGGCGAGGTCATCGCCGTCGGCCCCGGCGCGCGCAACGATGCCGGCCAGATCCAGGTGCTTGACGTCAAGGCTGGCGATCGCATCCTGTTCGGCAAATGGTCCGGCACAGAGATCAAGATCAACGGCGAGGACCTGTTGATCATGAAAGAAAGCGATGTCATGGGCGTCATCGAAGCCCCGGCAGAGCAGAAGCAGGCCGCCTGAGCCGTCCACCCCACCAATCTATCAGTCAAATAGCTGCCTATTAGAGGAGTTAGAGAAATGGCTGCAAAAGACGTTAAATTTAACACCGATGCTCGTGAACGCATGCTGCGTGGGGTCGATGTGCTTGCCAACGCAGTGAAGGTGACCCTCGGCCCGAAGGGCCGCAACGTTGTGATCGACAAGTCGTTCGGCGCGCCGCGCATCACCAAGGACGGCGTTTCGGTCGCCAAGGAAATCGAACTGGAAGACAAGTTCGAGAACATGGGTGCCCAGATGCTGCGTGAAGTGGCATCGAAGACCAACGATCTCGCCGGCGACGGAACCACGACCGCAACCGTGCTTGCTCAGGCAATCGTCAAGGAAGGTGCGAAAGCCGTTGCGTCCGGCATGAATCCAATGGACCTGAAGCGCGGTATCGACATCGCCGTCGACGCCGTCGTCAAGGAACTGAAGACCAACGCTCGCAAGATCACCAGCAATTCCGAGATCGCCCAGGTCGGCACCATCTCCGCGAATGGCGATTCCGAGATCGGCCGCTATCTCGCCGAAGCGATGGAGAAGGTCGGCAATGAAGGGGTCATCACCGTCGAGGAAGCCAAGACCGCCGAAACCGAACTCGAAGTCGTCGAAGGCATGCAGTTCGATCGTGGCTACCTGTCGCCTTACTTCGTGACCAACGCCGACAAGATGCGCGTGGAGTTCGAGGATCCCTATATCCTCATTCACGAGAAGAAGCTCTCGAACCTGCAATCCATGCTTCCGGTTCTCGAAGCCGTCGTCCAGTCCGGCAAGCCGCTGGTCATCATCGCTGAAGACGTCGAAGGCGAAGCACTTGCGACCCTCGTGGTCAACAAGCTGCGTGGCGGCCTGAAGATTGCAGCCGTCAAGGCTCCGGGCTTCGGCGACCGCCGCAAGGCCATGCTGGAAGACATCGCCATCCTGACGGGCGGCACTGTCATCTCCGAAGACCTCGGCATCAAGCTCGAGAATGTCACCCTCAACATGCTCGGCCGGGCCAAGAAGGTGGCGATCGAGAAGGAGAACACCACCATTATCGATGGCGTCGGCTCCAAAGCGGAAATCGATGGCCGCGTCGCGCAGATCAAGGCCCAGATCGAGGAGACGACCTCCGATTACGACCGCGAGAAGCTCCAGGAGCGCCTGGCAAAGCTCGCCGGCGGCGTTGCCGTCATCCGCGTCGGCGGATCGACCGAAGTCGAAGTGAAGGAGAAGAAGGACCGCGTCGACGATGCACTGCATGCAACCCGTGCGGCCGTCGAGGAAGGCATCCTGCCGGGCGGTGGCGTTGCGCTGTTGCGTGCCGTCAAGGCCCTCGACAATCTTGATGCCGCCAACCAGGACCAGAAGGTCGGCATCGAGATCGTTCGCCGGGCGATCGAGGCTCCGGTCCGTCAGATCGCCGAGAACGCCGGCGCCGAAGGTTCGATCATCGTCGGCAAGCTGCGCGAGAAAACCGACTTCTCCTACGGCTGGAACGCCCAGACCGGCGAATATGGCGACCTTTATTCGCAAGGCGTCATCGATCCGGCCAAGGTCGTGCGCACCGCGCTCCAGGATGCTGCTTCGGTTGCCGGCCTGCTGGTGACGACGGAGGCTATGATCGCTGAAAAGCCCAAGAAGGAAGCCGCTCCGGCGATCCCCGCCGGTGCCGGCATGGATTTCTAAGGCCGCCGGCCCGCCCTGCTCTTGAAGGGCGGGCCTCCAGCAATGGAGGAACAAATGGTTCAAACGATCGTCAAGAAGTCGCAAGCGCCGCTTGATTCCCGTGACCTCGAAGTCTGCCGACACGTCTTCGATGACCTCAGAACTGTGGCGGACTTGCCTCGCAATTCTGAAGAAGCTGAACGCATCGCGGCAATCGTCGTGGAGCTTTATCGGCAGGGCGTTCGCAATCCCGAACACCTGAAGACCATGGTTCGGGCCGCGCGCGGACTGTTCGAAAAGCAACCCACCCAGGCCGCGTGACATGGGAGAGTCGACAACGTCCATTGGTCCTATATCCGTGGAGTCAGAACATGAGAAAGGAAACTGATAGCAATTCTGCAGCCAAGCATGCCGCAGCAACAATAAGCGCCGCGCATCTGTTGCACCCGGCCATGCATTTCGATCATCCCCGCCACGTGCTGTTGGCGGACAATATCAGCAAGGACGAGAAGCGGGCTATTCTGGCCTCTTGGGCGTCCGACGTATGTGCAATCGAATCCATGCCAGCCTGGCGACGCTATCCCGGGACAGAACGGATTGTCTCCTATGATGAGGTTCTTGCGACCTTGAAGGCTCTCGATGGTGACGATCAAAACACATCAGCGCAAAAGCAGACGGCTTCCGTCAATGACAGCCAAAGCCGCCGCCGTAGATCGCTGTCGCACCGATCCGGCGGCTTCGGTCTGTGTAGCTACTGGAAACGAGGACTCAGACAACCATTCGAGATCTAACCGCTCCCCCTGACCGCCGCGTGCCTGTTTCGGACGCGGAGAAGATTTTTACCGACGACTCTTTGCTCAACTGAGGAGGTTTTGCCGATGAAGATCGCTCAGATCGCGCCGCTCCCCGAAAGCGTTCCGCCGAAGCTCTATGGGGGAACGGAGCGGATTGTATCCTATCTCACCGAAGAACTTGTCTCGCAGGGCCACGACGTCACGCTTTTTGCCAGCGGCGACTCCGTCATCGACGCCCGGCTCGTATCCTGCGCGGACGTTGCGCTGCGGCTTAACCCGGCGGTCAAGGACCAACTGCCGCATCAGATTGTGATGCTGGAGGAAATTCGCTGCCGCGCGCATGAGTTTGATGTCCTGCATTTCCATATCGATCTGTTGCATTTCCCGCTGATCCGAAATTTTGCCGACCGCACGCTGACAACCTTGCACGGCCGTCTGGATCTGCCGGATCTCAAGCCCTTCTACCAGACCTTCGCAGATGTTCCGGTCGTTTCGATCTCCAATGACCAACGTAGGCCTATGCCACCGGTCCATTGGGCGGGAACGGTTTACCACGGTCTGCCCACCGGTCTGCTGCCTTTCACGGAAAAGCCAAAGGGCGATTACCTTGCGTTTCTCGGCCGCATTTCGCCGGAAAAGCGACCCGATCGTGCAATAGAGATCGCGGCAAAAGTCGGCATGCAGCTGAAGATCGCCGCCAAGATCGACAATGCCGACATGGCCTACTGGGAAACGGTCATCGAGCCGATGATGAAACGTCATTCCAATGTCGAGTTCATCGGCGAGATCGATGAGCATCAGAAAGCAACCTTCCTTGGAAATGCAGGAGCCTTGCTTTTCCCGATCGATTGGCCGGAGCCGTTCGGACTGGTGATGATCGAGGCAATGGCCTGCGGCACTCCGGTCGTCGCCTTCGGCTGCGGCTCGGTGCCGGAGGTGATCGACAACGGCGTGTCCGGAATTCTGGTCGACAGCGTCACCGACGCGGCCGAGAACGTCGAATGGGCGCTTCGGATGGATCGCCACAAGGTGCGGGCCACGTTCGAGAAGCGCTTTACCGCGGAAAGGATGGCGTACGACTACCTCGACCTCTACCGTAGCCTACCCGGCGTCCGTTCCAAAGTCGCTCCAGTTCGCCGGTCGAACGGGCAGCCGCTCGACTTGCAGCTCGTCGTCTGAGATTTCAGGAGGAGCAATGTCTTCTATAGACAGCAGCCCAGTGCCAGCATCGTCCGGCCCGATGGCAACGGTCGAGAAATTTTTCATTCCGGCTACCTCATCACTGCAGGAGCGCCGGCCGCTCACTCTAAAGCACGGCGATACTTTCGCCGTCTTTGATCACAATGGCGATGCAGTTTCGGGACCAGACAGCCCGGAAGGCCTGTTTCATCGCGATACCCGATATCTCTCGCATCTCAGCCTGACGATCAACGGCAAGCCCCCAATGCTGCTGTCGTCGATACTGCGCGATGACAACGCGACGCTCACCTGCGACCTCACCAATCCCGACCTCTTCGACGACAAGGGTCGGCTTGTCCTCGGCCACGACGTCATCCACCTGCGCAGGTCTCGCTTCCTCTGGAATGCTCAGTGCTACGAGCGACTGTCGATAAGGAATTTTGATGACCGCCCGCGGCCCATTCGTATCGAGATGACTTTCGGAGCGGATTTCGCCGATCTCTTCGAAGTTCGCGGAACCGTAAGGGCAAAAAGAGGGCGCCATCTTTCTCCTGTCGTTGAGCAGGATTGTGTCTTTCTCTCCTATATCGGCCTCGACAACCAAAATCGATCAACGCAACTTTCCTTCGATCCGAAGCCGACCGAACTCACCACCGGCCATGTCACTTATAATCTCCAGCTGGCGCCGCACGAGAGCCGGTCTCTGTTCATAGAAATCGGCTGTGACCAGAAGGAGACTCGAAAACCCGGCCATCGTTCGTTCTTCCTTGCGCTGCGGGATTCGCGCAGAGCCCTGCGCGCCTCTTCGTCGCGCGCCGCCTCGATCACAACGTCGAACGAAATCTTCAACGAAGTCGCCCAACGCAGCATCTCCGATCTCTACATGCTGATGACCGACAAGCCAGAAGGCCCCTATCCCTACGCCGGGATTCCCTGGTTCAGCACAGTCTTCGGGCGCGATGCTCTGATTACGGCGCTGGAGACGCTCTGGCTCGATCCGGAGATCGCACGCGGAGTTCTTGGCCACTTGGCAACCAACCAGGCAACGGAGATCGATCCAGTCGCAGATGCGGAACCCGGCAAGATCCTGCACGAGGTGCGCTGTGGCGAAATGGCCGAGCTCGGCGAGGTTCCTTTTCGCCGCTATTACGGCAGCATCGATTCGACGCCGTTGTTCGTGATGTTGGCCGGTGAATATCTCGGGCGAACCGGTGATTTTGCGACCATCGACCGTCTCCTGCCGCATATCGAAGCCGCACTGACATGGATTGATGACCATGGCGATCGCGACGGCGACGGCTTCGTCGAATATGGGCGACAGACGGAAGAAGGGTTGGTCAACCAGGCATGGAAGGACAGCCACGACTCCATTTTCCACGCGGACGGGACGCTCGCCAAGGGTCCGATCGCGATCGCCGAAGTTCAGGCCTACGTCTATGGCGCGTGGCAGGCGGCGGCCGAGATCTTTCAGCGCCTCGGCCGGCCGGAACGGGCCGCCGGCTTCTTAGCGCGTGCGGAGGGGCTGCGTCGCACCTTTGATACGAGCTTCTTCGACGAGGAACTTGGCACCTACGTGCTGGCGCTCGATGGCGACAAGCGACCCTGCAGGGTCCGCTCCTCCAATGCCGGCCATGCCCTGTTCACCGGCATCGCCTATCCCGAACGGGCCAGACAGCTCACCCTCACTTTGATGAGTGCCTCGTCCTTCTGTGGCTGGGGCATCCGCACCATTGCCTCCACAGAGGCGCTCTACAATCCCATGAGCTATCACAACGGCTCGATCTGGCCGCACGACAACGCCCTGATCGCCAGGGGGCTTGCTCGCTATGGCTATCGCGCGGAAGCCGCGCGGATCTTTGAGGGACTCTTTGCCGCTTCGACCTATATCGAATTGCGGCGGCTTCCCGAACTTTTCTGCGGCCTGCCGCGCAGGCGCGCGCAGGGACCGACCTTCTATCCGGTCGCCTGCTCGCCGCAGGCATGGGCGGCGGCAACGCCTTTGTCGTTATTGCAGTCGTGTCTCGGTCTTGAGTTCGATCCGAACGCCTTGCAGATCAGCTTGAACGAGCCGCGCCTTCCGAGCTTCCTCGATGAGGTCACGTTGCGACACCTGTTAATCGGCAATGGTTCGGCAGACATCGCCATTCGCCGTTCCGGACTCAATGTCGTTGTGGACGTGATCGATCGCAAGGGCAACATCCGCGTGCTCGCGACGGCATGACCGGTTGCGTCGATCGCGCCCGGAGCAGCGGCCAGTGATGTCATCTATCCTGCTCTTCCTCCTCGGCGGAAAGCAGATCAACGAGCGCGGCAACCCTGCCTGTCGGCAGACGGCGACCTTCGCCCATCAAGGCTTCGTCGTTGTTGGCCCACGCAAATGCCTCGGCAAGTTCAGTCTTGGTCGCACCTGTCGCGATGACCTCAGCCACCAGCGTTTCGTCGGCAGGCCCAAGCACGGCGATGACGTCGTCTGCGGTCATTATCATAGCAACTTTCTCCTCTCTCCCGCTCGGCCCAGATATGGTGGCGCCTCGGAAAATTTTCAATTTTTTCCACCGAGAAGTTCCACTCCCCTTGAAATTCTAAGACACTGAATTATATCGATATTAGTCGATTGCCCAATGGGGATTGACACAGGTCCAGGAGACGCCGTTGCTCTTGGCGTCTCCTTGTATCCATGTTGCTTATAAGGAGGATATGGCTATGAGGACAAACCTCGATTTCTCACCCCTGTTCCGATCGAGCATAGGCTTCGACCGGATGTTCAACGCGCTCGAGGCTGCAAGCCGCGCCGAGACGAGCGACAGTTGGCCGCCTTACGATATCGTCAAAGCTGGCGAGAATGATTACCGCATTGTCATGGCACTGGCGGGCTTCTCACAGGACGAGCTGGCGATGACTCAAGAGCAGAACATGCTCATCGTCTCGGGACAGAAGGCGAGCGACGATGACCTCCAATATCTGCACCGCGGCATCGCCAGCGGCTCGTTCCAGCGTCGCTTCGAACTAGCCGACCATGTCAGGGTCGTGAGTGCGGGTTTCGTCAACGGTCTGCTGACCGTCGATCTCAAGCGCGAAATCCCTGAAGAGATGAAGCCGCGCCAGATCGAGATCCGAACCGGCCAGATGCCGAAGGCCGAGACCAAGCAGATCGAGGGCAAGCAGCAGGCGGCTTAAGCCTTCCCCAGCAGACCGCAAGCAAGGCGCCGGGCATGGTCCGGCGCCGGCAGCAAAGTTTCGCCAAGCGAACCAACAGAAAGGAGAAGAAACATGAGTGTTCGTGATCTGATTCCCTGGGGCCGCAACAATGGCAACCAGGTTTCAAGTCTCTTGCGCGATGACGACCGTGATCCCTTCCTGTCGCTTCATCGTGAGGTGAACCGTCTGTTCGATGATGTCTTCCGCGGCTTTGGCTCCGGCCTGCCGTCCTTCGGCAACGCCTCCTCCCTCGGGGGTGGATGGCCAAGCGTCGAGATCTCCGACACCGACAAGGAGATCAAGGTGACGGCCGAAGTCCCCGGTCTTGAGGAGAAGGACATCGAGGTCCTGCTCAATGATGGCGTGCTGACGCTGAAGGGCGAAAAGCACTCCGAGAGCGAGGATAAGGATCGCCGGTTTTCCGAGCGCTACTACGGCCGCTTCGAGCGCCGCATCCCGTTCGGTGTCAAGGTCAAGGAAGACCAGGTCGACGCCACCTTCAAGAACGGAATACTGTCGATCACCTTGCCGAAGACCGAGGAGGCGCAGTCGCAGGTCAAGCGCATCGCCATCAAGAGTTGATCGAGACGAACGCGCGGCGGCGGCCATCTGCACCCGCCGCGCATCCTTTGCCACCCTGCGGAGGACAAGTGATGGAGACTGGCAGACACACAGATAACGAGAGAACAGCGACGGCTTCCGGCTTGCGCGTCTTAAGCGACAACCGGTGGAGCTATCCTGTTTCTCGCACTCATTGTTTCCCGAAAATACCGTTGCGAGGATTTTCAAACCGTCGCGCTCGGTGACGACATTAGGGACCGAACAGCCGAAAGGGCTGGCGGCTTGTTTTCGACCGCCGCAGCGCGCCATTCAGCGAACCTTTGATGGGCTATACGGGAAGTGCCGACACGCTCACCCATTCCCCACGCTCGAATCCGCCATCCGCTGTGCCGAGCGGCATGGAGGCGAATGAGGCCTCCACGTCGGATCTTGGAGAGGTTGCAGTCGAAAAGAGGCCAAGATCTGCGCGAGGACAGTCTCAGCAACCGCCGCTCGACGAAACGGCCGGGCCATTATCATGCCGCCCTGATCCTGACATTACTTCTCAACGCGGCCACATGGCCGGCGGCGCTGTCGAGATGAAATTGGTTGACGAGTTCACGCAGTCTGCTCGCCTCACTCGACAAAGACGCCGCCGCTGCGGTCGATTGCTCGACCATCGCCGCGTTCTGCTGGGTGGACTGATCCATTTGATTGACGGCGGTGTTGATTTCGGCGAGCCCCGTGGACTGCTCTCGCGCCGACGTTGCGATGGCTGCCATCAGCTGATTGATCTGAGAGACTTGGTCGCCGATAGACTTAAGCGACTGGCCCGTTTCGAGGACTAATTTCACACCCGTGCCGACTTCGACTGATGACTTTTCGATGAGTCCCTTGATTTCCTTCGCCGCCGTCGCTGCGCGCTGTGCGAGCTCGCGTACCTCCTGTGCGACAACGGCAAAGCCTTTACCGGCTTCTCCGGCGCGGGCTGCCTCGACGCCTGCATTCAGCGCCAGAAGGTTTGTCTGGAAAGCGATTTCGTCGATCACGCCGATGATATTGGAGATTTGCTCCGAGCTGTCCTCAATGCGCCTCATAGCCTGTTCGGCTTGAGACACGACGGCAGCGGAACGTTCCGCACTGACATTAGCCTCCTGCGCGACATTGCGGGCCTCGTCGGTTCGTTTGGACGCGGTGGCAACGTTGGTGGTAATCTCATCGAGAGCTGCCGCCGTCTCTTCCAAAGACGCGGCCTGCTGCTCCGTACGCTTGGAAAGATCTTGCGCACCGGACGCGATTTCGCGCGTTCCATTGTCGATGCTGTGCACCGTTTGCAGGACAGCACCGATTGCCGTCCCGAGTTGCTTGAGGGACGTGTTGAAATCTTCCCGCAGTTGCTCGTATTCCTCAGCGAAGGGCTCCGCCAGCTGGAAAGAGACATCGCCGCCTGCAAGACGTCTCAGTCCGTCACCTAGAGTGGTCGTCGCAAACCGTAATTGTTGCGCCTCATGCTCGGCGCGCTCCTGTGCAGCTGCACGTGCGGCCTCCGACTGGCTTCGCGATGCCGACGCTTCCTGTTCCAGGCGGAGGACATGTATGGCGTTCTGTCGGAACACTTCGACCGCTGCTGCCATTGCGCCAATCTCGTCGGCGCGGCCGGCATAAGGGATCTCGCTTTGCAGATCCCCGTCGGACAAGATCTTCATGGCTGAGGCGATGCGGCGGATCGGGCTCGCGACGCCGAGCACGGCGAATATCGTGCCGGCTAAAGCGACCAGAACGGCAAGAGTTGCAATTATTGCTGTGATTACGAATGCCGTGCGTGCGGCGCCCTCGCTTGCCGCCACATAGGTCTCGGTCTGGCTCAAGATGAAGGCCACGAGATCAGAAATCTTCTGGCCGACCAGATCGGATTGCGGCTCCATACTCTCGCGGAAAAAGCTGACCGCCTCGGCGCCCTTTCCGCCGTCCTGTAATTTAGCCATATGCTCAGCAAGCTCGCCGTACTTCTTGAGTTCCGAGTTGACCTGAGTGATCAGTTCCCGGCCCCGCTCGGTACGCACGCCTTTCACATATTCATCGATCGCGGTCTGGACAGCGGACTTGGCGTCGTCGACCAGTTTAGCTTCAACGGCTTGATTTTCTGGTGAAGACTCCAACAGATAGCGCGCGTAAGCAAGCTTCAAATCGGAGAAATTCCCCTTGATATCCCTCGCGGTAACCAGGCGTTTCATCCAGAAGCCACCAATTTGCTGGGTGTTGTCGTTCAAGGTCGAGATCGTGCTGAGGGAACTGTAGGACAGGACAACGAGGAAGGCACAAATGACGGATAAAACCGCAACAAGGGCCTGCTTGACATTCGGGCGCTTCATTCGGATCTCCAGCTCCTGAGGACGACCGCGCGGGTCACGTAGCTGCGAGAATTCGCCCGATTGGCTAATTTAGAATTAACTTTATTTACTTCGGTCGCCGTGGGCCTGATTATTCTCGTTGCTTACAAACGACACATAGCAAAGCCGTCCGCGCGTACCATCAGGGGGTTGCATCCAGCGCCAATTGCGAATCGTGACAATGCCAACCTGGCGCCGACGGGAGCATTCGCGTCGCTGTGCTGGTTCCGCTTCGTCTGACCGGCGGCAGGCGCAGGAGGCAGTCGGCTCGGTATGGACCGGCTAGAATTCCAAGGATGCGAGTGGCAGCGCATCACGTTCGACAAATCGAAGACAGGTCGGCCGGCCGAGGCTCAAGCTTAGGCACGAACGTTTCTTCGCGGTCCTCTTTTGCGGGCCAACATTCGATCTCGGTGCCGGCTTCATGGCATCATTTTACATCCCCACGGGAGCGTCATACGAGGCGGGGCGATCGGGCGAAATTTCAATGTCGCCAATCGAATTGAACGTGGGATCAACGACACGCGAAATCGCTACAGTGCCGTGACGTCGAAAGTGCCTATCGCATGGCGGCAGACGCAGCTGGCCGGCGTCCGATTGCCCTGCAGCCCTGGGTGGGTAGCGTTGTGAAGCAGATGGGATTGCGTTCATGTCGGCCTCCCATGACGGACGCCGCATGACGTAGAAGAATATCTTCTGCCATTCAGTGCGAGGTTATCGCACGACCGCTGGACGCGAGATGCTCTGTAATGGCGCGCCGGATTTCGGTAACCGTGTCGAAGAGCCTGTTGTCCAGGTCAATGACATTGAAGCGGACAGCGATGAATTTGAGGCGGTTTTCGACTGGGACCGCGATCCCGACTTCCTGACCGTTGAATACGACAGCTTGCTTTTGCATAACAAACCTCGGGCGCACCACACCGGAGCACCATCTTACAAAAGTGGGACAAAGGGTTTCCGACGCGTCAGATTGCCGTCGTAGGTCCGTATCGGATCGAGACGAGATCACGCGCTCGCTGCATCATTGCGAAGAAACGAAGTCGGACAAACAACGTCATGATCCTCCTCAAGCGAGATCAAACGACCGCTGAGTATCGCCGGCGAGGCCGGTTATTTCGGAATTTTTCTGTAAAAAACGTAGTCGAGAAACTTCGAGTAAGCAACTGATTTTTGTTATTTTTTTGCGTTTTGAATCGTATGACAATTACCGCATGTGCGAAGTAACAAATGATGTACGTTCGTCCGATACCCATAGTCGAGGGCGGCCCGCCGACGGCTTTACTGGCGATATTGCGGATCGCCCCTGAGCGCAGGTGCTAGGTTGGCGGGATCAAAGAGTCCGATTTCGCTCCCAGGTAGCTTCCGGACAGACGCGATATCCCTGAGGGCTTCAGAAGTACCTGATCACCGTATAACAAGCGATATATCCGATGGGAACATTGCCGCTACAATGTAGTAAGGTCGATAGTTCGACGCCATATGGAAGTTGCCGCTTGCCCTCGGGTAACCGGGGGTTCACCATCTAACCGAAGTATGTGTGAAGCAGGGTTCCGTTCCAGTTGATTTCAATGAGATTTCAGGCTGATGTAGGCACATCTAAATCTATGGCTTGAGAATGCAGCGCTACCAGATACAAGCACTCGAGAACGGAAGGTGGTCGGTCATAGACCACCAGACCGGCAAGCCAATAGTTGACCAGCAATGGTCAAGCGAGAGAACGAGGCTGGAGGCTCAAGCCTTAGCTGATTTTCGCAATGGAATATCGGCCCCTCCTCCACAGCGGATTTCCTCCCGCCTTCAGAAGTTACGTCGAGCTTGGGCACTCCTCGGTCGGCCACGTTCAACTTGAACCGGCTCTTCTTATTCTGGCAATCGCCGATGCGTTAAACTAATCCGAATTTTGGAGGCCGTCGAAATGATATCGATCGGCCTCATCTTTACCCTCGACATCCCTTGCTCACAGAGTTTCAAAACCTTGGGCGAGTGACCTCGATGCCCTGCCGCTGTCGTCATCTATCGCAACAATAGCCGATGCTGCTCAGCGCGCTCCGATACGAAATCGTAGAGCGCCCAATCCTTTCCAGCGGCATACCTTCACACCCGGTCACTCCGGGTAACCAATCGTCAATTACGATTTTGGAATACACGCGTATATTATCCCGCGAATAGCGATGTCTGACCTGAGGTCGACGACAATGAACTGGGACGCAACGTCTGCATTCACACCCGTCGGGCTGGCTCTGCGCGGTCAGCCAGCTCACAGGATCGTTCGCACCCTCGGCGACGCGGCATATATGCTGCTCAGGGACTGGCCTTCCGATGACGGCGAAGAATATGTCACTGCGGTGAAGGCTTGCGTCGATGCGATCAGCGGTGAGATCGCTCCGGAGCAATTTTGGGACGCGTTCTTGCGTGCGGCCGATGAGGCAGGTATCGCTGCGCTGACCGTCGTTCAGCGATGACAACGAGTAAAAGAAGCGGTGGTTGGTGAGGGTGAGACGTTCAGCACGGCTTGCCTCAACTCGTGAGGAGCTCCAGCATCTCGCCTCGCGCGATCCTCTGACCGGTCTTTCAAACCGAGCTCATTCAGCACCGAACTCGCCGTCCGGCTTGCGGCGGCTCCCAAGGCCAGAGCCACTGCGTACTGTTCATAGACCTCGATCGAGTCAAAGCGGTCAACGATACTTTCGGGCACCCGACGGGGACAAGCTCATCTCGCTCGTGGCCCAGCGCATGAATGAGATCATGCAGACGGTCTTCGGGGGAATATTGTCCTGAATGGCATCCAGGCAGGTTTTCACAGGGCGAATCTTCGCTTTTTATGCGACGCCCGACATGGATCGACAAAGCTTCACCAGGGAGGTTCTGACTGGGAACGGCAACATTGCTAAAACCTCCCTGGTGTCCTTTTAACAAGGATGAGGAAAATCTAAGCTGGATCGCGCCGAGGGGAAGACGGACCTAAGTCGGACTGGCGACTCCATAGCCCGCTTCTCATATTAGGTTCTGAGGTAATATGACGGTTCGTGGAGGGCAACGACCAGGAGGACGATATGAAGTTCGGTTCCGACAATGCCAGCCACCAAGAGTGCTGCTCCCAGGGCCATAGTTCGGCCTCGACCATGGCGACGATCAAAGCGACCCTTTCCGCCGCTCAGGATATCGACAGCAGTGCGATCGAGATCAGGATGCTCGGCCCTGTGGTCCTGCTCGAAGGCTACATAACAAACGTTGCGGACCGTGATAAAGCCATCTCGCTTGCGGCGATGATCGTCGGCGAGGAGAACGTCCAGGACCGGATGCTGAGCCGGTTTCCCGCCCAGTAATGGCATCAATCGGATCAGGACAAAGGTCGGGTGAGGCCCGGTCAGCAGGCAGGTGATAGCCCGGACGTTGGCAATACTCAACAGGAAGACGCGTGAGCAGCGCGGCGATTTTTGCCGCCAGCGCTTCGTTTAAGCGGTGCGACGAAACATGCGCGCGACCGCAATCGACCAGGAGAATATGTCTACGGCTGGAAGAAGACGCGCTCGGATCACATGCAGTGCGAATTCGCCGAGTGCAGCCCGATCTGATTTGGCCTGTCAATGCACTGAGCTCGAAGATGGCGCGTTTACGCGCGTGGCGGCCAGCCCGACGTAAGTGCCGATCAGAACGGTCGCCATCTCCTCTAAAGAGCGACAGCCCTCGTTGTAGAGTTCGATGGCGGCATCACACAAAAAGGAGGACGCTTGATCGTCCCACTCCACCTCGTAGTACCGATACCATTCACGGACGGCCTTCGACATCAGCAGGTGGTCTTCCTGTAAGCACTTGGACATGCGTTACCCCAGACATGGCGGCGGCAGGCGTGCGCGGCTATGACTGCTTCGTTCCGACCACAGCGGGGTCGCCATCATTCAGACTAACAAAGACAGGACTTCACGGGAACCTGCCTCGTCCATGGATAGGGCAACACCGCTTGGCCGTCTAACGGCGACCAATCTCGGCCTCGACCTTCTTCCGTGCGTTTCCAGCGCTCTTCACGGCCTTCTTGACAGCATCTTTCGAGACGCCTTCCTTCGTTGCTTCGTACTTGACCTCGTGATCCTGACCGCCGGCCACGCGAGCTCGATCCTGTGCGCGGCCGCGGGATGTCGGTGTCTGTGCCATCGGGCTTCTCCTTCGAATGAACGTTCGCAGTACAAACTCACAAGGATTCCGGTGGTTCCCGGGAGACAGTGGATGGCGATGCTGCGCTTGAAGCGGCTGCGGAATTCCCTAAGCGGTGCCCGCCATTGTGCTGGGAGGAAGGTGGTTACCGTGGCGCTCGAACTGAACAAATCTCCACCTTTCCACTACTGTCGGGCGCAATTCGGCCAGCGGTGACGGCGGAATCAATTTGAGAGAGAATTTCCGTAAAGTATTGAAAAATGATTCGTTTTGAGTCGGAACGAATCACCCTGACACGTCTTTGAGTCGCGTATTAATGATTCGGAGTATTTGTCATGCCGTCAGGACAGCGTGCGCAGTGGAAAGGCTTTCTGAAGTTCGGCGAGGTAAGCTGCGGCGTCGCTCTCTACACGGCAGCCTCGACTAGCGAGCGCATCACCTTCAACACCATCAACAAGGCCACGGGCAACCGCGTCAACCGCATCTTCATAGACAGCCAGACCGAGGATCCGGTGCCGAAGGAAGCCCAGACCAAGGGCTTCGAGATCGAGAACGGCCAGTACATCATCATCGATCCTGAGGAAGTTTCCGCCGCGATTCCTGAGAGCAACAAGACGCTCGAGATCGAGGCGTTCATCCCCTGCTCCGACGTCGACGACGTCTATTTCGACAAACCGTACTACCTCACGCCCGACAAGATGGGCGGAGACGCGTTCGCGGCTCTCCGCGATGCGATGAAGAAGTCGATGGTCGCAGCCATCGCCCGCACCGTCCTATTCCGTCGAATGCGCACGGTGCTGATACGGCCGCACGGCAAGGGCCTAATCGCCAGCACGCTCAACTACGACTACGAGGTTCGTTCCTCCGAGAAGGCTTTCGAGGAGATGCCCAAGCTCAAGATCCAGGGCGAGATGCTCGAGCTCGCCAAGCACATCATCAGCACCAAGAAGGGCGAGTTCGATCCGGCGACCTTCGACGACCGCTACGAAGCCGCCCTCGCCGATCTGGTGAAGGCGAAGCTGGAAGGCAAGTCGCTTCCAAAGCCGAAGAAGGTGCAGGTCTCGAAGCCCAACGATCTGCTGGCCGCGCTGCGCGAGAGCGCAGGCATCATGAAGGCCGCTGCGGACAAACCGAAACGCACTGCCGCCAACGCCAACACCGGCACTGGGAGGCAGCGCGCCGCGCGCGGGGCGGCAGCGAAGTCCGCCGCTTCAAAGGCTGCCCCGCAGCGCAAAGCCAGCTAGGGAGATTAGACGATGGCTCCGAAATATTACTGGAAAGGCTATCTCAAACTCTCCCTGGTCACCTGCCCCGTGGCCATGACCCCGGCCACGAGCGAAAGCGAGAAGGTTCGCTTCCATACACTTAACAAGGAGACGGGCAACCGCATCGTCTCCCGATACATCGATTCCGTCACGGGCAAGCCCGTCAAGGACGAGAACGAAGCCAAGGGCTACGCTCGCGGAGAGAACGACTGCGTTATCCTCACCGAGGACGATCTGGATGCCGTTGCGCTCGACACGGTGAAGACGATCGACATCGACAAGTTCGTCCCGGCCGACAGCATCGAGTGGATCTACCTTGAGAAGCCGCATTACCTGATGCCGGGCGACGCCGTCGGCAACGAGGCATTTGCGGTGATCAGGGATGCCATGAAGGCCGACAAGGTTTTCGGTGTGTCGAAGCTCGTGATAGGCCGCCGAGAGCGGGCGGTCGTCCTGGAACCGCGCGGCGAAGGAATCGTGCTCTGGACGCTGCGTTTCGGCGACGAGGTTCGACCGGAGGAGAATTACTTCGAGCAAATCGACGAGCACGCAGATCCGGATCTCATTCCGCTCGTCCAGAAGCTCATCAAGCAGAAGACCGCGCGCTGGTCGCCGGACATGGTCAGCGATCCCATCCAGACCAGCCTGCTGAAGCTCATCGACGAGAAGAAAAAGGCGTTGAAACCGAAAAAAACGGCGACGGGGAAAGCGGCCGAATCCGCGCCGAAGTCGAATGTGGTCAGTATCATGGATGCGCTCCGGAAGAGCGTCGAGGCCGATCTCAAAGGCAGGAAGGCCGGGTAGTCACATGCACTTGCTGGAAACCAAGGTTGCACACGAGAGGACGGGCTGGCGGATAGATTTCGTCGGCGACGACGGTGAAGTGGTGTCGATCAAGGTCGCAGACGGTCACGCTGCAAGCGAAGACGAGGCCATTGAGCGTGCGAAAGAGGTCATGGTTCAGTTGACGGCATATGGCACGCGTGGCGGCGGCCGCAGCATCAACTCGTACGATGCTGCCAGCAATGGAAACTTCGAGGACGACGAGCCGTCGTTGGATACGTGGCACTGATCCGCCCTGAGGACCCCCCCCCGGCCTCTCAGGCAACAAAAAAGGCCGGGTAGAAACCGCACCGACCCATCATCGCGTTTTGACCAGTGCCAGTACATCCGCGATCAAAAGCATTTCAGCGATGCGGCGTTGCGAGCAGCGAATTCAGCGCGCATCAGCAAGGCCTGTGGGAGAGTTCTACCTGAAGTGTGTCCGCAACAAGTCTCAACTAGAAAATTTCCCGAAGGATTGCCGGCCGTCTTCCCGCGCGTGGGTCAGGCCTGGGAAGCCGGCTAGTCGTTTGACGGTTCCTCGACAACGTCGTCCGATTGGTCGTCTGCGGGATCCGGGTCCCGGTCGTACGCGACCCTCAGGCGGTCAAGTTCGTTCTGTATGGCATCGTAGACCTCCGTTGCCTTTGCGCCTTTAACCACGAACGTGTCGACGAAATCTTCGAGCTTCAGGCTCAGGTCGTCGCGCCAGTCCTTGGTCATTGCCCGTTCTCCGGCTGAAGACGAATGCCTCTGCAAAGAAGGTCCCACGTCGGGCGATGTACGGAAGCGCGTGTTCTTGGAGAAGCGCCCTCGTCGGGCTCGGGATCGGGAAGCGGTTCCTCGCCGGGTATCCGGTCAGGATCGCGCGGTGGCGTGTCGACGGGCGGTGGCGATGGCGGCGGCACGATGGGTTCGTTTGGCACAGACATGGGGTCCTCCTCGCTGCGAGAACGTGGGAAATCCTCCCGAGTTCCGTTGACGCTTGACCCCTTGGACACCATTTGCTTCGACATGCCCAAGACGAAGACGAAAAGCAAGGAAACCGACGATCCCGAGCTGATCAGGGAGTGGCTACTTCCCGTGGTGGCGACCCTCGGATCTGGTGTCAGGGTGAAGGGAATTCTGCAGGAAATCCGCTCGCGACTACCATCCCCGGTGCGGAAGTCGCTCGATATGCAGGCAGGCACGCTCATCCTCGTCATGCCAGAGACTGCGAAGACAGCATTCAGGGCGACGGCATCGGCCGTTTCCTGCGCACTGGACGGCATCGCAGACCTTCCGATCATCCCTCGTGAGATCGAGGATATCCTGACGATCACGGCATCAGAGCGGAAGCGCTGGCTCGAAGACGGTCGCCTGCCCAGCGCCGGAACGCGAACGGTGAGGCTGCAAGGGCGCGCAAGGAAGATCACCTTTCACGTATTCGACCCCCGAGTCGTCGAAGATCTGCTCGACCGTGGCGCAGTGGATGAATGGCGAGAGGACGACGCAGCGGCGAAAGCGGAAAATCGCAGGCGGGCCGCGTATCAGGCGAAGCTGACGCGTTCGCTGAAGAAAAAGGAAAAAGCCAAACAGAACGAACGAGCCGATGAAGCCGCGATCGGCTTGAGCGGATGGGACGAATTCGGGAGCGACGGTCTCCTTCGGTAGGATTGCCGTTTCAGTTGAAGTTTCGCGCCTTCACTTTCAGCGTATCGATGTGCAGATCTCTGACGAAGATATCCCTCGGCTCGGGCAGAGGCTTCGGTCGATCCCGCGAATCCGAACTTCCGGGAGAGCCATGCGCAAACTCGTCGCCCCTGCCTGTCGGTAGCCTGAAACCTGTGTCGCGATCCGCCAGACCGGATAGATCGCCGGACAGGTCGAAGAGCTGCTGTGCAACAAGATGGACGACGTCACCCTCCCTCTGGATCTTCCCATTGATCGCCATCATTGATGATCCGAGCACCACGCGACGGCGCTTTTCGAACAAGGATGGCCAGACGACCAGGTTGGCAGCACCCGTCTCATCCTCGATGGTGATGAACATCACGCCCTTCGCCGATCCTGGCTTCTGCCTGACGAGGACAAGGCCCGCGGTCATCAGCCAGCGGCCGTCGCGAGCGTTCATCGCTGCCGCGCACGTGACGATGTTCTTCTTCTGCAGATCCTTCCGCAGGAAGGCGAGCGGATGCTCGCGTAGCGTCAGCCCGACGTGGCTGTAGTCGGCGATGACATTGTGCCCGTCGGTCATCTGCCGGAGTGCGACCTCCGGTTCCTGCTGCTCCGCGATCGCTTTCATCTCGCGCTCGGCAGCGGCCGCGAACAGAGGTAGCGGCTCGTCACGGAGGGCCTTGATCGCCCAAATCGCATCACGTCTCTCAAGCCCCAGAGACGGCAGATATGCATCGGCATCGGCGAGTTGCTTCAGAGCCTCGGACGGAACGGCCGAACGCCGCCACATGTCGTCGATGCTCTCGAATACCGTATCCATCCGGGCGGCGACAATCCGAGCGGCATCGGCGGCCGCCAGTCCCTTGACCATCCGCATCCCGAGACGAACGGCATGGCGGTCGCCGTTGCCGACGCGTTCAAGCGTGCAATCCCAGCGAGATCGGTTCACACAGACCGGTAGAATTTGCACACCGTGGTTCTTGGCACATCCGACGATCTGCGCGGGAGCATAGAAGCCCATGGGCTGGGAATTCAGGAGCGCCGCGCAGAAGGCATCCGGAAAATGGCACTTCACGAAGCTGGAGGCGTAGGCGATGAGAGCGAACGAGGCCGCATGGCTTTCGGGGAAACCATAGGATCCGAATCCCTCGAGCTGTGAGAAGGTCTTCTCTGCGAATTCTGCGGTGTAGCCATTCTTGACCATCCCGGATACCAGCTTGTCCTTGAACCTCGATACGCCGCCCGTGAACTTGAAGGTTGCCATGCTCTTCCGGAGCTGGTCGGCTTCCCCGCCCGTGAACCCGGCGCAGACCATAGCCACGCGCATCGCGCTCTCTTGGAAGAGTGGCACTCCGAGGGTCTTCCCGAGAACGGCCTCCAGTTCCGGTGTCGGGTATTCGATCTTTTCCTTGCCTTCACGGCGGCGGAGATAGGGGTGCACCATGTCGCCTTGGATTGGCCCCGGCCTAACGATAGCAACCTGAACCACGAGATCGTAGAACGTCTGCGGCCGGAGCCTTGGGAGCATCGACATCTGCGCGCGGGATTCGATTTGGAAAGTTCCGAGCGTGTCCGCGCGCCTGATCATCGCGTAGGTCTTCGAGTCTTCCTGCTCGATCTTCGCGAGATCGAGGTCGACCTCCTTGTGTTCCCGGATCAGGTCGAAAGCCTTCGACATGCAGGTGAGCATGCCGAGCGCCAGCACATCGACCTTCATGAATTTCAACGCCTCCACGTCATCCTTATCCCACTCGATGATCTGGCGATCCTTCATCGAGGCGGGTTCTATCGGCACAAGGTCGTCCAGTCTGTCATGCGTCAACACAAAGCCGCCTGGATGCTGGCCCAGATGTCGAGGCGCGCCCATAAGCTGCTGCGCTAACCTCAAGGTGAGTGCAAGACGGCGATCATCGGGGTTCAGGCCAAGGTCGCGGATGTTTTGATCAGGAACCTCCTCCGACCATGACCACATGCCAGATGACAGCGCCTTGATCACGTCCTCTGGCAGCCCCAGAGCCCTGCCGACATCGCGGATGGCGCCCTTGGCCCGGTAGCGGGTGACCGTCGCACACAGAGCGGCCTTCTCGCGCGTATAGGTTTTGTAGATCCATTGGATCACCTCCTCGCGACGTTCATGCTCGAAGTCGACGTCGATATCCGGCGGCTCGTCCCGTTCCTGCGAAACGAAGCGCTCGAACAGAAGATCGTTGGTCGAGGGATCAATGCTCGTGATACCGAGGATGTAGCAGACGGCCGAGTTCGCCGCCGATCCGCGTCCCTGACACAGAATACCTTGGCTGCGCGCATATTTGACGATGCTGAAGACCGTCAAAAAATACGGGGCATACTTCATTATCTGGATGAGGGCGAGCTCGTGCCGGACAGTCTTCAGCACCTCCGGCGGCAGGCCTTCCGGATAGCGGTTCGGCACGCATTCCCAGAGATAGTGCTCAAGGGATTCCTGCGCGGTCTTGCCGGGGACGATGGCTTCTTCCGGATACTGGTAGGTAAGCTCTTCGAGGCTGAACTTGCATCGATCGGCGATCTCGATCGTGCGCCTGAGCGCTTCCGGATAGCGCGGGAACAGGCGCTCCATCTCGTCGGGAGGCTTGAGATACCGATCCGCATGGCGCTCGCGCTCGAAACCAACGGCATCGATGGTCGTATTGTGCCGGATGCACGTGACAATATCCTGAAGCTGCCGCCTCCCGGCCTCATGGAAAAGCACGTCATTGGTCACGACGGTCTTCACCTTGAAGCGGATTGCGAGGTTCGACAGCTCATGGAGCCGGAGCTGATCGTTCGGACGTCGTCGAAGGCAGAGCGACAGGTAGGCGCGATCGCCGAATATCTCGGCCAACTTCCGAAGCTGGACGGCACAGGTCTCGTCGGCAAGATCCGGCACGAGGATTCCAATCATGCCATCGGCATATGCGACCACGTCGTTCCAATGCAGAATGCAGTTGTTCTTGCCTCCACGGGACTTCCCAAGCGTGATCAGGCGCGTGAGCCGGGAGTACGCGACGCGGTCGGTGGGATACACCAGTATCGACATCCCGTCCTGCAGATCGAGCCGACAGCCGACGACGAGCCGGATCCCGGTCGACCGCGACGCCTCCAGTGCGCGGACTATCCCGGCAAGCGAATTCCGGTCAACGACACCAACGGCACCAATTCCCAGTATCTTCGCAGTCTCGAATAGCTCCTGCGCAGAACTCGCTCCCCGGAGAAAGCTGAAATGCGTCGTGACCTGGAGTTCGGCATATCTCATCAGCCAAAGATCCCGTGCATGAACCACCGATGGTTCCCGGTTTCAGGATCCACGCCGTCGCCGGAACGGAAAATCCACAGACGCTCGCCCGCATCATCTTCGATGACGAAGTAGTCGCGGACCGCGGCCATCTCGGAGTTGCGTTCCCACCATTCGCCGAAGATCCGCTCTGGACCATCGGCGTTCTTCACCTTCCGGCGCTTGCCCCGCCACATGATCCAGACGGGCGGATGGTCTGGCAGCAGCGCCATCACGTCGACCTGCTCTGGTCGCGCAAGCAGGCGGACGGGCCGGCGCCAGTGATTGACCCAGGCAGCCTCTATCGGATCGGATGCGGCACTGATCCTCCGGACCGAGCGCTCGGGAACGTCGGAAGCAAAGGGGGCGACGCGATAGACCCGCTGGCCACGGTTGCCGTAGATGTCGATGAGCGGCGTGAGGTCCACACCCTCGTCTTCGACCAGCGACGACGTCTTCTGGGCTTCCTCTAGCGGCTCCGCCATGACCGCCACTAGCGTCATCTTCTCGATACCGAAGCCGGGTTCGATCTTCTCGGTTCTGTCTTTGAACAGTTTCGTCAGCCAGGCGACATCGCGCACGGGTTTGGCGGTCCCGGCGCGGATGGCTTGCCGGGTGCCGTCGACCTTCTCGACAATGAGGTCTGCGCGACGGACGCCGAGCCCCCTTCTCTGCAGCGCATCGACAAGCTGGACGACCAGTCGGGCGACATACTTGTTGATGGTCTCGGCGGCGCCGATAGGTTCGGCGAACGCCCTGCTGACTTCGACAAGTTCGGCTGTTCGAATGGGATCGATCGGCTCAGGCGTGCGGCCGAACATCTGGTCGAAGCGGCGGCCGACCTCCGGCCCGAAGCGGAGCGTAAGCGGTGGGCGAGCAGTATTGGCAAGCTCGCCGATTGTCTTGAAGCCGAGCGTCCGCAGGTCGCCGACGATCTTCTCAGGAAGCCGTAGAAGAGAGATCGGCAGCTTTTCCACTGCCCGGAGGGTCTCGCCCCTCGGAACCATGACGGTCTCGCGGCTGGTCGCTCTGGCGCATGCGTGGGCGGCACCCCACGTGTCGGCGATGGCGACCCGTGTCGTCAGGCCCTTGGCGCGGAAGCGGTTGGCGATGCTCGTCAACATTCGCTCCTCGCCGCCCTGTAGATGGTCCGCGCCCTCCGTGTCCATGACGATGCCGTCCGGCGCGTCGACGGCGACGATCGGCGAATACTGGCTGAGCGCCCACATGGTGATGCGATCGAGCGCCGCTGCATCGGCGGCGGCATCGGCGTCGATCATCCGGAGGCCCTGGAAGAGCGCCTGCGCCTTGGCGGCCGGCATGCCCACGTGAACGCCAGCCTTTCTGGCCGCGGGATCGGCGGCCGACACCCAGCGTTTGGAACCGCTCTTCGAAATGACGGCGATCGCCTCCTCAACGGGAATGGCGGGATCGGCCCGCCTGATCCTGTCCGTCGCCAGATCGGGAAAAAATATCGATACGACCCTCGGCATCGCAGGCTCCTACTTCGAACTCGGCGCACTCACCCGCTTTCACCCTCATCAGTTCCAGAAGCCATCTCGCCCGCCCGACGCCCGGAACCGGCAGTTCCTCGCTCGGGATGACGCTCACCCTCCAGCGCGTGGTCGACGCCGTCGGCTGGCCGAAGTCGCTGGCCTCGGTCTGCCGTCGCCACCGCCGCACTGCAAGCGCCATCGTGCCGCTCTTCTCGGCTGCGAGTTGCAGCCGCCGGGACGCGGCCATCGGCAGCCGGACGATCTCGCCGATCACCGCCCCGAGGCCGCCGTATGAAAGGCCCTCCTCCATATTGGCAAGGACGTCCTCCTCCTTGTCGGACTCGACGAAGACGACCCGGTTCGGATGAAGACCCGCCTGCGCCAAGGCCGGGAAGAACAGGTCAGGACGTGTCAGGCACCAGACGACCTTGCCTTTGGTACGGGCGGCAATCCCGCTCACGAACAGGGCGGCCGCCGCCCCGTCGACGGTGCCGGTCCCGCCGCCGGCGCATTCGTGCAGCGCGCCATAGGCCAATCCACCACCCGGAAGCCGCTCGTCGATCTGCGCGACACCGAAAGGCAAAACGCCTCGGCTGCGCCGACCGGCGCCTTCCAGGTGCGCGATCTGCTCGCGCAGCCCGTCGAGGACGGCGTTTGGGGCGACGGCTGACTTCATGATCTCGGGCAACCCGTTTTCGGCTTGAGTAACAGCAATATGTTCTGTATTTGTTCCGAAGAGATAAATGAGTCAATGCGCATATGACCCGCTGAAGTTGAGCGCCGGTACAAAAGATAAAAATCGCCAGCGGATTCAATCGGATGTTGAGACAGGAATATTTTTGGATGCGCCGAACGCGGCTTGTGGAAGATACGATCCCGAGACTGCAAGATCACCAGGTCCCGGTGGTCGAACTCATATGCCTCCTCTGCGATCGCCATTGTACACATGAGCGCAAACTGTTGGTCAAAGCGTTTGGCGCAAGCGTCACCTTCGCGGAAATCCGCCGGCGCATGGCCATGGGCTGCGAGCGGATGCAGACGCCGCGAGGTGACAAGTGTGGAGCACACTTCCCATGTTTGAGTGATGGTCTTGCTGATGGAAGCTAGATAATGACAGGCGAAGACAACCGCGAACGGCCGCGCAAGATCGTGCATGTCGACATGGATGCCTTCTACGCATCGGTCGAGCAGCGCGACAATCCGGAGCTGCGAGGTGTGCCGGTTGCTGTCGGCAGTCCTGCTGCCCGCGGGGTCGTGGCGGCCGCCAGTTACGAGGCACGCAAATTCGGCGTCCATTCCGCCATGCCTTCGGTGACCGCCCAGCGGAAATGCCCGGACCTTGTCTTCGTCAAGCCGCGCTTTGATGTTTACAAAGCCGTGTCGTTGCAGATCCGCTCGATTTTCGCCGAATACACGCCGATGATCGAGCCACTGTCGCTCGACGAGGCCTATCTCGACGTCACCGAAAACCTGAAGGGCATGGAGATTGCGACCGAGATCGCCGAAGAGATCCGAGCGAGGATCAAGGCGGCGACGGGGCTCAACGCGTCGGCGGGAATTTCTTACAACAAGTTTCTGGCCAAGATGGCAAGCGACCTCAACAAGCCGAACGGCCAGGCCGTCATCACCCCCAAGAACGGCCCCGCCTTCGTCGAACAGCTTCCCGTCAAGAAATTCCATGGCGTGGGACCGGCAACGGCCGAGAAGATGCATCGGCTCGCGATCGAAACGGGAGCGGACCTGAAGGAGAAAACGCTCGACTTCCTCGTCGAACATTTCGGAAAGTCAGGGCCGTATTTTTATGGCATCGCCCGCGGCATCGACAATCGCCAGGTCAGACCGGACCGGGTGCGGAAATCCGTCGGTGCGGAAGACACTTTCTCTGCCGACATCCATTCTTATGAACCCGCGCGCGACGGGCTTCAGTCGCTGATCGAAAAGGTCTGGGGCTATTGCGAGGCCAATGAAATCGGCGCCAAGACGGTGACGCTCAAGGTCAAGTATGCCGACTTCAGCCAGATCACCCGTAGCAAGACAGTTCCGTCAGCACTGCCAGCAATTGCCAATCTTGAGGAGGTGGTCGATATGCTTCTCGCGCCAATCTTCCCGCCGCGAAAAGGCATCCGTCTGCTCGGCGTGTCGCTGTCTTCGCTGGAGCGGCGCAGATCTGAAGCGACGCCGCAGTTGCAGCTCGCGTTTTAGGTCACATTAGATGTGACGCGGTCGGTTTTAGATTGGATGCGCTCCGCACCGGCGTTCCCGCGCCTGCCAGTGGTACCGCCCCTCGCCTAAGTTCCCTTGACCTGCTTGCGGCAGATCGAAGCTGAGAGGTCGGAGTTTCGTCGAAGCCGTCTGATGTGAAATTCCGTTGGAATTTCCGACCTCACGAACCGCTTTCGCCCTCGCTATTGAGAACTAGCGCAGAACGGATGCAATCAAGCAAAATCTGTTCGCCAAACGGTTTTGTCAGGCAGCCGACGACGTCCGCGCCCAACGCAGACGCGCGCACATTCTTTTCCGGAAAGGCGGTGATCAGAACAGTCGGAACGCTCTTGCCCAGCGCGACCAGCCGGTGGTGCAGATCGAGCCCGCTCATTCCGGGCATATTGATGTCAGTCACAAGGCAGGCCGTGCGGCGGATATCAGGGAATCTCAAGAAATCATCCGCGGATGAAAAGGTCTCGGCGTCAAATCCCATCGACCTTATGAGCCCCTTGATAGCCTCCCGCATCGACTCGTCGTCGTCGACGATCGCAATCAGAGGTTTCTTGGTTGGCACCGCCGCCTCCCGACTTCGCCGATGGGCGTCGCGCCTAAATGGCGTTATGGCAAATTGCTGGATGGACTTATTATCGGGCGGCGACAAAGGCACCGCAAGCTATACGCTCGTATACGCTGTCTAAACAGTTCTGCGACGGATTGGGAATGTGAACGCGCGGAACATGGAAATGAGGAGACCGACGCGCGCTGCGAAAACAGAGCCATACGCGTGGCAAGTTCGTTAATGCATAAAATGTGGGTTGGAGGACGGTCATCTCGAATGTGCCCGCGCCGAAAGGGTGGAGAGCCGTCCTGCAGGCTGCCTACTCTACCCGAACCAACCGACGCGCCCCGACAGAAGGTTCGTTCGCCGGCGACGCTGGCCGCTCCACGATGCGCAAAACGCCGTTTGCGGCCGCCGGCATCCACCCTTGTGGCCGGGGTGATTATCGCGCATGGTGGCGTGCGAAAGGAAACCCGATTTCGGCATTCGTTTACTCATCTCGTGGCCAATAGGCGTAGATAGTAAATTATGCCAACGTCGATTCACATTGCGGGTTCTGACGATTGACCGAGGCGCTAGCGACCATCATTGTTATCGATGATGACCCCGAGGTCCGGGAGGCGCTTGGGAGTCTGCTGCGTTCGGTCGGCTTTGCCGTCAACCTCCTCGCTTCCGTGGGCGACTTCCTCACGTCCGGGCGACCCGATGGACCGACCTGTCTCGTACTCGATGTCCGGCTTCCGGGACAAAGCGGTCTTGATTTTCAGCTCGAGCTGTCGAGAGAAAACATTCAGTTGCCGATTGTCTTCATCACCGGGCACGGCGACATCCCCATGTCTGTCAAAGCGATGAAAGGGGGCGCGGTCGAGTTCCTGACGAAACCGTTCCGAGACCAGGACTTGCTCGACGCCATTCACATCGGCCTGGCGCGCGACCGCGAATGGCTTGAAAATGAAAAGGCGCTGGCGACGGTGCGCACTCGTTTCGCTAGCCTGACCCCACGGGAGCGCGAGGTGATGGCTTTGGTGGTGACAGGACGGCTCAACAAGCAGATTGCCAGCGCTCTAGGCGTCAGCGAGATTACCGTGAAGGTTCACCGCAGCCAGGTCATGCAGAAGATGGGCACCAGATCCCTGCCCGAACTCGCGCGTATGGCTGACAAGCTGATGCTCGCGCCAGGAAAGACTCAAACGAACTGATAAAGGTCTTGGCTGCGCGTATAGGTCATCCCCCGCTCATTGGTAATCGATCCTTCCTGGTGGCCAATAGCCCCTGCGGAAGCCCTCCTCTATGGTGCGCGTTCATTTCCCCCTCCTCCCAGGCCGGATCGCTACCGATCGGCCCGCCTTGGCCTCCCACCCGCGGGAGGCTTCTTTTTGGCCTCAGTCCCTGCAAGACACTTTCGACTCCAACACGGAAACCGACACCGAATCGAACTGACGGCACCCATGCGCGGGGTTAGAGGAGCAGACCATCGCCCCAGTCATTGCGGGCCAGGATGACTTCGCCGACATGAGTCGCTGAGCAGAAGTTCTGCTGAGGGGTGTCCGTGCCGGTATTCCAAGGTATCGCAAAGCGAAACCACAGTATAATGTCGCGTCGTCCCTTCCATCGCTAGACTAGTCGTTGCCTCGCGAGACAGGTAGCGAATCCCCCCGTTGCTACCACCAAGCTTCGGCGCTCCCTCCATCCGAAGCTCTACGGGTCCACGACCCGCCCGACCGCCCAGCAGCCGCTGGGCGGTCTTTCCTAGAGGTGGACCACGTATCGACCGGGCGGGTGATGGCCTCGTTGTTGGGACGGGCAGGCGAGATGTGGTAAGAAGTGAGGAAGTGGTTGCGGTTCGTCATATGTGCTCGCTTTGGCCAATTTGACCGGACGGATCTCCGAAACGCGTTGGTGGAGATGGGAGTTTGGAGGTTCTTTGGGAGGACGGTGATCGCGTGTTCCACAGGCAACGGCGCCTGGGTGCCGACGGCACGTGGAACCCGGTTCTGGTCGTGATTTCGGCCCTCGAGTATCCGACGCCTTCAAGCCTCGGCCGCCTCGACCATGAATACGGATTGAAGGATGAGCTCGATAGCGCGTGGGCGGTGCGACCGCTTGAGTTGGTGCGCGAGGGCGGCCGGACCATGCTGGTGCTTGAAGATCCGGGCAGCGAGCCGCTCGCCCGCCGGCTCGGAGCGGCAATGGAAACCGGACTTTTCTTGCGCCTAGCGATCAGCATCGCCGCTGCGCTCGGCAGAGTCCACCAGCGCGGCCTGGTCCATAAGGACATCAAACCGGCCAATATCCTGGTAGCGGGCACGTGCGCCGAGGTGCGGCTAACCGGCTTCGGCATTGCCTCACGCCTATCCCGCGAGCGGCAAGCGCTCGAGCCGCCCGAAGTGGTTGCGGGAACGCTTGCCTATATGGCCCCCGAGCAGACCGGGCGCATGAACCGCTCGATCGACTCCCGCAGCGACCTTTATGCGCTCGGCGTGACACTTTACGAAATGCTGACCGGGAGCCTGCCCTTTGCCGCTTCCGACCCGATGGAATGGGTGCATTGCCACATTGCACGACAGCCGATGTCGCCCAAGGAGCGGACGGCGGACGTTTCACCGGCAGTCTCGGCCATCGTCATGAAGCTGCTCGCCAAGACGGCCGAGGAACGATACCAGACGGCAGGCGGCGTCGAGCACGATCTGAGGCGCTGTCTCAGCCAATGGGAAATGGAATCGCGGATTGAGGCGTTCCCGCTCGGCGAGCGCGATATCGCAGACCGGCTGCTGATCCCCGAAAGGCTATACGGGCGGGAGCATGAGGTCGAAACCTTGCTCGCTGCCTTCGACCGTGTGGTGCTGGGCGGGGCGCCGGAGTTAGTGCTGGTCTCTGGCTATTCCGGCATCGGAAAGTCGGCTGTGGTCAACGAACTCCACAAGGTACTGGTGCCGCCGCGCGGGCTGTTTGCGTCCGGCAAGTTCGACCAGTACAAACGGGACATCCCCTACGCGACCCTGGCGCAGGCCTTTCAGGGTCTGCTGAAAGGGCTCCTCGCCAAGAGCGAGGCGGATTTGGCACCGTGGCGCGAGGCGCTGAGCGAGACGCTGGGACCGAACGCAAAGCTGATGGTCGATTTCGTCCCCGAATTGAAGCTCGTCATCGGCGACCAGCCGCCGGTCCCGGAACTTCCACCACAGGACGCGCAACGACGATTCCAACTGGTATTCCGGCGGTTCATCAGTGTCTTTGCCCGGCCCGAACATCCGCTGGCGCTGTTCCTCGACGATCTCCAATGGCTTGACGGAGCGACGCTCGATCTGCTTAAGGATCTGCTGACCCGGTCGGATCTGCAACACCTCATGCTGATCGGTGCCTATCGCGACAACGAAGTCACTGCCGCCCATCCGCTGATGCGGACGCTTGACGTGATCAAGACCGCGGGCGGCAAGGTCGCGGAGATCACGCTTGCGCCGCTCACTGAGGACTATCTCCAGCAGTTGATCGCGGATACGCTCCACTGTCAGCCTGATCGTGCGGCCCCGCTCACCCGAATGATGCACGACAAGACCGGCGGCAATCCGTTCTTCGTCCGTCAGTTCCTGTTTTCGCTCGCCGAAGAGGGAGTGCTCGCTTTCGACTATCGCGCGGCATGCTGGTCCTGGGATCTCAGCCGCATTCACTCCATGGGATACACCGACAACGTCGTGCATCTCATGGTCGGCAAGCTCGCGCGTCAGCCGCCCGAAACGCGGGAGGCGTTGCAGCAGATCGCCTGTCTTGGAAACACCGCAGATATCAGGGTGCTTTCACTCGTGCTCGGGATCCCGGAGGAGCAAGTCGCCGGGGCCTTGTGGCCTGCCGTCGCTCATGAACTGCTCGAGCGTCTGGCAGGCACGTACCGGTTCGTCCACGATCGCGTTCAGGAAGCCGCCTATTCGCTGATCCCGGAGGATCGACGCGGCGAGTTACACCTTCGCATAGGCAGACGACTTGCGGCGAATACTACGCCGGAGCGGATTGACGATCATGTCTTCGAGATTGTCAGCCAGCTTAATCGCGGAGCCGCACTGATCAACTCGGCTAAGGAGCGCGAGCAACTGTCAGAGTTTAATCTGATGGCCGGCAAGCGCGCCAAGGCCTCGACGGCATACGCTTCCGCTCTGAGCTATTTCGTTGCTGGCACGATGATGCTTTCGAAAGACCGGTGGCAGCGCCAGCACCAACTGGCGTTTGCGCTTGAACTGAACCGGGCCGAATGCGAGTTCCTGCTTGGCGCTCTGCCGGATGCGGAGGGCCGGTTAGCCCAGCTTTCCAGTTGTGCTGTCGGCGCCGACGACCAGGCTGCTGTCGCCTGCCTGCGCATTGATCTCTATGCTGCGCTCGGGCAAACCAGCCGCTCCGCAGACGTCGGTCTCGAATATCTGAGGCGGTATCTCGGCGTCGACTGGTCGCCGCATCCGGCCGACGCGGAGGTGCAACGAGAATACGACCGGATCTGGTTGCAGCTCGGGAGCCGCGCGATCAAGGATCTCATTGATCTGCCATTGATGAGCGACCCAGCATCCTCCGCGACGTTGGATATTCTCGCCCGGCTCGTGGGGGCGGTATGGCATACCGACGCGAACCTAGCATGTATGGCAATCTGCCTGGCTGTGAATCTGAGCCTCGAGCGCGGCAACAGCGACGGCTCCTGCTACCATTACGTGTCGCTTGGCTATATTGCTGGGCCGCGCTTCGGTGACTATGAGGCCGGTTTCCGCTTCGGTCAGCTAGGCTGCCAACTGGTCGAAAAGCGCGACCTGAAACGCTTTCAGGCCAGGACTTACAAAGACTTCGGGGCTCACGTCATTCCGTGGACGAGACATGTCCGAATCGGCCGCGACATGTTGCGGCGAGCCCTTGAAATTGCCGATCAGAGCGGTGACCTGACGTTTGCCGGATACAGCTATGCCAGTTTGAATTCGAATCTGCTGGCAGCAGGAGATCCGCTTATGGAAGTGCAACACCAAGCGGAGACCGGCCTCGCATTTGCGCAAAAGGTGCAGTTCCAGTTCGTCGTAGATCTCACCAGCGCGCAGCTCGGGCTCGTCCGGACGCTGCGCGGGTTGACCCGGAAATTCGGTTCCTTTGACGACGACGGATTTGACGAATTCGAGATCGAACGCCGGTTTTCGGAAAATCCGAATCTTGCGGAAATCTGCTACTTCGTCAGAAAACTCCAGGCCCGGTTCTTCGCCGGCGACTATGAGGCGGCCGTCGATGCGTCGTTGCGGGCGCAGAGGCTGCCATGGTCGTCCGTAGCGCATTTCGAAGAGACGCCGGAGCATCATTTCTACGGTGCCCTGGCCCGCGCCGCGTGCTGCGACGATGCTGTGGCAGACCAGCGGGCGCGGCATACGGAGGCTCTGGTTTTCCACCACCGACAGCTTCAGATCTATGCGAAGAATTGCCCGGAGAACTTCGAGAATCGCGCCGCACTTGTCGGCGCCGAGATAGCGCGCCTTGAAGGCCGCGAAATCGACGCCGTGCGCCTATACGAACAAGCGATCCGCGCAGCGCGCGCCAACGGCTTCCTTCATCATGAAGCCCTCGCATATGAACTCGCCGCCCGCTTTTATGCGCTGGGAGGCTTCGAAGACTTCACTCGTCTCTATCTCCGCAACGCGCGAGGCTGCTATTTACGCTGGGGTGCCGACGGTAAGGTGCGGCAACTCGACCAGCTCTATCCGGACCTGAGAGGGGACGAACGCAGTCCCGCTCCAACAAGCACTATTGGTGCCCCGGTCGAGCAACTCGACCTCGCAACCGTCATCAAAATCTCGCAAGCCGTGTCAGGCGAAATCGTCCTTCAAAAGCTGATCGACACGATCTTGCGCACCGCCGTTGAGCAGGCGGGCGCCGAGCGCGGCCTGCTGATCCTGCCGCGCGGCGGTGAGTCACGGATCGCGGCGGAGGCCACGACTTGCGGTGAAGCGGTCGCGGTGCAGATGCTCGACGCGATCGTCACAGAGTTTACGCTGCCACAATCGCTCCTTCGTTATATCTTGCGCACGAACGAAACCGTGGTCCTCGACGACGCAGCAGCTCAGAATCCATTTGCCGCGGACCCATATATTTGTCGGCACCGTGCTCGTTCTATCGTCTGTGCGCCGTTGCTCAATCAGGGCCAACTGACCGGGGTACTCTATCTTGAAAATAACCTCGCCCCTCGGGTCTTCGCGCCAGCTCGGATCGCGGTGCTGAAGTTGCTCGCCTCGCAGGCAGCAATCTCACTGGAGAATACCCGGTTGTACCGCGATCTCGCTGAACGCGAAGCCAGGTTCCGTCGCCTTGTCAAGGCCAACATCATCGGCATTATCATCTGGGATATCGAAGGTCGCATTTTTGAAGCCAATGACGCGTTTCTCCGCATGTTGGGCTACGACCGAGAGGACCTTGCCTCGGGTCGGCTATCCTGGACGGACCTGACGCCGGTCGAATGGCGCGACCGCGACGCACGGACCGTCGCAGAGCTGAAGATGATGGGGGCCGTCCAGCCGTTCGAGAAGGAGTATTTTCGGAAAGATGGCACTCGCCTGCCCGTGCTGATCGGCGGTGCACTTCTAGAAGAAGGCAGGAACGAAGGTGTCTCTTTCGTCCTCGATCTGACGGAGCGGCGGCAGGCCGAAGAGGCGTTACGGGAGAGCGAGGAAGCCTTGCGCGAGGTGCAAGGGCAACTGGCCCATGCAAATCGCGTCGCCACAATGGGCCAGCTCACAGCGTCCATCGCCCATGAAGTCAATCAGCCGCTCGCCGCATCGCTCACCAACGCCCAGGCGGCGTTGCGCTGGCTCGGAACCCATCCGCCCAATTTGGAGGAGACGACACAGGCGCTGGGCCGGATCGTCGAGAACGCCAATCGAGCCAGCGATGTCATCGGCCGGATCCGTGCCTTGATCAAGAAGGAGCCGGCTCGCAAGGAGCTGTTCGACCTCAATGAAGCCATTCGTCACGTGATTGCCTTGACCAGCAGTGAAGTGCTCCGCCACGGCGTCACGCTGCAGACAGAATTCGCGGCGGGCCTCCCGTTGGTGGAAGGAGACCGCGTCCAGCTACAACAGGTGATCCTAAACCTGATCATGAACGCAATCGAGGCGATGAGCAGCATCAACGAGGAAGAGCGCGAACTGCTGATCAGCACCGGGGCAGATGCCTCAGGAACCGTTGTCGTCAGGATACGCGACAAGGGTCCGGGCCTTGACCCGCAGACAGTGGATCGTCTCTTTGAGGCTTTCTACACGACCAAATCGAGCGGCATGGGCATGGGCCTGGCGATCTGCCGTTCGATTATCGAGGCTCACGGGGGTCGAATGTGGGCCACCGCTGGTGAACCACGTGGGGCAGTGTTTCTGTTCACCCTGCCTCTCGAACGAGACGAAACCGCTGGCGCAAAGCATGCCGACCAAATGGCAATGTTGGGAAACTGATAGGACCAACAACGGGCTGAAGCTCTCGCAGCCTGGGCAGGTCTCAGGCTGAAGGCCGTCGACCTGGCCCGCTTCTCCGTCACGAGACGACTGAGGTACGGCCGAAGCTTTCACGTCCACGTCGCAGTCTTCGGGCCAACGGGGGCGCAGTGGCGAAAACAACAAGCGCATCGATCGTGCCGCGAAATCGTGCGCCAGGAAACTGGACGAGGCGACGGAGATGCCTGCACGAGCTAAAAGGTGCTAGGCACCAAGCTCGATGATCCTCAATTCTGGACCCAAACCCGGCTTACGGCATGTCGCGGAAATCACTGAAGGGCAGAGATCCCGAAGCCGTCTAACAGACGGACAAGCCCGACGGAGTAGCACAGAAGACCGAACTGGGTTCCAGTAACATATAGGGTAAAGGCAGATCTCTGGGCGTGCAGCGCTTGTCCCCAGGGAGACTTGATCGTTTCGAATGGCATGACGGAGAACATCATCAAATGGGCCTCCAAGTCCGTAGGTGGCCATGATGAAATATCGGGCGGTGTGTGGAGCGGAGAGCCCGGAGCGCAAGGCCCAGCTTCCCCATATGCGCTGGGAAACAGCGTCAATGGGACCAGTTCGATTTGGATGCGGTGGAGTTCATGTGTCATGGTCTCAATCCTTAGGCAAACGGTCCGACCCATCGGCTCGCCGGCACCTATCGTTGGTGAATGGCCTCAAGTCTGTCATTGATGCAGGCATCAGGAGGCGTGTTGAACGCCTTCGTGAGCTCGATGACATTGCCGCGCGGGAGAAGTACCCTGACCGTAACAGGACGCCGCTCGACCTGCTATTGATCTTGAGGAAGGATCGAGTAGCGAAGAGGAGGAGACGACTTATACGGGGGTTTAGCCGTTCATCGGGGCCGGCTACCAGAAATCAGACCACCACCCGCTCCTCGCGATGAGATGCCTTCGGCGCGCTCCTCTTCCCACGTCGATGACATCAACCAGATAGAACGTCGTCCTGGACTCGTTACCTTGGAAGCCGTTTGCGCCGCTAGGAGAGCACGGAGCAACGTGGGCACCCTTCATGCTCGAAAAGTGGCTGAGCCGGGCATAGCTCCCTAGCAGCCCGCCTGTGTGCTGCCTCCGTATAATTTGCGCATACACAAGTATGATGGCGGACCTACACTCTTCGTTTTACCTTTTACTCCTGAGTGCTGGCCCCTCCAAATTGGTCATGTTCGCATCGGCGTCGGCAGCCATTCACTTGGAACCATGGCCAATCAGGTTCCAAAACCGTTAGGAAGGGACGCAGAATGCCAACGGTATCTCCGACTCCTATCACGCCTCCAGACGAGCATCTTGTCACCGCCAGAGAGGCGCTTGAGCCCCTCTATGAGAGACTGGAGCTTCACACCGAGGTCACCCTGCTGTCGGCGGCAATGGGGGCCGGATGGCCCGTCGACGAGGCAACGAGGGCGCTGGCTGCGCTTAGATTGCAAGACGCCCTCAATATTCTTGGCGGGAATTGAGGTCCAGCATATCGACCCCGCCCAAACGACCGAACGAGATGGAAGGCTTCGCAAAGTTCTAACGCGAATCGATCCGACGAGGGATTATCCAGCGGCACGATCATGGCGCAGGAATTTTGGTGTGGAATAGTCTGCACAGCAGAACCCACCGCCACATAGATTTTCCTTTGCGGTTGCGACAAACAACTTCGCCGGCATTCGACGTCGAAGGATTCGATGGTCCGACTGGAACTTCACAACGATATTCCCACCTTGTAAACCATCGCCGTTCCGTATTGATGCTCCGACGAAGTAGCCGCGTTCCAGCGCGAGTTGCACCGCAATGTGCGGCAGCCGGTTGCCTCTAGAACCATTCAGCGTAACACCAGAGGCTCGCTTGGTTGCCGCGATTTAGCAGATCTACCAAGTTATCCGCCTCCTCGGCGGTCAGCATGTCCATGACAAACCCATTGACGACGGCCGGCTGTCCGACGACTTTATCGAACACCGTCCAGTAAATATTGAGGTTCTTGCGACGGCTATATCTTTGCGCTGCCATCGTGTACTGCCTCCGGGTGCGGTAACGACTTTCGTCGATTGTGAGCGGTCTGTCAGATGTGACTGCTCGGCGGCTCTTGGATCTGCGAGGCCCGCGACGCTAGTCAGCAACTCGGCAGAGGAAGAAGGCCCGCATCCCCGCGGCGGCAAAGGAGCCCATGCAGGGTCAGGTGGTTTGCCTTTAAACGGCGCTCACTGTAGAGCATTTTACTACCCGCCAGTGAAGAGATACATTAGCACTAGGGATGCTATCTACTTGTATATCCTTCCAAAAGCTCGCATCGCGTGGCGGCACCTCCCTAACGCCACGGTGCCGTGCGTTCGATCCATTCGCGCGTCCGCGCTTCTGGATCGACGTTCAAGGTAATGTCGGTGACAACGGCCGCGGTGTCGGCGCGCGCGTCGAATACGCCCTGTAGCCTGTCGACATTCAACCCGCCGATCGCCACCAGCGGCAACGGCGCGACACGCCTCTTCCAGTCTGTGATCCGTTCCAGGCCTTGCGGCGCCCATTTCATCTGCTTGAGAATGGTGGGATAGACCGGACCGAGCGCCACATAGTCGGGCCTCGCAGCCAACGCCGTTTCGAGCTCTGACGCGTTATGTGTGGAAAGGCCGAATTTCAGGCCGGCGCTGCGAATGGCATCAAGGTCGGCTTCCCCAAGATCCTCCTGGCCAAGATGGATGAAATCGCATCCCTCCTCGATCGCCAGTTTCCAGTAGTCGTTGACAACCAGCTGGCACTTCGCCGCTGCGCAAACGGCCTTCGAACGCCGGATTTCCTGGCGCAGGATTTCGTCCGGGCGATCCTTCACCCGCAGTTGCACCAGTTTGACGCCCAGCGGCACGAGACGTTCGATCCATTTGGAACTGTCGACAATGAGATAGAAGGGATCAAGTCTCATGCGAAAACGCCCTTTCCGACAACCGGGGTGGACGGTACCGCCATGTCGCGTGGCTCCAGCATGCCGGAAAGATAAGCGAGCCTTCCGGCCTCGATCGCCTTGCCAAACGCCTCAGCCATGGCAGGCGGATCGCCTGCGACGGCGACCGCCGTGTTGAGCAGCACCGCGTCGTAGCCGAATTCCATCACTGTTGCCGCATGCGACGGTCTCCCGATCCCCGCATCCACGATCAGCGGTATGTCCGGAAAGGCGCTCCGCATGGCGGTGAGCGCGGAAGGGTTGCGCGGACCGGCCGCAGAACCGATCGGCGCGCACCAGGGCATCAAGACCCGGCATCCGACGGAGACCAGCTTTTCACCCACCACCAGATCGTCCGTCGTATAGGGAAATACGCAAAACCCTTCCGCACAAAGAATGCGTGCGGCTTCGACCAGTTCGAACACATCCGGCTGGAGACTGTCGTGATGGCCGATCACCTCGAGCTTGATCCAGTCGGTACCGAATATCTCACGCGCCATCTTGGCGGTCAGGATCGCTTCCGACGCGCTGTGACATCCCGCGGTATTTGGCAGGACGCGGACCGCGAGCTGGCGGATGAGTTCGAAGAAGGCTCCACCCGTCTTTCCGCCGGCCGTTTCGCGGCGAAGCGAGACCGTGACGATCTCCGCGCCGGACCGGCTGACCGCCTCGGCAAGGACGGCCGGCGACGGATAACGCGCGGTACCGAGCAGAAGTCGCGAAGACAATGCAGCATCATAAAGAGAAAGCATGGATCAACCTCCCTGCATCGGGGACAGGATTTCGATACGGTCACCATCGTCGAGCCGGTGATCGGCTCGGTCCTCGCGATGCACGAGATCTCCGTTGACGGCGGTTGCCAGCCAGTCGCCCTCGTATTCCAGAACATGAAGGAGTTCGGCCAGGGTTACGGCCTCGCAGACCTGGGTTTCGCCATTGATTATCAGTTTCATGAGGTTAGCCTTTCAGAAGTGAATGCCGCTGGAGGAGAATATCGGCGGCCCGCACCGCCATGGCGGGCGCCAGCAGGAAGCCATGCCGATGCATGCCGGCGATCGCGAGCCCCTCCTCCGTCTCGATGACTTGCGGAATGTTGTCGGCAAACGCCGGACGTATGCCAGTCCCGGTCTCGACAACGCGTGCCTCGCCAAACGCCGGATGCAGCGCATAGGCCGCGTTCAGGAATTCCATGAGCGAACGCGCGGTAATCGGTCCGTCATCGTCAGCCTCGATCATCGTCGCCCCGACCATGAAACGGTGATCGTCGCGGGGCACGATGTAGATCGGATGGCGGGGATGCAGCATCCTGACCGGCCTGGAAAGGGTAATATCCGCAGTTTCCAGATAGAGCATTTCGCCTCGCACGCCGCGCAGGCCGGAAAGTCGCGGTATCGCCGCCGGCCCGGTGCAATCGAGCACGCCGGCAAACCGCCGGTCCTGCGGCTGGCATCCGCCGAAATGGAAGACGACGCCACGCTCGCGGAGCGTGCCGGCTAGTCTGGCCAGTGCGCGGCGTGGATCGAGATGCGCTTCCTGCTCGAAGAAAAGAGCCTTTTCGAAGCGGCCGGCTAGTGCAGGCTCGAGGTCGGCCACACCCTTGCGATCGATCCAGACATGACCGGTGGTGCGCGCGGCAAACCGGACGAGATCGGGAAGGTCGCGCGGCTGCGCCACGACGAGAGTACCGCGGCGACGAACCTCGCCGGGCACGGCCTCCTCCCACCATCCGGCCGCGCCCAGGCCCAATGTCAGGACAATCTCTTCGGCCGCTTCCCGTTCGCAATAGGGCGCGAGCATTCCTCCAGCAAAGTGCGAGGCGCCAAGTCCCGCCGCGCCGGCCTTTTCGATCACCTCGACCGAAAAGCCCCGCCTGACGAGCTCATGGGCTGCCGCGAGGCCGGCAACGCCGGCCCCTTTGACGAGAAACGTAGACATTATGCGTTACCCGGAAGGTTTTCGATCGGCATGTACAGGTCGCCACCCTCCCGATATTTCGCCGCCATCGCTTCCAGCCCTTCCTTCTGCGCTTCGGCGCGGATATCGTGCGAAATCCGCATCGAGCAGAATTTCGGACCGCACATGGAGCAGAAATGCGCCACCTTATGCGCCTCCTTCGGCAGCGTTTCGTCGTGGAAGGAACGGGCAGTTTCCGGATCGAGCGAGAGGTTGAACTGGTCCTCCCATCGGAACTCGAAACGGGCGCGCGACAACGCATCGTCGCGCACCCGCGCCGCCGGATGACCCTTGGCCAGATCGGCGGCATGTGCCGCGATCTTATAGGTGATGACGCCCACCTTGACGTCGTTGCGGTCCGGCAGGCCGAGATGTTCCTTGGGCGTCACGTAGCAGAGCATGGCAGTGCCGAACCAGCCGATCATCGCAGCCCCGATGCCGGACGTGATGTGGTCATAGCCCGGCGCGATATCGGTGGTCAGCGGCCCGAGCGTATAAAAGGGCGCCTCGCCGCAGACCGCGAGCTGCTTGTCCATGTTTTCCTTGATCTTGTGCATCGGCACATGGCCGGGACCTTCGATCATCACTTGGCAATCCTTCGCCCAGGCGATTTTCGTTAACGCGCCGAGCGTTTCCAGTTCTGCGAACTGCGCCGCATCGTTGGCATCGGCAATCGAGCCTGGCCGCAGGCCATCACCGAGCGAGAAGGAAACGTCGTAAGCGCGGCAGATGTCGCAGATCTCCTCGAAATGCTCGTAGAGAAAACTCTCCCGGTGGTGGTGCAGACACCACTTGGCCATGATCGAGCCGCCGCGAGAAACGATGCCGGTGACGCGATTGACGGTCAGCGGGATATAGGCAAGCCGCACGCCCGCATGGATGGTGAAGTAATCGACGCCCTGCTCGGCCTGTTCGATCAGCGTATCGCGATAGACCTCCCAGGTGAGGTCCTCGGCAATGCCGTTCACCTTTTCGAGTGCCTGGTAGAGCGGCACGGTGCCGATCGGTACCGGCGAATTGCGGATGATCCATTCGCGGATATTGTGGATGTTGCGGCCGGTCGACAGGTCCATGACCGTGTCGGCACCCCAGCGGATCGCCCAGACCATCTTCTCGACTTCCTCCGCCATGGAGGAGGTGACGGCGGAATTGCCGATATTGGCATTGATCTTCACCAGGAAGTTCCGGCCGATGATCATCGGCTCGCTTTCCGGATGATTGATGTTGGCGGGAATGATCGCCCGGCCGGCGGCGACCTCCTGGCGGACGAATTCCGGGCTCACATGATCGGGAATATGGGCGCCGAAGCTTTCGCCATCGCGGCTCATGGCCTCCGCCTGTGCCTTGCGGCCGAGATTTTCGCGGATAGCGATGAATTCCATTTCCGGAGTGATGATGCCGGCGCGTGCATAGGCGAGTTGGGTTACGGCCTTGTCGCCCCTCGCCCGCAGCGGCTGGCGCTTGGCCGGAAATTCCGGTGTCAGCCGTTCGCCGCTGACAAAGCCGTTGTCTTCGGGACGCACATGGCGGCCTTCATAGGCCTCGACATCTCCGCGGGCGATCACCCAGCCGCGACGGAACTGTGACAAGCCCTGCTCGATACGGATATCGGCGCCCTCGACAGTGTAAGGGCCGGAGCAATCATAGACGACGACGGGCGGCTCTCCCGATGTCGGATGGACGCTGATCTCGCGCATCGGCACGCGGATGTCGGAGTACATATCTCCGGGGATGTAGATTTTCCGCGAGGCCGGTAGCGGGCCGGTGGTGACGGTGGGTGTGACGTTCTTTGCGGCAATGGTCATGGTTTGAGGCTCCAAGTTGCAATTGGAGACCCAGTCAATCAGCCGGAATGATGGAAAGACGCCGGCATGTAATCCACGCGGGAATCCGAAGCCTTCGAGCGCTTGCACCGTCCCTACGCCAGTATGAACTGGATCAGGTTCAACGGGTCACTGCGCCACAACAGGCAAAGCCATATTGTCCAGCAGTATCTCAGCCCCTTGCCGGGACCCCCCTGGTGAATGTCGCAAAGACTATGTCCTGGGCCGAGTTCGTGTCAACCACAGACCTTCCGTCGTCCGGCTCTTGGGCGTATTTTGATGTGGAAGCCGGGCAGATGACTGGATTGGGAGAAGATGTCGCCGAACTTCCAAATTGTCGCCTTGAACGGGATCGAGCGACCGGCCACCGAGATGGACCGGAAGCCCCTTGGTGCGCCGCCTAAGATTCTGCAAATTCCTTTTCGAAAGACCTCGTTGGAGCAACCGCACCTGCTTTATCGGCAAAGCTCATTCGATCGCCGAGAGGAACGCCGGGATCTGTTGCTCGAAGAACTTCGAGAAGGAGGCGATGCGCGGCGGCAGGGCCTGGTACGGGGGGTAGTACAGGGTCAGCCATAAGTCTGGCGGCGACCAGTCCCGCAGGACGTGGACGAGCCGTCCGGTCCGCAGATGCTCGGCGACATGGAACTTGGGCAGCATGGTGACCCCGACGCCGTCGGCCGCCATGCTCGCCAGCACCTCTCCGCTATTGGCGCTGAATGCACGGCCTGCAGAAATCGTGGCGCTGCCACTGCCGTCCGACAGTGACCAGGTCTCCCGTTTGCTTTCGCCGCTATAGGCCAGGCAATCGTCGGGAATGAGCTCGTTCGGGTGCTTCATGTCGCAAAACCGGCTGCCGGGCGCTGCGACGAGGATACGGCGCACGACGCTGATCTTGCGCCAGATCGTGAACTTGTCCGAAGGTGCCGCGGAAATGCGGATCGCCAGATCATAATCGTCGTCGATGATGTCGACGAGTCCATCGGCGAGCGAGATTTCGAAGCTGATCTTGGGATAGCGCTCCCTGAATGCCGAGAGGATGGGCGGCAGGACCTGCTGGCCGAACCAGGTCGGCGCGCTGATGCGAAGGCGGCCATGATCCGCCTTGTGGGAATTCATCACGTCCTTGCGCGCGTTGTCGAGCGCCTGCACCGCCGGCTGTATCTGGGCGGCGAAGATCGCGCCATCCGTCGTCAGCGACACTTGGCGCGTGGTGCGCACGAAGAGTTGCACGCCCAGATCTTCTTCCAGGGCCGCAATCGCCCGGGTGACGGCTGCGGGCGTCATATCGAGCTCGCGCGCGACCTGCGCGAAGCTCCGCTTCTCGGCAGCCAGCAGGAAGGTTCGGAGCAGCTTGTAGTCGTTCATCGATTATTTCACCAATGGCAATTCACTGACAACTATTATTGCAATTTCCACGCCTGATCAACGGACGTAGATTTTCAATCACACCAGACAAACCAACACAGCCGCGGAAGGGCGAGGATCATGATCAAGGATATCAAGGGACTGCATCACATCACGTCGATGGCATCGGATGCCCGTCAGAACAACGCGTTCTTCACGGGCACGCTTGGCCTGCGCCGCGTCAAGAAGACCGTAAATTTCGACGATCCCAACGTCTACCACCTCTATTACGGTGATGAGGCCGGTACCCCCGGCTCCGTCATGACCTACTTCCCGTTTCCCGACGTGATGCGCGGCCGTCCCGGCGTCGGCGAAGTCAGTGACACACAGTTCGCGGTGCCCAAGGGCTCGTTGTCCTTCTGGCAGGATCGCTTATCGGCAAAGGGAACCGGCAGTCTGCAGACTGACACTGCCTTTGGCGCTCCCCGCCTCCTGTTCAAAGGGCCGGACGGCGAAGGGTTTGCCCTTGTCGAAACCGAAACCGATGGCCGAAAGGCCTGGACTGGCGCCGGCATCGACGAAAGCGTCGGCATCCACGGCTTCACCGGTGCCAGATTCCGCCTGCATGACGCCGCTGCCACGTCCGAACTGCTCGGTTTCATGGGCTACCAGCGCACTGAAACGGATGGTGACGTCACCCGCTTCATCATCCCCGGCGGCAATGGTGCCGACACGATCGACCTCGAAGTCCTTCCGAAAACGCCTTTCGCAAGGCAGGGCGCGGGTTCCGTGCATCACATCGCTTTCGCCGTCGAGAACCGCGCAAAGCAGCTCGAAGTCCGCAAGGCCCTGATGGATACAGGATACCAGGTGACGCCTGTCATCGACCGCGATTACTTCTGGGCGATCTACTTCCGGACACCCGGCGGCGTCCTGTTCGAAATCGCCACCAACGAACCCGGTTTCGACCGCGACGAAGACACGGCACACCTCGGCGAGGCTTTGAAACTGCCGGCTCGCTACGAGCCTTATCGTGACCAGATCGAGGCCGGGCTGACACCGCTCGCCGCCTGACGTCGCTTTCCAACAATAAGGCGGCATAACTTTCAAGACGTGCCGCCTTTCCTGCCCCATTACCTAGCTTCAACCCAGTCAAAGGAAGACACGAGATGTCCAGCAAGCTTCAGGTCCTAACCCCGCAGAACAGTCAGATCATCTTCATCGACCAGCAGCCGCAGATGGCCTTCGGCGTCCAATCGATCGACCGCCAGGTCTTGAAGAACAACGTCGTCGGTCTGGCCAAGGCTGCCAGGATCTTCAACATCCCGACCACCATCACCACCGTCGAGACCGACAGCTTCTCGGGCAACACTTTCCCGGAACTGCTCGCCGTCGTCCCGGACAATGATATCCTTGAGCGCACCTCGATGAATTCCTGGGACGACCAGAACGTCCGCGACGCGCTTGCCAAGAATGCCGCCGATGGCCGCAAGAAGATCGTCGTCGCCGGCCTCTGGACGGAGGTTTGCAACACGACCTTTGCGCTCTCCTGCATGAACGACACAGACTATGAGATCTACATGGTCGCCGATGCGTCCGGCGGCACGTCGCTCGACGCGCACAAATATGCAATGGACCGCATGGTGCAGGCGGGTGTCGTTCCGGTCACCTGGCAGCAGGTCCTGCTTGAATGGCAGCGCGACTGGGCACGCAAGGAAACCTATGACGCGGTCACGTCGCTGGTGAAGGAGCATTCCGGCGCCTACGGCATGGGTATCGACTATGCGGTCACTCACGTTCACGGCGGCGCCGAGCGGGTCCGCCATGGCAAGCGGATCGGCCCGAACCCTGCGAAGTAAAACCGTCATCACCCCGGCAGGCGGTCGCCAGCCGGGGTGAACTGCTTCTCTCCAAGCGAAGGTGATCCGCGATGAAAATCTATCTGCTGTCCCTCGGTGCCGGCCTGTTGGTGGGCGTAATATACAGCCTGCTCAATGTCCGTTCGCCCGCCCCGCCCGTTGTCGCCCTCATCGGCCTGCTCGGCATCCTCGTCGGTGAGCAGCTGGTGCCCTTGGCAAAAAGCATCTGGGCACGCGAGCCCGCCGCCGTCTCCTGGCTTCACCAGGTCAAGCCGCACATGTTCGGGCACCTTCCGAAGGGCGGCACAAACCTGACCCTGCCTCGTGAAGATCCGACGTCGGGGAAAAGCTGATGACCACGCGCCGCACATTCCTGGGCGCAGCGTCGAGCTTTGCCTTTTCAAATCTTTTTTCACCGGCGAACGCCGCCGATCCCATCAAGACGGGAGCTGCTTCCATGCACGCCGATATCGTTCTTCACAACGGACTGATCACGACGCTTGATCGCGCAAATCCGAACGCCACCGCCGTCGCCGTCAAGGACGGCGTGTTTCTGGAGGTGGGAACCGACAGCGAGGTGATGACGCTCGCCGGACCGGATACGAAGATCATCGACCTGAAAGGCAAGCGCATGCTGCCCGGTCTGATCGACAACCACACCCACGTCGTGCGCGGCGGCCTCAACTTCAACATGGAACTCCGCTGGGATGGTGTCCGGTCGCTTGCCGATGCGATGGACATGCTGAAGCGACAGGTGGCGATCACGCCGGCTCCGCAATGGGTTCGCGTGGTCGGTGGTTTTACCGAACACCAGTTTGCGGAGAAGCGCCTGCCGACGATCGACGAGATCAACGCCATCGCGCCCGATACCCCGGTCTTCCTGCTCCATCTCTATGACCGCGCGCTGCTGAACGGCGCAGCGCTCCGCGCCGTCGGCTATGGCAGAGATACACCGAACCCTCCTGGCGGCGAGATCACCCGCGATGCCAACGGCAATCCGACCGGCCTTCTGCTCGCCAAGCCGAATGCTGGCATTCTCTATTCGACCTTGTCGAAGGGGCCGAAGCTTCCGTTCGAATACCAGGTCAACTCCACCCGCCATTTCATGCGCGAACTCAACCGGCTGGGCATTACCGGCGTGATCGACGCCGGCGGCGGTTTCCAGAACTATCCGGACGATTATGCGGTGATCCAGAAGCTTTCGGGTGAGGATCAACTGACGGTGCGTCTGGCCTACAACCTGTTCACGCAGAAGCCGAAGGAAGAGAAGCAGGATTTCCTCAACTGGACGCAGTCGGTCAAATACAAGCAGGGCAATGACTACTTCCGCCACAACGGCGCTGGCGAAATGCTGGTCTTCTCCGCGGCTGACTTCGAGGACTTCCGCCAGCCACGGCCCGAAATGGCGCCGGAAATGGAGGGCGAACTGGAGGACGTCGTTCGGGTGTTGGCCGAAAACCGCTGGCCTTGGCGGCTTCACGCCACCTACGACGAGACCATCTCCCGTTCGCTCGACGTTTTCGAGAAGGTCAACAAGGACATTCCGCTCGAAGGTCTCAACTGGTTCTTCGACCATGCCGAGACGATCTCGGATCGTTCGATCGACCGCATCGCGGCGCTCGGCGGCGGCATCGCCACCCAGCACCGCATGGCCTATCAGGGCGAATATTTCGTGGAGCGCTACGGCCATGGCGTCGCAGAGGCCACGCCACCGATCAGGCGCATGCTCGAGAAGGGTGTCAACGTCTCGGCAGGGACCGATGCGACCCGTGTCGCCTCCTATAATCCATGGGTTTCCCTTGCCTGGATGGTGACCGGAAAGACGGTTGGCGGGATGCAACTTTACCCGCGCGCCAACTGCCTCGATCGCGAGACGGCACTGCGCATGTGGACGGAGAAGGTCACCTGGTTCTCCAACGAGGAAGGCAAGAAGGGGCGGATCGAAAACGGCCAGTTCGCCGACGTCGTCGTCCCGGACAAGGACTTCTTCTCCTGCGCGGAAGACGAGATCTCGTACCTCACCTCGCAGTTGACCATGGTCGGCGGCAAGATCGTCTACGCTGCGGGCGAATTCTCGGGGCTGGACGAGAACGATGTCCCGCCCGCCATGCCGGACTGGTCACCCGTTCGCACATTCGGCGGCTATGCGGCATGGGGCGAACCGCAAGGCGCCGGCATGAATTCCTTGCGCCGGACTGCGATCTCGACATGCGGTTGCGCCACTTCCTGCAACGTCCACGGTCACGACCACGCCGGTGCCTGGACATCGAAACTGCCGATCGCCGATCTCAAGGGCTTCTTCGGCGCGCTTGGTTGTGCCTGTTGGGCTGTGTGATTTTTCCAATGTCTTCCATGGGGCAGCATCAGGTCGCTGCCCCGCAGACTGTTGCGAATATCGCAAGAGAATCTCAATTTTTGATGCAATTGTTGGCGCTAATCTTTGCGGCCAATATCGTTCCATCAGATGGAAACAACGCCGCCGCATGGCCGGAGCGGCCAACATTGCAGGAACCGACATGACGAACGACATTCTCTCCACCAAAAGCTGGCGCCCGCGTATTGCCGGGATCGTTGCCGCACCCGTCACCCGAACCTTTGCGCTGCTTGCCCTGTGCGCGGCCTATATCCAGGGGCCGCTGACCAAGCTCTTCGACTTCCAGAGTGCAATCGGCGAGATGGAGCATTTCGGCCTTCATCCGGCTGCCTTCTTCGCGGTCGCCGTGATCGTGTTCGAACTCACGGCCTCCGCGATGATCCTGTCCGGTTTCCTGCGTTGGCTGGCAGCGCTGGCGCTCGCCGGCTTCACGCTCTTTGCCACCCTTATCGCCCTCCGGTTCTGGGAAATGCCCCTGGGAATGGATCGCATCATGGCAACCAACGCCTTCTTCGAACATCTGGGGCTGGCTGGCGCCTTCATCATTGTCGCCGCAAACGATCTGACCAAGGGAGCTTGCAAATGAGCACTCTCAAATCCTCCGGGGGCAGCTTTGCTCCCCTTGCGCAGCCAGTCTTTGCAGTTCTTTGGGCTGCAACCGTCCTCGGAAATACCGGCAGCTTCATGCGTGATGTCGCCAGTTCCTGGCTGATGACCGACCTGTCGGCCTCGCCGGCCGCCGTCGCGCTGGTGCAGGCGGCCGGAACCCTGCCGATCTTCCTTCTGGCAATACCTGCGGGTGTGCTCACCGATATTCTCGATCGCCGCAGGTTCCTGATTGCCGTGCAAATCCTGCTCGCGTCGGTCAGCGTAAGCCTCATGATCCTGGCAAATACCGGCATGCTTTCAGTCAGTGCGCTGATCGGCCTGACCTTCCTTGGTGGTATCGGCGCCGCGTTAATGGGACCGACCTGGCAAGCTATCGTGCCGGAACTGGTGAAGAGAGAGGACGTCAAGAGCGCCGTCGCGCTCAATTCGCTCGGCATCAATATCGCCCGGTCGATTGGGCCCGCTGCCGGCGGCCTGCTCCTTGCCGCCTTCGGCGCCGGCATCACTTATGGCGCGGACGTTGCGAGCTATCTCGTCGTCATCGCGGCGCTCGTCTGGTGGCCGCGGGCAAAGAACACCAATGATGCGCTGGCTGAAGGCTTCTTCGGCGCGTTCCGTGCGGGCCTGCGCTATACCCGCGCCAGCAGACCCTTGCATGTCGTCCTTTTGCGCGCGGCGATCTTCTTTGCCTTTGCCAGTGCCATCTGGGCACTCCTGCCGCTCGTCGCCCGACAATTGCTCGGTGGTGACGCAGGCTTCTACGGCATCCTGCTTGGCGCTGTCGGCGCTGGCGCGATCGGCGGCGCATTGATCATGCCTAAACTGCGCGAACGCTTCAATGCCGATGGCCTGCTTCTCGGTGCCGCTGTTATCACGGCACTCGTCATGGCCGCTTTGTCGCTCTCACCGCCAAAATCGGTTGCCATCATCGTCCTGCTCTTTCTCGGGGGCGCGTGGATCACTGCCCTGACCACCCTGAACGGCGCAGCGCAGGCCGTGCTTCCGAACTGGGTCCGCGGTCGCGGCCTGGCGGTCTATCTCACCGTCTTCAATGGCGCGATGACGGCAGGTAGCCTTGGCTGGGGTGCCGTTGGTGAAGCTGCCGGGGTGCCGGGAGCGCTGCTGATTGGCGCGGTGGGACTGATCGTTGCGGGCTTCGTCATGCATCGCTTGAAGCTGCCGGCCGGCGACGCGGATATGGTGCCCTCCAATCACTGGCCAGAACCCTTGGTCGCCGAGCCTGTGGCCCATGACCGTGGACCTGTTCTGATCCTGATAGAATACCTTGTCGAAAAACATCATCGCGCAGCCTTCCTGCATGCGCTGGATGAGATGTCTCACGAGCGGCGGCGGGACGGCGCCTACGGATGGGGGGTGACGGAGGACTCCGCCGATCCGCAAAAGATTGTCGAATGGTTCATGGTCGAATCCTGGGCCGAGCATCTTCGCCAGCACAAGAGGGTTTCCAATGCCGATGCCGACCTGCAAGCCCACCTCCTCGCCTATCACTCAGGGACGGACAAGCCGGTCGTGCGGCATTTCCTGACAATCAACCGGCCGAGAGCCGCCTAACAACGCGGCAGACCGGCATCCACCGCTGCCCGCAAATCATTGCCTTGAAAGGACAACGGTACGCGAAATGACCGAGAACTTCCCCTCCATCACCCGCCGCAGCGCCTTGCTGTCCGGAGCTGCCGCCGCAGCTACCATGGCACTTCCCACATCTTTCGGGTTTGCCGCCAACATTTCTTCCACCCCCACCCCAGTCGAAGGAGACAATAGAATGGGCTACATCACCACCAAGGACGGCGTCGAAATCTTCTACAAGGATTGGGGTGCGAAGGATGCCCAGCCGATCGTCTTCCACCATGGCTGGCCGCTCTCGTCGGACGATTGGGATGCACAGATGCTATTCTTCCTGGCAAAGGGTTACCGCGTCGTCGCCCATGACCGCCGAGGCCACGGTCGTTCTGCACAGGTTTCCGACGGTCACGACATGGATCACTACGCTGCCGACGCATTCGCCGTGGTTGAAGCGCTTGACCTGAAGAACGCCGTTCATATCGGCCATTCAACCGGCGGCGGCGAAGTTGCTCGCTATGTGGCAAAATACGGCCAGCCGGCCGGCCGCGTCGCCAAGGCCGTCCTGGTTTCAGCCGTTCCGCCCTTGATGCTCAAGACCGAGACAAATCCGGGCGGCCTTCCGATGGAGGTCTTCGACGGCATTCGCAAGGGGGTAGCCGAGAACCGCGCACAGCTGTTCGTCGATTTCCCCACCGGTCCGTTCTACGGCTTCAACCGTCCCGACGCCAAGGTTTATCCCGGGGTCATTCAGAATTGGTGGCGACAGGGCATGATGGGCAGCGCCAAGGCCCATTACGATGGGATCAAGGCCTTCTCCGAGACCGACCAGACCGACGACCTGAAGGCAATCACTGTTCCGACCCTCGTCATGCACGGCGACGACGACCAGGTCGTGCCGATCGACAACGCCGGCAAGCTATCCGTCAAGCTCGTGCAAAACGGCACCCTGAAGGTCTATCAGGGTTATCCGCATGGCATGCTGACAACGCATGCCGACGTCCTGAACGCCGACCTCCTGGCATTTATCCAGGCTTAATCGGACCGTCCGGGTGGGGCCATTTTCGCCGCACCCGGATCCGGCTGCAGAAGCTCGGCCTATAGTGGGTCACCGTGCGTTTCCTTTTCTGATTCTTCGCTCAAGCGCAGTGCTGCTCGATGGCTTTTTGTCAGTGCCGGTTGCGCAAGCGCCACGCTGCGGGAGGCACTCCCTCGGCCTTCGTGAAGCTTGCGACGAATTCATCTTCATTCGGAAACCCGCACTCTTCAGCGATCTGGGCAATCGTTTCACCGGTTCTGCTCAGCCGCGACTGGGCTCTGCTCATTCGATATGACGCAATCCATTCCGAAACGGACTGCCCGGTCGTGCGCAAAAATCCGGAACAGAGCGCATCGACTGAAAACCCGCACGCTTCGGCGATCTTATCCACCGGCGTGCCGCCCGACAGGTTCGCGGCGATGTACGCCTTGATACGCTTTTCCTGAAGCGGAGACAGTTGACCGGTGCCTGAAAGGTGCTGGATGGGAGACCGTCCGTAACGATGCGCAAGATGGGCGCTTAGCGCTAATCCTATATGAGGAAGCAGTGTGTCCCTGACCTCGTCCGGCATGTCGAACATCGGCATCAGCGCACCGCCTATGTTGCGGACCACCTGATCGTCAATCCCGCGGCAGGTTGTAAGGTCATCGATACGCGGCTCGCCGGCTTCCTCGGCGAGCTCGATGAACAGCGCGCTTGGGATATGAAATGCGAGCGCTTCGAAGCGGCCACGAACCGAAATTGCCGCGCCATTCCTCAGACTGATGAGACACATGGAACCTCTGGAATAGGTCTTCAGAGGCGTCCGTGCCCCGTCCGGCAGGATGTCACAATGATCGACGTCGACGAGATAGAGCACGACCAGAAAAGCATCATCGGCCGGCAGTAAGACTGTATGTTCGCTGTTGTCATAGGAGTGCTCGAGATGGACGACAGTAAGCGTTTCTTCGTAAAGAGGCCTGATCGCCAGCGCCCTTGCGGCATTGATCCCAAAACACGCCGCAATTTTCTCACTGACCGTCAACGCTTCACTCATATGTGTCTCGATCATCCTGACTGGGGACTATATAGCCCTACCGACGAGATGCCGCGCTTGATATTTTCCTACACGGGTCTCGACTGTCCATCTTGAATAAAAGGATCCTCGCGGGGCAGATTTTGCAAATTATTATGAGGTAGACATGGTTTAGAAAGCTGCCAAGGCTGGCAGGTCCGGTGTTCGCGTGTTTAAAAAATGAAAGAAGTGCGTCGTGGTCCAAGTTCTCCCCCTCCGCCACCCATCTTCCACTGGAAACTCGACTGACGGGTTCGGGTGCTCGTTGAAGCAGTTGTCGGTCAACCAAAGCCTACCTGGTTCAGACATCGATATCTTTCGGAAGGCGACAGACAACACGAAACTCGATCAGGTCATGACGCCGGCGAGCGACCGAGGTTTCGTGGTCGGGGTTTCCTCGCTCGGTGGCCACACGCGGCGCATCTTCCACGAACATCATGCGACTTTCCACGAATTTGCCGACAACTCGATCTATATTCGCGATCTCTCGAACGCCTACAAGGCGGATCTCCGCGGTCCTTTCGATTTCGTGTTGTTTGAAATTTCGCCGGCGTCCCTCGCCAAAATCGCCGATGATGCTGAAATGCCCGGCGTGACGTCGCTATCAGCTGAAACTGCATCAAAAGATATCGTACTTGCCAATCTCGCTCGGGCGCTGATCCCGGCACTGGAAAAGCCAGACGAGGCGAACGCGCTGTTCGTCGACCAGATGGCGACTGCCATCGGCACCTACCTCGTTCAGCGCTACGGAGGCCGGCCCGCGAAAGCCTGCAACAGGACGGGTAGCCTTTCGCGTGCGCATGAGGATCTGGCAAAAAGCCTGTTTCTCGAAAACCTCGACGGCAACGTGTCGATTTCAGAGGTTGCCCAGGTCTGCAACCTGTCGCGCGGCTATTTCATTCGTGCCTTTCGCGAGACGACTGGCATGACGCCCTATCAATGGGTCCTACGGGAGCGAATAGACCGGGCCCGCAACCTCCTGCGGAACTTGGACACTCCACTCGCCGAAGTGGCCATCGCCTGCGGCTTCGCGGACCAAAGCCATTTCACGCGCGTCTTTGCAGCTATGGTCGGCACCACGCCTGGCAATTGGCGGCGTAACGCCTGATCCAGACCAGCCCTCTTGGAAGATTCGTCGAACCGGAAGCACTTGAAGCGAAGTGAACCAACCATAGGTGGATTCAGACTATCGTTATCGGGCCCAGGGATTAATCACTTTCAACCCGGCAGCCTCGAACGGGCTTGTATCGCGAGTTGCGACCGCGAGGCCGTTCGCTGCTGCTGTAGCTGCAATGTAGCCATCAGACGTGCCGATAGTCCTCCCAGAGACTCGCGCGCGCACCATCAGTTCCGAGTAGAACTGCGAACTCGCCAGATTGAAGGACAGGATGCGCTCGGAAAAATGCGGCAACACTTCGCCCTCAAGTCGATCGTGAAGGATGGTTTGTCGCTTCCCTAGCGGCATGGCCGCAATCCCGAAGCGAAGTTCAGCAATCGTCATTACGGAAAGAAACAGCGTCTCGATGGCTTGGGCATCTAGCCAGGCGACCACTCGCTCATCGGGAGCCGGTTTCCACGGTTCGGATAAGACGTTGGTGTCCAACAAGATCATTCGAAGGGCATCGGTACAGCAGGAGTGTCATCGCGATTATTCTGAAGCGCTTCGACATCCAGATTGGAAAGCTCAGCTTCACGGCCAATAGCTGCCAGTAAGGAACCTAGCTTCACGCGTTCAGAGGGACGGACAGCGGCTTCGATAATGTCACGGATCTCGGCCTCGGTGCTGCGGCCATGATGTGCCGCTCGCACCCGCAGAGCACGATGTGTTTCGTCAGAAAGATTTCGAATGGTGACCGCCGGCACTGATATCACCTCCGTACGAACGATGACTTTGATATCAAAGTACGCAGAACGATGCCAGATTTCAAGGGATTTGAAATGGGCAAGAACGATATCGGTCCACGTCGATAGCGGATTGAAAGGGATCGAAGCCCGCTCCTCCAAGAGCTGCTTTCACACCTCCAGAATGCCCGCGATCCTGACCAGATCTGCAACTGACGATGCATGCATTTTTCGCATCATGTGACCGCGGTGAAGCTTCACGGTGGCCTCAGCGAGCTGAACTTCAGCCGCAATTTGTTTGTTCAGCTTCCCGGCGACAACCAGTGTCATAATCTGCCGCTCACGGTCGGTAAGTTTGGAATACCTTTGGCGCAATGCAGCCGTTTGGCTTGCCTCTTCCCGGCGAGCGCTATCGCTTGCCAAGGCGCGGTTCACCGCTTCGAGCAGGTCCTGCTCCCGCACTGGCTTGGTAAGCACATCGATAGCTCCGGCCTTCATGGCGCGGACAGCCATCGCGACGTCCACATGAGCGCTGATCAGCACCACAGACCTTGGGCGCCCGCCTCTTGCGAGCGCCTCTTGGAACTCCAGGCCGCTCTGACCTGGCAAGCGGATATCCAGTACAATGCAGCCTGCACGATCAGGATCATCCACAGCAAGAAACTCGGCCACAGAGCAATGGGTTTCAGCCACAAGTCCGACAGACTCGAACAATCCTCTCAATGCTTCGCGGACACTTTGGTCGTCATCGATGATAATGACTGTCGGCCGGCCTCTTTTGCGATCATCTATCATGGACGCTCACGCCCTCTGCCAGAGGCAAGGTAAACGTGAACTGTCCCCCTCCCCCGTTCTCCGCAGCCGTAGCCCAAATCCGGCCGCCATGCGCTTCGACGATGGAACGGCATATCGACAAGCCCATTCCGATGCCTTCGGCCTTCGTGCTGTAGAATGCTTCGAAAACGCGCTCCAACTGGTGAACAGCTACCCCGCGCCCCGTGTCCGAAACACTCATTTTCACAAGTTCCTCATCTATAGTACATCGGATGACGATGCGTCGTGCCTCGCAAGAAGCTGCCATCGCTTCCGCGCTATTCATGATCAAGTTTAGAACGACTTGCTGCAGTTGTGTCCGGTCTCCTACGACTTCAATAGGCACTTCCGCCATATCAAGAACAACGTCTATCCCGCGCCTTTGAAGTTCGCCAGTCAACAGATTCAGCACCTCGCGCACGGCAGGTCGGAGGTCGGTTTGCTCAATTTTCGCAGGCAGCTTTTGTGCCATTGCCCGGATACTGGTGATAATGTCGCCGGCGCGATGCCCGTCCCTGACGATCCTTTCGGCTGCCAGCCGCGCTTGCTCCAGATCGGTGTGACCCGGCTGTAGCCATCGCAGACATGTGCCCGCATTCGTGACGATTGCCATCAGCGGCTGGTTGACTTCATGGGCAATTGAAACGGCAAGTTCACCTGTTGCCGTCATCCGGGTCACATGCGCGAGTTCGCTCTGGCTTTGTCGCAAGGACTCTTCCGCCCGTTTGCGATCCTCGATATCCACGACGACGCCGTACCATCTGACAACGTTTCCATCTGGATCCAGAAGGGGGCTTTGCCGTAGGTTGAACCACCGATATTCGCCATCGGCGCGTCTGATGCGGGCGTCTACCGGACGACTTTTTTTTGAAGCTACGATATCGTCCCAGGCCATACGCATCGGCTCGACATCATCAGGATGAAACATGCGATAAAAACCGAAGCCGACGATCTCTTCAAAAGGCAGGCCGACATAATCGATCAAGTTTCGATTAAAATATTCAAGCCGGCCATCCGAGGTACACGACCAAGCCATTGCGGGTATCGTGTTGATGATTAGATTGAGCTTGTGTTCACTTTCCCTGAGCGCAGCTTCGCTTTGTCGAAGAGCGTTCTCCGCATATTGCAGGTCTTCGATATCGATATTGACGCCGAACCAACGAACGACGCCGTTGGCGTCGACTAGCTTGCGTCCGGAGAAGTAAAACCAACGGTATTTGCCGTCTGCTCCGCGAATACGTCCTTTCAAAACAGTGTGGTCGGAATGCTCGAGGTCTCTCTTCCAGATGTCCACCATGCCGGGAATATCGTCTGGATGATAAAGGTCCAGGAAGCCCCAGCCGAGGATTTGGTCGGCAGGACGACCCGCATAGTCCAGCCAGCTTTTATTGACAAAATCGGCGCTGCCATCCGGTCGCGCTGACCATACGAGAACCGGCAGCGAATTGATGATGAGGCTGAGGTTCTCTTCGCTGGCCGCGAGCGCAGTCTTCGTTTCCTTCAATGCGTTTTCGGCCTGTTTGCGGTCCTCGATATCGAGGACCACACCGTACCATCTCAGGACATTTCCTTCTGCATCGAGCCGCGGCTTCTGGCGGAGCGTGCACCAACGATATTGGCCATCTGCGCGCCTCAGTCTGCCCACGACCTCCCTGGCATGCTTCGAGGCCATGATGTCATGCCATTCCGAAGCGAGATGTGACGTGTCGTCAGGATGAAATAGCTTGTAGAATCCCACTCCGGAGATTTCCTCAAGCGGCGCCCCGATGAACTCGAGAAAATGCTGGTTGGCAAAATCGAGCATGCCTTCCGACGTTGCGGACCACACCATGGCGGGGATTAGATCAATAATGGGATCGGTTTCCGGCTCTCGTTCCACCGCACTCTCCGTTCAGAGTTTGAGACGTTCGCGAGCCTAGAAGTTCCGACTCATGTCAGGAAGTAGAGAAGGGTGGCCGATCGTCCGACGGAAATAGTTACGGGATTTCCAGGTGTTGCGTAAGGACAAATCGATATACGAAGGTCTATGGTTGCAATGCCACCGTCTAGTTGCAGGCGACCTAGATCGCAATTGAGAGCGATCAGAAACCCGCTTACTCCTACGCATAGAAGCCCTTGACGAATGGCGACGTCGGCTGATCCGTCGTTGCCCTCACTCAAACATCTACGTGCATTGGAATTCTGCATCACTGCCATTTCCTGACTGATGCAACAGCATTCGGTGACGTGGTTTATCGCGACCCGAACGGCCCAAAGCAGCCCTTACTCGAAACCAACTTTCGTTTCATCTCGACCTATGGGGAGACTATCATGCGTAGTTTGATCATGTGCCTGATGTTGGCGACCGCCAGCATGGCCACGGCAACAATGGTAAGCGCACTTCCTGCGCACGCCACGGCGGAGCTTCGCGAAGCTCCGGTTCCCATCCACTACCGAACCGCAAAGATCGAGGGCCTCGATATCTTCTACCGGGAAGCTGGCCCGGCCGACGCTCCGGTCGTGCTGCTACTCCATGGGTTTCCGACGTCCTCCCACATGTTCCGGAATCTGATCCCGCTTCTTGCAGACCGATACCACGTCATCGCGCCGGACTATCCCGGTTATGGCCAAAGCGCGTCTCCCGACCGTGGTAAGTTTGCCTACACGTTTGGCGGCGTCGCCGATATCGTAGACAAGTTACTCGACCATTTGGCGGTCAAAAGCTACGCAATGTACGTCATGGATTATGGTGCACCGGTGGGTTACCGCCTGGCGCTGAAACATCCGGAACGGGTGAGTGCGCTGATCATCCAGAACGGCAACGCCTATGATGAAGGGCTGAAGGAATTCTGGGATCCCATCAAGACCTATTGGTCCGATGGGTCGGAGAAGAGCCGCGGGGCGCTCTCCGGTCTGGTCACGCTCGAAACGACCAAGTTCCAGTATACCGATGGCATGGAAGACGTGTCGCGCATCAGCCCTGACAACTGGGTTCACGACCAGGCTCTTCTGGACCGACCTGGCAATAAGGATATCCAGCTCGACATGTTGTATGATTATCGCACCAACGTTCCGCTTTACCCCGCGTTCCAAAGTTTCTTTCGTGAGCGCAAGCCGCCCACGCTCATCGTCTGGGGCAAGAATGATTACATCTTTCCTGAGGCCGGCGCTCATCCTTATCTCAAGGATCTTCCGGATGCCGAACTTCATATCCTGAACTCAGGTCACTTCCTGCTCGAAGAAAAGTTGGACGTCGCTGCTCCGCTAATCAACGATTTCCTGGATCGCCGCGTCGCAAAGAAGTGACGATCAGGCATGGTTGCCGGCGGTGTGGCGAAGGTTTCCGTCAAGTCGAGGTCGCACCGCTGAAAAGCCGTTACCAAATTCCAGATTTTGGAGATCCCCATGCCATACCATTTTTTGGAAGTTGCAGTCACTCCGAATGTGCGGCTGGCACAAGCTGAAATGGGTGCCGACCAGATCTGGTTAGGCGACCACCATCGGGAATCCGACAGCTTCACCGACAGCGAACTGGCTTTCATCTCTGCACGGGACAGCTTCTACATTGCCTCTGTGTCGGAAACCGGTTGGCCCTATGTTCAGCATCGCGGTGGTCCAAAGGGCTTTCTGAAAATCGTCGACAGGAAAACACTGGCGTTCGCCGACTACAGGGGCAACCGCCAATATATCAGTACCGGAAACTTTGCCGCAAATGACCGGGCCTGTCTCTTTGTGGTGGATTACCCGCGACGAGCCCGCCTCAAGATCTACATGCATGTCGAGAAGCTGACACTCGATGCCGACCCGGCGCTGGCCGACCTGGTTTTCGACGCCGGCTACCGAGCAAAAGCAGAGCGGATTTTTCGACTGCGGCTGGAAGCCTTCGATTGGAACTGCCCTCAACATATCACACCGCGTTACACCGAAGAGGAGGTCGCGAAAGCGGTGGCAGCGTTGCGTGAACGCTTAGCCGAACTGGAGTCGGAGAATGCAGAATTGCATACGCGGCTCGAGGCCTTGCGAGGAAGATAATGAACGCCACAAGACCCAGTTGCAGGAGTTTTCACGAGCTTCTGCAACAGAAACGGCGTGCGGAGGACGGCTGGAACAACAGCAATCCCGAAAGGTCGCGCTGGCCTATGGCCACGACAGCCGGTGGCGCAACCGGTCCGAGCTTATAAACGGCGAGAGCACTCCCGGTCTCAGCGATTCGGTTTCTATGGGGAAAGAACGACATGACGCATACCACCCATCACCGCGTTGATATCGACGGTCGTGATGTATTTTATCGGCAGGCCGGAGAACCAGCCAAACCGGCCCTGTTACTGCTGCACGGGTTTCCGTCATCGAGCCACATGTTTCGCGATCTTATTCCACTGCTTGCGGACCGATTTCACCTCATCGCACCCGACATTACAGGGTTTGGCCAGTCGCAAGCGCCTGCGCGCACAAATTTTGCCTACACGTACGACAATCTTGCCCGCATCATCCAGAGGTTCATTGAGGCGCTGGGCATCGGGCGGTTTGCTCTTTACGCCTTCGATATCGGAGCGCCCATCGGTTTCCGCGTCGCGATGAAGTTTCCCGAGCGGGTGACGGCAATCATTTCCCAAAATGGCAATGCCTACGAGGAGGGGTTGAGCGACGTCTGGAATCCGATCAGGCGATACTGGTCCGATCCCACGACCGCCAACCGCGATGCCCTGCGCGAGATCATGAAACCTCTCGCCATCCGCTGGCAGTACGAACACGGTGTTTCGGATTTATCGAACGTGTCTCCCGATGGCTATTCGCTCGATGCCTTCTACATGGCGCGTCCGGATAGTGAAGAAATCCAATTCGACCTTGCGCTCGACTACGCGAGCAACGTGGTCCTGTATCCGATGTTTCAAGCATATTTCCGCCGGCATCAACCCAGGTTCCTGGCAATCTGGGGCGACAAGGATCCCTTCTTCCTGCCCGCAGGTGCGGAGGCCGTTAGACGCGATCTCCCGAACGCTGAGATCCAGCTCCTCAATACCGGCCACTTCGCGTTGGAGACGCATTCCCGAGAAATTGCCACCGCGATAGCGGACTTCCTGACTTAACCCCGCTCGCAACCGCCGGCTTACACCGCTGCTGACGTCGCTGCGGTGAAGTCTGTTTGGCCGTTTGATCGTTAAGGACACGAGCATGGATCGCCCGTCAGCATCGCACCAAATGGTGCCGGAAGAAGAAATCATCGAAGTGAAAGCATTTATCGACCTCTTCATGATCGCGCCGCAGACGTTCGTCGACCAGGCTGAGTTTCGCTGCATGCCATTGGCTGGAGGTTGCGCAATATCGCTGCCAAGCGCGCCCGCCATCGGTCTCAATCGGGTGCTCGGCATCGTGGCACCTGAAGATCTCGACATGGCCTGTGAATGGATGAGCAAAAGGGCGGGCCGACGCTACTTACAAATGAACGCTGCCACCGCTCCTCAACGGACACACGACTGGATAAGGAAACGAGGCCTTGTTGCCCAAGGTCACGGATGGGCAAAACTACGGCGAACAGCGCCTTCCACGCCACTCATCCATTCTGGAGAGGTCGCGACCCGGCAGGTCAATGTCACCGAAGCCGAGATCTTCGGTTCGATGATGTGCGCCGGATTTCACTTTCCGGCAAACCTGACCCCGCTTTGGTCAGCGATCGTCGGGAAGGACGGTTGGAGCTGTTTTTTCGCGGAATTGGACGGCAGGCCGATTGCGACCGGCGCGATGTATGCGGCAGACGGCTGTGCTTGGCTTGGCGGTGGCTCGACCGTTCCCGAGTTTTGCAATCGCGGGGCACAGAGGGCCCTGATTGCCGCGCGTCTAAACCAAGGCGCCAGCCAGGGCGTTCAGACATTCGTCGTCGAAACCGCCCAACCGTCGGCCGATGAGCCGAATATCTCTCACGCCAATCTCATTGTGGCCGGATTCGAGCAGATTTATACGAGAATGAATTACCGGTTTCCGGACGGTTCATAAGGGACGGCGGACACCTTAGGTCTGCCAATCGAGCTGTTGCCTTCTTTCCAAGTGTCGCGCTTGCCGGATCACTGCTCGAACTCTGAGAGAATGTCATCTGCTTCTGGATCAGCTTGCAAACCCGCTTCCAGGGCACCGCCACGGGTCCCACCCGAAAGGATCATCGACGTCGCGGGCTGTTGCGAGACCGACCGCCAGATCATACCTTCACTGATCCAACCTCAGAAGGAGCCGCAGATGCAGATCGACCTCACAGGCAAAACCGCGCTGATTACTGGATCTACCGAAGGCATCGGCTACGCGATCGCCCGCCAGCTTGCGAGGGCTGGTGCGAACGTGGTGGTCAACGGACGGTCTGAAGAAAAGACCGCTAAGGCGGCCGAACGCCTGAAAGGCGAAGGTGCCAGGGGAAGCGTGAGCGCCGTACCAGCCGATGTCGCAACCGCTGAAGGGTGTGACGCTCTCGTCGCCAAGGTTCATCATGTCGATATCCTGATCAACAATGCGGGCATCTTCCAGCCGCTCGACTTCTTCGATGCGGACGACGAGGTCTGGGATCGCCATTGGCAGGTAAACGTCATGTCGGCCGTCAGGCTTTCACGTGCCTATCTTCCGGGCATGCAGAAGCTCGACTGGGGCCGCGTCATCTTCATCGCGTCGGAATCCGGCTTTAACATACCGGTGGAGATGATTCATTACGGCGTCAGCAAGACCGCGGACATCGCGGTTGCCCGTGGGCTTGCCAAGCGCATGGCTGGTACGGGCGTTACTGTGAACTCGGTTCTTCCCGGACCGACACTGTCCGAAGGCGTCGAGGCGATGCTTGCCGAAGAGCGTGCGAAGACGGGCAAGCCGATCGAGGAGGTCGCGGCGGACTTCGTCAAGAAGCATCGTGGCGGTTCGATTATCCAACGAGCTGCAAGCGTCGAGGAAATTGCCAACCTGGTAACCTATCTGGCGTCGCCTTTGGCATCCGCGACGACAGGAGCTTCCATGCGCGTGGACGGAGGGCTGATCGACACGCTCTGAGCTGATCCCTCACCTGACCTGCCGTTGTTCATAGGGCGGAGCCTTCCGATCGCCTTCTTATTGCGGCCGCCGGCACGCGTGTGCGGTATGAAGTAGGCATGAATCAGACAGGCTGCTTTGCGACACCAATTCGCTAAAGAGCAGACCTTCAGCCGGCCTTGAAACTGCATGCTGCACCTTGCGAGCCCGATCAACCGCTGCCAAACAAGGGCAAATTCACAATGCGTTACAGTGGGTTAGACCTTGGTCTGATCCACCCCGGACTGAGGTCGTAGCCTTGGAACAGCCGGCACTCCCCTTCGTTTGCCAGACAGCCGCCGGTCAAACTGACCCAAGGCAAAACACAAACATTCGGAGGAAATCACATGATCAAGCTCACCCACATTGCGTTCGCTGCAGCCTTGCTGGCAAGCACGACGGCGACGGCATTCGCGCAGTCATCCAGCACCGTCGGCAGGGCAGTCGCCACCGCCGGCGGAACTTCGAGCAGCACCGTTGGTACTGGTGGAAGTTCCGCCGGCGGTGGCGACTGCCCTGCCGGAACTAAAAACTGCGGTTCCGGTTCCGCCTCGACCATCGGCACAGGTGGATCGTCGGCAGGCGGCGGCAAGTCCAGCAGCACCGTGGGCACCGGTGGTTCTGCTGCAGGCTCCGGTTCCGGCTCGGGTTCGGCATCGACACTCGGCACAGGCGGTTCCTCTGCGGGCGGCGGCACGTCGAGCAGTTCTGTCGGGACCGGTGGGTCGGCCGCAGGGTCAGGTGACGCCAATTCGGCCTCTTCAGTCGGCACGGGAGCATCGTCGACTGACGGCGATAAAACCGGCAGCACCGTCGGCACCGGCGCAAGCCAAGCCGGTTCATCCCATGAGAACAATGGGAAGAAGGGCTGCGCTCCGGGCCAGATGAAGAAGAATGGCTCCAGTCATTCATGCTGAGGCATCCGGCCGGCGCCACAAGGCGTCGGCCCTTTCACCGGAGAAAGCAAATGATCAACACAGTCAAAGGCGTCATCTATGGAGCCGCGATCTTGGTAGCCGGTCAGGCTGCCTCGGAAGATATCAAACTGGACGACGGGACAACCTGCACGGTGGTCGAAGGCCGGACCTCATCGGGCAATATGTCTACGACCGTCACCGCCGGAAACGGCAAGGTGTCTTCTTCGAGTGCGACCGGCGCCGGCTCGTCGACTGCGGCATCCTCGTCGTCAGCTAGCTCGGCAGGCGCGGGCAGCGTCGACAGCTACTCGACGGCAAGTGTCACGCGGCCCGACGGAACCGTCATCACCAAGCGCTCGGACGGCACCTGCTCTGTCACGAAACCCAATAAATAGGAGACCAGACATGAAGATCATGAGTTTGATCGGCGCGGCCAGTATCGCAGTTTTGTCCACCACGGCCGGCGTCTCGGCACAGGACTGCAACGCGGCTGGAACTGTCGGAACGGGCGGAAGTGCGGCGGCTGGCGCAACGTCTGCGAGTTCCGTCGGGACGGCGGGCGTGTGTCAGACCGACGAAGGGACGACCTCCTCCGTCGGCTCAGGCGGGAGCGCTGCAACCACTAACGGCAAGGCCATGAGCAAGACCCATGTCAACGACAACGGCGACAAGCTCAGGTCTCAGACGAAGGCCCAGGCCGTGGACAAAGGCACCTTTAGCAAGTCGCGGACGAAGACGAGCACGGATGGCGACAGTCTCCAGAGCACGACCCGCACGATGTCGCACGAGCCCGGCCAGAAGCCCGTCAAGAACACGACCGAACAGAAAATCATCCTGCCGCAGCAGTAATGGTGGCCGAGATTGCGCCGTCCGGCGCATTCATCGAGGTCGATGACAACAACTTGGGAAAGGAAAATCAGATGAACAACCTGATCTGGCTCGTAGGCGCCGTTGTGATCGTACTGGCTATATTGAGCTTCTTCGGCTTCCGCTGAGCTCCAGCCTAAACCAGCCGCGTGTCAAGACCGAAATCGTAACTGGCTGATCGCGGTGAATGGTGGATGTGTATTTCAACCTTCACCGCCTAGGTTGCTCGGGCACGAGACCGCCAGTCAACAATACGCTTCGGGGAGTGCAAGTCGAAAACAGGTTCGAGCTCGATCGGGAATTCGCCTTGAGAGACGAGCAATCTGTTCGTGGCTGTTCGGGGCGAAATATGCGATGGTTATTTAGAAATGTCAGGCGACGATCGGCCGGCTTGCACCGGAGTTCATCGCCATTCCTCTGCATCGGTACGCAGGATCGGAAAGGCGGATGTCAGCCGGCGCGGGGATCCATCTGCTTCATCGAGATTCTAGACGAGCGCACGCTGGCGATACCCCGACCGCCCAGGCAGCAACCGTCTCGTTACGCAAGTCTGCGCACCTGGTGCTGGCAGCTAGGCCTGCCTCAGCCAGTTGGGCGCCGCCTTGCTGTATACCCCACTACATGCAGCCGCAACGCATGCGGCAATGCCGCCGAAGTAAAAGCGCCGACCGGTTATCCCCGGCCCGTAATGGGCATATTTGCCCGAGTTCGTCAGTATGGTTTTCGCAAAGGTGGGAATAATCGGATCAGTGATCATGCACCAGCATGTGTCCGTCACGAACTCCACCCCGAAGCGTTCAAGGGCCGCTATCAGCCCGGCTTCGTTGGCCTTATCGTACGTTGCGCGTCCGCAGGTAACCACCATCGCCACATCCACATGCTTCTTTCGACCGCTGCACAGAGACGCGAGCCTCTCGATTTCGCTGATCGAGAAATGCGGATTGCCGAGCGAGACGAGATCGACGCGCTCATCGTCGGCGCTGTTGAGTTCCTCCCAACTCGGCGCGAGTTCCTCGAGCCGAAGATCGATCGAAGGGATGCTGATGGCTGAGGGGACAACGGCATCCAGCGTCTTTGCCTCGGGCGTCACCCCCACGATGTGAAACATCGGTGCACTGGAAACGGTCGCAAACGCGGCGCCGAAGGCCTTGAGATCGTCATTGGTTGGACCGGCCTGATCAAGACCGGAGACGACAGGGATAAGGTTCGATGCCAGCGCACCAATGTGATAACCGAGCAGCGGATAGAAGCTATCGTCGATGTTTTCGATATTAGCGACACTGACAAGCAGCCCGGCTTTGCGATTGCTGTCGATATGTGGGCCTGCCAGAGGCGCGCGGCCGGTTAGTGCGATGCAAATGTCGAGAAAGTCCGGATATTTCATTGTCCGCGCACCAAGAACGCTGTTGGCGTAGATGACGGCATTCGATTCTGCCCAGGCCACCTGCTCGCCGATCTTGGGAGCCGTCTCGAGCAGATAAGGCGCGCAGGTGAAGGTCGGCCGCGCACCCATTTCGACATAGACGTCACCCAACTGACTGGCCGGCTCGCCCAGGACGGGATCAATACCTTGCGAGCGCCAGCGTCGATGATCGACCGAAATCGAGTTGAGCGTTGTCGGCACCACAACGCGCCCGCCCAGATCCCGCAGTTTTTCGGCAAACGAAAGCGAGCCCGGTCCGGTGTAGATGCAGCCGTCGACGTGGACTTGTGAGACATCCATCAATTGTGTGGCGCCCTGCAGTTTCGCCATTCGCAGGATGATGCGGATCGCCGATTGTGCAGCCTTGCCGTGAGCACCAGCCAGATAAGCTCTATCCCGCTCCGACAATGCGACTTCACCGAAAAGAGGGGCAGAGTCTTTGCTATGCGACGGAATGGCGTCCATTGCCAGCCCGTCGGTGGAACAGGCAACAACGTTTCCGTCGATCTCGACAAATGCCGAACTCACCACCTTGCGAAAATTCTCGGGCGCGAGCGTTACAACGGGAATAGATTGACCGAATACCTCCTCGGCGATCACGACACCGAGCGTGAGGATATCCTCCTCTCGCTCGAACAACATCGCTTTGGGACCATTGCCATTGAGCAGCAGTTCCAACATCACGCCGCTACCAGAGCAGGACCCCCTGCCCCCCGGGATCGCGAGGATATGGTCTTTGAGACCGCGGCCGCTCAAGGGGTGATGCCGATCGATCACCTCGCCGGTCCAGGGATCGACCCCGCCCCAGAAACTCAGTTCCAGATCGCTTGCAACAACATTGCCCGAAGCCTTGCCGTGCACGTAAGCCGACCCTGCGAAAATCAGTCCGTCAACAAGGTTGACCATCCGTGAGCCTTTCAAGGTGGTGGCTGTGCAAGCAGTTTTGAGTCGTTCGAATCTGGGGCTAGCTTGATCGCGCCGGCGGCAATCGAGACGGGCGCCCCGCTCTCTACCGGATTAAGGCGGCCTTCGCAAAACGCAGAATATGCCTGAGTATGCTCCGGGTGGCCATCTGTTGCCGGCCCGCCCAGCTGTTCCAGTTGGTGCAGAAAGTGACAGGGCGATCTTGGGATTTCCGCGACGCTTTACGCATAGCGCTGACGCGCCAGCCAGACCGTGCGCCCGCCACAATCTGGGTCTTCCGCAACATGGGCAACAACGTCAAAGCCATTCCGGTCGAGCAGCATGCGGTATTCGTCGGGATCGAGGCTGGCATGATAGAGAGGTTCCCCCTCCAGCGTGCCGATAACTTCGCCGAAGGCGGGACCACTCGTGAACAGCAATGGTGCTTCCGGTTCAGCATGGTCGCGGAAGATGGAGAAGATCATGCGCTGATCGGAAGGAGCAAGGTGAAACAGGCTGTCCCAAGCGATCAGCCCGCCATATCTCCGATCCAGTTTCAGGGAGCGCATATCCCCCACTTGCGCTGTCTCGCCGGGAAGATTGGTCCGGAATATGGAGATCATTTCTGGCGAACTGTCCACGCCTGTAATCAGATGACCTCCGCCAGCAAGGTACCGAGCGATTGGGTCACCTGAGCCACAACCAATATCGAGCACCGCCGCCATTCGTGGCAGCATCTCTGCAAACCGGTCGATCCATGCACGCTCCAACAGTGCCGTGCCGCGCGCCGCTGTCCACGCATCAGCATGGCGACGATAGAGGTCGATAATGCGGCCGGCTGCGTCGCTCACGGTCTTCGTGTCGATTTCCTATCTCCAGTGCAACAATGTGTTCCCGACAGGCGATGCTCTATCATATGCGCCGGTTCGGCGACAGCTATTGGCAGCTCGACCGCGCCGTCCTCCGATGGAACGAGACATTCGACAGCCTCCTCTCCTGGATCCAGGGCGCACGCCTGCCGCGGTCAGTTGCGAGTTTCTATATCCTTCGCCGGATCGAGCAGTCGACCGGGCGAGTGATCACGAAGAATGTCTGGCAAACCGCGTGCTCCGTCGCATCCGCTCAGAAACAAGTTCTGATCTCCGGCCATGTGAGGTATTCATCACAGATCTAAAAGCGCTCGTCTGCTTCGAAGCGTCAATCCCCGGAGTTGCATCATGAAAATTGCGCCGCAACAGCGGATCTATGTCTGCTTCTTTCTCTTCGCCGTGTCGCTGGGGGCGCTGCTGTCGAGGATGCCGGATTTGCAGGATGCGCTTGGCGTCGATAAGTCTGAGCTCGGGTTGACGTTGATAGGGGCTGCGATCGGCGCCTTGATTTCGTTGACTTTGTCTTCGCCCTTGATCGCCCGGCTCGGCGCGCGGACGACGGCGTTCATTACAGTTCTCGGCACATCTGCGCTGCTGTCGCTCGTGCCATGGATCGGCGCTGCGCCGGCCGTGTTCTGTTTGCTTTTCGTCGAAGGGCTGCTCGCCGGGGCGCTGGAGATCAATCTCAATGTCGAGATCGACCGCATCGAAGCGCAGCTGGGACGCGGCGTGATGAACAGAGCCCATGGCTTCTGGAGCCTCGGCTTCTTCGTCACGGCGCTTGTCTCTTCGGTCGTCCGCCAAGCCGGTATTTCGATGCAGCTACATCTCGCCGTGACCTTTGTCGCGGTCCTCGTCATCGGCATCTGGGCGATCGCCGGCATGCGCAATGCGCCAGCGCGGATTACGGAGGACGAGGGCAAGGCGCCGCCGGTAGCGCTTCCTACCTGGGGACTAATGCCGCTCTGTGTCATCGGCATCGCCGCCTTCCTCGTCGAAGGTGCCGGGATCGACTGGTCGGCGATCTATATGCGCGACGTGTTTTCAGTCGAGCCCTTCATCGGCGGACTGGGATTGACACTCTTTACCTTTTGCATGGCGCTGGCGCGCCTGTTCGTTGATCCGCTGGTCGATCGGTTTGGTGCGCGCGCCGTCGCCACGATGCTGCTTGTTCTTTCGGCGATTGGCATCTGCGCCGTCGGGGGCGCACCGCATTCCTATGTCGCACTGGCGGGCTTCGCCTTGATGGGCGCCGGCTGCAGCGCGGTCTACCCCCTCGCCGTCTCGGCGGCCGCCCAGCGTACCGATCGCGCGGCATATCTCAACGTCGCCGCTCTCGGCCAGATGACCTTCGTCGTCTTCTTCCTGGCGCCGCCTCTGCTCGGTTTAATTGCCGAATATGCAGGCATCAGGACATCCTATCTCGCCTGCCTTCCGCTGATCATCTACGCGCTCTTTTCGGTCAAGGCGCTTGGCGCGCGCCGGACTGCCGATGGCGGTAGCGTTGTCGTGCGGATGGAGCGAAAGCGCGCAGATCAGCCCGCGGAACAAGTGGATCGATGCCAATCGACATCCGGCATGTCCCCGAAATGACCGACGCGAAGCCAATGTTCGCCGAGACGATTTCAGTTTGCCCGTGGCGTGCTCACCAGAACCGCCGCCGCATGGTTCGCGGCCTCGATTGCGGCACGAATTCCACTTCCACGCGCGAGTTCTGAGGCGAGAACGCCGGTGAATTCGTCGCCGGCACCATGGGTGCTCACCAGTTCCACCTTGATCGCCTCGATCGAGAACGCATCACCTTCCCGGGTCGCGCAGGCGACACCATCGCCGCCCGCCGTCACGACCACGACGGGGAATTTCGCCGCGAGCAGTTTCGCGGCATTCGCGGCACCCTCGAGTGTGTCGACAACTGGAAGCTCGGCCAACTGCTCGGCCTCGATGGCGTTGACCACCAGGACATCGACCAGTTGCTGCAAATCGGCCGAGAGAGGTCGCGCGGGCGCGGCGTTGAGAACCACTGTTCCGCCCGCGACCTTCATGGCCTTGGCCGCCGAGACGTTGGCGTGATCAGGCACCTCATTCTGCAGGACCAGCAGCGCTCCGTCGACGAACGCCTTCGAAGCTGCATCCACATCCACTTGTCCCAACATCAGATTGCTACCGGAAACGATGACCGCGCCGTAGTCGCCTTCACTGTCGAAGATTGCGACGCTCATGCCGCTACCGACCCCGGTCACTTTCTTGACGAAGCGATGATCGACCTTGCTGCGGGCCAGGTTGTCGGTGAGGGCATGGCCGAAATCGTCGTCCGCGACCGCACCAATCATCGACGTCGGTATCCCTGTCTTCGCTGCCGAGACTGCCTGATTGCCACCCTTGCCGCCGCATTTCGGGTGCCAGTGATCCCCCGTCACGGTTTCACCCTTCCGAGGACGTGCCGGGCCGTGCACCATGATGTCATAGTGCAGGCTGCCGAAGACGACGACGGAGGGTGATGCGGAACTCATGGAAGCCTGTCCTTGCGTTTGGATGCGACGGCGGACATCGTCTTCTCGAGATTTTTCTCCGCCGTCTGATAGTTTCGCTGCGCGACGGCCATGAAGAGCGCGTCGAGGATGTTGAGCTGGGCAATCCGGGCTGCGGCGTTCTCGCCCATCAGAGGCGATCCTTGCGCGGTGGAACACAGAACGATGTCGGCGATCTGCGCAAGCGGCGATCCACCGTAATTCGTGACGGCGATCGTTCGCGCCCCCGACTTCCGCGCGAGCTGGATGGCGTCGATGACAGCGGTCGTGTTCCCGGAATGGGAGAAACCGATCGCGATGTCGTCGGCTCCGAGCAGCGACGCCGACATCAGCATCATGTGCGAATCGTCCTGGACATTGGCCCGCACGCCGATCCTCAGGAACTTGTGAGCCACGTCCCTGGCAATCTGTGCCGAACCACCAACCCCGTAGAAATCACGTTGCCCCGCCTTGGCGAGTATATCGGCGGCGCGGTCGAAACCGTCGACGTCCAGGATCGCGAGAGTCTCCTCCAGCGCATTTATCGACGTCCGGAAGACCTTCTGAATGATCTCCCTCGAACTGTCATCGGCTGACAATTCCTGATGCATTTCAGCGGTAGGAAGCCTGTTGTAATTCGACACTGCAGTGCGGAAATCGCGATAGCCGCTGAAGCCGAGCTTCTTGGTGATCTTGACCACCATGGCCTCGGACACTCCCGCTTCCGCCGCCAGATCCTTGAGAGCGGTGTCCTCGGAAAAATCCCTCAATCCGAACACCGTCTCCACGACACGCGCCTCCAAAGGGGTGAGCTGCGGCATCATCATGCGGATGCGCGGGCCTACCGCCTTGGGATCATTTGCAGAATTCATCCTCTACCCCTTGTGACGCGATCGATCATCATCGCGACCAGGATAATAAGACCAGTGGCCAGAAGTTGGTAGAAGGCCTGGACATTCATCAGCGTCAATCCATTGCGCATTGCGCCGAGGATGATCGCACCGAGGATCGTGCCGATGACGCTGCCCTTGCCGCCCATCAGAGAGGCCCCACCAATTGCGGCGGCCGCGATCGCGTCGAGTTCCCAGAGATTGCCGAGGATCGGTTCGGCGGCACCCAAGCGGCCGACCAGGATCATCGAGGCCAGGGCAGCGAGGACGCCCGAAATCACATAGGCGGTGATCTTGGTGATGGCGATCGGTACGCCGGCGACATAGGCCGCTTCTTCATTGCCGCCGACAGCGAGCAGGTATTCGCCAAGCGGTGTCTTCTTGAGCAGCACCCAGGCGAGCAGGGCGACGACGGCGACCATGATAACCGGAATGGGAAGGCCGAGCAGGGAGCCGTTGAACAGCGAACGGAAGCCCGCGGGCACACCGAGAACCGGGTTGCCGCCCGTGTAAATCAGCGCAATGGCGCGATAGGTGCTGAGAGTGCCGAGCGTGACGATGAAGGGCTGAAGGCCCGCATAGGCCACGAGTACGCCGTTGATGAGACCGCAGATAGCGCCGATCGCGAGGCCGGCCAGGATGGCGAGCGGAACGGGAACGCCGGCGACAAGCATCGTGGCCGTAATCACGGCAGAGATCGCGGCCGTCGGGCCGACCGAGAGGTCGATGCCACCGGAGATGATGACGAGCGTCATGCCGAGTGCCAGGCAGGCGTTGATACTCGACTGCTGAAGGATGTTGAGCAGGTTTCTCTGCGAAAGAAAGTCGGGTGCCAGCAATCCGAAGATGACGACGATGGCGATCAATCCAATGAGGGTGCCCGCATCGCGTACCGAGAACGATCCGAACAGTTTGGAAGTGGGCGCCCCGGCATTCTGGGTCGTGTCAGACATGGATATGTTCCTGTAGGTCATGCCGCACCACGGCGGTTGTCGGCCTTCCCAACGGCGTGGGAAACGATGGTTTCTTCGGAGAGGTCTTCGTGGCCGAGTTCAGCCACAACAGCGCCGTCGCGCATGACGAGCACGCGGTCGGAGACCCGCATCACCTCGGGAAGCTCGGAGGAGACGACGATAATCGAATGTCCCTCGCGAGCGAGATCTTCGATCAGGTGATAGATTTCGGATTTCGCGCCGACATCGATGCCGCGCGTCGGCTCGTCGAACAGCAGGATGCGCGATCCGGCCGCCAGCCAGCGTGCGATGATCGCCTTCTGCTGGTTGCCGCCGGAAAACAGTCTGATCTGCCGGTCGAGCTGGAAGGGTCGCAGGTTGACGCGCTTGAGCAGGTCTTCCGCCGTCCGCTTGAGTTTCCGATGGTTGATGATCCCGGCTTTCGAGAAGCGGTTCATCGAGGGCAGCGCCATGTTCATGCTGACGGACCGGCCTGGAATGATGCCTTCGCGTTTGCGCTCCTCGGGTAGCAGCCCGATGCCGGCAGCGATCGCTGCACGCGGATTGGACAGCGTCAACGCCTTTCCATCGACGTTGACCGTGCCGGAGATAAGCTTGTCCGCGCCGGAAAGTGCGCGCAGGAGCTCGGTGCGGCCCGAGCCGACGAGCCCTGCGACGCCGAGGACTTCACCCTTGTGAAGGTCGAACGAGACGTCGCGGATACGGTGCGTCGAAAGATTGCGGACCTCGACACTCACGGTATCTGTGGTGTGGGAATGATGCTCTTCAGTCAGCAGCTCGCGGCCAACCATCATCGCGATGACGTCGTCGGGTGAGGTCGTTTTTAGATCGATGCCGACGCCCACGACCTTGCCGTCGCGCATCACCGTGGCGCGCTGGCAGACCCGGAAGACCTCGTCCATCTTGTGGGATACGTAAATGATCGAGACGCCGCTCGCTGCCAACCGCTCGATGATCTCGGCGAGCCTCTCGAATTCGCTCGGCGTCAGGCTCGAGGTGGGTTCATCCATGGCGATGATCTTCGCCTTGTCGAGAAGCGCTCTGGCGATCTCGACGACCTGCCGCTGGGCGACCTTCAACGTCGAGATGGGAACCGCCGGATCGATGGACGGATCGATCATCGCAAGCGCCTCGGCCGCGCGCCGTTCCTGCTCACGGCGATTGACGATCATGCCGCCGAAACGGGTCAGGGAATGGCCGAGGAACATGTTCTGGGCTACGCTGAGATGCGGCACTTGCTGAAGTTCCTGGTGGATCATGGCGATCCCTGCCTGGCGAGCGCTGTCGGGCTTGCGGAAGTGGTGCACGGTGCCGTCGACTTTGACTTCGCCTTCCGTTGCACGGAAGACACCGGACAGAATGCGCAGCAGAGTGGACTTGCCTGCGCCATTCTCGCCGAGCAGGGCGTGGATTTCACCCGGGGCGACGCTGAACGAAACGTCGGACAATGCCTTGACGCCCGGGAAAACCTTGGAGATGCCTTCGAAAGCCAGTCTGGGAGGTGCCATGACAGTCCAACCTTTGAGGTGCGGACGGCCGGCTGGGCCGGCCATCCTGCCTTGGGAAGCGTTTACTTTCCTGCGGCCTTCATCAGCACCGAGCGAACGTCGCCGCCCTGGTAGTCCTTGATGTTGTCCTTGGTGATCAGGGCCTGCGGGGTTGCGACCACGCGCGGCAGCTTCTGACCGGAGACGAGCCGCAACGCGACTTCCATCGCCACCTCGCCCGTCAGGACCGGGAAGCTGTCTACGGTGCCCGTGAGTTCGCCGGCTTCGATCGACTTGTAGGCATCGGAAATGCCGTCGGTACCGAAGACGACGACCTTGTCCTGCAGGCCGGCGGCCTTCACCGCCTCGACAACACCAAGCGCCATGCCGTCATTGTTGCAGTAGAAGCCGACGAGATCAGGATGCTGCTGGAGAATGTTGGTTGCGGCGTCATAGGACATCTGGCGATCCCAGTTGCCCGGAACGCTGGCGATCACCGTGAACTTGCCGCCCTGTTCGATCGTGCTCTTAAAGCCATCGGTGCGCTGCACGGCAGCATAGACACCGGCCTGGCCCTCGATGATCGCGACCTTGCCGCCATTGGCGCGGTTTTCCATGAACCACTTGGCGACCCGAACGCCGTTGTCACGCTGGACGTTGCCGACATAGTGCTCGGCCTGCGGGATCACCGCATCGTTGACGTTGACGACCGGTACGTTGGCGGCTTTCGCCTGTTCGATGACCGGCTGCAGGTTGGCATCGGTCTGCGGCGAGACCAGCAGCACCTTATAGCCCTGAGTGACCATGCCCTCGGCGATCGTCAACTGGCCGAGCTGGTCGCCCTCGCTTTGCGCCGCCTGATAGGCGACGGTCACGCCGACCTTGTCGGCGAACTTCTGATAGCCTTCGCCGAGCGAGCGCCAATATTCATTGGTGAGCGTCTTGGAGACGCCGCCGACCTTGAGGCCTTCGGGCAGCTTCGGCAGCGCACCGAGTTTAGCGTCGAGATCGGACCAGTCCATGCGGTCCGCTTCTGAATCCGAATTGAGCGGCTTCAGTTCCTGCGCTGACGCGATGCCAGCGCAAAGGGTTGCGGCGAGAGCCGCAGCAAGAATTGTCTTCATGTTTTCCTCCCGGAAAGTTGGGGTGGTTCAGTGCTCCGCGCCGAACATCAGCTCCTGAACGATGGCCTGCGTGGATACGGCGTCCTGTCGGTCAATCGCGCTCGCGAGGCGATTGTCCTGCTCGAGGCGGTCGACGACCTTCAACATCCGTTGGACGGTCTGGATGTTGACCTCGCATTCGTGAACCGGATCGAGGCCGGTCATATCGGGGAACGTGTCGAAATAGATCGCGCCGTGGTAACCATCCCGGCGTATCTGGCGGAGTAGCTCGATCGTTTGCAGCGTGTGCACCGCGCCGACCATCAGACCGTCATCGCGCTTGGCGTAGCCGTCGTTGAGATGGACGCCGAGCACGCGGCTGTGACGGGCAATCAGTGCTGCCGCAAAGGCGGGCTGCTCGTCGGCATAGAGGACATGGGCGAAGTCGAGCGTGACGCCAAGATTGGCAGCGCCGACCTCCTTGATAGCGAGCAAAGTCGTGGCCGCATCCGGCATCAGGCTGTAGGACCGCGGCTCGTTCGGCTTGTACTCAATCGAGATCAGGCAATCCGGATCATGGGCGCAAACTTCACGGATTCCATCGACTTCGTGTTGCCACATCTTCGCGTAGTTCGCCTGAAAGGCATAATCGAAGCCATCTTGCCCAAGCCAGATGGTCATCAGATTGGAACCGGCTTCGCGCGCTGCATCGATGCCCTTCTTCGTCAGGTCGATCGCTTCACGGCGGACCGTTTCGTCGGGATGGGTGAAAGCACCAAGTTTGAAGGCGGGGTTGCTGTAGTAGCGCATAGCGAAGCCGTTGATCGAAAGGCCGATATCGCCAAGTTTTCGAGCCAGTTCTGCCGGATCTTCGTTCATGTGATCCGGATAATTGAGATCGAGGTCGGTAAGGCCCTTCACCTGGGCGGCGCGCTCGGCCATCTGCATGACGGAGGGCTTCGACGACTGGCCGGGCCATGCGATATGGGAAGCGGAGGCGAACGAATTTAGCCGGGTGGCAAAGCGTGTCGGGTTCAAAGGATCATTCCAAATCTGTGAAGTTGTGCACTACTTCACAGATTAATAGGTATTTGTAAAGTCTAAAATGTAACGCTGTGCAGAAAATTGGTGCGGGCAGAATTGGAACCCACTTCGCATGAGCAACCACCTGGTCGCAGAGCCGTTCTCGAAATTGACCTCACCTTGAAGATATCCGAACCATCGACCGCGTTCTTGAAAGTTGAGGATTTGGCCAAAGGGTGCCGAGGCTGCGATCTTGCCCTTCCACTGCGGCGGAATCACTGAGCCGGCGAGAGCAATATGACTGTTGGGACGTATGACCGCGTTACCGACCACGGTCTCGCGTTAACAGCGGAAGCTGCTGAACCGCAGCATGCGCGCCGATGAACAAATAAGGCGTTTTGCACGCTTAAACGCTTCGGTATACCTCACAACGCGCCCTGCGGCGACGGCACGCCAACGCGAATGGTCTGCGAAAAATTCGGCGAAAGACCGTCGTCGTGCGCCCTTGCGGCTATGTGTGCTGCCGACCGCAATTGCGACAAGGGAACCGAGGTATCGAGCGCGCCGCGGTCATAGGCGTATTCCGGCAGGTATCCGTTGACGACGAGGCGCCAGTCCGTCGGCACGACGTCGCCTGCGACGCGCATCATCTTGACGATGGTGGTCGTGCAGTTGGTCGTCAGCGAATTGTAGAAGGCGGGCGTGACTGCGAGCGCGTTTGCGTCGGAGACATACTCGCGCAGAAGAAGCCTCGCAGCCGCCGGCGACGCCTTCAGGCGGTAGATCTGGACGTCCTCACCGCGAAAGTTGGCGCGCAGGCCGATGACATCCCTTTCGTCTGCGGCGAGGATGACCAGAGGACTGTTTTTGAAGAGGTCCGCCAGCGGTGAGAACGCACCTCCGGAAAGGCGACGCACTTCGATAGACCATGCCAGATAGCGACCGTCGTCGAAGCCGAAGCTCATAATGACGTGTGCGATGGTCGGACCTGACCAATAAGACATGAACATGTCGACGCTCTTCAGCGCGTTCAGGTCGTAACTGCGTGTCGTCCATCGTTCTGTAAAGTCGGTGGCGCTGCGCCACTCGAAATCCCGGACATTTGTCAGCGTCAACAGATCACCGTCGAATTCGCCGGTGACCTGACGAGCGACCTCCGGAGCCCACGCGCCGTCTGCCTGCGGCTTGATCGTGCTCCACCAGAAGAGGACGATGACGAATGCGGCCGCAAAAGCGAGGACCGCGCGAAAGCGCCTTCTGCCAAAGAGCGCCACGATGACCCAGGCGCCAAAAAGCCCGAACAGGATGGCGCTGGCTTGCCTGCCGACCTCGGGCAATGGCAAGCGGTACCAAAGTGCGAGCGACGACCAGGCCGCTGCAAAGGCGACAAGCAACACAAGCGCTGCAATGACGATCGCACGGACCGGTCGAACCATTTTGCTTTTCCAAACGAGTTTGAAACGTCCGTCCTGATCATTGGACCTTATCGGTTTGCGGACGCGAAGCCCAGAACCTATCCGAAGCGACGGGGGTCCGGATCCTCCATTTTGGTATCGCTTGAATTCCGCAACTGGCAGCTTGAACAGGGCGGGTCCCACGATAGCAAGCCGACCGGCGATCCGGCAACAAACCTGCCTGGACGATCGGTTCCTTCCCCTACCCGAAAGGACTATCCGCAACCAGGACTGTTGCGAGACTGGTCGCCAGTTCATACGTTCTGCGATCCATCCTCACAGGAGTTGAAGATGCATATCGACCTTACAGGCAAGACCGCGCTAGTCACGGAATCTACCGACGGCATCGGCTACGCAGTCGACGGTCTGCGCCAACCGCTTTTCAGGCGTCAGCCATATGGCGGTCCTATTTCGCTGCAATCTCTGTTGTCAGCGGCAGGCGGTTAGCAGAGCCTAGCAAAGGAACCCGGCCAAAGCGGTTTGCCTGCGTGTTTGTCACCACCTACCGCTCTATCGGCAGGCCCAGATTGTGAGCCGCCAGGGTATCTATTTCGACCGCTTAACACTTGCCGATTGAGTTGGCTGGCGGCATTCCAGTTGCGCCCGGTCTTCAACGCTTCAGAGCCAGCTAGATTATGCTCTGGCCCCCGTCGATATTGAGCGTCTGGCCTGTCGTGAATGCGCTTTCCATCGCGTGAATGTAGGCAGGGGCAATATCGGCTGCAGTGGCGATCTTGCCGGATGGCAGGCGCGCCGGCATCGCTTTGAAAAGGTCGGGTTTCATATCGCCCGCGAGTTGCTCGAACATCGGCGTGTCGACCCAGCCAGGTGAGACCACATTAACGCGCATCGTGGCCGATGACGGAACGTTCCACTCGAAACCTGTGAATTCAATGAGGAACAGTCGACCCAACACGGATTTCCGAATAATCCGGTTCAGTCGGGACTAACCCGAGGCCGCGTAATTTACTAGTTAGCGTCGGAGCAATCTTCCTGCAACAACCTCACGTTCAGCATGGTCTCTCTCACCTCCTCATCCAAACCGGCGCTTTGGAAATGTGTCGTGTTCGGCTAAGACCAGGCTTGCTGGCGGGGAGCCGCTGCAGTCGCCCGCAATAATTGCCGAGACATAAGCAAGCGCGTTCTTCATCCCGTTCATGGTGTAGGGCTTTTCGATCGCACCGAGCGCACCGGCAAAATCTTCGGGGATCCTTTTGATGTTGCCACTGACGAACACATAGGGGATGCCTGCTGCTGACAGTTCGCGGCCAACGTCGATGCCGGTCGGTCCGTCCATCAGATGAATATCGACGAATGCGAAATCCGGTTTCGACTTGCCAATCTGCTCGCGCGCCTGGATGCTGCTCATGGCAAGACCCGTGACCTGATGGCCAGCCATTTCCACTTCGCTTTCGAGCTCCATGGCGAGCAACATTTCGTCTTCTACGATCATGACTTTCAATGGGCATTCTCCTCGTGGTCGCCGACCAGTATCACAACCTCGACAACTGTTTTCCTGCCATCCTGCGTTCGTTGGACTTTAGCGTCGAGCTGAGACGCTGCCGCCTCAAGCAACATCCGACCAAGCTCGGCACTTTCGCGACCGGGCTCTACAGGTTCGGACGTATCCTCGACGCGGATGAGAAAGTGACCATTCAGGCGTCGGACAATGACATGAATGTCGCCGCCACCGTCACTCAAGCCCCGACGAACGGCGTCGCCGATAAGTTCGTTGACGATGAGCGAAAGCGGGGTGGCCTTTACTGCCGGCACAAGCAATGGCGATAGATCGAGCGAGAGACGAATATCCTTGCGGCCGGTGGCGTCCACCAAGTCTGTGACGAGCTCGCGGGTAAATTCTGACATATCGAACTTTGATACGTCATCAAGTGTGAACAGTTTACGCTGGACCGTGCTGAGGGCCTCGATGCGGTTGAGCACCGACATGAGCGTTCGTTTCTGCCTATCGTCTTTGGTGATGCGGGCCTGCATCTTTACAATCGACGCTATCGTAAGGAGGTTGTTCTTTACCCGATGATCGACTTCATGAACAAGCAGCGTGCGAGCGGCCAGTGCCGAACTAAGTTGGGTCGTGTGTCTTGCAACCTCAGCCTCAGCTTGGTGACGGGCCGCCGCCAAGTCTGCTTCCCGGCTTTTGACATTGGTAAAGTCGAGCTGAGAAGCAAAGAAATAGACAATCTTTCCAGCTTTGTCGCGAACCGGGCTGATAAACACGGCATTCCAGAACATGCTGCCGTCTTTTCGGTAATTGAGAATATCGACTGCAACATCCTCACCTGCCGCGATCCTCTCTCGGATCTTCGCCACGGTCTCTTTGGAGGTTTCTGGCCCCTGGAGGAACCGGCAGTTGCGGCCGATTACCTCATCATCGCTATAGCCTGTCAGCTTGCGGAATGCACTGTTGCAAAAGATAATGGGATTGTCGTGTTGATTAGGGTCGGTCACGATCATTGGCATGCGTGTCGCCTTGAAAGCCGCCGCGAATGGATCCTCGCTCACGTGGCCGGCGACGAGGCGATTGCCGGCATCGAGGGCATCGGTTCGATATTGATCCTTTTCTCGCATGAGTCTCAGCCGTGTTGTTCCGCGAAAGAAGTCGCGACAGATGAATTGGTTCCTTGAAGGCGCGTCAATGTGAAGGTAGCAGGACCGCCTCGATCTGGCAGATCACCCCACCGGGATCGTAGATGATCGTCGATTTGCCGTTCATTTCCGCAGCCAGCAATCGTTCAACGAGCCGAGAACCAAAACCTCTCCTTGTTGGAATTGCAACGTCAGGTCCACCGCTTTCCTGCCAACGGAACTGGAGACTTCCGGTGTCCATATCGTAGTTCCATTTGATAGAAACGATGCCTGTCGGCACTGACAGCGCGCCATATTTGGCGGCATTGGTGCCGAGCTCGTGAAGGGCAAGCGAAAGGGACGCAACAGCCTTCTGATGCAGCAAGACAGGGGGCCCGGAAATATCGAAGCGTTCAGAGGGATAAGGGGCCACCGCCTGCCCCACCACCGCCGCTAGTTCGGCGCGCTGCCAATCACCTTGCGCCAGAAGGTCGTGGGCATGCGCCATGGCCGACAGGCGCGCCTCAAATGCGGCGACCGCTTGTTGCGCCTCGATCTCCTTCGAGAATGTCTGTCGCGCGATGGCGGTCACCGTCGCGAACACGTTCTTCACCCTATGGTGCAGTTCGCCAACCAGAACCGCCTGAAGCTGCTCTGCCTCCTTCCTTGCGGTAATGTCGTGAGCAATCTTGGAGGCGCCGACAACCTTTCCCGCGCTGTCGTAGATAGGTGACACGCTTAGAAGTACATCGACGAGACGACCATCTTTGCGCCGACGCTTTGTTTCATAGGGTTCCACCGCCACTCCGGTCTTGATCCTGTTCAACAGCACTGGTTCTTCAGCAAGCCGATCATCGGGGACCAAAATCAGGACGGACTGCCCGATAATCTCCTCGGCCGCATATCCATAAAGCCTTTCAGCCGCAGCGTTCCAAGCTGTAATCGTCATCGCGAAATCAATGCCGAGGATCGCATCATTGGAAGACGCTATGATTGAGGCCAACTGCTGTTCGACCTGTTGGACCTTTTTACGCTCGGTAATATCCACAGAGACGATAGCGACCTGATGGATCCGGCCCTCGCTATCCCGCAGAGGCGAAACCGTATTGTTGACCCAGACGAGGCTTCCATCCTTTCTGATGAATCGCTTCTCCATATCGAAGCTTTCGCCCGTCTCTGCCAGACGGGTAAACAGTCTGGACTGCTCGGCCATATCATCGGGGTAGGTAATCTCCTTGATGTTTTTGCCGAGGAGTTCCTGCTCCTCGTAGCCGACAATCTCGCAGAATCGATTGTTGACGTGCAAAATCTGCCCCTCCAAACTAGCCTGCCCGATCCCGGCGGCAGACTGCGACACCACAGCCCGCAGCCGCTGCTCACTTTCCTGCAATGCCCGGTCAGCGCGAACGCGGTCAGTCGTCTCATTGACGATGCAGAAGACCCCGCGCACTATCCGCTCCTCATCGCGGATCGCGGAGTAGGAAATGTCGAAGTAAACAGTCTCAGGATATCCGTGCCGCTCGATGTAAAAAGGCCGGTCCTTGGCGGCCACCGTCTCGCCGGTCTCGAGCACCCGGCGCAAAAGTGGCTCAAGGTCATCCCAAAGCTCGCTCCAGTTCTCCTTTGCCGGCCGTCCAAAAGCCCTCGGGTGTCGTTGTCCTATTGTTGGCGCATAGGGCTCGTTGTAGAGAGCCACGAAGTCCGTCCCCCAGAACAAAACGATCTGCGCCTTCGAGGGTAGCATGATATTGACTGCTGCCTTCAGGCATGCTGGCCACTCTGACGGCGGGCCAAGGATAGACTGATCCCAATTGCCGCTCTCAATATGCCGCGAGATCTCGTCGTTGCCCCAAAGTACCTTCCCCATCCAACTAGACATCGCTACCCAACTCCAATCCGATGGCGCGGGCATGCGTGCCGCTTCCGTTTTGAGCCGAAACTTATGCCAGATTGCACTTCTGACAAGAGTTTTGAGCGTCTGGTCATGCGCGCGCGACCACCGTCGCTGAAGCCCGTGACCCTGCTTCTGCCTGGGGCAAGATCGATCGCGTCCGTCGTCAAGAGTATCGGTGACTATTGGAGCCGGCAGGATTGAACACTCCCTGGTGGCGGTCATTGAGGATCTCACGGGCGACTTCGGTTGTGCTCGGACTGTTCGGATTTATGTGCAGCGAGCATCGCATCCGGCTATCGAGCCTGCCGTCGCCAGTTGCGAGGAGGGAAACTGGCGAAGTAGAAACCGGGTGGCCTGGAGGCCCGTTGTGCGTCACCATGATTGAAGACGGTGTTGGCAGGACGGGCTGTTCAGACTTGAACCTGGACGGTTGCGGCGCCATTTGATGTCTGTTGCGGTCGCAACCTTGGTCTTTGTCCCCTCCCTCGCATCTCTTGTGGCGATATCTTGCTCGACAGTCGCGTGACCCTATTTTTCCCGGGCGGATCGAGTCAGCATATCGCTTCCTGGCCGCGGCGCAGGGGTATCGTGTGAGCTGGTTCAGCTTTGCCATCATCGCGACCATGGCGCTGGTAGCCCTCTGGGCTCTGGCAGCATCAAGCTGTGCCGGGTTTCTCAAGCGGGTCCAGAAAGTCGATTCCCACGTCCTCGAGATTGCCGCTGCGCACACCGAGCTTGATCGATATGGCGCCGGGCTTTGTCACAAGCAGGAGGCGGCAAGCGGCCTCGTCCTGATCACCTCCAACCTGGACGCGTTCGCAGCCAGACTTCTTGCTGCCCGTTCCGCCGGACGCAGCCTCGACCTCATGTACTATATGTGGAATGCGGACCTGACCGGAATGCTGATCATGCGGGAGGTCGTCGCTGCGGCCGACCGTGGCGTGCGTGTGAGGATCCTTCTCGACGATCTGGGTGTCTCCATGTCCGACAAGATCTTCCATGCGATCGACTGTCACCCGAACATCGAGCTGCGGCTCTTCAATCCCACAAAGGCACGTGAGAATATCCTGCTCCGCGGTCTTGAGATGGCCTTGCGGTTTCGAAGCGTCAACCGTCGCATGCACAATAAGGCGTGGATTGCCGATGGCCGCATCGCGATGGTCGGGGGACGCAACATAGGCGATCCGTATTTCGATGCCGGCAAGGACGCAAACTTCAGGGACTTCGATCTCGTGATGGTCGGCCAAGCCGTTGCCAAGACAGAGCGTCTATTCGATGACTACTGGAACAGTTCGGTTGCCGTGCCCGTGCGGGCGCTGCTGTCGCGTCGAGCCAACAAGCTGCAGAAGCTTCGCCACAACATGGAACGCCTTCACTTCGAACAGCGCGCCCAGCCATATCTTTATCAGGTGCGCGATAAAACATCGCTGAAGGACGCCATAACTGAGGACCGCTACATCTGGGTCCACAAACTCGACGTTCTGGCAGACCCCCCCGAAAAGGCGGCCGGGAAGCTGCGCAGCGGGCAAAACATGCTGATGGGAACGCTGCTGCCGGTCATCACGGGCACGGCCGAGTTCATCCATATCACCTCGCCGTACTTCGTTCCCGGCGAACGCGGCGTCGAGGCGCTGACGAAGCTACGCGACAAAGGAGTGAAGGTTTCCGTCCTGACGAACTCGCTTGCAGCCACCGACGTTGCCGCAGTTCACGCAGGATATTCGCGCTACCGCCCCGCCCTGCTGAAAGCTGGCATTGCGCTCTTTGAGCTGAAATCGATTGCCGACATGGGATCTTTCTCCTTGCGCGGTTCCAAGCAGGCCAGCCTTCACACGAAGGCCTTCGCCAGGGATGGAAAGTACGGCTTCATCGGATCTCTCAATCTCGATCCGAGGTCCGTATCCTTAAACACCGAAATGGGTGTTCTGTTCGAGTCACAGGATCTTGTCGAGCGAATGGACGCGATATTTGCCGTAGAAACCGATGCGGATCTGAGTTATCCCCTAACACTCGAAAAGGGATCCGTGCGGTGGCTGAAGGTCGTAGACGGGAAAAATACTCTCCTCCGAGACGAGCCGGATGCCGGGATTGCCCGGCGCGCGACAGCCTGGCTGATCAAGTGGTTGCCGCTCGAATCTCAGCTATAACCCTGACGACTGGTCTCGTCATGAGAGGCCAAGCTGAGCTGTGAGAACGCATGAGACACCCCGATCGTAGGGGAATGTGGTCTTGGACGTAAGCAAAGCTTTCATCTGGATCGTGGCCGGGAAGACCGATCAGCTCGTCAACAACCCGGCGCATGATTACCCGCGTGCGCTGCTCTCGGCCATTCCCCATCCCGACCCGCGCGACCGGCTCATCTTAACCGCTTCCGCCATGACCCACCCGTACGATTTCAGCCAATGGATAAGTCATGAAAATTACCGGCATCAAAATCATCGTCTGTTTGCCGGGCTGCAGCTTCGTCGGTCAAAATTTTCACCGATCAAGGCCTGACGGGTATCGGCAACGCCACGCTGAATGGCCGCGAAAGGGCCGTCGTCGCTTATCTACAGGATCAGGAGGTAAACACTCCGCCGGAGTCGACGGGATCACCGTGGACCGTGTCCGGCAAAGATGGGTGAGCAGGCCTTCCGATCGGCATTGCGCTGACGCCACACTTACTGGCAAGCCTACAAAATTTCTATTTACTATCCCCGGCGGCTGGTTTCTGTGCGTCCTGTTGATCGGCGAAGATCGACCATGAAGCGATAAACAAGGCGGCAATCAGGGGTCCAATGACAAAACCATTGATCCCGAAGAGCGAAATGCCGCCGACCGTTGAAATCAGCACCACATAATCGGGCAGCCGCGTCCCCTGGCCCACCAGTGGAGGACGCAGCAGGTTGTCGATGAGCCCTATGACAAATACGCCGACGAGAACCAGGATCGATGCTTTCAACCAGGCACCCGTGAGGACTAGCCAGATGGCGGCTGGAACCCATACGAGAGCTGCTCCTATTGCAGGCAGCATCGACATGAACGCCATCGTGACGCCCCACAAAAGGGCCGCCTCGACTCCCAAGGCCCAGAATGCCACGCCACCGATCGTTCCTTGGATCACAGCAATGATGATATTCCCCTTGACGGTTGCCCGAACAACAGCGGAAAACTTGTCGCGAAACTGTCGGGTATAGTCGTCATTCAGAGGGATTGCATGTCGGATCGACCGGCCGAGGTCAGCCCCATCCCTGAAGAGGAAGAAAAGCAGATAAAGCATGATCCCGAAGCTTATGAAGAAATGCAGCGTGTTCTGTCCAAAACTCAGCAGGCTCCCGGCGACCGACCGGCTTGCCTGTACGGCGCCTGATGAGATGTTGGCGCGAAGTTCCGCGAAGCCGCCAAGCTTCAATGAGTTCAGCCAGTTGTCGACGAAGCCGGGCAACGCATTCTGAATCCGGACCAAGTAGTCATTGAGGTCGATTTCGTTGCTGCTTATCCGTTGGTAAAGACTGGTGCCTTCCTGGATAAGGGAAACGAAAATTATCAACGCCGGCACGATGACGAGGCAGATGCATAGCAGCACCGTCAGCAGGGCAGCGATGCTGCGTCGACCCCCTAGCAACTGCGCCAGTCGCATGTGTACTGGAAAGAAGATGGTCGCAAGGATCACTGCCCAGAAGACCGCCGCGTAATAGGGGATAAGCAGCCAGATGAACGCGATCGTCACCACCGCTAGCATGACATAAAAACTCGTACGTTGGATAGACATGTCTGCCTTGTGCGCTGGCCAGTCTCCACCGCCGTTGTAGCGGGATTAGGCAAAAATTTCTCGTCGCAACCATAGCCGCGTCACCGCATAAGGCCAACGCGAATCCCACCTCCAGACGAACGTGGACCACCTGACTACCGCCATAGCCGCACCCGAGCCCGGACGGAGCGGCGCGCGGGCCACCGTCCGCCAGAGCGGCAGAAGTACGCGTCTCCAAGCCGTCAGCGGGCCCCGGTAAAGGCAGCCCTGGCCCGAGGGCTTATCGCGGAATGCCGCGATCGACTCATGAGGGGTAAGCACATTTATGGAACACCTTCGACAGTCTCGGGAGCAAGCTGCGCCTTTTCGCCCATATGATGGACTGCCGCGCGCAGCCCCTACGGATTGATGCTTTGACCCGCGCATATCCATTCGAAGATCCTGACGCATTCGTAAGGTCAACGACGAATACCCGCCAGCTGAAGAGCATGCTACTCCTCGGGCCGAGCCAGCACGAAATCGTGCTCTATCTGCCAGAACTTGCCTGAGAAACCGAGCTCGTTAGCGCGTACCGGATCCTCAACGTGCTGGAATTGGGCAAGCAAGCTCTCCTTCACACCGAAGACGGCGTCAGATTGGATGTACGGGTCGTCCGGATCGAAGATGTGTGTCGTGAGCGTCTCGAAGCCGTGGGCCTTGATGATGTAGTGCAGGTGGGCGGGCCGGTAGGGATGGCGACCGAGCGCACCCAGCAGCTTGCCAACGGGTCCATCGTCCGGGATCGGGTAGTACTTTGGCTTCACCGCTCGAAACCAATAGCGGCCGTCAGCGCCGGTCCGGAACACGCCGCGAAGGTTGAAGTCTGGTTGGATCCCCTGCTGCTGCACGTCGTAGAAGCCCTCGTCATTGGCCTGCCAGACGTCGATAACCGCATCGCCGATGGGTTGTCCCGCCGTATCAAGGATCCGCCCGCCGATCACCATGTCCTCGCCCTTGGCATCGAGGCAGATATTGGCGCCCATCGACAGTTCCGGCGCACCCTCGACATGAAAGGGTCCGAGCACCGTGCTTTCGGATGCGCCCGACGGTTTGCGGTTGTTGATCGCATCGACCAGCATCGAGACGCCGAGAACATCCGACAGCAGGATGAACTCCTGCCGCCACTCGTTGCACATCTGGCCGGTGCGCGTCATAAACAGGATCGCCTGCATCCATTCGTCCTGGTTCGGCTCAATCTCCTTCACTGCCTCGTGCAGCTTGCGGGTGACCACCTCCATGATCTGCTTCAGCCGCTCGTCCTTGGCGTTCTTGTTCCGGCCGGTGACGACCTCGACGGAGTTTTCTTCGGTGAAGAAGCCTTTCTCATGCGCGTCCATCATGATCTCACTTTCCAAGAATTGCTGTCAGCACGCGGCGCAGTTCAGTCGTGGGATCGTCGGCCATCGCCTCGCGCCGCCAGGCGACGTGGTGGTCCGGGCGGACCAGCAGGATGCCGCTGTCGCGAATTTCGCGGATATTGGCCCAGTCGCCGGTAAAATCCTGCCACGGCTGGCGGGGGCCGATGACATGGGCAACGATCTCAGTGCCGAATTCCTTGCCGAGACTGCGGGCCGCCTCGACCCAGCCCTGCCCGCCGATCCCTGTCAGCACGGCAAATTTGCCGTGACCGGTGAGGTCAAGCGTCGAAACCTTCTCGCCAGTGGCGGAGAAGACCCAGGCATGCGGCAGCCGCGCACCGGGCCAGCTCGTCTGCTGGCAATGCAGTTCCGGATCCTTGGTAAAAGCCGGCTCCACCTGTCCATCTGAAATCGCAGCACCCGAGCGGTAGCGCTGGTTCATCTCGACGCCGTGGCAATCGAATTCGTAGACCTTGTCGGCGATCGCCTTGCGGATCGCGGCGCGCTGCTCTTCGGCAGCCGTCGTGTTGTTGCAGCGCGCGTCCATGTTCTGCTGCATCTTCACCGGGTCGATGGAATCGAGCAGTCCGAGCGCCTTGAAGATCGGCCCGAACTCCTCAATCGACTTGTTGGCGCGGGTGACGATCTGCTTGGCAACAGGCGCGCGCTCGGCTTGATAACTGTCGAGAAGTTTCGGGCCTGCGGCTCCCTTCAGGACGAAGGCAAGCTTCCAGGCGAGATTGAAAGCGTCCTGGATCGAGGTGTTGGAGCCGAGACCGTTCGAGGGCGGATGGCGGTGAGTGGCGTCGCCCATGCAGAAGACGCGGCCATTTGACATCGTCGTGGCGTACATATTGTTGACGGTCCAGGTCGAGACCGACTTGATGGTCATTTCGAGATCGGGATCGCCGACGAGGTCGCGTACCACTTTCTTCGCATGCGCTTCATCCACCTCAGGCGGCGGCTGGTTGATGTCGTAACCCCAGACGATCAGCCATTCGTTCCATGGTCTCACCATCCGCACCAGCCCCATGCCGATGCCGCCGACATCCGCACCCGGCTGCAGCACCCAGTAAAGCACCGATGGACGGTGGGCGACCAGGCGCGACAGATCGGCTTTGAACAGAATGTTCATCGAGCCGGCAACGCCCATCTTGCCTTCGAAGGTGAGGCCGGCATGTTCCGCAACCTTGGAATTGCCGCCGTCGGCGCCGACCAGATATTTCGAGCGGACGGTAAGTTCCTTGCCGGTCAATCGATCGAGACAGGTGGTCGTGACCCCGTCTTCATCCTGTACATGGCTCAGATATTCCGTCGACATGCGCGACTGGCTGCCGCGCGAACAGGCCGTCTTGAAGAGCAGCGGCTCCATGAAGGTCTGCGGCAGGTCGTTCATATGGGTCGGCGACGACAGTTGATGCTCGGCGCGTGACAGCGGATGTTTGCCCCAGCTCTTCATCCGGCCGATCTCTTCGCCGGTGAGCGAGGTGCAGAAGACGTTCTCACCCATCAGGTCCTGCTCGGCCGCGAACATATAGGCCTCATCCTCCACGTCGCGGCCGAGATCGCGCAGCACTTCCATTGTGCGTTGGTTGGTGATGTGGGCGCGCGGCGTGCTGGCGAGCCAGCGGTAACGGTTGATCACCAGGTTCTCGACCCCGTAGGACGAAAGCAGGGCCGCGGTGGCGGAGCCGGCCGGGCCGGTGCCGATGATGAGTACGTCGGTGGTAATGTCAGCCATGAGGCCCTCCCCTATGCGTGAGACTGAGCGGCCCGCCCTTCAAGACGCGGCGGACCGGGAAAAGCTGGATGCCGGTGCGGTCGGAGAACAGCCCCCAGAGGCCGCGCGGCGCGAAAAGCATGATGGCGATGCCAAGAAGACCCAGCATCAGCAGGTACCAGGAGCCGTAATCGGCGAGGAGGTTCTGTAGCAGAAAGAAGATGATGACGCCGAGGATCGGTCCCTCGATCGTGCCGATGCCGCCGATCACCACGATGAAGATGACATAGGCCGTCCAGTCGGTGACCGAGAAGGCGGCATCCGGCGAGATCCGTGCCTTCTGCACATAGATCAGCGTGCCGGCGATGCCGGTGATGAAGGCGGAGGCGAGATAGACCAGCGTCTTCATCCGCTGCGCATCGACTCCGACGGCGCGGGCCGCTTGCTCGTTGTCACGGACGGCAGCAAGCCCAAGGCCCTGCTTGCTGCGCAGCAACCCATAGATGAAGCCGATGGCCGCGACGACGAGGATCAGCGCCAGCCAGTAGGTCAGCGCGTCACCTGCCTCGGAGGCCTTCATGCCGAAGAGATCGCGCATTGCGCCGACGCCCATCATGTCGCGGGTCGCATCCCGCGGCAGCGAGGTGCCGGTGCCGCCGCCGAGCGCCTTCCACTGGGCGAGCAGCAGCCGCACAACCTCGGCCACCACCCAGGTGCCGATGGCGAAATAGGGGCCGTAGAGCCGGAAGGTGAAGAAGGCTGTCGGAATAGCGAGAACGACAGAAAGCAGCCCGGCAATCAGGATGGCAACGACCGGGTCGATGCCGAACAGGATGACGCAGCCGAACATGGTATAGGCGCCAAAGCCGACGAAGACCTGCTGGCCGACCGAGATCAGCCCGGCATAACCGGCAAGCAGGTTCCAGTTCTGCGCCAGCACCAGCATGGTGAGGATGAAGAACAGGTCCTGGATGACGCCGCGCGAGACAATGAAGGGTGCGGCGAAGGCGAGCAGCAAGAGAGCAATCACTGCTACGGCGGACAATGTCGATGCCCGGGTGCGTGTCTCGACGACGAAGGATGGAATGGCCATGGTCATCGATGCACCTCAATCGACCGCGCGCGGGAAAAGACCGCGCGGCTTGAACAGGAGAACGGCAAGGAATGCCAGATGGCCGGCAAGGATCTGCCATTCGGGATTGATTGCTGCACCCACCGTCTGGGCAACGCCTAAGATGATGCCGCCGGCAAGCGTGCCCCAGAGCGAGCCGAGCCCGCCGATGATTACGGCTTCGAAGGCGTAGATCAGCCGCGATGGTCCCGACGTCGGATCGAAATTGGCGCGCGTCCCGAGATAGAGGGCGGCGATCGTCACCACGACCATGGCAAGCCCCGTCGCCAGCGCGAAGATGCGGTGTGGCCGGATGCCCATCAACCCCGCGGTCACCGGATCATCCGAGGTCGCCCGGAAGGCGCGGCCGACGGATGTACGATAGATCAGCTGGTTGAGACAGACGATGACGGCGACGGCCGAAAAGAAGGTCATTAGCGGCATGATGCCGGCGGTGGCCGGGCCGAGATTGACGGAGGCGCTCTCGAGACTGCCGGCAAAGACGCGGCGGCTATCGGCGGAGAAGCCTTCGAGCAGGCCATTCTGGATGACGATCGACAGGCCGAAGGTGATGAGCAGCGGCGGCAGAATGTCCTTGCCGAGCGTGCGGTTGAGCAGGAAATATTGCAGGCCCCAACCGATGGCGAACATCAAGGGCATCGCGATCACCGCGGCAACGAACGGGTGGAGCCCGAGTGTCGTCACCAGCACCAGGATCAGGAAGGCGGCAAGCACGATCAGGTCGCCATGGGCGAGGTTGACCAGCCGCATGATGCCGAAAACGAGGCTGAGCCCCGCCGCAAACAGCGCATAGAGCCCGCCGAGCAGCACGCCCTGGAGAATGGTATCAAGCCAGTTCATGGTGATCCGTCCCAAAATAGGCCTTGTGGATGTCGTCGCGGCTAAGATCGGCGGCGCGGCCGGAGAGCGTCACCCGCCCTTCCATCATGCAGTAGACGCGGTCGGTCACCTTCAGCGCCTGGGCGATGTCCTGCTCGACGATGACGATCGACGCGCCGGTCTCGCGGATTCGCGGAAAAGCGGCGTAGATATCTCGGACCACGACAGGCGCGAGCCCAAGGCTGATCTCGTCGCAGAGCAGCACCGCCGGATTGGACATCAGCCCGCGGCCGATCGCCACCATCTGCTGCTGCCCGCCGGAAAGTGCTGTGGCCGGATTGTTGCGCCGCTCCTTGAGGATCGGGAACAGCGAGAAGACGCTTTCGAGCGTCCACGGCCCGTCGACCTTGCGGCCATAATTGCCGATCAGTAGGTTCTCCTCGACACTCAGCGACGGAAAGAGTTTTCGCCCCTCCGGCACCATAGAGATGCCGCGCGCCAGGATGTCGGGCGCCGGCAGCGCCCCGATCGGCTCGTCGCGATAAAGGATCGATGCCGGCGCATTGGTAAGCACGCCTGAAATCGAGCGCATCAGCGTCGTCTTGCCGGCGCCGTTGGCGCCGATGATGGCGATGGTCTCGCCGGCGCCGACCGCAATATCGACACCGAACAGCGCCTGGAAATCACCGTAGGAGGCAGTCAAGCCTCTGGTTTCAAGCAGCGCCATCAGATCTCGATCCCCAGATAGATTTCGCGCACATCGCGCGAGGCCATAATGTCCTCCGGCTTGCCGATCCCGATGACCCTGCCGAAATGCAGCACCAGCAGCCGCTCGACGACGGAATTCAGCGCATGCAGCACATGCTCGATCCAGATGACGGCAACGCCGCGCGCGTGAATGGCGCGGATGGTGGCAACCAGCGATCGGCATTCGCCCTCGGTCAATCCGCCGGCGATTTCATCGAGCAGCAGCAGCTTCGGTTCCGTCGCCAGCGCTCGCGCCAGTTCCAGCCGCTTGCGCTGCAGCAGCGACAGGCTTCCGGCCAGCACATTCGCCTTGTCGATCAGCCCTGTATCCACCAGGATTTCGGCGCAGCGGTCCGACACCTCGGCCTCGCGGCGCCGCGAGCCGAAAGCGCCGGCAACGAGGAGATTTTCGAAGACCGTCAGCTTCTCGAAAGGCTGCGGGATCTGGAAGGTGCGGCCCATGCCCGACAGGCAGCGCGCCATCGGCGGTGTGCGCGTCACATCGCTACCGAGAAAGCGGATGCTGCCGCTATCGGCGGCGATATTGCCGGTGATCAGATTGAAGAGGGTCGACTTGCCGGCCCCATTCGGCCCGATAATGCCCAGCGCCTCGCCTTCGCCAACGGCAAAGGAAATCTGCTCGGCGACGGTCAGAGCGCCGAATTTCTTCGAGACACCATCGAGTTCGAGAATTGCCAAACCCATTCCTCCCAGAACAGGCGGGGCCCCAGGCCCCGCGCCAAAAATCAGGCGCCAAAAATCAGGCGATCGCTTCCATCTTGCCGCCGGCCGGAATGCTCGGGGCCGTCTTATTGTCGGTGATGACGAGATCGTAGCCGCCGCCGTCCTTCAACCGCCACTGGCCGCCGACGAGCGGCGTCTTGGCAATGTTCTTGGCGGCAAATGGCGGCAGGCCTTTGCCGTCCCAGGCGATCGGACCGACCAGCGTATCGAGCTTGGTGGCGGCAATCGCCTCTGCGACGGCATCACCATCCTTGGGGTCCCCGGCCCTCTTCATCGCATCCACCGCCAGCTCGAACAACGCATGGGCAAAACCGATCGGCTGTGTCCAGGGCCTGTTGGTCGCCTTGGTGAAGGCCGCTGCCACCTCAGCCGCACTTTCCCCAGTCAAGGACGACTTGAACGGATGGCTTGGCGTCCACCAGACTTCCGACGACAGATTATGCCCGGCATTGCCGAGCGCCTCCACGGTCTGCGGGAAGAGCAGCGCCTTGCCGATCGAGGCGATCTTCGGGGCGAAACCCTGCTGCTTGGCCTGGTTCCAGAAGGTGGTGAAGTCAGGCGGGATCACCACGCCGGTGATGATTTCGCACTGGCCGGATTTGAAGGCGTTGATCTGCGCTGAGAAATCATCCGTCATGTTCTGGTAGCGGCCGGGGTCAATCAGGCCGTAGCCCATTCTCTCCAATACCGGCGGGAAGCCGACGACCTTGTCGCCCCAGGCATTGCCGTCGCCGTCATTGGGGAACAGGCCGCCAACCTTTTTATTGGTCTCGATCTGCGCCCACATATTGGTGAAGACGGAGATGACGTCCTCCAGACCCCAGAAGAAATGATAGGCATAGTTGAACGGTTTCCAGGACGTGGGGTCACCGGGATTGCCCTGCTGGCCGATGAACCAGGGCTGCCAGGGCGCGACCGTCGAAATGCAGGGCATTTCCTCGGCCTCGCAGGTGGTCGCCACCGGATTGGTGGTCTCCGGCGTCGAGGCGACGAGGATCAGGTTCACCTCGTCGGTGACGATCAGTTCCTTGGCGACTTCGGCTGCCCGGTTCGGATTGGACTGGCTGTCCTTGACGACGATCTCATAGTTGAGACCCATCGACTTGGTGGTTGCCAGGAAGCTGTCGATGACAAATTTGTCGGCCTCGCCGAAGGCGGCAAGCGGCCCGGTCTGCGGGCTGACATAGCCGAGCTTGATCGCAGCATCCTGTGCGATTGCGGGGGCGGTAAGCCCGGATGTAGCCGCCAGTGCCCCGGTGGCGGCCGTGGTCTTCAGAAAATCTCGCCTCGTAAACATGTTTCCTCCTCCCATTTTTCTCTCCTCCCAGAGAGCGTGGTGTCTGTCGTCAGCTCATGCCGGCCGCTTGCCCTCCCAAGCATCCTGCAGCAGGGCGCGAATGGATTCGCGGTCGATTGGTCTTGGATTCCAATAGGGATTTTCGGTGGCAATATCAGCGGCGCGGTCCAGATCGGCTTCGCTCAGACCCAGATCCTTCAGCGCCAGCGGCGAGCCGATTTGCCTGGCGAAATCCCAAAGCCCGCCGCCGACCGAACCGCCGAAGATATCAGCGACCGGCGCCAGAAGCTCCGGCACGGCGGCGGCATTGTAGGCGGCGGTGTGCGGCAGCATGATCGCATGCGTATCGGCATGCGGCGTATCGAAGGTGCCGCCCAACGTGTGGCAGATCTTGTGGTGCAGCGCCATGCCGACCGTGCCGAGCACCGTGCCGCAGAGCCAGGCACCGTAGAGCGCATCGGCGCGGGCCTCGGGAGCCCAAGGTCTGGCGATGATGTCAGCCAGGCTGGTCTTGAAGGCCCGCAGCCCCTCAGCCGCCATCAGCGTCGAAATCGGGTTGCGATCCCGAGCATAGAGCGCCTCGACCGCGTGGGCCATGGCATTCAGCCCGGAGGTGACGCTCATGCCGATCGGCAGGCCAAACGTCAGTGCCGGATCGTAGATCACCACCTCAGGCAGGATGCTCGCATGGCGCACGGTTGTCTTTCGCCCACCCTCCGTCTGGCCGAGGATCGGCGTCACCTCAGATCCGGCATAGGTCGTGGGAATGACGATCTGCGGCAGATCGGTGCGATAGGCGATGGCCTTGCCAAGCCCGGTGGTCGAGCCGCCGCCGAGCGAGACGATGCAATCGGCCTTCGTCTCGCGAACCACCTCCATCGCCTTTTCGGTGACATCAACAGGCGTGTGCATGACAGCGCCCGAAAAGACGCCGACGGCGCGCGAGCCTAGCCGCTCCGCCAGGGCTTCCGCATCCGACTTCTGATGCGGCGTCGAGAGGACGAGCGCGCTGGTGCATCCGAGCTTTTCCACCCATTCACAGGCGGCAGCGCTCTTGCCTTGGCCGAAGACGATATGGGCGGGGCTGCCGCTATAGATGAAGTCGCGGCTCATGTGTCGGCTCCCTGTCTGGCGCGGACCATGACGAAGGCGAGGTCGAGCCGCCACGTCGTTGCGCCCTTGCCTTGCCGCTCGCCCTGGCGCTCGAAGCTTCGCACCAGATCCGGCTTGACGCTGAAGATCGCGTCTTCGGCCAGATGCGGATCGCTGCTGTCATAGATATGCGTGGTGATCGTCTCGAAGCCCGGCGCTTTGATGATGAAATGAAGATGCGCGGGGCGGCGCAGCGGATAGCCCGCCTGTCGCAGGAGCTTTCCCACCGGACCATCGTCCGGCACGCCATAGCCGCAGGGCTTGATGGTGCGATAATGGAAATGTCCATCCGTATCCGTGCGGAAGCTGCCGCGCAGATTGAACTCCGGCTGCAGGTCCGGCTGCTGGTTTTCGTAAAAGCCTTGAGCATTGGCCTGCCAGGTGATGATCTCGGCATTTGCGATGGGATCGCCATCGAGATCCTGCACGCGGCCAGACACATCGACCGTCTCGCCGATGCCATCGAGAGAGATATTGCTGCCGAGCGCCAGTTGCGGAACGTCCGCGCGGAAGAACGGTCCGCGCACGGTGTTGGGGGTGGCCGCCTTCGGACGGCGCGAATTGATTTCCTCGACCAGTGCCGAAACACCGAGCAGATCCGACAGCAGCACCCACTCCTGGCGCCGCTCGTCGCTGGCATGGCCGACATCGGTCAGAAATTCGATCGCCTTGCGCCAGTCCGCCTGGGTCGGCCGCAATTCCCGGATGAGGGCATGAAGATGCGTCACCGCAGCCGCCAGAATCTGCGGCAGACTGTCGTCCTTCGAATGCGGAAGTCGTTGCGCGAACATGTCATGCGAGGTGGCCTCGCTGAAATGCAGCGCCGTCGGTCCCGGCGTCATGCGTCTCCTCCAGGGCATTGGCTGGTAGAGATAAATTAGCGCGAGATCAGGTTGCCCATGATGATTTTATTCCAGTTTAATATATCATATCGTTATGAAAATAGATGAACGACATCTTGTCCAGCTGGCTGCGGTCGTCAAAACCGGCGGCGTCACCGAGGGCGCGGCCCTGCTCGGCCTTTCCCAGCCGGCGGTGTCGCGCACGCTTTCCATGCTGGAAGCGCGGATCGGCGAACCGCTTTTCATCAAGGGCCGCCGTCCGCTGCAGCCGACGCCGCTCGGCCGAGCCTTAGCCGACCACGGTCAGACCATGCTCTCGGCATCGCGCAAGGCGTCCGATGTCGTCGAGAGTTTTCGGGTCGGCAAGAGCGGCGTCGTGCGCGTCGGGGGCACGCCCTTCTTCATGGATGCGCTAATCGCCGGCATGATCGCCGAGTTCCAGAACCAACATTCCGATGTACGTATCGACCAGACCTACGGCTATTTCCCGGACCTGCGCGCAGCACTTCACGCCGACCAGATCGATCTGGCCATCTGTCCGATCGATATTCTCGACGAAGGGTCCGGCCTGGAATTCCAGCACATCCTGCCTGGCCGCAACGTCGTTGCCTGTCGGGTCACCCATCCGCTGCTCATGAAGCGACGTCCACAGCCTGCGCATCTGCTCGATTTTCCCTGGGTCGCGCCGCCGCCGGGTAGCCCGCTTCTCGCCGACTTGCGCAGCATGCTCCTGTCTTTCGGCGCAACCGAAGTCAAGATCCGCTATTCGGGCGGCTCCCTCATGAGCGTCATCCACTATATGAAGGCGGCTGATGCACTGACCATTATGCCGCACAGCGTCGTCTTCGCATTGCGCAACGACAAATCCATCACCGCCCTGCCCGTCCCCATCCCCCATCCGGAACGCGCGCTCGGTTTGCTGAAGCGCTCGGACGCACCCCGCACGCCCGCCGTCGATCACTTCGCCCGTCACATCCGCACGGGCTTCGATAACCTCAAGCACCTGATAAAGCGGCATGAGCAGTCAGTGGTCTGGGGTTCATGAACAATATGCAAGCATGCTACAGGCGCGGCCGCAGGCAGGGCACTTCGGCAGGCTGTCGGCCGGTCTCTCAAGAAAGACCACCAAAAGGTCAAATTCGGCCCCGGTCAACTCGATTTCCGGGCCAAGGAACTTGCAAACCCGCCGGGTACTTGTGTCAGCGACAAACTCTGCGAAGTTGAAGACCTTGTCGGTGTCAGCGTCCTCAGCGTTAGCGGCTCGTCGCAGGACTGCCCTGATCCTCGCTACAAGTTCTCGCGGATTGAACGGCTTGCCGGGTAATCGTCTGCTCCGAATTCCAGAGCACAGATCCTATCTCTGCTAGTGCGGTCCCGGACGTCTGGTGCGAGAGAGATCAAATTGGAAGGGGTTGGCTTGCAAGGATGGTGAGCGTCCCGCTTGTCCAGCAATATCAGTCGCCAGCTCGCCGCGCCAGATTTTCGCTGGTATCAGCGACATTGGCCCGTTGCATCGGCCTTCCAAATTGAGGTTACAGGGATAGCGAGCAATGCGCTTCGGCTGGTCGGTGGCGCCGACCAAAAGAGCAATGGCAAGCACTGTTGCCAAAATCGAGACGTAGGGCCGGTACATTTTATCGGTCACTTTGGTTTGGCCTGACGTTGGGTCAGAAACGGATACCGCTTGCAATCTGGTCAAGAGAATAGCCGCGCGAATGCTAAGTGACGCAAAGCTCGAGTAAAGTTCGGTAAATTTGGATCTCTTACATGACTGAAGTCGCGCCGCTTCAACTAATCTGGAGTCCAGCGTCGACGTATTGATGCGTGAAAACGACATTTTGGCGCTGGGAGCGATGGATGTCATCCGTAGCGAGTTCGGCCTAGGAATTCCGCAAGAGCTGGCGATCGTCGGCTTCGACAATATCGGGCTCGGCGGCGCCCCCGCCTATGGACTGACAAGCTGCCAACAGCCCGCCAGCGAGATGGTCGACGCCATTGTCGAAATGATCACCGGAAAGCGCGACGCCGAAATGGTTGTCATCCAGGAGCGGTTTGTGCCGAGGTCATCCGCATGAAATATCTGGGACCGTCCAAGTATCGCCCCGCACTTCTGACCATGATCGATGGCGGTAATAGCATGCGTAGGACTGTACCGAACCGATTTGCATGTTCTTTCCAAGCTGGTCGAGATCACCCGATAATTCCGTTTCCGAGATTGGCTTAGCTTGCTTGCCAGGTATCGGTTCGTTGAAACGCGCTCCTCCAGAGCTGCAGAGACCGAGTGCCAACAAGGCGTGACTGTGACATGGCGTCTCGTATGGCCGCAGCAATGGAAGTGACGGATTGTTTCGCGTTTCGCGCTTCGCTTCTTGCTGTTCTTGCCCCGCAAGCGGGGCAAGAACATTGTCGCTAGATAGCTGGTTTTTCTCCGCCGATCAGGCAACTTCCTCTGATAGCCGTTCAAAGATCGGTTTCAGCCGCCGATGGCGTCCGACCGGCGGATGCTCTATTTCGACGAGGCGCCCTGATTTCTTCTGGCGCTTCAACCAGTCGCGCAGGGTCTCGGCGCTGGTATGATCAAGATAGTGCAGGCGGGCACCCGCGATCCTGATCTTACGACCCTCGGGAAGCGTTTCCAGCGTGTTGAGCAGGACAGGAACGTCCTTGCAAGTCGCCGCGCCGACGAGGTCGAGGTGGATGGTTTCCTCATCCTCCGACCTGTCGATGGCAAGTTTGCGACGGAGGTGCGGAAGGATTTCCAGTATGGACAGCGCAAGGCCGAGCGCCACGCCGACGAGCAGGTCCTGAAGCACCACCATCGCCACCGTCGCGGTCCAGATTCCCACGGGAACCCAGCCGTGATGATCGAAGAGGTGCCGGAGGTGATGGAGACTGATCAGCCGCCATCCTGTCACAAGCAGCACCGCGGCAAGTGCGGTCAGCGGCACCATCGCGAGCAGCTGCGGCAGAAATGCCACCAGCCCAAGGATCCAGACGCCGTGCAGAACGGCCGACGCCCGCGTCCGTGCGCCGGCCTGAATGTTGGCGGACGATCTGACGATGACACCGGTAATCGGCAAGGCGCCAAGCAGACCGCAAAGTCCGTTGCCGATGCCCTGGGCAAACAACTCCTTGTTGAAGCGGGTCCGCACGCCATCATGCATTCGATCAACGGCGGCGGATGACAACAGCGTTTCTGCGCTGGCGATCACCGCGATGACCAGCGTCGCCACGATGATACCGGGCTCGACCATCCTGGCGAAGCCATCGAGCGTCGGCAGTGTAATGCTTTCGACGAGAGAGGACGGCACCTCCACTCTTGCGATCGGCAGCTGCATCCCGACCGTCAATATCGTACCGGCCGCGACCCCCACCAGGGCACCAGGTACCAGCATCAGGGACTTCGGCCTGAACTTCTCCCAGGCGATCATGGCAAGCAAGGAAATCAACCCCACGAGGAGGGCGACCGCTTCACGCGTCAGCCCCGCGCCCCATACGCGAGCGAAAGTCTGCTCCATGGCAGTGACGTTCTCAATGCCTCCGGCAGCGGGTCTTGCCCCCATCAGCACATGGATCTGGCCAAGAATGATGAGGATGCCGATCCCGGCGAGCATGCCGTGGACGACCGCAGGCGAAATCGCCCGAAACCACGAGCCGATCCGCAGGAAACCCGCGAGGACCTGCAGCAATCCCGCCACGATGAGAACCGGCCCGAGCATGGCAGCGCCATATTGCTCGACGAAGCCGAAGACGATCACGGCTAAGCCCGCCGCCGGCCCCGACACCTGAAGTGGGGATCCGGCCAAAAGGCCGACAACGAGGCCGCCGACTATGCCGGATATGAGGCCCATGGCCACAGGAACTCCTGACGCCACCGCAATCCCGAGGCAAAGCGGTATGGCGACCAGGAACACGACGAGCGACGACGCGAGATCGCGCGAAAGAACAGAGCTGGAAATCATCGGGCTACTCCGCGGCTTGCGGAATCACATGCGGACGACCACGACCCTTAACCGCGACAGGCAAGGGCCTGTCCTCAAGGATCTCGGTGAAGCGAGCGGCCGCACCGTCATAGACGAGTACCTCCCCCGTCTCGATATCGAAGAACCACCCGTGCAGGGTAATGTCGTTGGTCGCCAGCTTGGCGGCGACGGAAGGATGCGTGCGCAAGTGATCGAGCTGGACGACGACGTTTTCCATCGCGATGGCGCGAACCCTTTGACGCTCGGACAGGTCGACGGGGTAGGCTTCGCAAACAATCGAATGGGCAGCATGACTATGCTTCAGCCAGGCAGCGACGTTCGGCATCGGCTTCAGAAGATCGGGATGGCAAAGCCCTTTCATCGCACCGCAATCGGAATGCCCGCACACGATGATATCACGCACGCCGAGTGCTACGACCGCATATTCTATCGCCGATGATACACCGCCATTTGCCGTGGAAAAGGGAGGAACGATATTTCCGGCATTGCGGCAGACGAAGAGTTCGCCTGGGCCGGACTGCGTAATTGTTTCGGGCATCACCCTGCTGTCGGCGCAGGAAATCATCAGCGCTTGCGGCTGCTGTCCCTCCTCTGCCAGCTTGCGATAAAGTGCCTGATGGTCGGGAAAGACGGCACCGCGAAAGCTGGAGATCCCTTTGAGCAAATCACCCATTGTCGAGTCCTTGTGTTGGGCCGGACGGCAGGCAGGGGGCGTACCCATGCCCGGCGGGTTGGCATGCGCGATCATTTCGCAAGTGCGAGATAGGTAAAGTTGCCGGCAAGAAAATAGCCGACACGGAATGATTGTAATGTAATCTATAAAAATCTTGTGAGTGGATTGTGAAATGATTTTAGTCGACGCCCGCTTATCGTGATGGACGTTGAAATCTCAAATTCGTTTCGGTGAAAGCGTCTCTGGGTGAGATCCAGAGAAGCGGCAATTGTCCGCTGTTGAAAGCATCCGAACATCGACCAGCAGATCGTAAAGCGCCTGATTTCAATGTGATAGGCTGCCCCAACCCATAAGCGCGCTGTAGTTCTGGATGGAAGTAGGCGGCCATCCGCGGGCGCCGGCGACTACCCAGTGTCCGACTTCTTTGCCGTCGGGGCTGATCCCGCGTTCGACGTCGTCATCGGAAATCCTCCCTATATCCGATACCAGGACTTTCCCGGGGAAGCCCGCGCCCGTGCCCGGGAGGCGGCCATCAGGGGCGGCATTTCTCCGACGGGCCTCGCCTCGAGTTGGGCAGCATTTAAGGTGCACTCTGCATTGTTCCTGAGGAAAGGCGGTCGCCTGGCCTTCGTCTTGCCCGCCGAATGGTATCGAACCGGCGTTGGCTAATCGTGAAGCACCTGATAGACCATAGACCGCCGAGTATGAGGTGGCACCATCTTCAGAGAGAACCGCGGACCGACCGGAGAGCTTTAATGGGCTGGAAAACACCGAAGATCGAATACGTGAATGGCTACAGGATCGTTGAAGTTGAAGGGCCTTCGTTCAAAGTCTACGATAACGACCGTCAGCTCGGGGACGATTTCCCCTATCCCGGCGAAGCGGCTGCCTACGCAACCTCTTTGCCAAAACGGGATCATCCACGGAACAAGATTTGACCAGCTCCCAACTTTCTTCACCGCTGGAACGGCTTGGGTGGTCTGAATTCTTCGCAGACCAGGTCCAGCCCAGCGAAGCGGACTTGATCCCCAGACGCATCGCTTCAGTTCACCGGGCCCGCATCGAGGCGATCGATGTCACCGGGCCGGTCGGACTGGCGTTTCCATCCAATACCAATACTGGTGACTACGCGGTGGGCGACTGGGTTCTTGCCGATTCACTCACTGACATGCTTATCAGACGTCTCGACCGAAAAAGCGTCCTTCAACGACGCCCGGAAGGCGGACGTGGCCAGCAACTTGTTGCCGCCAACGTCGACACCCTGTTGATCGTGACCTCGTGCAACGCCGATTTCAATCTTGCTCGGCTGGAACGTTACCTGATCATGGCCACGCAGGCCGGGATCAATCCGGTGATTGTCCTGACGAAGGCTGACACCGCGGACGATGCCGACATGTTCCAGGCGCAAGCCGAGGCTTTGCAGCGCGACCTGCCTGTCATTGCCTTGAATGGGCGCTCCGCGGATGCCGTTTCCCTGTTGAGGCCTTGGTGCGGCATTGGCCAGACGGTCGCGCTGGTGGGATCCTCTGGTGTTGGAAAATCAACGCTGGTGAACACCATGACTGGGCCTGAATCTGACACAAAGCAAAAGACAGGCACCATCCGGGAATACGACGCGCAGGGCCGACACACGACCACAGCGCGATCCCTACATGCAGTTTCAGGGGGCGGGTGGGTTGTCGATACACCGGGAATAAGAACGCTTTACGTGAGCGATGTTGCCGACGGTATAGACACCCTCTTTGCTGAGATAACCGAACTGGCACCGCTTTGCCGCTTTCGCGATTGCACCCATGCCCATGAACCGGGATGCGCGGTGCAGGCAGCTGTCGCAAGCGGTGCCCTGCTCGCCGATCGCCTGGAACGCTGGCGGAACCTGCTTGCAGAAAACCGCGACCGGACACCGGTCGTGAGTGGACCCCGCGGCAACAAGATCGTTCGCAAGAAGAAATATTGAAAGTGTTGACGTTTGCGACGGTGCTCATCGTCGTCAACCACGATCCGCCACCAGAATTGGCTGGGCTTTGGTGATAGCGTCAGCGCTCAATGAATGGGATTGCGGTCAAGAAGAAGACCCTGCAAGCGGCCGCTCCCGCTCGTGAGGGATAAGTCTTTGAACAACCAAGATATAAGGCGCGGTCGCAATCCTTGCCTCTCATCGATGAGGAGGAATGAGATCCTCTTAATCTCGATCGTGATCACACCTGCGGTGTCGTGGCGACGATAATTCCCCGAATCGATTGCATGAAATCCATTTTCCACCGCCCAGGCGGCTATCATGTCCGCGTTCATTAAGGTCCTGCTTTAGAAGATGCGGACTTGCTTTCCCTAGCAGTCCGCTCGTGCAAATCGGTTTGCAGTCCTACGGATACCGTAACTGAAATGCTCTAGACCAGCCAAATCCGTCCAAGATTGCAGTTGCCGCTTAGGTGTTGCGAGAAAGACTCGGAGCAGTCATTGTCAATCGGTACGACAGAGCCGGGCGCCGCCCGCTTAGCTAGTGCTCCTGAACAGAACTGAACACCCACTCGCTCGAGAGCGCCTGCGCCGCTGATCAACCGTATATGGCTTCAGGCCGGACAACACCTTCGCTTCGGCCGTTCTTGAAAATTCAGGGGCTGGCCAAGGTGCGAGGACTGAGATGTTGCACTCCCTGCAGTGAGATCACTGAGCCGGTGAGCTCAACACGACAGTTGGGAAGTATGACGCCGATTACCTCTTCACCAGGTCTTCCGTCACCAGTGCGCCATCCCCGAGATCAAATGGATGCAGGCGTTCGTTGAACTCAGGACAGCCGCTTTCGACGCGAAGCGGAGAGGGCTGCGGCATCAAGGACCGGAGCAACTCAGTGGACGACGGTGATCACCGGAATGCCAGCTTCATCGGCGGCACGGATCAGCGCTTCTCGCGCGTCCTCAGCCGAAATGTCGCCATGGATGGCGTCCTGGCACGCCCTGATCGCGATAAGATATTCCTCCCCGTCGTCGATGGGCCAGCAAGCCGTCAACATATTTGCCGCCTCCCAAAGGCTCGCGACAAGCTTGTATTTTTCCGGCCCATTCACAGCGAGCATCAGAGGGGTAAACTCTCCGATTGTGTGCCACTTCATAACGTTGCGCCTCCCCACGGTAAATATATTAGTAACCGTGCAAGAACCGTTCCGGGTAGGGTGGCCGGCATGATCCATGGCTCACTTCAAACGAAGCAACCTTAAGTTTGTCGAAGGATGCCGGCCTCCTTCGCCGCAGCCGCAAACGCAGATCGCGCTTCCGCATCGGGAACAACGCCACTCGCCGCGTCCAGGCATACCTTCCACGCTGCCGCATAGCTCGCGCTTCTGTTGTCGGGCCAGTATTTCTTCAAGAATGCGACCGCCTCTCTAGCGTTCCTGATGACGTGAACACGATCATCTATCTTCAATTCGACGTTCGCGTCCCAGATGCTGATCATGGCGTCCTCCGTGGGGCAGGCTTCCCAGAAACGTATATTAGGAAGATCTGTTCCAAGCGGACGATCCCGCCGAAATTTTGGAGGGCGGCAGCCCAAGAGCCTATTGGCAGGGCTTCGAAGTGGCGCGAACGTTTCAGTGTGCGACGCCTGGTTCCTCGTGTGCCCTCACGATGGCGTTCGCTTCCTTGCCGTATAGCTCCTCGAAGTGATCGAAGGTCTTGGAAAAATAACCAATGCCTTGCGTCGCCGAGCGCAACGCCCGGGCCAGATCGTCAAGTGCGCCGCCCGGAATGAGTGCCCGGAAGATGTCCCATCCCTTGGCGGTTTCATCCCGGTCGAAGCCCAGAACCTGACCCTTGAGAGCGGAGACGATCTGGACAAGGCTGCCGGAATAGATCGACGGAATGTGAATTTCGCTGCGGAAGACCGGTTGCATTAAAACGGCCGCCCCTTCGGAAAGCGCCTGTCGCACTCCCATTTTCGACGCAGTTCGGAAAGCGTGTTCCGAACTGTCGACGGCATGGTGCTGACCATCGTACAGCGTTACGCCGACATCGATGACCTTGAAGCCTAGCGGCCCTTTCTCCATCGCTTCGCGCGCGCCTGCTTCGACAGCAGGGATGTAGTTGCGCGGAACGACGCCACCCTTGACGGTTTCGCTAAAGGTGAATCCCCGGCCGCGCTCATTGGGGCGAATGTTCAGCTTCACATCCGCGAACTGTCCGGCACCGCCTGTCTGTTTGCGGTGACGGTAATGAACCTCAGATGGTTTCGCAATTGTCTCGCGGTAGATCGGGCTGGGCGTTCGATCGGTTACGTCGATATGAAACACGTCGGACAGGGTTCGGCAGAGATCGCGCAGATGCACCGGCCCCTGGACGCAGACGAGATGGGCGCCGGTGCTCTCCTCCTGCAAGACCGTCAGGCCGCGATCCGTCTCGGAAAGTTTTGCCAGCGTTTCGGAGAGCTTGTTTTCATCGCGCTCGCTGCCCGGGACTAGGATCCTTTCAAGCATCGGGGTGGGCGGCTCCGTCCACTCAGGCGGGGCGACCACCGCGCCTGATGTCAACAGCGAAGGGACGGGCAAGTGGTCGGACTTGACCGTCGCGAAGACATCCCCCAGCGCAGGCACAACCGCCGAATTGGACTTCCCGTTTGCGAGATGCTGTACGGCGCCGAGGTTGGAGCCGCCCAGTGATGCGCCCTGCCGCAGTCCCTCGCCAAGCGCGCGCACGAGCACTGTCTTACCGACATTCTGGCGATGATAGGCATGGAAGCTCACGGCGGTCAGCTTGTTTTCATCGACATTGCCCGCGCGAGCCAGGCGCTGTCGAAGAACCCCCACCGGCGGCGCCTCGTAGCGCAGCGCCTTCATCAGCCTCATCATGCCGTTGCCGTGACTTGCGGCACCGATCAGGACTGGAATAATCCTGTTTTCCCTGAGAACCCGCGATGAAATGGCATAGAGCGCGTCGCTGGGCGGCTCGCGATCTTCGATCAGTTCCTCGAGAAGCCAGTCATCGAATTCGGACAGGTGTTCCAGGAGCTCGCTGCGCGCTTCGTGCTCGCGCTCGGCGGCGCTTTCGGGGATTGCGATCAGCGCCGAAGTCTGGCCCTCCCGGTAGCGCCACGCCCGTTCCGAAATCAGGTCGCAACTGCCTATGATCCTATCCCCCTCGCGGATCGGGATCTGGCGAAGCAAAAGCGTGTGGTTGGCGTAGTCTTGAAGCGCGGCGATCACGTCCCTCAGCCGCCCTCTCGGTTCGTCCATCCGGTTGACGAAGAGGATGCACGGCGTCTCCGAGGCCTCGATTACGCGCAGATAGGGCGCAGCGAGCACAGCCTCCTCGGGTGCCGATGAAACGCACAGGATGCAGGCGTCGCTGGCAAGAAGCGCGTGCTGTGCATGCGCCAACGCTTCGTTGGGTCCTGGCGCATCCAGCGCACACCACGCCTCGTTTCCAAAGGTGAATTCTGTGAGGTTCAATCCATAAGGGGAGCTGGATTTTCTCGGCGCCCCCTCCAGGGAGCCGAGCTTTTCCACGACTGTTGATTTTCCGGTCTGCGAGGGTCCAAGCACGGTGAAGCAGCGCATCGGCAATCCTCCAACTGCCATAAACACAATTTTCAGCCATCATAGGATGCCCTGAACCGCTGCAAGGCGCCAGAGGTGTTCATGGCGGCGTGCTTTATCTCGGCGCCCGACCATGGAACGCTTGATGATTGACGATGTTGGGGCGCGATGACCCCGATTTCACCTTTGGAAATACCGTCCTATGCCGCTCTTCTTCCGACGAACGAAAACCCCTTGCCGAGTTCGAGGATCAGCGCACGCAGATGCTGCTAGACAACGCGCATTTAGGCGATGCATCGATTGCAACTCCCTAGCCTCTCATCCCCGGACGACATTGAATTAGGAGCCGGAAACTGTGTAAATCGGTAAGCTGCATCGATTGGTTGGTTTTGGAAAAAACCGAAAACGGGATTTGCAGTGTCGCCCGGCTCCTTCAGGACTAAGGTTGCGAGGTCGCAACTTTGCAAAGGGCAACATGCTCTCTCTTGATGTCGTCCGTCAAAGCCGGCGGAATTTCGCTTACACCGCAACTTTCTGTCGGTGTATCATCGTTGCGGATTGGTGCTCTCTTTCTTCCGTTGAAAAAGTTGCGAGGTCGCAACTTTTTAGAAGCTCCTAGAGCCCTTGCTGCCGCACAGAAGGCGCTCATCTCCAGCCCACTAGGGTTTAAGGATTCATTAACCCTTATTTCCTTGCTAACCATTGCGACTCGGGGCACTTCGTCCGTCAGATTTTCGACGACAACTTGGCCGGGCGGTCCAGCGAACGCAGGCAATGCATTTTTCGCGTCGTATCAACAATCGCTTCGGCGAGGGCACCAGTCCGAGGCTCCCAAAGATGAGGGAAGGTCTCAAAGCGCTTGGTTTGGACAGCGACACAATTCTTCACCATGCCACACCACGTTTGTTTTACGCCTGTGAGCTTGGTGGCGGGGCAAGAAGGCGCTTTGGAAACTCGGTGACTACTTACACGCTGTCCGCATGGACGGCCGTTCGCCGTACGACCAACGTTTGCAAGCGAACGCTTCCGCGTTAGACGCGGTGGTTTGGCATCAAGCGCCGGACTCGCCCCGGTCACCAGCTTCGCTGAACCGTAGATGGCCAGCCAGGATGAGGGAACTATGGTCTAGGCTATGTTGGCGACAAGACGCTCTGTTGCGCCAAGCCCACGATCCTGTGCCGGCCACTGCCCTCGGGTTCCTCCTCTTTTGTTCTTTTGGTGCTAGCGTCTGTGGGACAAGACCTGTTCAGGCTTCCACACTTTTTATCCGCCAGTGAAGCAATGAGATAATCCGGCGTTGAGCGCCACAGAAATGAAATTGCTGGTATCGTCAACAGAGTTGAAACGGTTCTGATCTGCCGGAGTTGTTTGACGTAAAACATCTGTTCCGAGCGGAAGTCCTACCCGCGATCGGACCGGCTCCGCACCCCAGGAGCTGATGCGGACCAGAGTGAGGCCCGCAGGGGGTCGGCGCGGCATCCGCCGGCCCCTGTTAAGTCAGGGAAGGAGCAGATCGTGAATTATGAGTATGGAATGACGGTTTTCTACGATCCGGTGATTAAAAATGTCATTGTGATCTTTCGTGGCAAAACCACAATTCTTGAAGGCCCCTTTCAAGACCTCCGGACAGGGGTGACTGCTGGAGAAAAGTTATGCATGGAACTCGGATGGCAATCAGATATTGAAGAAACGCCAGACACGTCAATCGACTGATCTTGCAATAGAAAGCCGGGACGCCACAGCGTCCCCTATCTACATTTTCGGCAGACGCACCTTATCGATGACATGGTTGACGCCATTCGACTGCTTGACATCAGCGACCGTCACAGTTGCACTTACCCCTAGGTTGTCAGTAAGGGTGATCTTGCCCATGCTTCCTTGGCCCTGAACACATAGCCGCCGACCGTGCTCGACATGGCATCGGTACCAATCACGTGGCAGGTCAGCAGCTTTATAAGTCGAGCCTCATTCTCCGGCTTTGGAAGCGTTTCCACCGTGCCCTCGGAGCGCTTCGAACGCTTCCTTGGTGCACGCGAAGACTGTGAAAGGTCCTTTGCCTTTAAACGCTGAAACCAAACCCGCAGCCTTTACAGCGGCGACGAGTTTCGTGTGATCCTTGGAGTTGGCTGCGTTCTCGGAAATTGGTCTAGTATTTTAAAGCAAGATCGAGATTTCAGATATTTACAGTTCAAAGGCGCCTTACTGTGCGCTTCTCGGCGTCGTGATTTCTATTGACCATCAGATGCCCAACAGAGGTTGCAGCCAGCGCACAAACCTGCTTTTGAAGCGCAAAGGCGCGTCAGTAACGGCAATACAAATGCAGTCTTTTCCGGCGCTGGCACGTGGCTGATGCATGAGATCGCCATCTGCCATTTCGACGTCGCCTCGCGCGAACGTCGAGACTTCATCGCTGAAGCTGCCATCGAGAACAAGCGTCAGTTCGGAGCCGTCGTGGGAATGTTCCGGAACGGGCTGACCGGCAGGAATCTTCAGCAATCGAACGGTCGTTGTATTGTCGTCGGTCGGTATAATCATCTGCGCTGCGCCGCGGCCCAGTCTGCGCCACCTCAACCCGCCAGCTCGCTCGATGTAAGACCTCAGGGGCTCGGGGTAAATGTTGTTGGCGGCCGTGTGCTTCTTGATTGGCACCACTTTCTCGATCTCACCAGCTTCAATCTTCGCTCGGAGGCTTTGCCAGCTTGCTGTCACGTCGTCTTCGCCTGCGTCTTCGGATTCGAGAAAGTAGCCCCCAACGTTTTCGAGCATCGCAAGATTTGCGCGGCATAATGGGCAAAGTGCGAGGTGGGTCGCAACTGCGACGCTCCAACCCTCCGCCAGAGTCCCGGCGGAGTAGTGCAGGAGCATATCGTCATCCAGATGGTGTTCAATCATTTGGCATCGTCCTGAATCGCCATCCGCAATTTCTCGCATGCAAGCCGTATCCTCGATTTTACCGTTCCAAGTGGGAGGTTTAGTTTTTCTGCTATCATTGTGTGGGTCAGACCGTCGAAGAACGACATCCGAAGGACTTCCACGTACTTCTGTTTCAATGTGAGCATTGCATTGTGCAGCTCCTGCGCGTTCTGTTGCCGCTGTATCTTGACGTCAGCTGCTTCCATCTCATCTGGCACAAACGCGGGGTCGTTAATGTCGAATTCCGGATGGGCACCTTTGCGGGCAGCATCGATCATTTGATTTCTCGCAATCGCAAATATCCAGGTCGATGCCTGCGCTTTTGATGAATCGAACAGCGCCGCCTTATTCCAGACGCGCATCATGGTTTCCTGGGTCAGTTCCTCAGCGAGTATGCGATTGCCTCTCGTCAGACGGACCATGTAAGAGCGGACGCGCGGGCAAAAGTGCCTGTACAGAATTTCGAATGAGTCGATGTCGCGCGACTTTCCCACGGCCGACATCAATGAATTGATCCGCGCGGCATCCAAGTTTTGCTTCTCTTCCCCCAAGGCGCCGACCTTTCGTTCCAAACCCGGCGTGCGCCAGGCGACTGCCTTAGCACAGTTCCCTCGACGTAATCCGGATCGGAGCGGTAATTGCATGTTCATGACGTGAATTACGCGTGCGAACCTGAGCGGATCAAAAAAGCGACGTGAATAATTTAAACACGCTACGGATCATCTGCCGATGCGAAGTCAGATATCCCCTACGGAACCTCATCACATCTTATCCAGTGTTCCCACAACTCGCTGCGTAATCCAAAAAGCTGCGCCGGCTGAAACAGCCGATAAGGCGCTACCCCAAAGCAAATCGGCCATCGTTAAAGTCGTCGACCAATTTTTAAGCGTCGATTGGTTTGTCAAGTCGTAGGTTGCGTACGCTGTGAAGCCAACGGCCGCGCCGTATAGTGCGGCCGTGACCACGGAGCCAGACATCAAGCCTGCCCTGACAGCCAGAAACGTCAGTCCGGCCGCGTAGGTGAGGTAAAAGGTGACGGCCGGAGCCAGCCTGAATTCAGGGGCCAGAATTTCGCCCAAAGTCGGGCGATAAAGGCGATCTGCCATGCTGCCAAGCCATACGAAATCAATCGCTACGAAAACAATCAGCGTTGCAAGATAAGCGACAATATAGGTTTTCACATTTTTTCTCCTTGCAAATCCTGCGCCTCAGTCAATGCGCGTCCAGTCGATAGCTTTGCAAAGCAAACCAGCGACCACACAGCCATTCGTGGTCATCCTGTTGCCGTCGACGGTTACCGTCAGCTTGTAGCTCAAGTTACGCTGCGGATCGAAAGCAGTGCCCGAATAGCTACCCTCGGCGTCTGGTTTTATCGACATCACAAGCTTGTCGCCTTCCTTCTCCTTCGGCGTCCCCGGCTTGATCCAGGTGTTGACAGCGCAGACATCCGAACCGCAAGGCGCGATCTTCACCTTTGCGTTTCCGTCTCCGCGCGCCCACTGACCGCTGATGTCAGCAGCCCCCGCCATGCTTGCAGCCCCAACAGCCAAAACTGCGACCATCGGCATCATCGGGTTCATTCCGTTTCTCCTCAAGGTGCGATTCAAGCATGTTCGATCGTGTAAAGGCCGACGTCGATGCTTCCTTCCTCAAAACCAGCCTGGCAGTAACTAAGGTAATAATTCCAGAGCCGTTCGAAGCGCTCGTGCCGAAAGCCCTGAGATGTCGGTTCCAACGACGGCTATATTCCGGCGCCGTCCGCCAGCGTTCCGACTATCAAATTCCATATAGCCTCTCGGTGTGAGCGGTTTCCGACCCTGATGCATGGTTTTCAGACCGCCTCTACGAGGAGGAATTCAGGTTAGTTTTGCTGGCCGCACAATTTTTTGAGAATTTTCGCGGCCCGGGGGAAAACTGATCGGTGTGCAAGGCCGTAGAGAAACTCGTTAGCAATGCACCCGATGGAAAAACGATGGATTTGTCTCTTTTAGTTCTCATCGCGATCCTATTGTCGCTTGCGATGGTAATCGCCTGGGCAATTCAGCGTGTCACGAGCTTGAGTGGCTGGATCGACACGATCTGGTCCGCCGCGGTAGGCGTCGGCGGTATGACCGCAGCGCTTTTTTCGAATGGGGACCTTGATCGTCGCATCGCCCTCATGACTATCATCGCCGCATGGGCACTGAGGCTCGGCGGCCATATCGGTTCACGTACCAGAGGCGGTAGCGAAGACCCCCGTTATGCAAGACTTATAGCAGAGTGGGGTGATAGCGGTGCGTGGCGACTATTCCTCTTTCTCCAGATCCAGGCGCTAGCGGCATTCGTGCTCGTGCTGGCGGTCTATCTCGCAGCGAACAATGGGATGGCGTTCCCAGGTTTCGCTGATGGGATCGCAGCCTTGATCGCTGCTGTAGCGCTGGTTGGCGAGGCGATCGCCGACGTGCAGCTGGCGCGCTTCCGGAAAACACCACAGGCGAAGACAGAGGTATGCGAAGCAGGCCTATGGCGCTATTCGCGCCACCCCAACTATTTCTTCGAATGGCTCTTCTGGTGTTGCTGGCCACTTTTCGCGATTGCGGCGCCAATCTCGAGCTGGCTGTCGATCCTCGCACCGCTGCTGATGTATTGGCTGCTCGTTCATGTCTCCGGCATCCCCGCACTCGAAGAGCACATGCTGCGCTCGCGCGGCGAAAAGTTCCGCGACCTACAGACCCGCGTCAACGCCTTTTTCCCAGCACCTCGAAGACAGCGCCCACAAGGAGATGAGCGATGAATGTGATGGCTTTCGCTATCAAGACTGCTGAGCGAGCCCCGCTCAGCGACAGCATAACGCTCGCAGGCATCGAGCTCCTCTGCAAACGCACCAAGCGCAGACTGGCGGCGACGTCAGCTGAGGGCGAGAGGATCTTTGTCGACGCGATGGGGCATTTTCCGGTCGCCACGCATACTGACGAGGCCAACCGCCAACATTATGAAGTGCCATCCGCGTTTTTCGCGCTGGCGCTCGGGGCGCAGAAAAAATACTCATGCTGTCTATACCCGACAGATACCACGACGCTTGACGAGGCCGAAACCTTTGCTCTTGCCGAGACCGTGAACCACGCCGCCATCGACGATGGCATGAGTATTCTTGAGCTCGGCTGCGGCTGGGGCTCGCTGTCGCTCTATCTCGCCACGCATTTCCCGAATTCGCGCGTCACCTCCGTATCAAACTCCGCCTCTCAGCGAGCGCATATCATTGCCCGCGCCGAAGCACGCGGATTGACCAATCTGAGTGTCATCACCGCCGACATGAACAACTTTGACGCCGACCAGCGTTATGACCGCGTCGTCGCTGTGGAAATGTTCGAGCACATGTCGAACTGGCGGGCGCTTTTAGAGCGGGTGCACCGCTGGATCGAGCCTGACGGCAAGCTGTTCCTGCACATCTTCACGCACAAAGACCGATCCTATCGTTTCGACCGCGCTGACCCTGCCGATTGGATCGCCCAGCACTTCTTCACCGGCGGCATCATGCCGGCCCATGATCTGCCGCACCGTTTCGGTGATCTGTTCCAAGTGGAGATGGAATGGCGCTGGTCGGGCATACATTATCGCCGCACTTCTCTTGACTGGCTTGCCAATTTCGATCGGCACATCGATCGCATCCAGCCAATCTTAAGGCAGATCTATGGCCGGGACGCGTCTCTATGGCAGCGCCGTTGGAGACTGTTCTTTCTTTCGACAGCTGGCATGTTCGGCCATCACAGGGGAGACATCTGGGGTGTCGGCCACTACCTTCTGGGGCGAACACCATGATGGCAGTTGCACCTGCAAATCTTGATCCATTGACAAAGGCTTCCGTGACGGTCGCTTGGGTCATCCTCCTGAACAAGCCGTTTTACCCGCTATACATTTGCTATTTGGTGGGTGATGGCGTGGCAGCTTCGCTTGGCACATTAACCGCAGCGCCGCTCTTTCTGGCGATCCCTTTTATAGCCCGGCGTTCGCCGCTGTCGGCAAGGATCGCGCTTCCGCTGGTCGGTACGTTTGACACTCTGTTCGAAACGAAGCTCTTTGGCCAATCCTCTGGTACTGAGTTGTTTCTGGCGGCCTGCTTAATGCTCGTTGCAGTCTCATTTCGAGAAGACGAACATTGGTGGCAACGTGGAATGGCTGTCCTCATTTTCGCCGCCTTCGTGTTTTCGCGGGGTTTCATCGGCGCGCCGCTGCACGTTTGGACGCAAACAGACCTTGCGATGCTCCTCAACTTGAACGCGTTCGCCGTGGCTAGTCTGATGGCCTTCGTAACGCTGCGGTATGCGGGAACTTCACGCCAGTCGAGGCTTTATTCAGCGGTGCCTGAGCACCCTACACCGGGGAGGTATTCATGAAACATTGTCTCAATCGTGCGGGTCGGCTTCTGCTGGCGGTGCTCTTCATCCTTGGCGAAGCCGCCGCTGCGTACGCCACACCCAACGTGATTAAAGTGGGACTGGATCACTATCGCGGGACATGGCTGGAGGTCGGCCGGACACCGATGTTCCTGACCGACGGCTGCGTTGCGGGCTATTCGAGCTACCGACAAGGCAAATCGCCAGATGAAATAATCATCGAGGACGGTTGTAAAGTCGACACGCCCCAAGGTCGACTGAAGACCGTCCGCGGCACCGGGACCATCCAGGATTTCGGGACAACAAATGCGAAGATGCAGGTCCGATACCCCTGGCTGATCACTTTCAACTATTGGGTTTTGTATAAATCTCCTGACAAATCCTGGTTTATCAGCGCCAACCCGTCGATGACGAACCTGTGGATTTACTCCAGGAACGTTCCCTCGAAAAACAAGTTGCACGGCATGATAAAGAAGGCGAGCGAACTCGGCTATGACGTTCGCAAGCTTGAGTTTCCGCCGCAGTGACGAAAGAAACAGACCGGTCGCATATCCGATCGCGCGCGGATGTTCAGGAGAAAAGAGCGCTATGACCTCAAACCGCACCACCAGCGCAATGATGCTGTGCCTGTTTCTCCTTGTCGTCATCGGGGTCGGGCTGGTGATCGGCCTAACCATTCAACCAGGGGCTTGGTATGCCTCGTTGAACAAGCCGTTTTTCAATCCGCCGAATTGGATTTTCGGTCCGGCATGGACCGTGCTCTATATCCTGATTGCATTCGCGGGCTGGCGCACGTGGCTTACCGAGGGTGCCAAGGGCCGGACCATGACGGTCTGGGGAGGGCAGATGGTCCTGAACTGGCTTTGGACACCACTGTTCTTTGGAGCGCGTGCGATGTCTTTGGGCCTGGCGATTATCCTCTGCCTACTGATTTTCATCGTTGGTTTTATTGCGATAGCAAGAGATAGAGTCGCGCGTCTTTGCTTCTTTCCCTATGCGCTATGGGTGGGATTTGCTTCCGTCCTGAACGCGTCTTTGATTTGGCTGAACGGCTGAAACGTCATACCAAAATAAATCCGACAGGTGGCCTGAGCACTGGTTGCAGGCGACGGAACAAGTCAAGAGGGTCCGCGCTAAATCGACTGTCGCAATCACGACCTCTTCACCAAATCCAGACCACCAGCGTATCCAGAACGATCTGACAGTTGCGCTACTTTGCAGATCGGCGGTTTTGATCCGGAACCCGGCATGGGACGTAAGCCAAGTCGCATATTAATTCCGGAGAGATTTATGGATGCTATTGTCACCAATGCATGCCCGGTGGCTGCCTCGGAACGTCCAACTCAACATCAGGCTGAGGAGGCGGTGCGTACGCTAATGCGCTGGGCCGGAGACGATCCATCACGCGAAGGTCTGCTTGATACTCCGAAGCGGGTGGCAAAGGCTTATCGCGAACTCTTCTCCGGATACGCAACGGAGCCTGAGGATGTGCTTTCGAAGACTTTTTCCGAAGTCGGTGGCTACAACGAGATGGTGCTCGTCAGAGACATCGAGTTTCATTCCCATTGCGAGCACCACATGGTGCCGTTCCATGGGATTGCTCATATCGCATACATTCCCGAGCAGGGCGTGCTCGGTCTTTCAAAAATGGCAAGGCTTGTCGATCTCTATGCCCGCAGGCTGCAGACCCAGGAAACCATGACTGCTCAGATCGCGAAGGCTCTTGAAGAAAGCCTACGCCCGAAAGGCGTCGCCGTCATGATCGAGGCGGAGCACATGTGCATGGCGATGCGCGGCATCCGGAAGCAGGGAGCCAAGACGCTCACGACCGCGTTCGCGGGACAGTTCGAAGCTTCTGCATCGGATCAGGCGCGTTTCATAATGCTGGCCCGCGGTTGAAACCGGCCTCCTGACGAAAATGAACGCAATCTGGAGAACACCGGATGACCGAAACGCTGATGCGATCATTAGATGCGGGGTATTCTGCCTTGGTCATTGGAGCCAGCGGAGTAATCGGAGATGCTATTTCGAGGCAGTTGGAAAGGGACAACAACTGCGCCAAGATTGCCCGACTTTCTCGTCAAGAGAACGGGTTCGACCTTACGGACGAGAATTCCGTGCAGCGCGCGGCGGATATGCTCAAGTCGAATGAGTTTGATCTCATCATCTGTGCCACGGGTGCTTTAACCATTGGCGGCATGGGACCGGAGAAGTCGATACGCCAGATTTCGCAAAATGCCATGATGGCCCAGTTTGCCGTCAACGCCGTTGGACCCGCCCTCGTCGTGAAGCACTTCGTCCCGCTGCTCGCAAAAAAGAAGCGGGTAATTCTTGCCCTTCTATCGGCGCGGGTGGGATCGATCGGCGACAATGCGCTGGGAGGCTGGATTTCATATCGCTCGTCGAAGGCCGCGCTTAACCAGATCGTTCACACAGCCGCAATAGAAGTGGCCAGGGCGAACCCTCTGTCCCTGCTTGTAACCGTGCATCCCGGGACCGTCATAACTCGATTGTCCGATCCATTTTCATCGGGCCACCGGCGTTCAAAGCCTGATGAAGCCGCCAAGCGCATCTTGCGGATGCTGGACGATTTGACACCACACCATACGGGCGGCTTCTTCGCATATGATGGAACAACCATTCCTTGGTAGCCGCATTTGGTCCGACAATCTCAACGCCACGGTCCGTAGGTATTCGCGCAGCGACGCTCAAGTGACGATAATGCGCCGTGGCAAAATATCCGCAGCGTTTGCGGAAAAGCTCTCCGATGCGTGGTCTCTGCCTCCGGTTCCTCGGCTGTAAGCATCGCTCAACATAGACACTGGACAAGGCAAGAGCCTTTATCATCCAAACGGCTTTGGCGCGGGTGTAATATATCGGCCTCCAGACCATCCGAATTTCACCAGTTCCGTATCGAACAAAGATAGGAGTTGGAAAATGCAACAGATGTCATCAAATGCGCTACCCGACGACAACGGCTTCTTCGGAAAGTTTGGAGGCCGCTTTGTCGCGGAGACGCTTATGCCGCTGCTCATGGCGGTGACCGAGGAGTGGCAAGCGGCCAAGACCGACCAATCATTCTGGGACGAGCTAGACGAGTTGTCCCGAAATTATGTTGGTAGGCCCAGTCCGCTTTATTTTGCCGAAAGATTCACCGCCAGGCTCGGCGGCGCGCGCATCTACCTGAAACGGGATGAATTGAACCATACCGGCTCACACAAGATCAACAATTGCCTCGGTCAGATCCTTATCGCCCGGCGGATGGGGAAACAGCGCATCATCGCGGAGACGGGCGCAGGTCAGCACGGTGTCGCAACCGCTACGATGGCGGCGCGGTTCGGGCTCGATTGTGTCATCTACATGGGGGCGACAGACATTGAGCGGCAGGCTCCTAACGTCTTCCGGATGAAGCTGCTTGGAGCGGAGGTGCGCGCCGTGACCTCGGGAAACGGCACTCTCAACGATGCCATGAACGAGGCGCTTCGCGACTGGGTCTCGAACGTCGAGGATACCTACTATTTGATCGGAACGGCAGCTGGTCCCCATCCCTATCCAGAGATGGTCAGGACCTTGCAGTCGGTGATCGGCAGGGAAGCGCGTGAGCAGATAATTGGGTATGAGGGCCGCCTGCCTGACCTTCTGGTCGCAGCTGTCGGTGGTGGTTCGAACGCGATCGGCCTGTTTCACCCGTTTCTCGCCGATAGTCGCGTCTCCATGATTGGCGTTGAGCCCGCCGGGAAAGGGCTCGATACATCGGAGCACTGCGCATCCTTGACCAAGGGGAAGCCCGGCGTCCTCCACGGAAACCGCACCTATCTTCTGCAGGACGGTGACGGACAGATCAACGAGGGACACACGATTTCTGCAGGCCTCGACTATCCGGGTGTAGGACCGGAGCATGCCTGGCTGAAGGAAAGCGGACGCGTGAGCTATGCGTCGGCCACGGACGCAGAAGCTCTGGAGGCGTTCCACTTCTTATCGACGGTGGAAGGCATCATTCCGGCGCTGGAGCCATCGCATGCCATTGCCGAGGTCATGAAGACAGCAAAGCTCATGGCGCCAGACAAGATCATTATCGTCAATCTCTGCGGCCGTGGCGACAAGGACATTTTCACGGTGTCCAACCTGTTGAAACGAGAGTGACAATTGCGGAGGCACCCATGTTAACAAATGCCGAGATCATGCGCTTCGTCTTCGGCCACTTGATGCTCGATAGGGTCCTTGAGTGCGGGAGGCCGTCAGTCTTCGTAGGCTGCCTTCCGCGATATAATGGCCGATCAGCATTCGCTCGACATTGAAGCAATGACCGCCCCATCACTGGTGGTCTAACCTGCGAGGATAATTTTTCATCCCCGGATTTCGACACCTCTTCAAGTGCATAACCGATCGCCATCAATCCGGAGCTCGGCACGACGTAACTCTCGGACAACTTGGACTGAAGCTCGATATCGAACCGGTCGTGGTGACTGCGTGGTATGACCTTGAACATCTTTTTGGTCTCAGCGGCAAACATCGCAAACTCTGCGGTACAGTCGTCGCAAAGGTCGTCCAGCGCCGGATCAAGTTTCGTCTTGAGTTCCATGAACTTCATTTCGTCCCGCACGAACCAACGAGGCCGACGCAACAGCTGGCCTTTCACGCCACGAGCGCTCTCCAACCATCGAGAGCGCCGGCCGGCCGGTATTGCAGACTGCGGCCACGTCGGTGCGGCAGCCACCCTCCCCGACGGACCGGCAATCGTTAACGCGCACAACAAAATCGCAATTGTCGACATTAGCAGCTTAGCAGCAACCGAAAGATCCGTTTCCAACTTGGATACTTTCGCGGCATGCGGCCCTGTTTTGAATAAGCAATGTTACGGGCGGCTGGTCAAAGCAGATCAAAACGCCGGTACACGAGAAAACGAAAAGCTTTTGATCCAAAGCTTCAAATCCACGTAGTCACTACAACATATTTTGATTATCGATCGCGGTAAAAGCCAGCCTTTGATCGCATTGAGGAGGCAATGTGGATGATACAAACGCTGAGACCGAGACTTCGCAATGAGATGGAGGACGCAGATGAACGCTATGCAGAAAATCGTCATAATATCGATAACTTCTATTATCTTCTCGGCATGCTCGACCTACAACGGATCTAGCGCGATATCTGTTGCATCCCACAGTAATTCTCCTGATAAAAAATTCTCGGAAAGACAAGGATGTGGCATTAAACCAAATATTGAGGGAATGATGCGTACATTATGTTACTAGTCGGACACATTTGATAGAATACGCGTGCAACTCGCTTAAGCTTTACAGGCTTCAGCCATCCAATAGCTTAATCGAATTTTCTATCTTAAGCCTCTTTATCCGAAGCCTCATGAGGTTTGCGAGCCAAAATGCGTCGATTCTGGATGGCCGGCGCGGTGCGTTCAGCCGTGGCGAGCAATAGTAACATCGCTGACCGTCCCCCGCTCGGCGTGGCGGTTCATGGGGAGATTTTTTGGGCCAATTGGGGACAGAATCAATCTGCTTCGGGCCGGCAGCCGCCAACAAAATGTTCTGCTCTTGAAGGGGATCGGGACCAACGGCCCGTTTTTCAGAACTAATATCAATGAAGACTCCACGCCTACAATGCGTCTCCGCGGCCGAGCCTGGGATGACTGGAGGTCATCCATGCCGCCTTCAAGTGGCTTTCCACGACATCATCATGGCCGGAGATGGGTAGAGTTTCACGGTGCCGTTTGCTTGGCTTTCGAAGCGGAAGACAGGCTACTCTCCAAACGGAAGTTCAATTTCTTCGCGGTTTCTTTTTGCCCCCTCCATTAGCACCGTGTTGAACCGCTCGGCATCTTGTGCCGGCAGCATTCCCGCCCCGGTTCGAATACCTTCTTGCCACGCAGGCCCGCGCTCCCATGCTTCGTTGTAGACGAGCGCCAAGTCGGCAGATCGCCTTGTCTGCTGCAGGGCTTCAACGAGCAGCGCAGCTTGATGAACATCCTTCTCTCGCTTCGCCGGCCCCTGCCCGTCAGTGTGTCGGCGGCTGGCGACTATGAGCTTATGGACCGCATACCGGGACGGATCAGGGACGACGACTGGGACACCGCTTCGGTGGAGCAGCATTGTCCTGACGGGCTCCCTTATGAGGAAGTCGAGAAAGCGTAGTGGATCCGCGCCGGCGCCACCAAGGGCAGGCATCTTCGCCGGCTGGTCGATGTAATCATCCGAACCACGGTTCGACGTCAGGAATTCAACCCTGTAGCCGTCGGCATTCTGAAACGCCGACGAGGCCGCGGATCCGGATCGGTGTGGAACTGGCCGGAAGCTGGCGTCGACGCCCTGCAGCAGCTCAACGATCGGAGGCAGACTGTCTTCAACCTCCCGACTGATGGCATAGTCCTGGGCGATATCCGCATCGCCGGTCAGGATCGCAGCCATGGGAAGGCGGACGCCCAGCAGTCCTGAGTAGCATTGAAAGGCCACCGTGCCGATGAGAACACCCCGGAGCCGAAAGAGACCGCCATCGGCAAGAGCCTCGACGATGTCGCCCGACATGGCGTCAGGGGCGATCATCCCGCCTTCGCGGGTCAGGCTATTTACCAAGCGCCTTCGAGCGCGTAGATCGTCCTTGTCCCGCTTATGATCAGCTACGCGTTGCGCGATATCGGGATCATCAGCAGAACCGACGTAACGCCGTTTGGTACCACCATGTCCATCTGGGATGTCGAAGTACCAGTACTTGCGCCCCTTGATGTTTGCCGGGGTGAACCGACCCTCAGGAGGGAAATCGGCCGTCCAAGCGGCGTCGAGCGAGCGCTGACCCAGCTCGGCGAGCATGGTCTGATACATGAGGTCGATGGACTTCATAAGCTCGACTCCGGTGTTATACTGTTCTTCAAAAACAGTATAACGGTCGAGAGGGTAGGTCACAAGGTAGGATGCTAGCTTTCGCCTTGAAGCGAGTCAAACCCGCGGCGCCTCACGTTGTCGTAGCGTAGCGTCAGGGATTGCGACAGCGTGCGAGCTTCTTTCCTACACATGGCGCCATCCAGGTTCTCATGATCGGCCAGCGGCCGGTGCATATCCTTAGGATTACGCGGCTGCTTGCCGAACCGGGAATTGAAATCTGCCATGAATTCCGGCGCATAAGCGTTGGCTGCCTCAATCGTATCGATGCCGCGAAGGCGCAACTCCTTGACCAGCCGATCCTGCAGCGTCTGGTTGGCGCGCTCCACACGGCCTTTGGCTTGCGGGGCGTTGGCGCAGATAATGTCGATGTTCAGCTCATAAAGCGCGCGCCCGAATTGCGTTAGCCGCTCGTCCGGTCTGTCTGCGACGCATTGGTCGAGCGAAAGACGCTGTGCTTGTCGCTGTAGAACGCCAGTGGCTTGCTCCATTGCTGCAGATAGGCCTTGGTCGCGTGCAGATAGTCGAATGTATTCTCCGATCCGGCAAACCGTAGATGCAGCAGCTTGCCGGTGGCGTCATCGATATAGACGAGTAGGGCGCATTTGGGGCCGCGGTTCTCGAACATGGAGTAATCGCGGCGCGATCGTCTGCGGCTTTTGGTCTGGCGAGGGTGGTTGCCCCCGATAAGATGGAAAAACGGGCTCTCGATTGGAACCGGGCCCAAACATCGGATGGAGGCAACCATGAACCAATATATTGGCCTTGATGTTTCATTGAAAGATACGGCAATTTCGATCCGCGAAGACGGGAAGCGGATCTGGCGGGGGAAATGTCCTTCGGATCCAAAACTTCTGGCGGAGATGATCCGCAAGCATGCCCCTTACGCTCGGCGCGTCGTATTCGAGACGGGACCGTTGTCGACGTGGTTCTATCACGTGCTGACGAGCGAGGGAGTGCCGGCGATCTGTATAGAAGCGCGGCACGCGCAAAAGGTATTGAACGAGACGCTCAACAAAACCGATGCCAATGATGCGGATGGTTTAGCTCAACTCGCTGAAGCCGGTTTTTACAAAGCGGTTCGCGTCAAGTCGTTTGACGCTATGATGACCCGCTCATTGGTGGCTGCCCGCGAACAACTCCTGTACATCTCAACGCAACTCGGCAATCAAATCCGCGGCCTGATGAAGACCTTCGGTCTGATCATCCCGAAAGCGAAGGGTCGAGTGTTTGATGGCGATGTGCGGAAGCTTTTGGACGGGAACAACGAGCTTGCGAAGATCATCTTGCCTCTTTTGGACGCGTGGCACGATATCCGCAAGCGCGCCGCCGATCTTGGTCGCCAGTTGCTTATAGTGGCCCGTCAAAGCGAAGCCACGAAGCTATTGATGACAATCCCGGGAATCGGCGCAGTCACAGCGGTGTCCTACGTTACGGCAATTGAAAATCCAGAAAACTTTCGAACGTCACGCTCGGTCGGCGCCTGGCTTGGGCTGACAACGCGACGTTATCAGTCAGGTGAGGTCGACTATGACGCCCGTATCTCGCGAAGGGGGGACAATCGTTTACGTGGGCTGCTTTATGAAGCGGCGACAGTGCTTTTGACGAGAACCAGCGCCAGGGCCGAGAGCAGTCTCAAGAGCTGGGGACTTAAGCTGCGCGAGCGACTTGGCTTCAAGCGCGCCGCCGTGGCGGTTGCCCGAAAGCTTGCGGTCATCATGCACAGCATGCTCAGAACAGGAGAAGTGTTCAACGCATCGGCTGGTGCCGCTGTATAGGCGATGCGCTCAGCCTTCATCCCTCAGCGCGTCATCTAACTAGAGGAGCTGAGCGTCCCTGCTGCGCGGCGACATCTGTCGACCGCGGAGACAACCCTGCGCCCAGCAATGGACAGCTCTGCCGGTACGGCCGATGAGGGCAGATCCATCCAAACAGTCTAGCCGTCTTTCCCATCCCGCAAGACGGCAACGTCGAGGAATGCTCAAATCAGCTTGACGGATGGAATGCGATTAGACAACCACCAGTGATGCGAGCCATCGATCTGCACGAGCTCACCAAAGCAATCGCGCCGGCCACGCGGCTGGAAAACCCGCTTCTTACGCTCGCGTCGCGAGACCCATATGCCGGCCTCTGTCATCCATTGTCGTAACGTTCTTGGCGAGCGAGATGTGATGCAGTTCGATCAACTTCTCGCGCGCCAGCGTCGGGCCAAAATCGAGATAGCGTTCGCGGATCAGGTCTAGCGCCGCATTGCGAAACTCCTCGCTGTGGCGCCGATTGCTTGGCCGTGATCGCTTCTTCGAAACCAACCCGGCTGCACCGGACGCCACTCCTACGCGAACTTATCCTGGCGTTCCTGGAGATACCTCGCGCGGACGCCGGCAGTGCCCATGCCGAAAGACTTATCCCGGTCATTCTCGGCCAGCTCCAGGCGAGTCCGATCGCGCCGCTGTCCCTTCCCTCGCCGGCATCCGAGCGCCTCCGTAGCATCGCTTCAGACATCAGGGACGAACCGGGTGCCGATTGGCCACTCGATGCGCTTGCATCACGTGCGGCCATGTCCCCCGCAGCTTCCAGCGCCATTTCCAATCTGAGACAGGCATGAGTTTCCGCGCCTGGCGTCAGCAGGCGAAACTTCTCAAAGTAGTGGAGTGGCTCGCTGCCGGCCGAAGCGTCGGCGATATCGCCTTTTGCTTGGCTACTCAGGCCCCAGCGCCTTCATTGCGGTGTTCAGGACGGCTTTTGGCGCTTCTGCCGGACAGTATTTCGCGAATGAAATGAGAGCGCCCAGTCGCACCGAACCCGCGCATGGGCCGAATGCCCCGCTGATGCCGGGCACAAGGTGGCGGATGGGAGGATCTCGCGAGGAAACTTACTCTGGCGCGCCAAATAAGCAATCATTTGATGATCGACAGCGTCTTGCGATCAAGCGTGAGAGCGACAGAGGCAATCAATGCGACGCCAAAGGCAATCTGCAGAAACCTTGAATCAAAGCCGATGACAAGGCATCCAATCGGAATCAAGGTGAAGATTAAGGCGCCGAAGACGGCGTGGAGAGGGTTGCCAACGCCGCCATTGATTGAGTCACCACCAGGGATCGAAGCTGCGATCGGGCCCCCAGCCTGTCTCCTCAAACGCTGAACACTCTGCCTTCATTGTCGGCCACCTATTTGTGGTACCGCTACTGCTCTGCCAAAGCAACGCCATTGCCTTGTGCATGGCGAACGACATTTTCCGAAAATCCTTGTTGACGAGCCTCTTCGACGAATTCGCGCACCAACAGACCCGCAGCCGGATGGGAACAACTGACAGCGATCGTTTGCCTTATAATGAGGAAAGGTTCCACCAAAACGCGGAAGCCTTTATGGGTGCCCGCAAAACGCTCAAGCGCTTGCCGCACACCCGCCGCGGCGTGATGTTTACATTCGACAAACATTTCAAGCGCCTCCCCCGGGGTAGACGAATGAACGATTCTGGCACGCGCGAGACGCCGGGACAAATAGAGGTCATAGGCAGCGTTGCGGGTGACGCAAATTTCCACGCCCTCTGCGTCGACGTCCTGAAAGGTGCGATACGGTGTTGCCTCTCGAACCACCAGCGTACCCTCGATCATCGCATAGGCAGGCGAAAACAGCAGCCTGTCTTCACGTGCCGGATCGGCGGCCAGGAAGGCGATGTCCCACTCGTCGTGATCGACCCGCTCCAGAATCTTGGCTGCTGATGGGTATGCGACGAATTCGACGCGACAACCGAGGCGCTCCGCAAGCTCTTTGGCGAGTTGTGGGCTGACCCCTTCAACGGATCCTGTCTCTGGGTCGTGCTGCACCAAAGCGATGTTTGCAAGGTTTACCGCCGCCCGAAGATAGCCTTTTGGGATCAGTGCGCTGAGAGAAGCTGTGACATCGCCGGTCATGTTCGATCTCCTGCCCGACAACGCAATGTTGCGGTCACGATTCCCTGAATTTCGTTGCCAACGCCTCGGTTCCGCGTGCGAGAAGGCCGACATCGATGCCGACTGCGGTAAAAGTCGTTCCGAGTTCAATGCAGCGGGCGGCAAAAGCGGTGTCCGGCGTCAGGATGCCGGCCGGTTTGCCGAGAGCTGCAAGGCGGCTGATCGCATGCTCGACGGCAGCCACGACCTCGGGATGACCGGGCTCCCCCGGATATCCAAGGCTGGCGGCAAGATCCGCCGGGCCGATGAAGACGCCATCGACACCATCAACCTGTGCAATGGCTTCCAATGCCTCGAGTGCGGCGCGAGTTTCCAGCTGCACCAGCAGACACAACTCCTCTTCCGCCCGCCTGGCATAGCCCGAGACACGCCCAAAACGCGTCGCCCGCGTCAGTCCCGATACACCGCGGATACCGGCAGGAGGATAGCGCATGGCGGAGACCGCAGCTTCCGCTTCCGCACGGTTCTGCACATAAGGAATGAGGAGTGTCTGCGCGCCGATATCGAGGTAGCGCTTGATCAGAACCACATCATTGCTTGCGGGCCGCACGATCGCCGAGACATCGTACGCCGCGACCGCCTGCAACTGTGGCAAGACAGTCAGTACGTCGCCTGGCGAGTGTTCGGTGTCGAACAGCAGCCAATCGAACCCGGAGGGCGCGACGACCTCCGCCGCATAGCTGCCCGGCAGACTGCACCAGAGACCAATCTGCTGCCTCTTTTCGAACAGCGCCCGCTTGAAGCGATTTTCCGGAAGGTTCATGTTTTAACCTATACAAAAGCGACGCCGATTGCGCCGATCGGGCCATAATCCACGTGGATGACGTCGCCAGCAGCGATGTCAACCGGGCGGGTAAAGGAGCCCGCCAGCACGATCTGCCCCTTTTGCAGTTTGCCGCCAACCGCATGGAGCTTGTTGACGAGCCAGGCGATCCCCGCCGCGGGATGTCCCATGACGGCCGCCGATACGCCGGACTCCTCGATGATCCCATTCTTGGAGAGCGTCGCCCCGATCCACCGGATGTCGACATCCATCGGACGGATCACGCGACCGCCGACGACGATGGCGCCGAAGGCCGCGTTATCCGCTATGGTATCTGTGATCGCGCGCGGAACCTCGGTCCTGTAGTCGATGATTTCGAGCGCCGGCACGATGAATTCCGTGGCGCGCATAACGTCGTAGATGCGGGTACTCGGGCCTTCGAGATCCTCGCCCATGACGAAGGCAAGTTCCACTTCGAGGCGCGGTTTGATGAAGAGGTCGGCCCTGATCTGAGCGCCATCGTTGAACAGAGCATCATCAAGGATGCGCCCATAATCCGGCTCGGTCATCTTCGATGCCATCTGCATGGCGCGCGACGTCAGGCCGATCTTGTGGCCCGCGACGCGCGCGCCCTTGGCAATCCTGCCTTCCGCCCAAAGATCCTGGATGCGATACGCATCCTCGATTTCGATGTGTGGATAGGTCTTGCTGAGCTGCGGGATGGGCACCCGGCTTTCCTCGGCGCCCAGCAATGCCTGCGCCGCGCGGCGGTGTTCTTCTTCCGTCAACATGGGTATGGTTCTTCCGTTTGTTTATTTGATTGGCGCACGCGGCAGAACCGCTTCGCCGGGCTCCATCACGTATGTGTACTCCAGGGAAAACCAGGGAACGTTCACACTCGGATCTTCCGAATGCGGTTCGTCATGCTGCACGAAATCGCCGGTCAGCGCGGACGTCACCCCGAATTGCACGTCGGAATCGATATTCGGATCGCTCGGGTCGAAAACCTGCGAAATAAGTGTCTTGAAACCTTGCTTGAAGATCAGCGCATGTAGATGCGCCGGACGATAGGGGTGACGCCCCTGGGCCTTCAAAAGCCGACCGACGACACCGTCCACCGGGATCGGATATCCGATCATCTTCACCGTGCTGAACCAGAAGCGGCCCTCCGCGTTCGTCGTGAATTTGCCCCGCAAGTTCATCTCGGCCTGATCAGGATCCTGGTTCTCGTAGAGACCGACGGGCGACGCGTGCCAGACATCCACTTCGGCGCCCGCAATGGGTTTACCGTGTGCATCCACCACCCGCGCGTGAACGAAAAGTGGAGAACCCGGCGTATCCGACCGGACGATGGTACCGCCATTTTCAACGCGCGGTGAGTTGAGGCGCCAGAAGGGTCCAAGCAGCGACTGGGACGTTTCCGTTTGTCCCTGGTCGCCATTGTTGAGCAAGCAGACCAGTGTCGAAACGCCCAGCGAGCCCGACATCAAGACGAACTCGTTATGACTGTCCGTCTGCAATTGGCCGATTTCGTTGAGGACCGCAGTGGCATCGCGAAACTCCGGCTCCGTCAGGCGAACTTCGCGAACAAAGGCGTGCAGATGCTTCACCAGCGCCGTCAGGATCTCGCGAAGCCGGTTATCGGCAGTCTGCGCCATCACCTTCAGAACAGCCGCCGTCACATCCTCGTGCGTCCGTATCACCATCTCACACCTCCCTTGGACGTGCTTGTTTTGAAAAATCATCGATTATTTGTCAAGCCAAACCTCCACGAAATGCGGGATATTTTAAGGGGATGAGCGTAGGCCGCTTAAAATTCAGTAAAATGTACTTGATATTATTCAATAAAAATCCGGATGTGACCGTGTGCGATCCGAAGATCGACGCCAACCCTCATCAAGCTGTTGACAGGAATAATCGTTTATTATACGGATCGTCGATAATGAGTTCCGCGATCTAAAAAGGCGGCGGAACCACCTGGGAGGATGTCAATTGCAATCAGGACCTGGCAGCCCCATTTTGGAAAGCGGCGCGGAGGCGGCAACGTCGTCCTTTCTAGATGACGGCAAAAATACCATCGCCAGCCAGTTGGTGTCGCGATTGCGCGAGGCGATTATTTCCGGCCAGCTCGAGGCTGGCAGCAAGATCAATCTCGACCGGGCAAAACAGAGCTTTAACGTCAGCCTCAGCCCTTTGCGAGAGGCATTGGCGCGTCTCATTTCGGATGGACTTGTCGAGTTCGAAGACAATCGCGGCTACCGCGTGTCGCCCGTTTCGCTGTCGAACCTCGAAGAGATCACCAGTTTGCGCGAGGAATTCGAAACATATGCGTTGCGGGAATCTATGCGCGTCGGCGATGTCGATTGGGAAGGCAATGTCATGCGTGCGCTGCACCGCCTGAACCGCACGGAACGGGATGCGGCAAGACCCGAAACGCTTGAACAGTGGGAAGCCGTCCACCGGGAGTTTCATCTCACCCTGATATCGGGCTGCCGGAAGCCGCTGCTTCTCAGTTTCTGCAAGACCATGCTGAACTTGAACGACCGCTATCGGCGCACATTTCTCACCCGCACATCCGGCGACCGCAATGTCAGCGTTGAACATAGCGAAATCGCGCAAGGAACAGTGGCGCGGGATATGGACTATGCCTGCGACCGGCTGCGCGAGCACATCCATCGTACCGGCACAAATCTGCGACGGCATCTCGCTGAAAAGGGAATTGCCTGAATGGAGACGCGGCGGGAAACAATACCAGCCAAGATTTCAGCGCCGTCGCTGGGGATCGCGCATTTTTCAGCGATTGATGTCGAGCCGGCGAAATTTGTGTCGCTTGCCGCCGCAGCCGGCTTTTCGTCGGTTGGCCTGCGCCTTCATCCGGCATTTCCCGGCGCTCCCTATTATGAGCTGCCGACCGGAAGCGACGCAACTCGTGACGTTAAAGCCCGTCTGGATGGTGAAGGGATCTCGCTCTACGACATCGAATTCGTAGTCATCGGACCGGACTTCCATGCCGCTGCTCTGACGTCAGTGCTGGAAGCAGCAAGCGCGCTTGGTGCGCGACGTCTCAGTGTCTGCGGCGACGACCCGGATCGGGAGCGCCTTGTCGCCAATTTCGCGGCGCTTTGCGACCTTGCGGCCACCTTCGGCATGGGCGTCGATCTGGAGAACATGGGCTGGCGCCCTGTTGCCAGCTTTGACGACACCCTGTCGATCGTGCAGGGATCGTGCAGGGACAATGCCGGTGTGCTGGTCGATGCGCTGCACTTCTTCCGCAATGGCGGCCGAGCCGAGGATGTCTCTTCTGCCCCTCAAGGCATGATCAGGAGCATTCAGCTCTGCGACGCCCGTGGACCCGCGCCGACGACGGCGGATCAAATGGTCAGCGAGGCCAGAACGGGACGTTTCGCCCCAGGGTTGGGCGAGCTTCCCATTGCCAGCCTGATAAAAGTGTTGCCGGCAGTCGCTGCCGTCTCGGTGGAGGTTCCTATCCATTCCAGCCAGACACCCGAGGAGCATTTGCGTCACCTTTACGATGCCACCCGTGCGTTGACCGGCTAAACACGAGCAACAGCGCAACAGCTAATACGACACGGAGACAGGCAGAGGAGCCCGTCGACGGGAGAGAGATATTGTCATGAACTACGTGCTGGATTTCAGCGTTGTCTTCGAAAAGATGCCCGACCTGCTGATGGGGGCTCTGGCCACAATCGGCCTTGCGCTGGCCGGCATGTCGCTGGCGCTGGTGGTAGGCGTGATCGGCGTTGCCGCCCGGACATCGAATATCCGTCCCTTGCGCTCGGCCGTCATCGCCTTCGTCGAAGTGGTCCGCAATACTCCTTTCCTGGTGCAGATCTTCTTTATCTTCTTCGCCTTGCCGATGATGGGTATTCGCCTCAATCCCACCGCCACGGCGATCATCGCGCTCGCCGTCAATGGCGGCGCCTATGCCATCGAAATTATTCGTGGCGGTGTCGACAGCATCCACAAGGGTCAGGTTGAAGCCGGGCTCGCGCTCGGCCTGCACAAGGCGCAGGTGTTTCGCCTCATCGTCCTGAAGCCGGCGCTCAGGGCTATCTATCCCTCGCTGACCAGCCAGTTCATCATGCTGACGCTGACCACATCGGTCTGCACATCCATTGCGGCTTACGAGCTGACTTCCGTCGCACAGATCATCGAGTCCGATACGTTCCGCAGCTTCGAGGTCTATTTCACGATCACGCTCATGTACCTCGTCATCTCCTGGATGATGATGGGGCTGTTTGCGCTGATCTCGCGGCATTTCTTCAGCTATCCGGTGCGGTGAGGAGCAGGACAATGAGTGTTATCGGCCAAAACGAAATGCTTTTCCTCCTGCAGGGCCTGAAGTGGACGCTACTTCTATCTGCGATCGGTTTCATCGGTGGCGGCATATTCGGACTGATCATCGCGCTTGCCAGGACGTCTGCACATTCCGCGCTCCGCAAGACGGCGGCGGGCTATATCTCCGTCTTTCAGGGTACACCCCTGCTGATGCAGCTGTTCGTGGTCTATTACGGGATCGCACTTGTCGGCATCAGCGTCGAGGCATGGGCGGCCGTCGCCATCGCCTTCACGCTGCATGCCAGCGCTTTTCTCGGCGAGGTCTGGCGCGGCGGCATCCAGGCAATCCCGAAGGGCCAGACTGAAGCCGCAAATGCGCTGGGCCTCCATTATATCTCGCGGATGAAGGACGTGATCCTTCCGCAGGCCTTCAAGGTTTCCCTGCCGGCAACCGTCGGATTCCTCGTCCAGCTCATCAAGGGGACATCGCTTGCCGCCATCGTCGGCTTCATCGAACTCGCGCGCGCCGGACAGATCGTCTCCAATCAGACTTACAGGCCGCTGCTGATCTTCGGCATCGTCGGCGCGATCTACTTCATCATTTGCTGGCCCCTGTCTCTCTATGGGACCCGGCTCGAAAATCGGATGGCAAAGGCCGCCCGGTAAGTTGGCAATCCAAAAAACACAAAAGCTCTATCAACCAAGGAGGAGAAGGTAATGATCAGCATTAATACCGGCCTGAAGCGCCGTAGAATTCTGTTCGCAGCGGCAGTTCTGGTAGTCGCCCCATGGCTATCGCCGATGTCTGCCCAGGCCGCGACAGTGGAGGAGGTCAAAGCCAAGGGCAAGATCGTCGTCGGCATTCAGGGCGACAACGCACCCTGGGGCTTCGTCAATTCGAGCGGCGTTCAGGACGGTTTCGACGCCGATATCGCCAAGCTTTTCGCCAAGGAACTGGGCGTTGAGGTCGAGTTCTCACCACTCGCGGTCGCCAATCGCATCCCGGCACTTGTCACCGGCAAGGTCGATATCCTGTTTGCCACCATGGCGATGACCGAGGAACGAGCCAAGTCCATCCAGTACAGCAAGCCGTATGCGGGCAACACGATTTCGCTCTATGGTCCGAAGGACAAGAAGATGGCCGAAATCGGCGATCTCGCAGGCTTGGAGATCGGCGTTCCAAAGTCAAGCTCGCAGGATAAGGCGGTGACCACCGCTGTCGGCGATACGGCGACCGTCCGGCGCTTCGACGATGATGCCGCCTCCATCCAGGCGCTGCTTTCCGGCCAGGTGCAGGCGGTCGGTGGCAATCAGTTCTACCTCGACCGTCTGGAAGCAGCCAGCGCCGGTACATATGAACGCAAGATCGATTTCCTCACGACATTCAATGGCGTCGGAACACGACTCGGCGAGAAGGACTGGAATGAAGCCGTCAACGCCTTCCTCGACAAGATCATGGCGAACGGCGAGCACGCCAAAGTCTATGGGAAGTGGATGAAAGTGGACGTTCCGAAGTTCCCCGAATCCATTCCGAACATCCCCTTCACCATCAACTGATGCATGTTCTACGCAGGAGATCGCCGTGCCAAACGCCGCTGACACTCAAGGCCCGTTTCTCTCGATGGAAAGCGTGGATAAATGGTACGGCGCATTCCATGCGTTGAAGAACATCAGTCTTACGGTCCGCAAAGGCGAGAAAGGCACGATCACGGTCGAGGGGACAAAGCTGAATGACAGCAGCAAGTCGATCGACGCCGTCCGGCGCGAAGTCGGCATGGTGTTTCAGAGCTTCAACCTGTTTCCGCACATGACCATTCTAGAAAACTGTACACTCGCCCCCATGCGGGTTCGGGGCACCAGCAAGGTGGATGCCGAGAAAATCGCCCGCGAATATCTCGAACGTGTCCGCATTCTCGATCAGGCCGACAAGTACCCCGCCCAACTTTCCGGCGGACAGCAGCAGCGCGTTGCGATTGCACGGGCGCTCTGCATGGAGCCGAAGGCCATGCTGTTCGACGAGCCGACCAGTGCGCTCGATCCTGAGATGGTCAAGGAAGTGCTCGACACGATGATCGGTCTGGCCAGGGACGGCATGACGATGATCTGCGTCACCCATGAAATGGGCTTTGCCCGGCAGGTGGCCGACCGCGTGATCTTCATGGCCTCCGGCGAAATCGTCGAAGAAGCGCCGCCGGAAACCTTCTTTCGCAATCCGTCGCATCCGCGCACCCAAGCCTTCCTCGGCGAAATCCTGGCCCATCATTAAGGCGATCCGCACATGACTGTTTCAAACGAAACGATGAAGCGCGCTGTGTTGGTGGGACTGATCGGCGCGGATATCCAGATGTCGAAATCCCCTGCTCTGCACGAGCGCGAAGGCCTGCTTCAGGGCCTCGACTATCGCTATGAACTCCTCGACCTTGCGGAGCGCGGCGTTCCGGCCACCGCCCTGCCTGATCTCCTTGCGGAAGAGGAAGCGCGCGGCTTTGCCGGCAGCAACATCACCCACCCCTGCAAGCAGACGGTGATTCCACATCTGACGGATATGTCCGAGGACGCGCTCATGCTGGGCGCCGTCAACACGGTCGTATTCAAGGATGGAAGACGGACCGGTCACAACACGGACTGGTACGGTTTCTATGAAAACTTTCGGCGCGGTCTTCCTGATGTTCCGCGGCATCGGGCTGTCCTTCTGGGCGCCGGCGGCGCTGGCGTCGCGGTGGCACATGCCGCGATGAAACTCGGCATCAAGCGTCTCGCGATTTTCGATCAGGATAGTGCACGCGCCAGCAAGCTGGCGGGGGATCTGAACAGCCGCTTTTCCGCAGAACGCGCCTTCGCAATCACCGATGTCGGCGAAGCGCTGCGGACCGCCGATGGGCTCATCCATGCGACACCAACGGGTATGAAGAACCATCCGGGCCTGCCGATCGAGGAAAGTTGGCTGGAGCCCCATCATTGGGTCGCCGACATCGTCTACATGCCGCTCATGACCGAGCTTCTGGCGCTTGCAACCCGCCTTGGCTGCCGCACCCTGCCCGGTGGCGGAATGACGGTGTTTCAGGCGGCCGCGGCGTTCAAGCTCTTCAGCGGTATCGAACCGGACGCCGAACGCATGAGCACCCATTTCAACGAACTGTGCCGAGCCTCCTGATCCAGGCTGGCGAAGGAAGAAAACGATGCCCCATATCGTAATCGAATATAGCGAGGGAGCCGGCAGACGTATGGACGTGCCGGCGCTGGTGAAGGCCGTTCATCGCAGCGTGCGTGAAAGCGGCGCGGTCAAGCCAAATGCCGTGCGCACTTTTGCCCGCGAGGCCACTCATTCGCTGGTTGCCGACGAGCATCCCGACAATCAGTTCGTGCAGATCATCTTGCGGATCGCGCCCGGCCGTACGCCTGACGAAAAACGGGCAATATTGCAGACGGTCTATGACGCAGCCGATGGCGTCGTACGTCCGGCACTTGACGAGGGGCGCTGCGCCCTGCGTGCCGATCTCATCCAGTCCGATCCCGATTTTGCAATCCACGAGACAACACTGCCGTGACCATTCCGGCAATTTGAAAGGAACAAGTATGAGCCTCATCTACGTCCTAAATGGCCCAAACCTCAATCTGCTCGGCAAGCGCCAGCCACATATCTATGGCCACGAGACGCTCACCGATGTCGAGGCCGATTGCCGCCGGCTCGCCTCTGAACTCGGTCACGACATCCGCTTTCACCAGAGTAACCGCGAATACGAGATCATCGACTGGATCCACGAAGCGCGTGAGGACGGCGCCGGCATCGTCATCAACCCGGCCGCCTTCACCCACACCTCCGTTGCGATTCTCGATGCACTCAATACCTTCGAACAGCCGGTCATCGAGGTGCATATCTCTAATGTCCACAAGCGCGAAGCCTTCCGCCATCACTCCTTCGTCTCGCACCGCGCCGATGGCGTGATCGCCGGTCTTGGCACCGAAGGCTATCAGCTAGCGATCCGCCGGGTGGCAAGCCTGATCATGTCGGCCGAGAAGAAGTGACGCGAAAGGGGCCGGCATGGAACGGAAAGTAAGGCTTGCGGTGCTCGGCGCAGGCCTGATCGGCAAGCGACATATCGAGCACGTACTTGCCGAGCCGCAGGCGGAACTCCTGGCCGTCGTCGATCCGATGCCGTTAGGGCAGCAGATCGCGCGGGAATCCGGCGCTAAATGGTTTCCGAGCTTCGCGGCAATGATCGAGACGGATCGTCCCGACGGCATCATCGTCGCGACGCCCAACCAAATCCATGTCACCAACGGTCTCGAAGCCGTTGCCGCCGGGGTGCCGGCGCTGATCGAAAAGCCGATTGCCGACGATGTCGCGGCCGGTGAAAAGCTGATCGGTGCGGCGGAAGCCGCCGGCGTTCCGCTTCTGGTCGGCCACCATCGCCGCCACAATCCGATGATCCAGAAGGCGAAAGAGATCATCGACAGCGGCGAGCTTGGCCACATCCTCGTCGCCAACGCGATGTTCTGGCTGTTCAAGCCGGATGACTATTTCGACATCGAATGGCGGCGCCAGGCCGGGGCCGGCCCGGTCTTCCTCAACCTGATCCACGACGTCGACAACCTGCGCTACCTCTTTGGCGACATCGTTGCCGTCCAGGCGCGCGAATCCAGTGCCGTCCGCGGCAACGCCGTCGAAGAGACCTCGGTGATCCTGATGGAATTCGCAAGCGGTCTTCTTGCCACAGCGTCCGTTTCGGACTCCGTCGTCGCACCCTGGAGCTGGGAGATGACGACGGGTGAAAACCCAGTCTACCCGAAAACGGAAGAGTCATGTTACTTGATCGGAGGGACCCGCGGGTCCCTGACTATCCCTGCGCTCGACGTGTGGAAGAACGGCATAAAACGTAGCTGGTGGGAGCCGTTCGAAAAGCGCCGCGTCGCCGTCCAGTACGAAGACCCGCTGGTGCTACAGATTCGGCAGTTCTGCAAGGTGATCCGCGATGAAGAAGCGCCGTTGGTCAGCGGGCGCGAAGGGCTGAACACACTAAAGGTCATTTTGGCCGTCAAACAATCCGCGGCAAGTGGCGAGCGCGTCGTTCTAGGATAGAGACAACCCAACGCGCCGGGTTGTTGAAGCACTATGAAGACGATCGGCGGGTTGGTGTCGGATCCGCGGAACTGCTGAGAAGGACCCTCCGGGTTGTAACTGATCGGCAGGGAAATGCTCGCCTTGAAAAGATTCGAACCGCCGACCCGTTGATACTCACCATCGAGAACAAAGCCTAGCGCGTTGGCAAAGTGTCTGGCCATTCCTGCGCGCCATGGAGGACGCGAAGAATACGAACCGCTGTTTCGGTAATTGCATACGCCGCGACGTACGGCGTGCCGTTAATTGCCAGTTCGCGGGTGCCAGCAATTCTGCCAACACGACCGCTCGCGGGAAAATCTACTAACCGACGGACGGCAGCAACGATCCGTTCGTCGACCAGTATGGCGGCTGACGGATTTTCTGCTTCTATGTATGTGAAAATGGCGTCGCGATCCGATAACGCGAACGCAGACCAGGTAAGCTTCACGATTTGCGCGCGCCCGCGTTAAGGCGGGCGGCCGCTCGACGTTCAGCGAAATGCGCCTCGACTTCATCATCTGAGATGTCCGGTCGAATATCGTTCAGCGCTTCAAGTACCTTGGTGCGAAACCAAGCGTCGTGGGCCTCGCTGCCTGAAAGAAGCTCCAGCGGCAGCGCACCTTCGTTGGCCGTTCGGGTGAGTAAGATACGAACCGCATCAGATACGGTCAGCCCCATATTTCCAAGCACTGCGGAGGCACGATCCCGAACATCGGCATCGATACGAGTTTGTACCAGTGCATTTGCAGCCATAGCGATCTCCACTTTTTGGCGAAATGATAATGCAAATGAATGACAAACGCCATGGTGCTTTTTGGACCGCCTGCTGGATGAATAAGCAGCACGACCTAAACTGAGCAACCGAACAGTCCCGGCATTGAGCTATGTTTTTAGATCAGAACCGGGACGAACGCGCATTGCCATGCTTTAGGCGCGAGGAACCGACCCGCCCAAACGAACGACTGTTCATGATGATGATCGCGTATGGGTGGAGGCGGAACTCAAGGACGTCGGTGATCAAGCTCAGATGCGCGGATTGCCTACCGCATTCCCGATAGTGCGTCCGGGGCTGCTCCGATCGCCTCGAATTATTTCACCCCACAGCCGCTTCTGGGGTGAGGTTGATGCATCGGATGGAATCTCTCCCTCCCGGCCGGATTCAGCGACAGCAATCGCATTCTTTAGTTTGGCAACATCGATTACGAACACTTCTCTATAATCTGCCACGGCTCGTCCTCCTGTGATGAGGATCGGCTCGGCCTGTCCGAGCAACCCTCGGAAGACCAGTGCAGGGCGAGCCACCTCAGCTACGAAGACGGACATACGGTCTTACTGACGAGAGACAGTTGATCGACATTCTGTAAATCCAGGTCGAAAGCGGGCTTCGTGCCCGAAGAAGCTATTTGGAAACAGAATGTGCGGATCTCATCAGGGCCTGGCTACAACAGCAGTCCACTCGCGAGAGGCCGGATACATTTACGCAGACTGCTATCGTCGCAACCTAAAGTCCTTGCAATGACAGGGCGGACCATACATTTTTTGACAGCACGTCCTGAAGCATCGCCTTTGACCTTGCCCCCAAGTTTTATCCAATTTTGAGTTCGCTCCAGCGGTTTTTGGTTTCGGTATTTGCGGCGGTAGCGGCGGGTTTCGGTGCGAAGCCATTTCGGCTGCGCAGCACCGCATCACGTCGCGGGTTGATTGTCTGAGCGAACTCGGCAGGTGTCATCCAGCCGAGTCCAGAGTGTGGTCGATGATCGTTGTACAACACGACGACAGAACACCCACGGGACCGAGGTTCGCGAGCTTATGTATCCGTGGCATCCCTGGTCCGGACGGCTCGTTCACGTGCATGATGCGGTGTCCAAAGGGACGCATATTTTCCGCTGCAGCCTTTCTGGTTCTTCTTCTGGTCGACTTCTTGAGGTCCCGTCGTGGATGTTCGACCGATCAGTGAGTGGTTGTTGGCGCAGCTTGGCGGTCCCGCACGTCGATCTCGCAAGCCTGCATACTTTGGCAAGATTGCTGAAGGACGCTGATGCGTCATCGCAATCTTCGGTAATGGGCGCAGCATTGGTCTCTCACGAAACGAGTCGGAGAGATGTTCATGCCTCGCCAGCCCATGACATGCCAGTTCGATCTGTTCTCGGCCCCGCAGCGGGGGAAGACGGCAGGGACGCCGCAATGGTCGGAGTTGCCGGAGGAGACTCGCCAAGCGTTGACGGTGCTCATCGTGCGGCTGTTCGTCGATCACGCAAAGTGCGGACATGCCTCCCAACAGAAGGAGGCCGGTCATGATGCATGAGAAGATCGGGCCGCATCATCTGGAGCGGAAGGCCATCCTCTATGTTCGGCAGTCCTCGGCTCACCAGGTTCTGCACAATCGAGAGAGCAGCGCCCTCCAGTACGCCATGCGCGACCGTCTGGCAGCGCTTGGATGGTCACAGATAGAGACGGTGGATGACGACCTTGGTCGTTCGGCCGCCGGCGGCGTGACCCGCGCTGGATTTGATCGGATGGTGGCGGAAGTCTGCCTTGGCAAGGTTGGCGCCGTGGCCGCGCGTGAGGTATCGCGGTTCGCCCGGAACAGCCGCGATTGGCAGCAACTCATCGAGATGTGCCGCGTTGTCGATACCGTCCTGGTCGACCAGGAAGCAATTTATGCGCCCCGCCAGGGCAACGACCGCCTGCTCCTGGGTTTGAAGGGCAGCCTCAACGAGTATGAACTCGATCTCTTGCGTCAGCGTTCCCTTTCCGCCCGCTATGAGAAGGCTCGCCGCGGTGAACTCGTCGTCACTGTTCCGGCCGGCTTCGTAAAGGCCGGTGATAGGATCGAGAAGGATCCAGACCGACGCATCCAGGAAGCCATCGCACTCGTCTTCAACAAGGTCACCGAACTCGGGAGTGCCCGGCAGGCCTTGCTATGGTTCCTTGAGCAGGGGTTGGACCTGCCCGTCAGGTGCGCCAACGGTGACGTCATCTGGCGCAGGCCAAATTATGCCACCATCCACCGGATGATTGCGAACCCGATCTACGGCGGCGCTTATGCTTATGGTAAGAGTCGTTCCGTACCGGGATACGATGGCCGATCTGGAATTCGCCGCAAGGCGCGTGATGAATGGCTTGCCCTGATCCCGGACGCGCACGAAGGTTACATCAGTTGGGAACGGGCGGAGGAGATCCGCAAGATGGTCAGCGACAATGTACCGGCCAGTCGCCATCATGGAGCGCCGAAGCATGGCGACGCTCTGCTTGCCGGCCTGTTCCGCTGCAAAAGGTGCGGCCGGAAGCTGACGGTTCGTTACACAGGAGGCAACCATAACATCCCGCGCTATTCCTGTTGGCGTGGTCTACTCGATAGTGGCGAACCACGTTGCATCGCCTTCGGCGGTCTGCGGGTCGATGATGCGATCGAGGAGGCGCTGCTCGGCGTGGTCGAACCGGGAGCCATCGCGGCCGCCGTTGAGGCGGAACGCAATATGGCCAGCCAACGCGATCAGGTTCAGGATGCCCTGCTGCGCGACCTCGAGGCAGCACGCTATGTAGCCGACCGGGCATTCCGGCAATATGACGCGGCCGATCCGGAAAACAGACTTGTAACGTCGGAGCTGGAGGCGCGCTGGAACAAGGCGCTGACTGGCGTCGGCGAGATCGAGGCCAAGATTGCCAAACATCGGACAGTTACGCCGCAGCCGTTCCCTATGTCCGCATCACAGGTAACCGCACTTGCGGGAAACCTTCGCACCGTCTGGACGGCGCCGACAACCGATGCAAGACTGAAGAAGCGCATCGTGCGCACGCTCATCAATGAAGTGGTCGCCGATCTCGATGATGGAACCTCTGAGATCGTCCTCGTCATTCATTGGGTTGGAGGCGTCCACACCGAGCTGCGCCTGCCGAAGCGACGCCGTGGCCAAAGAAACGCGACCCCTGACGACATTGTCGACGCTGTGAGACAGCTCATCTTGATCGCCAATGACGACGTGATTGCCGGTGTCCTCAATCGCAACGGATTGACGACCGGCAATGGCAATCGCTGGACACGGGAGCGGGTCACCGCGCTGAGGTCATATCGCAAGATTCCGGTCTTCCGTCCGCAGATCGACGGGGTCGAGCCATGGCTTAATCTGGGCGGTGCGGCGAAGTTACTCGGGATAACGCCAAAGACGCTGCGTCTGGCGGCCGAGGCTGGCGATATTGAGGGGTTCATCCGCTACCCGATGGCCCATGGATCTTCAGCCGTTCCAAACTCGCGACCCCACAAGCACGTCAGATCCTCGATCGTGCCCGGAAGAACCCTCGCCACCCCGCGGGATCGCCTCCAGATCAGGAAAGCCTATTCCCTTCAATGACATAGAAAGATGGGTGTTATGAAACAGGATTGTATTCTCTGCGCCAGTTTGAAAGCGCTGATCGAGCATGGGTCAGTGACGAGAAGAGAGTTTCATTCAGGAACTCGTCTCGCAGCCGCCCATTGAAGCTTTCGATGAAGGCGTTCTGGATCGGTTTGCCCGGTGCGATGTAGTGCCATTCCACCTTGGTCAGATCCGTCCATTGCAGGATCGCGTTGCTGGTGAACTCACTGCCATTGTCGCTGACGATCATCTTCAGGAGCCTTGAAGGCCGCTTCGGCCTCTTTCCTCTCTAGACGGCTGCTGGGGCTCCCGGCTTTCCAGATGGCAATTGTGGTAGAGCTAGTCCTTAAGCTGATCGCCATGATGCAACAGTTCGCTTTCGGCGAAATCAATCGTGTCCCCGCGCCTTAGGGGATCAAAGAAGACGTTTAGCCCGCAAGTCGGCCGCGAAGGTGATGAGCGGCATCACGAGAGTCAGCGGCTTGTCCTTCAGCGGTTCGGCGCCATAGGAAGCGTACCAGTTGGCGGCGCGCTCGCCTTTGGCATCGATGATCAATAGAAGTCCCCCGCCCTCTCCTGCAAGTCGTAGGCAGCGGAGCGCTGCGGCGGCTAGGAGCTGGCCTCCCAGTCCCTGTCCGGAAACCGCTTGGTCGGTAGCCAATCGCGCGAGCTTGAAGCCCGGCACATCATGGCGGGCAAGACCGCGTGTCATTGCATCAGGCACAGTTGCGTGCTCGACTGCCGAAGGCGCGATTGTATAGAACCCAAGAATGCGGTCGCGCACTGCGTCGTCGATAGCACAGAAGGTCTTCGAGGCATTCTGCTCATGGCTTTGTCGGGCAAAGCGGAGCAGGAACTCGTTCATCTGAGCGTCGCCGCAATCGAAGGCCGCCCGACCGTGAGACTTGGCGATCGGTTCCTCATGCCATGCAGGTAAAGTCATAGGCTGTCCGGCAAACCGGCAATCGCCGCGCGCAGCTTGGCGTTGGGTTTGGGCGGATTTTCCAGAAGCTCAAGAATGCGAAGATGATCGCGCTCTGACACTTTGATCGTTTCGGCTTCTTCGATCACAGCTTCTGCTTCTCGCAGTGCGGATTGGGTTACGAAATTCGTCAGATCGGTATTACGAAGTGCCGCAGCGCGCACGAGCTTAGCCTTGGCCGTGGCAGGCACCCTCAAACTCATACGCTCACTGTTCTCGTTCGCTATACTCGGCATGTCAGCCTCCATCTCTCAATGAAATATAGGCGAAACTCCTCTCGGCGTCAATGGTGTGCGCCTTCAAGGCGTACACGGCGGATGGGAGCAGTTCTATATCTTCTTGGCTTGCCTCAGGGCTTGCAGAACGTTGGGATCACCTGTCAGCTGTTCAGCGATTTTCAGACCATCGCGAACGCCCTCAGGAGCAACGGGCGTCCGATTTCGCCCGTTGACGCCCAGTACGGACGCAAAGTCTGCAGATAGTCCGAGCTGTCGGCGGCCCTGAAGTAGATCAGGCTCCATGTGAGATGCTGCTTGGCAACGCCATTCTTCGTGTCGCCAGGTTGGATCAGTCTGTTCGCAGCACGGCGACTGCGACAGTCACACTCGATGGCATTGAGCTTGATTGCGAAGATTGCAGGTGGCTCGCTCTCAAATACGGAGACCGTCTAGAAGTTCGCGAGTAACGACATCCCACTGTCATATCTGAGGTTGGCACTCCCGGCGGACGACGCGTAGAGTGTGGTGGCGAAGGAGCTTACCAACGTCGACGATCCGATGGACAGCATAGCAAGGAAATAAAACGCTGAACGCAAACGACGGGTTGCTCGCCTGCAGTATGCGCTGGCAGGCGAGTGACGTGCCCCCGTCAAATTAGGCCACTTGGAACTGGAATTTTTCACTTAAGATCCCTGTTGGGCAGAAGAGGAGAATTCGATGAAGGCCTCGAAGTTTTCGGAAGCGCAGATCGCCTTTGTTGTGAAGCAGGCAGAGGACGGGACGCCGATCGGTGAGGTCTGCCGCAAGGCAGGAATTTCGGACGCGACCTTCTACAATTGGCGCAAAAAATATGCCGGTCTGATGCCGTCAGAGATGAAGCGATTGCGGCAGCTCGAGGAGGAGAACGCCAAGCTGAAGCGGATTGTTGCCGACCTGTCGCTGGACAAGGCGATGCTTCAGGACGTGCTGTCAAAAAAGCTCTGAAGCCTGCCCGCAAGCGCAAGCTTGTCGACACGATCAAGTCCGGCGCGCATGTTCGGTGCTGAAGATTGACCGGTCGCTTTATGTCTACAAGTCCACGCGCGGCGAGCAGGCCGAGTTGAAGCTGAAGATCAAAGACATCTGCCAGACACGGGTGCGTTACGGTTATCGTCGCGTTCATGTCCTGCTCAAGCGCGACGGGTGGCCCGTCAATCCGAAGCGAATCTATCGTCTTTACAAGGAGATGGACCTGCAACTCCGCAACAAGGTTCCCAAGCGTCGGGTCAAGGCGAAGCTGCGAGCCGACCGGACGGAGCCGACCCATTCCAATCACGTCTGGGCGATGGATTTTCCTTTTGCCGACGACGATGTTGGCAGGCGCATAGGCGATTGCCGTGGTCTTGCCGGTCGGGCCGTGCTCGACCGTGGTCGTGCTAGTCACCCCGTCGATCGTCGTGCTGGTGATGCCCTTGTCGCCGGCGCCGTTGTAGAAACGGGTGTAAGTCACCGTCGCATTGTCATTCTCGGCCTTGGTCAGCATGCCGGCATTGTGCGACTGGCCGGTGGCAGCCGGTTCGTCATAGGTGTTCTGAGCCAGCAGCGTTGCCACCGTCGCACCCGGTTCCGTCACCTCCTTGCGGATCACCCGGCTGAGGCCGTAGGGCCGAAAATACGAGGACCTTTTCGCCGACGTGTGTTTAGAACTAACTTCCGCTAAACAGTCGGTACCGGAATTTTATTCCGGCACCTTCGACGATTTGCGCAAATTGGGCATAAAAGGCTTGGGCCTGCTCGCTCAGCTGATATTTGCCTACAATGTCTATTAAAACGGCCCTGTCTTTTGCGTTCGGGTATGTTTCTAAGATCTCACCGCTCTCAACAAAGCTCAAATAGGTATTGAGCTTTTCCTGCAGTAGGAAAAGGTGCTTACGGCCGTTTTCCGTCCAATCAAGGTGATCAGTAATCGTCAGGACTACCTCACCTGTGGAGTTATCAATCCCGATAGCATCAACTACATTCGTTTGATCAACAGACATTTCACTACCTCGTTTTACGGCCTATTAATATCGACTGTTGTGGGAGGTATTTGTGTGCCTCCAGGAAATCCTGGTTTCCCCCTGCCAACAACCACTGCACCTGACTGCTGCATTTCAGGGAAAGCCGCCGCTTGATTCTTAGTCAATGGTGCTGTTGCAGACGCTTTGCATTTCTGTGCAAGCAATATTCCCGTTTGCGTCACGCCCCATCAAGTCGATACGTGTTCTGCAAGAAAGGATACGCTGTCGGCTTTACCGCAATGATGCGGTTCTTGATGGAACGCCTTCCCAAAGAAGAACGATACATCGATGGCGTTCGGCGGATGGTGCCGCACTTTCCTGAGACCGCAATTCGCGAAGTTATCGCGAACGCACTCATCCAACAGGATTTCATGGCGACCGGTGTTGGTCCCGTGGTCGAAATCTACGACAATCGCATCGAAGTCACCAACCCCCGGCAATTCCCTGATCAGCGCCGACCGCATCCTCGATGAGCGCCGCGCAAGAAACGAGAAGCTCGCTGCAACTATGCGTTCGTTCGGACTCTGCGAAGAGCGCGGAAGGGGTCTCGACAAGTCCCTAATTGAAATCGAAGCGCAGCATCTGCCCGCTCCCGACTTTATCTCGTCAGAAAATTCGATGCGTGTCGTTCTATTCGCACCGAAAAGCTTCGCTCAGATGTCAAAGGCCGAAAAGCTGCGAGCTTGCTTCTTCCATTGTGTCCTTCGCTGGCTCACCCACGACTACATGAGTAACGCCACACTTCGTGAGCGTTTTTCACTCCCGCCGGAGGAATATCAGGCCGTTTCGGCAATCATCGCTGAATCGATCAAATTCGATCGCATTGCGCCCGCAGATCCCGATCAAGGTAGGCGCAACGCGCGGTGCGTTCCATATTGGGCCGCCTAAAATCTATTGACCACAGCGACGCCTTGAAAGTATTCGAACCGTAGACCAGCCACTCGCGATAGCTACATGCTTGGCAAGCAATCGTTCTTCTATTCGCTGGCCGGAGAAGTTCCCGTCGATACATTATGCGATTTTCCTGGCCTAAAACGTGAACGCTATGGAAACAAGCCAGTCGCTGGCCGAAGCGCTCGCCATGCCAGCGACTAAGGACATCCCGGCCGACGTGGATATCGAATGACTGCCAGAACTGTTCCTCGGACTCTGGAAATAGCTCGTCGGCGAACGCTGGCGTGCTCAACCCGAAGATCGTTTCATATCGGACGGCATCCAGCGGTCTGGACTGGCTCCACGCGGCGCCATTCAACGAAGTTCGGCATTCAGAATAAGCTCCGACAGCGCCTTCTTCAGATCGCCGGGCAGCCCCTCCTTGCCGAAAACCTCAGACGGATCGCGACCGGCAAGAAGCTGATCCAAAAGTTCTTTCTCTATAGCAATGTCATGATTCTCTCCTTTCCATCATCATGACCTCACGCACAGACTTCCTGACAGTCCCGGATCAGCAGCCTTCGACGTACAGCATCACTGTCATCAATTATCAGTCTGTTGACGAATAGATTTTGTTGAGAAACAGCCGGAAGTTGATTAAGCTAGGAAGCTTCAAGTGGAGGGGAGTCACATGCGGGCTAGAGCCAAAGCAATTCCTTCAGTCTTCTTGATCCTACTGTCCCTTGTACTCGCACCGGTGTCCTCCGCCGACGCCCAGTCGGCGCATGACAAGATCAAGCCGAGCTTGGTCGCGATCCAAGCAATTGGACGGAAGTCGGATAATACGACGGTGTTGTCAAAGTCGACGGGATTTGTTGTGTCGTCCGACGGGCTAGTTCTAACCGTCTATAGTCTTCTGACTGGACTGGGGGACGTCAATCCAGAGACGATAGATATCCTCGCTGACATAGGCAGCAACAATCCCAGTCCCACATTGCGAGCGGGTATTGTGGATTTCTCTCAGAATATGAACCTGTTGCTCTTAAAGGTCTATTCCAGCGGTCCGCCCCACCCAAGCGTCGAATTTGGTAAGTCTACCTCGATTGCTCAAGATGCCACGGTATTATCGTCCGGCTATTCAGACGAGAACGGATATCGCACGCATTCAGGAGAGGTGAGCGACCGCGACAACAACAGCGTTCACCTCTGGACGACAACTTTGCCGTTCGAAAGAGGTGAATTTGGGGGTCCAGTATACACGGACGACGGCAAAGTCATAGGCTTGGCCCGTGGCCAATTTTCGCCAGGAGGCGGCGACCAGTTCCTTATTCCTATTGAATTTGCCGATCCGCTAATGGCGGCTACACGAGTCAACGCGCTTCAGCAAAGCATAAGTAAAGTGACCTCTGAGCTGACAGATCCCGAGCACGGGCCAGAACAATTGGCAATCCGGATAAAAACAATCCAAAATACGATAGAAAGCCTGCAGAGGTATATGACTTTGCAAGGAAAGATCGAACAGCTGGAAAGTGGGATGGAGTCGGTCAGGATTTATTATGAAAAGGCTTTGTCAGGCGAGCCTTTTCCCACCCAGATCCGGGTTAAGGTAACGCCCGTCGGTCACCAGAAGGATGGCGGGATCAAGTTGTTCGAAACGCTGCCGGAAAAAACTTACACGCCCAAGCAAGGTAATTCAGCAGACACAGGCTACTTCGATCTGGAGAAGGCGATATCGATCATCGACTTTTACAAAGAGGCCAATGACAACATCGCCCATGTTTCGCTCCAAGTTGATTTTATCATTTCCTTGTCTGACGGGACTCAATTGCCCTCGAAGAAAATGACTTTGGAGAGGTAAGTGGCCATGTCGCCTAGACTAGCAACCTGGAAGCAAGTTAGCAGCCCCTTGATCTGGGCACTATGCGCCTTTCTCGCCGCTGCTATTCCGCATCCAGCACAAGCTGGCATGCCGACTGCGGCGCTACCTATCGAACTCGACATCAGGGCTTATTACCTCGAATTCGCCCCAGACAGTCGAAATCTTGTGTTGGTTGGCGGCCCCGTAGACAGCGTCGTGATCTATGATCTGGCCACGAGAAGCATCCGGTTTTCAAGGCAGATCCAACACAACGTGTTAGACACCACATTCTCAGCCAGCGGTGAATATGTGTTCCTCATAGGAGAGGACAGTGCAGCGGGCAACACGGCCTTGTCGCGTGTCTCGTTGGACGACGGCGACGTGCGCACTGTAGTGTTCGATAGGCGTCTCGACGGACCATCCGTTGCGATGGGACCGGACAATAAACTGTTTGTCGCGAGCTATTCTACTGAAAGGTTGACGCATGTTCCTGTAGAAGTATTTGACGTTGGTGCAAATGGTAGCGACAATAGGTTCAACTTCGACGAGGGCAGCAACGAAGTCATTCTCAAAGGTGGGACGGTGGCCGGGATCGAAGCAGTACCCGGCGAGCAGATTGCATTCGTTTCGCATGCATTCGAGCGTACAGTGTCTGCGATCGATCTCATAACGGGCGGGTGGATTGGTAGGCTCAACATGGGAACGCAGGTTGCCGATGAAATCCAGACGCCTCTTCATCTCGTAGCCACCTTGCGGAATGGAAGAATATCCGAGCAACCCAATTCAATTGTCATAGGCGATTCACGCGATGGCCGGCTGCTAATCGCAGATTTGAACGAGGAATTTTCCAGCTTCGATATTATTCAGGTAGTCGATCTTAGGCCGCTACGCATATCGAGTTCCACGTTCGGAAAATCCCCGTTGCTTGTGGCCGCTGACACTGAGCAGGACGTGATCCTGGTGGGAAGTCAAAATAGCACGGAGGTTTTCGTTTACAGCCGATCGACCCGAAGTGTCGAGGTGCAGAACGCGCTGAAATTGCCGTTTCGCCCCAGTGCACTTGACGTTTCGCCGCGAGGTGATATCGCCGCGTTTTTAGACGCACGAAGCGGCAGGCTCGTCATCTATGACGACCCTGCTGGACGAAGCATTGAACGTCCCGTTGATGCGGCAACAGAGCGTATCAAGGAGGTGCAGCGTCAGCTTTCCGAACTGGGCTATCCTGTTGGACTCGTCGACGGCATGGACGGAGTACAGACTAGAACGGCGATCGCACTTTTCCAGAGGCAGCAAGGTCTGAAGGTCACCGGCACGGTTGATGACGCGGTGCTCGCTGCTCTCCGCGAGGTGGCAGCTCTCGAAAGCGGGAAGAAAGCGACGCCCGAAGTTAGCAAGGAGTTTGTCGTCGTTCAAACAGTAATCAACCCTGTCGTGCAGCCTAAGAACGTGAGCGACGCCATCGGCTTCTGTGCCGGAGACGAGAGATGCAGCTCACTCGCGGACGGCGCCGCTACGTTTCTCGGGTTGCCCTCCGGCACAGTCGCGGCGGCTCTTGCGGCGGTCCCCAAGGTAGACCGCAATGGCGAGGAGGGGCATCTAAGCATTGCCCTACCATCTGGCTATGAGTACTGCCGATCTCGAATCCAACCGAAATCGGTTGTCCCCGCCACTGGCGATAGAGCCTCAGTAATGAGCGCAAGAAGCACGAAGGATGGCGTCGGCATCTACACTTGGACCCCCCGCGCAAGCATTGGAGGAGGGAGAAGCTGGGTCGAGGCCGATTTCACAATTTATGGCGTCCGCGAGGATGTTGCTGAACAGTATCGGGCTAACGGTACATGCCGGGAACCCGGCGCGACACTAATTAGCTGCAGAGGCGCTAAAGGCACGAACAAGGGCCAGCCCGCTTGCGGAAATACAAGCGACTGAGGGATCTACGCGCGCGCTCATTGGTCGTTGTCTCGTCTGCTGGTATTGCATGCTTCGTGGGGCGCGTGCCCCACTCAGCCAATGGGGCTTTGGTGCTGTTCATCCTATACCGTAGGTTCGGCCCGATTCTGATATTTCTTATCCTTACGGAGACCCGATACTGGCTAGTTGGGGTCTGCAGAGCCTATAACCAAGCCGTCAATTTCGTGTTGAGTTGGTCAACTTTGCTGCGCAGCGCTCATTTCCATCAAAAGCTTTTCAACTTTCGCTTCCTAATCCACACGCGCGACACAGCGAGCCCCGTCGGTCGCTAGTTCCGGTATCAGGCCGCCGGCGCTGTCGATCTTCCCAGCGCGCCCAACAAGGCCTGGAAATGCCCTAAAGTATGGAAGAAGCCAAATCGTTCCGGAAGCGTCCGGATAGAAGGTGATCGCCAGGAAAGTTCCGTGTGATCTCCGAAAGCGTCTCGATCCGGCGGCACCGTATGTTGGACAACGGTAAGTCCAGGGGCGACATTGACAGACATTCTCGATGTAGACGAACTCTAGAGCCCCGTCCTGCGTCCCAATGGCCCGCATTCACTGTCCAGGGGGTTCCGCGAGCCTACCACCTTGATAGTTTGTGAGCCGTCGGCAGCGCTACCCATCACGGCAAAGGCTTGAGTGCCGCAACGTGCACTATAAAGCTTCGCCGTGCCGCGAAACTCCCCTCCTTGGTTCACCCCCTTAAACAGCACCGGATCGTCAGCGACAGCCGCCTCGATTGCCTTCCTCGGGCGATAATAGGTGAATGAACGCGCGCCACTCGCATTATCGGCAACGAGGCCTATGATCGAGCAATTGTGCCGCCAGAGGCTGGAGAAATCGTTGCGACGAGCTCTTGAATGAAACGCTCTTCTCGTCATTGACCCACGCTCGATCAGAGCTTTCAAACTGGCGCAGCGATTACAATCCTATTTCATAACGCCCATCTTTCTATGTCGCTGAAGGGAATAAGCTTTCCTGATTTGGAGGCGATCCTGTGGGGTATCGCGGGTTCTTTCGGGCGCGATCAATGCCATCTTCCCCCGCTGCGGGGCCGAGAACAGATCGAACTGGCATGTCATGGGCTGGCGAGGCATGAACATCTCTCCGACTCGTTTCGTGAGAGACCAATGCTGCGCCCATTACCGAAGATTGCGATTAGGCATCAGCGTCCTTCAGCAATCTTGCCAAAGTATGCAGACTTGCGAGATCGACGTGCGGGACCGCCAGGCTGCGCCAAGAACCACTCACCGATCGGTCGAACATCCATGACGGGACCTCAAGAAGTCGACCAGAAGAAGAACCAGAAAGGCTGCAGCGGAAAATATGCGTCCCTCTGGACACCGCCTCATGCACGTAAACGAGCCGCCCGGACCAAGGATGCCACGGATACAAGAGCTCGCGAACCTCGGTCCCGTGGGTGTTCTGTCGTCGTGTTGTACAACGATCATCGACCGCACTCCGGCCTTGGCTGGCTGATGCCCGCCGAGTTCGCTCAGACCATCAATCCGCGACGTGATGCGGTGCTGCGCAGCCGAAATGGCTCCGCACCGCAACCCGCCGCTACCAACCCAAATACAGCAACCAAAAACCGCTGGAGCGAACTCAAAGCTGGATAAAACTTGGGGGCAAGGTCAGCGAGGCTGGCATTGATTGTCCCGGCTTAGATAGTTGGACAGCCGGGGATCATTAACCCAATTCACGCCGTGATATTGGTTTTATTGCGTGCCGATGTACGCGTGGTGCCCTGTCAAGCGACCAACCTTGAGTGGGAATACCCAGCGAAGACTTTGCGCCCGCGGACACCTAGAGTTGCTCGGGGCAGTATGTTGCCCGGCCCGAAATACTTGAGGCTCGGGGCGGCAGTAGAAGCTTCCTGCGCACTGGAATGGTGCGCGGCTTTCGAGAAGAAAGTCATCGCGCCAGCCGCCAGTAATGTCGCCATCCTCAGAACGAACCGCATTACGAATCCTCCGAACTAGTTCGGCGCCGGCGGGCCAGCGACAGGCATGAGTTGGCCCGTGAGAGCTTCAAGCGCTGCTCTGTTGGCACACAGGCTTTCGCTGCTCTCCAGGTAGGAAACGGTCACGCCATACACGAGATTGCCGCGCGCATAGCTGATGACTACCTCGTTTTGCCCGGGCTTTGCCAATGCCGCGGCTAAGGAAAGCAATCCCGGAATGGCCGGCCTTGCTTAGTGGGCCGCCGATCGGCGCCGCGACGTCACCTGCGCCCGGCGCACCTTCAATCGAACCGAGCACGGGGAGGCTGAAAGATACGCCACCGTTAGGCGGCGCCGCGTCGATCGGCCGACTCCTCTCCCTCGCGAGGTAGTCGGAGAAAAAGGGATCGTTCCAGCCGGGATCAGAAAGCTCCTGGGCGAGGGTTGGCATAACTGCGCCAACCATCATAAGCGTCCAAAAACAACCCGCCTGCGACCTTACGGCCGTTAAGGATCATTACGTCTAATCCACTTTTAGACTGTCTGGTTCGAACACCGATTACCGGCACTCGACCTTCCAGCGGATCTTGCAATCGGCAAAGCTGGGCGTTGCGTCCCGAATGATCTGGATAGGAGCACTCCAACCACTGCTTGAAGCTTCCTCTCCCGTAGCTGCGCCGGCTTGGCTCCATTCGCTACAACCTTGCGTGTTGCCGGAGCAGAGGCCTGTCGGTGTTGCGCTAACGCAGATTCGACACTCTTTCGGGATTGCTGCGATGCGCTGTTCGATCGCCTCAAGCCGCAACGGGATAAGTAGCGGATCGGCAAGATCGATTGGAACGAAGAAGCTGAAGTTGGATGCACCGCTGAGCTGTCCCTTCACGACGCCAACGACCTCGCCGGTATCGAGATAGATCGGGCTGCCGCTCTGGCCGCCGAGAAACTCCATGTCGGTGCCCCACAGGGTCCCGCCTGGCCCCTGCTTTGATCGAAGCGCGCCGTCACTTTGCCAAAGCTCTAGATTTTCGGGGAAACCGGAGGTGAGAAGGCGCGTCCCAAGCTGCAAGGAGCGCGACGAGCCGAGGCGCACGGGTTTGTACGTCTCCTGTCCCTGGCTGATCTTCAGGAGCAGGAGATCGAGTTCTGGAAGGGCCGAAACGACAGCGGCGCTTTCGACGAAGTCGGCGGGATTCGTGCCCTGACGTCCTACGCGGGCGGTGATCTTGACCGTCTCGTGAACGATGTCGCCGAGGCCGCTGATGAGATGATAGACGGTCAGCACCTGGCCGCCCGCGGTGACGAGAAATCCGGTCGCCTTGCCTTCTTTCGGGTTCCCCAGATTGTCCATTGCCTCGATGCGGAGATGGACGAGGCTTGGCGCCATGTCGCTGTGCGCATCGGCTCGCACGGGGCGCGGGGCGGCGATCAGAACGACCCCGGCAAGCAGGAATCCAACAAGGAACTGTCCTCTGCAAAACGTCAGCCGCACCGCCGCCTCCCTGAAAATGAGCCTTCTGCCTATGGCATGCCGTAGAAATATTGTACGCCCTTAATGTCGAGCTCGCTCAACTCACCATCATTGTTCCACTCGGGAGAGCAGTAATTCATGATCGAATTCGGATCATAGGGAGTGAGTAGCACGTCGCCGTTCGAACCTTGATGACGAACCGCACACTCGCCCGGTGCATCTGGTCTGTTCTGTTCATGCGCGAAACCGATGGCATGCCCGAACTCATGAACAGCCACCGAACGAATGCAAAACTCCCTGCTCTCTTGGCAGCCGGTGCTCCAATTGGCGAAGTCGAAATTGAGGACCATCCCGTTCTTCTTGCCGTTGAGGAATTTGCCGAGCGCCTTCACATGCGCGCCGCTGTCCTCGATGAGGATGCGGATGCCAAGCGTCGAGGCCTGGCAGGTCTGCCATCCCATAAATTTGAGCGTAGAGCTCTTCTCCCAGCTGTTGAGCACCGCATCACGCACCCATTCGCGGCCTTCCAGGTTTTCAGGCGTCGGGTTCTCCCAGCACACAAAGACGACGTTGAATGGCCACTTGGCAGCGGCAAGGGGGAAAAGCCGATCGACAATGATCGCCTGCTCTTTCGCAGTGAGGTTGAAAATCGTGTTGACGCTGGCGTTTTCAAGGGCCGGAGCGTTATCGGTTACTTCCGGCACAATTACTTGGCTGCCCGTGGGGATCGACCCCTGTCTAAGCGCTTCCAAAGTGCCTTGCTCTGAGCCAAGGGTGGTGCTTGTGAAGCAAGTGACTGAACAGGAAGCAATTATCGCAAACATACTTAGACGGCGAACCATATTCCCCTCCTCGAGAACGTACTTCGTTGACGCTCAGACGTCTATAACTCCAGCCTCACTAATTAAGAACTATTACAATTAGAAATTATCATAGTTTGTTCTGCTTGGCCACAGTACAATTAGACCACGAAAAGAATGAGAGCTTGTTCACCACCTTAGGGGATAAAATTGCGTTGCCTGTCGAGCTAATCAAAGGGCGCCGGAGGAAGACAAATGACCGCTTTATTTCGCGCGGGCATCAGTAAGCTTTCTGGCCGACGCTTCACGCAAGGGGCGGCGGCGCTGCTGCCTGCTAGCCTGCTTCCTACAAATGCTCTGCTCGCGAAGGAGGAAACTAGCGTCATCACTGACGTGCATTGTCATGTATTTAACGCCCATGACCTTCCCGCCTGAGGCTTTGTCCAACGCGTCGTTTTCGGGGATGCTGAGCGTTCTGTGATTCCGGATGAAGTTCCAGAAGTAGATAGAGCACTGGCGCCATGGATCGGCGCTGTTCTTGTGCGCCAGCTTCTCACCGGCACCGCGCCGAGTGCCGAAGTGGAACTTCGCACGATCGAGGCTCTGGCACTGGAGTCGAAAGTGCCCAAGTGTGGAGCCCGACGTAGCTACTCTTACCGAGGCCCTCCGGGCAACGATGTCCGAGAGTTTTTCTCAATCCTTCGAAAACATGCGCGCATTTGAGCGCGAAGTCAGCGGCTCGAGCGAGCTACATACTTTATGCGTCGGCTCGCGCAGGAAGCCGGACAATCGGAGGATGGGCTTTTGTCGCCGGAGATGGACGCCGACCCTTATACCAATATGGCTCAGAGTCTCCTTTCTGGCGGCGGAAAGATATCACGCCATTTCCGCTGGGCAGCCCTTTTCAATAGCCCACGCCGCAGATCGTCACGGAAATCGAACGGCTTTACGGCGGCCCGAACCGCGTCATGTTACTCACCCCGGCACTCATCGATTTTTCACGGTGGCTGGACGAAGAGCCCCGCTCTAACCTGGAGAGCCAAATTCGGGGGGCGGATTCAGCGCCTCGAGCGTCCATCGATTGTTCGTAAGGGCGAATTTCTGGGAATCCTGTTGGGCATAAAACTGGCTCAAAAAAAGTTATGCAATCATCAAGCAGGCGATCTAAGCGCGTGGGTTTTTGCGTCGTCAGTCATCATCTTTCTCGAACCTTCCGCGAAATCGGTTCTGTCGAGCTATCGCTACTTCTTCGACGGCGTCATGGGCTCGCAGCATTGCGATGGCCTCCGACGCTGACCAGGTTTTGGGAAGCATCCCTTCGTAAGTGGCGGAAACGCTCCCATCGTCAGAAAGCTTTGCCGCGGTCTTCTCCAGGGCATCGACGGGAACCTGGAGAACATGCGCAAGATCAAGCGCCTTTTCCGGCTTTAACTTAATTTTTAATCGAACGATGCCAAAGGATGACTCCCCAAATTGGTACCGATCGAGCGCAAATAACATTGCGACCGAAATGCCGCATCCGATCAATCCCAAAACGATATGGTCCGCTCCAATGGCGAGCCCCGTAACGATAGCGAGAAAGACCATCGTGAATTCACGGGTGTCTTTCACGACGGTTCGAAAGCGAATCAATCCAAGCATCCCCACCAACGCAAACGCTAAAGCCTGCCCGGCCTTATATGCCTCATCAGCGATTACACCTGCAAGGATCGCGCAGAGAAACGAAGTGAGGACACATGAATGGACGAACGACGTCGAGTAAGCATTGGCTCTGTTAAGTAACGCGTATGATCGCCCTACGATGATCCCAGCAAGAAGTGAAGCTACGATCCTGCAGACCCATATACCCTCAGTCATTCTTGTTCCCCTTCTGCAATGCAACAAGTTTTTTGCGACGGAAAACCAAAGTTGTTGCAATTGTATTTTTACATATATGCTACCTGAAATAATCGATACCTACAACATCAATTTGATACAGTCATGATAAGCGACATTGTTCGTGTCGCTATAATGGTTACTGTGGATTATACGCTGTCCACGGATCGCTAAACGCTTTCCGTATAAGGACAAACTCGAAAGTTCGAACGCTCACTCTGCTAAATCTGTGAGGGATTCATGTTCAAGGTCTTATGCAGTGCGGTCATTTGCTTGTCGGAAGCGGGCAGTTCATACGCAACCGAATGCAAAATGGCGTTGTGAACCGCACCGGGTTTGCCGGAGGCCGTTTGGTTTAAGTTATGCAGCCATGGCTGGTTCGTCCAGCATGGCGTAGTACTGCTCCTCGGCTTCGG
>NZ_JACIFS010000014.1:0-149079 GCF_014197475.1 Rhizobium sp. BK212
TTCTTTAGAACGAAAGACTTCGTCGCCAGCAGCGCCGCCGCCCTCGTTCAGTGAGGGGGCTTATAGAACTAACCCCTTTTCCAAGTCAACACACCAAAACAAAGTTTTTTGACATTTTTGTAACAGGTTGAAAATGAAGGGCTTTTAGGGGTCGCCTTCAAAAACAAGCAAATCTCCCGCCCGATTGGGTGGTTTTTGAGATTCGTTTTGCCGAATCCTGAAAGAAAGGCTTCGGCGGGGGGAGACAAGCCATATATGGGGTGCCCGACGCGGAATTCCAGGGTGCTTGCCTATGACGCGCCTCACTCGCTAGTTTGGCGATGAAGAACGATACGGCGGAGTGAAGAATGCTTGTCCTCGATGAAGAACAGACGCGCGCGGCCCTGCCCTGGCCGGAGCTGATCGAGGCGATCGCCCGGATGTTCCAGAGCGATTGCGTGATGCCGGTGCGCCATCACCATGAAATGGACGTCCCGAATGAAGAGAGCGCGACGCTGCTCCTGATGCCGGCCTGGGTTCCCGGGCGCTATGCCGGGGTGAAGACGGTCTCGGTCTTCCCAGGCAATGTGCGGCGGGGCCTGCCGGCGATCTTCGGAACCTATCTTCTTTCCTCCGGCGCTACCGGCGAGATGCTTGCCGCAATCGACGGCGGCGAACTGACCGCGCGGCGGACGGCGGCGGCATCGGCTCTGGCGGCCCGTCATCTCGCCCGTCCCGACGCGGAGGAGATGCTGGTCTGCGGAACAGGTCGCCTGTCGCTCAACCTGATGCTGGCCCACGGCACGACCCGACCGATCAAGCGCTATCGGGTCTGGGGCCGCAACGGCCAAGCGGCGGAAAAGATCGCCGCCGAAGCACGAGCGCTCGGCCTCGATGCCGAGGCGGTCGCGGATGCGCAAACCGCGGCGCGGACGGCCGATATCATTTCCTGCGCCACGCTTTCCGGCGAGCCGCTGATATCAGGCGAATGGCTGAAACCCGGCGCCCATCTCGATCTCGTCGGCGCCTTCAAACCGAACATGCGCGAAAGCGACGACGAGGCCATCCGCCGTGCTTCGGTCTATGTCGATACGCGCGCCGGCGCTATCAGCGAGGCGGGCGACATCGTCCAGCCGCTGAAAAGCGGTGTGATGAAAGAAAGCGACATCAAGGCCGAGCTTGCGGAACTCGTCAGCGGCGCCCATGGCGGACGAAGCCACGACGCTGAGATCACGCTGTTCAAGTCGGTCGGCGCAGCTTTGGAAGATCTCGCCGGGGCGATTCTTGCCTATGAGACTGTGACGGGCCGAAAGTGACAATCAGTGCATCATTGCCGGACCTTCCGGTTTCACATGTCCTGCCGGCCGTCGGTACCGCCTTGGCCGAGCGGAGACGCGCCGTTCTTTCCGCACCACCCGGCGCCGGCAAGACGACGCTGGTGCCGCTATACCTGCTCGACCAGGCTTGGCGCGGTGACGGCAAGATCATCCTGCTGGAGCCGCGACGTCTGGCGGCGCGGGCAGCGGCAAGCCGGATGGCATCGCTGATCGGCGAACAGGTCGGCGGGACGGTCGGCTACCGCATGCGCCTCGACAACAGAATATCGGCAGCGACACGGATCGAGGTGGTGACCGAAGGGGTTTTCGCCCGGATGATCCTCGACGACCCGGAACTGACCGGTGTCTCGACGGTGATCTTCGACGAATTCCATGAGCGTTCGCTGGATGCAGACTTCGGACTCGCTCTGGCGCTCGACGTCCAATCGGCGCTGCGTGAGGATCTGCGCATCCTCGTCATGTCGGCGACCCTCGATGTCGAACGTGTGGCCGCCCTGCTCGACCATCCGCCCGTCATCGAAAGCCTGGGGCGCAGCTTTCCGATCGATATCCGCTATCAGGATCGGCCGGGCGGCGAACGCATCGAGGATGCCGTCACCCGGGCGATACTCGATGCGCATGCCAATGAGGCCGGCTCGATCCTCGCCTTCCTGCCCGGCCAGGCGGAAATCACGCGGACGGTGGAACGTCTGCAGGGACGATTCGGAGCCGAAACGGTGATTGCGCCGCTTTACGGCAATCTCAGCCAGAAGGAGCAGGATGCGGCTATTCGACCGGCATCCCAGGGGACGCGTAAGATCGTGCTTGCGACATCGATCGCCGAAACCTCGATCACCATCGACGGCGTCAGGATCGTTATAGACAGCGGGCTGCAGCGTCTGCCGGTGTTCGAGGCGTCGACCGGGATCACACGGCTGGAGACGGTGCGCGTATCGCGGGCTTCCGCCGATCAGCGGGCGGGTCGTGCCGGACGAACGGAACCGGGTATCGCCGTCAGGCTGTGGCACCAGGGACAGACGGCGGCACTGCCGGCCTTCACACCGCCGCAGATCCTTTCCAGCGATCTCTCGGGGCTGGTGCTCGACCTCGCACATTGGGGCGTTCAAGATCCGGCATCCCTTGCCTTCGTCGATCAGCCGCCGGAAACGACGCTGAGGGAAGCGCGGGTTCTGCTCGGCCAGCTCGGCGCGCTCGACAAGGACGGAGCGCTGACGGCGCGCGGCAAGGTGATGCGCGATCTGGCACTGCCGCCGCGGCTTGCCGCCATGGTCGTCTCGGCGGGGGAAGCCGGATATGCCCGGGATGCAGCGATGATCGCCGTGCTTCTTACCGAACAGGGGCTTGGCGGAACGAGCGTCGATATCGAGGAACGGCTGCGGCGCTTCAAGGCTGAGCGCGGCGAGAGAGCAGAGGCCTCGCGCCGGCTGGCGGGACGGCTGGCGAGCGGCCTCGACAGCGGTGCGGCAACGGCGCCGGCGCTTGCGGGCCAGCTTTTATTGCACGCATTCCCGGACCGAATCGCACTTCAGCGCGGCGGACGCGGCCGATTCGTGATGGCGAACGGGCGCGGCGCGGAGCTGCCGGAAACCGAGAGGCTGGCGGGCAGCCAGATGCTGGTGATTGCCGATCTCACCGGACGAGCGGCGCAGGCGCGGGTTCTGGCGGCAGCCGAAGTGACACGCGGCGACATCGAAGCCGAGTTGCCCGGCGAGATCAAATCCGGCGATCAAATATTCTTCGATCGGCAAAGCCGGCAAATACGGGCGCGGCGAGCAACCCGGCTCGGCGCGATCATCTTCGACGAGACGCCCTTGCCGCGCCCCTCCGGTGCAGCCGTCACCCAGGCGCTGGTGGATGGGGTGCGCGAGCTGGGGCTCGATCAACTTGCCTTCTCGAAGGAAGCCATTCAGCTTCGCGAGCGGATCGGCTTCCTCCACAGGACAATCGGCGAACCTTGGCCCGATGTCAGCGATGACGCCCTGCTTTCCCGGCTGGACAACTGGTTCGCACCCTTCCAGACGGAGGCCCGCGGCCTGTCCGAAATATCAGCAGCCGGACTTTCGAACGGCCTGATGTCCCTGGTACCGCATGAATTGCAACGCGACCTCAGCCGGCTCGCGCCGACCCATTTCGAGGCCCCCACCGGCCAAAGGCATCCGATCCAATATGAGGGCGAGGAGCCGGTGCTGACGATCCGCGTGCAGGAGCTGTTCGGGCTGAAGCAGCACCCGGCGATTGCCGGCGGTCGCCTGCCGCTGCTGCTCGAACTCACGTCGCCGGCGCACCGGCCGATCCAGACGACGCGCGACCTGCCAGGCTTCTGGGCCGGCTCGTGGCGGGATGTGCGTGCGGATATGCGCGGCCGCTATCCCCGGCATCCCTGGCCGGAGCGGCCGGAAGATGCGTTGCCGACGACACGGGCAAAACCGCGTGGTACATGAGGCCCATTCAAGGAGCCCGCGGCATGATCGACAAGCCTGGCATGATCGACAAGACGGAAGGCTATACGCTGGAAGACCGGCATAATAGCCGCAGGCTGCGCCTGCAGACGCTGGTGCGGCTGCGCTGGCTTGCCGTCGGCGGACAGGCGCTGACGGTGTTCATCGTTGCCTTCTGGCTGAAATTTCCTTTGCCGCTGATTGCCAGCTCTTCGCTGATCGCTGCCCTTGCCTGGGTGAATTTCTACCTGACGATCCGTTATCCGCCGACCCACCGACTGGAAGCGCCGGCCGCCTTCGCTCTGCTCGGCTTCGACCTATTGCAGCTCTGCGCGCTGCTCTTCATCACCGGCGGCCTGGCCAATCCCTTCGCCGCGCTCGTCTGCGTGCCCGTCATCATCTCCTTTGCCTCGCAGCCGATCCGCTACAGCACCGCGCTGATCGGCTTTGCGATGGTCTGCATCACGGTGCTTGCCTTTTCGCCCTTTCCGCTGCCCTGGTTCGACGGGGTCGAGATCAACGTGCACAATGTCATGCAGTTCGGCGTCTGGTGCTCGATCGCCTCGACAATGGCATTCGCCGCCTTCTATGCCTATCGGGTCTCGATGGAAGCGAGCCAGCTTGCCGATGCGTTGGCTGCGACCGAACTGGTGCTGCAGCGAGAAAAGCACCTTTCGCAACTCGATGGGCTGGCGGCCGCCGCCGCCCATGAGCTCGGGACGCCGCTGGCGACGATCAGCGTCGTCGCCAAGGAAATGGAGCGGGAACTCAAGGACGACGATCGTTTCCGCGAGGACGTGATGCTGCTGCGCAGCCAGAGCGAACGCTGCCGCGATATCCTGCGGCGGCTGACCACACTTTCCTCCGAGGGCGAAGCGCATATGCGCCGCCTGCCGCTTTCCTCGATGATCGAGGAGATCGTCGCGCCGCACCGGGAATTCGGCATCAGATTGGAACTCATCGAAAAGAGCCCACGCAAGGGCGAGCCGGTGACCGACCGCAATGCCGGCATCATGTACGGGCTCGGCAACCTGATCGAAAACGCCGTCGATTATGCCCGCGAGAAAGTGACCGTCACCATCGAGCACGATCACGACAAAGTGCTGATCGTCATTGAAGACGATGGGAACGGTTATGCGCCCGATATTCTGACGCGGATCGGCGAGCCCTATGTGACCAAGCGGCAGAAAGAGGATACGGCCGGCGGCCTGGGGCTCGGGCTTTTCATCGCCAAGACGCTGCTGGAGCGCTCGGGCGCGTCGCTGATTTTCGAGAACCGCGATCCGGAAAGTGCGGGCGCGCGTATCCGAATCGAATGGCCACGTATGCTGATCGACGCAAATTCGACAAAATGACTTTGTCGGCATAAACAGGATAGAGCGGCTGACGCAGATCGGGCGTTCAACCGCCGGGACCGAAACGATGACAGAACAGAACCATGACAATTTCGCCGCGTCGGATGAGGATCATATCGGTCCCGACGCCAGCCTGCTGATCGTCGACGACGACGGGCCGTTCCTGCGCCGCCTGGCACGGGCGATGGAGACGCGCGGCTTCCAGGTGGAGACAGCCGAATCAGTGGCGGAGGGCGTTGCCAAATCGAGAGGCAGGCCGCCGAAATATGCGGTGGTCGACCTGCGGCTCGGCGATGGCAATGGGCTTGACGTCATCGAGGCGATCCGCCAGCGGCGTGACGACACCAGGATCATCGTGCTGACCGGCTACGGCAATATCGCAACGGCGGTCACGGCCGTGAAGCTCGGCGCCGTCGATTATCTGGCAAAGCCTGCGGATGCCGACGACGTGTTTTCGGCGCTGACGCAGCGGCCGGGCGAAAAGGCGGAACTTCCCGAGAATCCGATGTCGGCCGACCGGGTGCGCTGGGAGCACATCCAGCGGGTCTATGAAATGTGCGAGCGCAATGTTTCCGAAACGGCGCGCCGGCTCAACATGCACCGGCGCACACTGCAGCGCATCCTTGCCAAGCGCGCGCCAAAATAAGCAGGCGCAGCATCAGACATCGTCCACGGTGAACGGTTTTCCGTTCGCCCATTCGGCCATCATCAGCCTTTGGGCGGCGGCACGCGAGAAATTGAGCGTGACGGATTTGCGCGTGGCCGGCGCCATGCGGTGTTCCGGCGCCTCGCGAATCATATGGGCGCCATAACCATCCGACAGGAACAGACCGCATTCCTCGGGAAATATGTCGAGCGGCACATCCTGGTGAGTCGCAAAGAACAGGCGGTCGCAATGCAGCCTGTATTCCGGCCATTTGCGATCCACCCGGAAATCCTCGATCGATGTCTTGATTTCGATGATCCAGACCTCGCCCTTCTCCGAAAGCGTGATCAGATCGGCGCGGCGGCCGCTGGCGAGCGGCAGTTCGGGCAGCACGGCATGGCGCATTTCATGCAGCAATATCTGCGTTCCCCGCCGCACCATCATGGCCCTGTCCGATTGCCGGCCATCGATTAACGGATTGTTATTGTAAACACTCAAAATCGTCATGGATAACCACCGCAGGGGCTGGCGTGTTGTTGCAAAAAAACCATGCGCTTCTAATTTGCGCCGCAGACGGATTTGTCGCGCTGCAGTAGCCTTGCAAAGCGCAAGTTAATCGAAAATAAACCATAATCAACGATGGTCGAGAGACCGTTCTCCTTGCCCCAAAACTTCAAGAGTCATCCATGCGCATCCGCAATGCATTCCCTGTATTTGGCCTGCTGACAACGCTCGCTCTGGCCGGTTGCTCCACGAGCTCAGACAGCGCGTCCGTCGACGACAAGGGCGCAGGCCCGACAGTACAGACGGCCCAGATCTTCGATGACGCCTACGGCGTGACGAAGGATGCCGGATACTCGCTGCCGGCGATCCCGATCAGCCGGGTCAAGCCGCAGTTCCGCCGCCAGGTCGTCAACTACGAGACCACCGAGCGCCCCGGCACGATCATCGTCAACACGCGCGAGCGCTTCCTCTATTACATCCTGGCCAACGGCAAGGCGATGCGCTACGGCATCGGCGTCGGCAAGCAGGGCTTCGCATGGGCCGGCACCGCCTACGTCGCTTGGAAGCAGGAATGGCCGACCTGGCACCCGCCGAAGGAAATGGCTGTCCGCCGGCCCGACGTCGCCAAATATGTCGAAGACGGCATGGGCCCGGGTCTCAGCAATCCGCTCGGCGCACGCGCCATGTATCTCTTCAACGAGAACGGCAAGGACACGCTCTTCCGCCTGCACGGCACGCCGGAATGGGCTTCGATCGGCACCGCCGCTTCCTCGGGCTGCATTCGCCTGATGAACCAGGATGTTATCGACCTCTACAGCCGCGTTCGTCCCGGCAAGGGCACATCCAAGGTCGTCGTCATTCAGTAAGCTAGATATCGAATTCGGTAAAAAAAGGGCCGCTGGGACTGTCGTTCCGGCGGCCTTTTCGTATCTTCCTATCACGCAGCCTGCTTCGCCTTCAGCTCGAGGCGGCGGCGGTGAAGCACCGGCTCGGTGTAGCCGTTCGGCTGCTCCCTGCCCTTCAGGACGAGATCGAGGGCGGCCTGGAAGGCGATCGAACCGTCGAAATTGCCGGCCATCGGCTGATAGGCGGGATCCGATTCGTTCTGCCGGTCGACAACAGCGGCCATGCGCTTCATCGTCTCGACGATCTGAGCTTCCGTGACGACCTTGTGATGCAGCCAGTTCGCCATGTGCTGAGCCGAGATGCGCAATGTGGCGCGATCCTCCATCAGGCCGACATTGTTGATGTCGGGCACCTTCGAGCAACCGACACCCTGATCGACCCAGCGCACGACGTAACCGAGGATGCCCTGGGCATTGTTGTCGAGCTCGCGCTGGATTTCCTCCGGCGTCCAGTTCGGCCGCACCGCAACCGGCACGGAGAGAATGTCGGAGAGCTTGGCGCGGGCGCGATCCTTCAGTCCTTGCTGAACGCGGGCGACATTGACCCGGTGATAATGGGTGGCATGCAGGGTTGCAGCCGTCGGCGACGGTACCCAGGCGGTGTTGGCGCCGGCCTTCGGATGGGCGATCTTCTGTTCGAGCATCGCCGCCATCAGATCCGGCATCGCCCACATCCCCTTACCGATCTGGGCGTGGCCGGCAAGGCCGCATTCGAGCCCGATGTCGACATTCCAGTTCTCGTAGGCGGAAATCCAGGCCGCCTGGCGCATGTCGCCCTTGCGAATCATCGGGCCGGCTTCCATCGAGGTGTGGATCTCGTCGCCGGTCCGATCGAGGAAGCCGGTATTGATGAAGACGACGCGCTCGCGGGCGGCACGGATGCTTTCCTTGAGATTGACGGTCGTGCGGCGCTCCTCATCCATAATGCCCATCTTGATGGTGTTGCGCGCCAAGCCAAGCGCATCTTCGACCCTCGAGAAAATCTCGACGGCGAAGGCCACCTCTTCAGGTCCATGCATCTTCGGCTTGACCACATACATGGAGCCGGCGCGGGAATTCTTCTTCCGGCCGGCCGGGCCGATATCGTAAAGCGCGATCAAGCCGGTGATGACGGCATCCATGATGCCCTCGGGCACTTCATTGCCGTCACGGTCGAGGATCGCCGGATTGGTCATGAGGTGACCGACATTGCGCACCAGCATCAGCGAGCGGCGATGCAGTTCGAAGGAGGTTCCGTCCGGACCGGCATATTGCAGATCCGGATTGAGCTTGCGGATGAAGCTCGTTCCGCCCTTTGCCACCTCTTCCCGCAGATTGCCCTTCATCAGGCCGAGCCAGTTGCGATAGACGGTGACCTTGTCCTCGGCATCGACAGCCGCAATCGAATCCTCGCAGTCCATGATCGTCGTGATTGCCGATTCCAGCCAGACATCGGAAATATGCGCCGGATCGACTTTTCCGATCGTCGTCGCCGCATCGATGACGATCTCGATGTGAATGCCGTTGTTCTTCAGGAGAATATGCGTCGGAGCGGCGGCGTCGCCGCGATAGCCGGCAAAATGGCGGGCGTCCGTCAGCGTGGCCTGCTCGCCATCGATCGATCTGACAGCGAGCACTCCATCCTTGACGGCGAAACTCCCGACATCCTTCCAGCGCAAATCCTGCAGCGGCGCTGACGTATCGAGGAAATCGCGCACCCAGGCGATGACCTTCTCGCCGCGCTTCGGATTGTAACCCTTGCCTTTTTCGGCGCCGTCGCTCTCGGCAATGGCGTCCGTGCCGTAGAGCGCATCATAGAGCGAGCCCCAGCGAGCATTGGCAGCGTTCAGGGCATAGCGGGCATTCATGACGGGAACGACGAGCTGCGGTCCGGCAATCGAGGCGATCTCCGGATCGACATTTTGGGTCGAAACCTGGAAGTCCGATCCCTCAGGCAGGAGATAGCCGATTTCGCGGAGGAAGGACTGGTAGTCGTCCATATCCGTCGGCGCGCCATGCCGGCGATACCAGTCATCGATCTTGACCTGTAGCTCGTCGCGTTTTGCCAACAGCGCACGATTCTTCGGAGCGAGATCGTGAACGATCGCCGAAAAATCGGCAAAGAACTTGTCCGCATCGACCGCCAGGCCCGGCAGCACCTCCCCGACGAGGAAATCATGAAGGACCGTTTCGACGGCAAGACCGTTCTTATCAACGCGGCTCATGCGGCATTCTCCCTGGCAACGACTTTGAATGCTGCCACTTTGCCCGGCTTTCATTCACAGTCAATTCCGCAATAATTCGAAAGATTTATGCTTTCGCGGAAATTATGCGCGGCGTTACGCGCATCGGCAATCCATTCTGCGGCTGCGTCGTCAGCTTTTGCACCGGCCAAGGGTTGGTCTGATCGGTGGAATCGAAACGATAGCGATGCATCAGAACGGCAAGGGCGATCACCGCCTCCTGAAGCGCAAAGGTTGCGCCGATGCAGACACGCGGACCGGCGCCGAAAGGCAGGAACTGGAAGCGACCGATGGAGCCGCGATTTTCCGGCAGGAAGCGTTCGGGCATATAGGCGCGCGGCCTATCCCAATGACGTTCGTGGCGATGCAACGTCCAGGGCATGATGAGCACCGTGACACCGGCCTCGATCTCTATCCGCTCGCCCTTGGCGCTTGTCCAGGAATCATCCGATATGGCGGCGCGATTGATGGATGGGGCCGGCGGATAGAGGCGCAAAGTCTCCTCGAAGGCGGCGCGCGTCTGCGGCATCAGATCCAGCCATTCCACAGGTTCGGCCCCGGTGGCGAGCACCGCGTCGATTTCTGCTTCCATCGCCTCGCGGATATGCGGGCTGTTCGATACGCAATACAGCGTCCACGCCAAGGCCCGGGCTGTCGTCTCATGGCCGGCGCCGATGAAAGTCAGAATATTGTCTTCGATCTCCTCCTTCGTCAGCCCCTCGGGGCCGGTCTGCTCCAAGAGCAGGGTCAGGAAATCTTCGGGCACAGTGCTGCGGTCAGCCTTCATCTTTGCGAGCCGCATATCCATCGTGTTGCGCACGATAGCGCGGAATTTCTCCAGCACTTTCTGGCCGCCGATGCGTGTCACACGTGGAACCCATGACGGAGCGCGCATCAGATCCATCGGATCGACGCGGCCCATGCGATGCAGGAGTTCGTTGACGTCATCGGCGAAATGGCCGCTCGAGGTGACGATTTCACCGGAGAACAATGTATCAGCGAGAATCGCGAAGGTCAGCTCGGTCATGTCGGTGCTGATATCGAAAATTGTGCCTGCCTCGCCTGCGCTTTCATATTTGCAGGCATAGTCTTCGGATTGGCGTAACATCTGCCCGGCGAAGCCTTGGGCATGGCGGGGGGTGAAAACAGGCGCAACCGCCTTGCGCGATCTTTTCCAGACGGGACCTTCGGCGGTCAGAAGTCCGTCGCGGAGGATCGGACGCAGGACGAGCTGGCGCACATCCGACATGCGGTAATTGTTGGCATTGTCGACCAGCACATGTTTGATGAGGCCGGGATCATTGACGATCAGCGTCCTCTGGCCGAAGAAATTGGTGCGGATCCAGGGCAGCGTGTAGGACGGTTCGCCCCAGAGTTCGAGCGGATTGCGCAGGATAATGCGGATGATTTCCAGCCGGCTCGGCGGCACGGTACGCGGCAACGGTGCTGGCGGAACGAAGGGGTCAGGACGCATGTCCATCGGAAAAGCCTTTCGGGGAAGATCTACGCTTCCCGTCAGGCTTGAAGCTAGAGCAGGCCCTTGAGTTCGTCCAGCTTGTCGTTGATCAGCCAGCCGTAATAATTCTCCTCCGGCCAGGCGGTCGTGCCGGCGCCACGGTTTTTCGCAGCAAGGGCTGCGGCGCGCTGGCGCGAATTGCCGACATTATAAAGCGTCGCGGTCAGGCCTGGATTGCCCGAAATATCCATGCCGGCAATCTCCTTGTAATCGTCGATCGACCTGCGGATCGAGGCCGCGACGAAGGCGAGCGAGATATCTGGATCCATGATGGCCTTGTAGACGGCGCCGGCATTCTTCTCGTTCAGCTTCGGATAACCCGACACGCGGGAGACGAGATCGGAGAGCATCAGCGCCGTCAGCGGATTGACCTGGCCGAGGCCGAAGGTCTGACCGGCATAGAAGGGCTGGAAAAACACCGCGCTGAAGCGGTTGTTGGGGAAGCTCTTGCCGCCCACCGACTTGCCGCGGAAATCGCTTTCCCAGACATCTTCGCGGCAGGACCAAAGCGTATAGGAATCACTCTTGCCATTGCACTCGGCAAATTGCGGCCGCGCCACGAATTCATCGACGCTTTCGCCGTCATAGGCGAAGCGGAAGCTTTCCCCGGCATAGGAGGCGGCCTTGACATAATAGGCCTGCAGCCGGTCGTAGGCGTCGACATTGTAGGTGTGCTCGCCGACGATCGCGCCGACGACATGGATGGGATTGATGCCGTAAGCGCTGGAGACCTTGCGAATCTTGCCCATCAGCTCGCGATCGGTCGCCAGCAGCTCATGGACCTTTTCATATTTCAGGTCGAAGCTGCTCTTGGTGCCCTTGGTGCGCCTGACCGAGGCGCCGGGAATATCGGGCTGCTCGGCGTGCCGATTGCCGGCCGGCACCGTCTGCATGGCGAAGGCGGGCGCCGAATTCACCAGGGCAACGGCAATCAAAAGGCTTGTCAAAAGGCGTCGCACGATCCGCTATCCCGTCCGTTCATCGTCCTGTTTGCGATGCGGCTGACTGGACCAGAATCTTGGCCGAATAAAGCCGGAGCGGAAAACAAAACGGGCCTTCACTAAAAAGTAAAGGGCCCGCTGTCGAGGGTCGAGTTCGTCACAATCCGGTATTCACATCGGTAAAGACATGAACCGGTGCGCCGATATCACAGAATGAAGCGCGAGAGATCGGTATTCTGCGCGAGATCACCGACATGTTCGCGGACGTAGGCGGCATCGATCGTCACGCCCGTCCCGCCCCGATCCGGCGCGTTGTAGGAAATATCGTCCAGGACCCGCTCCATTACCGTCTGCAGGCGGCGGGCACCGATATTCTCGACGGAGGAATTCAAGTGCACGGCGACATCGGCAAGCGCGTCGATCGCGTCGTCGGTGAATTCGAGGCTCAGGCTTTCCGTTTCCATCAGCGCGCGGTACTGGCGGATGAGGCTCGCTTCGGTCTCTGTCAGGATCCGGCGGAAATCATCCTTGTTCAGCGGACGCAATTCGACACGGATCGGCAGGCGGCCCTGTAATTCCGGCAGGAGATCCGAGGGCTTGGAGACATGGAAGGCGCCAGAGGCAATGAAGAGGATATGGTCGGTCTTGACGGGCCCGTATTTGGTCGAGACGGTCGTGCCTTCGACGAGCGGCAGGAGGTCGCGCTGGACGCCTTCGCGCGAAACGCCGGCGCCCATGCCGCCGTCGCGGGCGGCGATCTTGTCGATTTCGTCGAGGAAGACGATACCGTCATTCTCGGTGGAGCGAACGGCCTCGCGCTGGATCACCTCGTTGTCGATCAGCTTGTCGGATTCGTCGCGGATCAGATCGCTGTAGGAGGCCTTGACCGTCGTGCGGACTTTCTTGGTGCGGCCGCCCATCGCCTTGCCGAACATTTCCGACAGGTTCAAAACGCCGATATTGGCGCCCGGCATGCCGGGAATTTCGAAGCCGCCCATGCCGGAACCGGCATCGGCCACCTCGATATCGATTTCCTTGTCGTCGAGCTCGCCGTCCCTGAGCTTCTTGCGGAAGTTTTCGCGGGTGGCGGGCGACGCTGTCGTGCCGACCAGCGCATCGAGAACACGCTCCTCGGCGCTCACATGCGCCTTGGCCTGCACCTCGGCCCGCTTCTTCTCGCGCACCAGACCGATGCCGACCTCGACCAGATCGCGGATGATCTGCTCGACATCGCGGCCGACATAGCCGACTTCGGTGAATTTGGTGGCTTCCACCTTGATGAAGGGTGCGCCGGCGAGTTTTGCCAGGCGGCGCGAGATCTCGGTCTTGCCGACACCGGTCGGGCCGATCATCAGGATGTTCTTCGGCATGACTTCGTCGCGCAGGCTCGGGTCGAGCTGCTGGCGGCGCCAGCGGTTGCGCAGCGCAATCGCGACGGCGCGTTTGGCGTCATGCTGGCCGATGATGTAACGGTCGAGTTCGGAAACGATCTCGCGGGGGGAAAAAGTCGTCATTGGGTGTCATTCTCCTGGCGGTCCGGGGCCTTCAGCAGCGCCCGGCCGTAATTCGTCGTTGTTTCGCCAAGTCCTCGAAGGCCTGTCTGGTCTAGGCCAAGCGCCTAGAAGGCATGCGGTTCAGCCTTCGACATCCAAGGATTCCACCACGATGTTGTGGTTTGTATAGACGCAGATGTCGGCAGCGATATCGAGGGCGCGGCGAGCGATCTCTTCAGCCGATTTGTCAGTATCCATGAGAGCGCGGGCAGCCGCGAAAGCAAAATTGCCGCCGGAACCGATCGCCGTCGTGCCATGCTCAGGCTCCAGGACATCACCGTTGCCGGTGATCGCCAGCGTGATCGACTTGTCGGCGACGAGCATCATGGCTTCAAGATTACGCAGGTATTTGTCGGTGCGCCAGTCCTTGGCGAGTTCGACGGCAGCACGCATCAGCTGGCCGGGATATTGCTCGAGCTTCTTTTCAAGCCTTTCGAGCAGGGTGAAGGCATCGGCTGTGGCGCCGGCGAAACCGGCAATCACCTCGCCTTTGCCGATGCGGCGCACCTTCCGGGCATTGCCCTTCATGACGGTCTGGCCGAGGCTCACCTGGCCGTCGCCTGCCATCACCACCTTGCCGCCTTTTCGAACTGTAATGATTGTTGTCATAAAACACCTGTCTGCCCATGACACGGGCGTTACGCCATTCGTTGATTTCGATCCGGATTCCGACTTTAGGTCAGTCAGGCCTAAAGTCATCCGGGCCAGGCCGTTACCAGCCGTGTTGAGCCCTATGTAAGTGGGCCGGAGCCGATTGCAAATGGGCCGGCTTTTCTCGTCCCCGGCTTCTGGATATTTCCCGATGCGCCTGATAAGGAACGGCCTTATTCCCGATGGAGGGCCATATGGCCGAGACCGTAACAAGCCGCACGGGCAGCGTTTCCCGCAAGACCAACGAAACCTCGATTTCCGTTTCCGTCAATCTCGACGGCACCGGCAAATCGTCGATTTCGACAGGCGTCGGCTTCTTCGACCATATGCTCGACCAGCTTTCGCGACACTCCCTCATCGACATGGAGATCGAAGCCAAGGGCGACCTGCATATCGACGACCACCACACGGTCGAGGATACGGGCATCGCCATCGGCCAGGCGATCTCCAAGGCGCTCGGCGACCGGCGCGGCATCACCCGTTACGCTTCGATCGATCTCGCCATGGACGAGACGATGACCAAGGCCGCGGTCGATCTGTCCGGCCGGCCGTTCCTCGTCTGGAACGTCGCCTTCAGCGCGCCGAAAATCGGCACGTTCGACACCGAGCTCGTTCGCGAATTCTTCCAGGCGCTCGCCCAAAATGCCGGCATCACCTTGCATATTCTCAACCATTATGGCGCCAACAACCACCATATTGCCGAGACATGCTTCAAGGCCGTTGCCCGCGCATTGCGCACGGCGACAGAGATCGATCCGAGACAGGCGGGCCGCGTCCCTTCGACCAAGGGTACGCTCGTCTGAGCCCCTCAAGGGAGCGGCGACAATGACATCCAGCTATATTTTCCTGACACCGCCTGGCGGCTCGAGCGCCACGGTCAACGAGACGCGAACCATCCGTGACGGTTTCACGCTGCTCGGCTTCCTGTTTCCATGGGCTTGGCTGCTGGCGCATCGGCTGTGGCTGCATGCGGCCGCAGCCTTTCTGCTGCAGGGGATTGGCGGGGCGCTGATGGACGAACCGGGCCTCGGACCGGCGGGAGCGGCAATCATGCTTGGCGTGAATATGCTGGTCGGTCTCGAGGGCCAGAACTTCCGTATTCGCAGCCTTGCCGCCAAGGGCTGGAACGAAGACACGCTCATTGCAGCCGATACGATCGGCATTGCCGAGCAGGTCTATTTCGCAGACAGGACGGGCGTCGCGGCGAGTGACGACACCGCGGCACCGGACTGGGACAACAAGGCCCGTTCGAACAGCCCGCACGGCCAAGCCACATCGCTTGGTCTCTTTGGTTTTGATGGAGGACGCTGACGATGCGCGTCGCGATTATCGACTACGGCTCCGGCAATCTGCGCTCCGCGACCAAGGCTTTCGAGCGAGCGGCCCGTGAGGCGGGTATCGATGCGCATATCAATCTCACCGACAAGGCGGAGGATGTTGCCGCGGCCGATCGCATCGTGCTTCCCGGCGTCGGCGCCTATGCCGATTGCCGGCGCGGCCTCGATGCCGTGCCTGGGATGGCCGAGGTGCTGATCGAGGCTGTCGAGAAGAAGGCACGGCCGTTCCTCGGCATTTGCGTCGGCATGCAGCTCATGTCCTCGCGCGGCCTCGAGAAGACCGTTACGCATGGTTTTAACTGGATTCCCGGTGACGTCATCGAAATGACGCCTGACGATCCTACGCTCAAGATCCCGCAGATCGGCTGGAACACGCTCGACCTGAAACGCGAACATCCGCTCTTCGACGGCATTCCCACCGGCTCGCAGGGGCTGCACGCCTATTTCGTGCATTCCTACCATCTTGCCGCCGAAAACGCTGAGGATGTCATCGCGACCGTCGACTATGGCGGCCCGATGACCGCTTTGGTCGGGCGCGACAACATGGTCGGGGCGCAGTTTCACCCGGAAAAGAGCCAGAAGCTCGGCCTGGCGCTGATCGCCAATTTCCTGCGCTGGAACCCGTAATACCGCCGCCTTATTTCCCCTTTATGGAAACGGCGGAACAGGAGTGCGCTCGATGCCGACTTCGCGGAAATCAGGCAAGGTGTTCTACACGCTGAGACCCTCCAGGGAAGGCCTGCCGCCCTTCTCGGATATTCGGCTTCCCGACGGAACGATCATTCGTCGTGTCGACGAAACCATCCATAAGAAAGCGCTCTCCAATGCGGCCAAGGTGTTGAAAGAAAGGCTGGACCGATGATCCATGAATTTCTTGCCGGCAACGAGAATTCGCTGCTGCGCGCCAACGGCGTCAACGCCGGCGACGTCACTGAAGCGGTGCTGGAATTCTATATCGAGGGCGAGGATGACCTGATCGGCCTGCTTGCCTATGCACTCTATGAGCGGCAGAAGCGCGATTTCGTCCTCAGCCATCGTCAGCGCAACGCCGGCCGTTCGCCCAACGAGGCCGAGCTTGCCGCCGTCAGCAGCAACTATCTCTCCACCGACCTGCGCAACACGCTGCGCGATCGCGCCTCGCAGATCCTGTCGAGTTATGCCGAGACCTATGTCGAGGCGATGGAGGCTGAAATCCGGCTCACCGCAGTCAACAGCGAAGCACTGCACCGGGTGCGCGAAATCGAGAAATCGATGAAGAGGCGCCTCGGCTTCTGGCGCCAGGTCCGGGCCGGCTTTGCCGTCATCCTGCTCCTTCTTTTGCTTTTCGGCGCGGCCACCATTGCCGCTGTCTTTTTCCGCTCGGATATCGTAGATGCGTGGAATGCGCTGATGGTACCGACCACTCTACGGACGTAAGACGACATGATCCTTTTTCCCGCGATCGACCTGAAGGGCGGCCAATGCGTCCGCCTGAAGCTCGGCGACATGCAACAGGCGACGGTCTACAACACCGATCCGGCCGCCCAGGCGAGATCCTTCGAAGACCAGGGTTTCGAATGGCTGCATGTGGTCGATCTCGACGGCGCTTTCGCGGGACATTCGGCCAATGGCGATGCCGTCGAGGCGATCCTGAAGGCAACTGACAATCCGGTGCAGCTCGGCGGCGGCATCCGCACACTCGATCATATCGAGGCCTGGCTGTCGCGCGGGCTGCGGCGCGTCATTCTTGGCACCGCCGCGGTCAGAAATCCGGCTTTGGTCATCGAAGCCTGCCGGAAATTTCCTGGTCATGTCGCCGTCGGCATCGACGCCAAGGGCGGCAAAGTGGCCGTCGAGGGTTGGGCGGAGGCCTCCGAACTCGGCATCGTCGAGCTCGCCAGGAAATTCGAGGGCGCCGGCGTCGCCGCAATCATCTATACCGATATCGACCGCGACGGCATCCTGACCGGTATCAACTGGAGCTCGACGCTGGAGCTTGCCGATGCCGTCTCCATTCCCGTCATCGCCTCGGGCGGCCTTGCCTCGCTCGACGATGTCAGACGCATGCTGGAACCCGATGCACGCAAGCTGGAAGGGGCGATCTCGGGCCGTGCCCTTTATGACGGCCGTATCGATCCCAAGGAAGCGCTGGCGCTGATCAAAGCGGCCCGGGCGAAGGAGACCGCGTAAATGACCCTCAAGGCCCGTGTCATCCCCTGCCTCGACGTCAAGGACGGCCGCGTCGTCAAGGGTGTCAACTTCCTCAACCTCGTCGATGCCGGCGATCCCGTCGAAGCCGCGAAGGCCTATGATGCGGCCGGCGCCGACGAACTCTGCTTCCTCGACATCACCGCCTCCTCGGACAATCGCGAGACGATCTTCGATGTCGTGTCGCGCACGGCCGACCAATGCTTCATGCCGCTGACGGTCGGTGGCGGCGTGCGTGCTATCGCCGATATCCGCAAGCTTTTGCTGTGCGGCGCCGACAAGGTGTCGATCAATTCGGCAGCCGTCAGCAATCCCGACTTCGTCGCTGAAGCCGCCGACAAGTTCGGCGACCAGTGCATCGTCGTTTCGATCGACGCCAAGCGCCGGCGCACGCAGGCGGTCGGCGGCGACAATCTCAGCGCCTGGGAAATCTATACGCATGGCGGCCGCAACGCGACCGGCATCGATGCCGTCGAATTCGCCCAGAAGATGGTGGCGCGCGGCGCCGGCGAGTTGCTGGTCACCTCGATGGATCGCGACGGCACCAAGGTCGGCTACGATCTGGAACTGACGCGGGCGATCGCCGATGCGGTGCGTGTGCCGGTGATCGCGTCGGGCGGAGTCGGCGATCTCGACGATCTGGTCGCCGGGGTGAAGGAGGGCCATGCCAATGCCGTGCTCGCCGCGTCGATCTTCCATTTCGGCACCTATTCCGTCAGCGAGGCGAAGCACTATATGTCGAAGTGCGGCATCGACATGCGTCTCGACTGAACCTTGAAAGCGGACCTATGAGCGGATTTTCCCTTTCCGATCTCGAAAGCATTGTCGCAGAGCGGTCGAAAGCCTCGCCGGAGCAATCCTGGACAGCCAAGCTCGTGGCCGCCGGCCAGCCGAAAGCGGCAAAGAAGCTCGGCGAAGAAGCGATCGAAGCCGTGATGGCGGCGGTGACCGGCGACCGCGACAATCTGACCTATGAGGCCGCCGATGTGCTCTATCACCTATTGGTCGTATTGAAGATTGCTGAAATACCGTTAGAGAATGTCATGGCCGAACTCGAGCGCAGAACCGCGCAGTCCGGCCTCAAGGAAAAGGCCAGCCGGCAGAGTTCATGAGTATCGCGACTGAGATTATCGGGGTGCCGGAAACGTTGGATCACTTCCAGTCGGAATCCTATTCGCCCTACCACTTCTTCTCTTCCGAACAATGGGCGAAATTCCGCGCCGACACGCCGTTGACGCTGACTGGCGGCGAGGTCAAACGGCTGCGTTCGATGGGCGATCCGATCGATCTCGACGAGGTCCGGCGCATCTATCTGTCACTGTCGCGGTTGCTTTCGGCGCATGTCGAATCCTCGCAGATGCTATTTGAACAGCGCAACCGCTTCCTCAGCCTGTCCGATGTGACGAAGACGCCCTTCGTCATCGGCATCGCCGGCTCGGTCGCGGTGGGCAAATCAACCACGGCCCGTATCCTCAAGGAGCTTCTGGGGCGCTGGCCTTCCAGCCCGAAGGTCGATCTCGTCACCACCGACGGCTTCCTCCATCCGAACGCCGTGCTGCAGCGGGAAAAGCTGATGCAGCGCAAGGGCTTTCCGGAAAGCTACGACACAGCGGCGATCCTGCGCTTCCTCTCGGCAATCAAGGCGGGGCAGCCGGATGTGAAGGCGCCCAGCTATTCGCACCTCGTCTACGACGTGCTGCCGGACGAATACAAGATCGTCGACCGGCCCGACATCCTGATCTTCGAGGGCATCAACGTGCTGCAATCGCGCGATCTGCCTGCCGGCGGCAAGATCGTACCGATGGTCTCCGACTTCTTCGACTTCTCGATCTATATTGATGCCGCGGAAGATCAGATCCACAATTGGTATGTCACGCGCTTCATGCGGCTGCGCGAGACGGCCTTCCGCGATCCGAATTCCTATTTCCATCGCTACGCCTCGATCAGCGACGCGGAAGCGCTTAATATCGCCGAGGATCTCTGGGCGAATATCAACCTGAAGAACCTGCGCCAGAACATTCTGCCGACGCGTCCGCGCGCCGATCTCATCCTGAAAAAGGGCAAGGATCATCTGATCGAACAGGTCGCGCTGCGAAAACTATAGCAGACGATTCTATTCCGAATATCAGCTTCAGGGATTGACGCGGCGCAGCGTCAGATTGATGCGGCCGCCATTTTTCAGGAGCGTCGACGTCGCCGGGTGAATGCGGTCGACGCCATGGAAACACAGTCTCCCCTCGCCGCCGAGCACGACCAGATCACCGCTCGAAAGCTTGAAAGATAGGGTACGGTCATTGCGGCTGAGACCGCCGACGCGAAAGAGGCAGCTGTTGCCGAGCGAAAGCGAGACAACCGGGGCCTTGAGATCCTGTTCGTCCTTATCCTGATGCAGGCCCATGCGCGCGTCGTCGGAATAGAAATTGACGAGGCAGGCTTCGGGCGGTTTGTCGTAACCGGCAACGTCATTCCAGATATTGAGCAGTTGCTGCGGCATATCAGGCCAGGGCCTGCCGGTCGCCGGATGCATCGGCTGGTAACGATAGCCGCACTCCTTGTCCGTCACCCAGCCGAGCGGCCCGCAATTGGTCATGCGCACCGACATCGGTTTGCCGGTGCCGGGCATGGCGGGCACGTAAAGCGGCGCTTCGGCGACGACAGCGCGGATTACCTCGACCAATGCCTCCTGACGCGCGCGGTCGAGATAGCCGGGGAGATGGCGGATGCCGCTCAGGAGTACCGGCATGTCATTCACTACCGCCGGGGCGGCCGCGCATTTTCTTGACTTCCGAGCGGCCGGATTTTTCCTTCAGGCGGCGTTCGACCGAACCCTTGGTCGGTTTGGTCTTCTTGCGCGGCGGCGGCGGCGGCTTGGCGGCCTCCAATATCAGTTCCTTCAACCGGTCGCGCGCGTCCTCGCGGTTGCGGTCCTGGCTGCGAAAGCGGCTCGCCTCGATCATCAGCACGCCGTCCTTCGACAGACGCCGGCCGGAAAGCTTGATCGCGTTGGTTTTCACGCGATCATTGAGGGACGGCGAATTCGGAATGTTGAAGAACAGCTGGACCGCCGTCGAGACCTTGTTGACATTCTGCCCGCCGGGACCACCCGCCAGAACGAATTGTTCCGTCAGCTCCCATCCCGCGATGGTGATCCTGTCATCGATATAGAGCGCGTCGCTGGCCATGCGGCGTTCTATCTCACATCGACGATGAATTGAAAATATCGGCCGGCATCAAGGAAAACCCGGCAATCCTGCGATGCCGGGTTTCACGTGAGTCAGGGAGTCTGTCTAGCGCAATTCCGGACGCAAAACGGCTGCACACTTTTGCTGGAATTGCTTGCGCGCCTTATTCGGCGGCGACCTTCACGCCGGGGGCTGCATCGCGGACGCCGCCGTCGACGTGATTTTCGAACTTGGCGAAGTTGGCAATGAACATCGAGACCAGCTTTTCGGCCTGCGCGTCATAGGCTGCCTTGTCGGCCCAGGTCGAGCGTGGATCGAGAATGCTGCCATCGACGCCGTTGACCGAGACCGGCACGGCGAAGCCAAAATTCGGATCCGCACGGAATTCGACATTGCCGAGTTCACCGGCCAGAGCCGCAGCGAGAAGCGCACGTGTCGCCTTGATCGGCATGCGCTTGCCGGTGCCATAGGCGCCGCCAGTCCAGCCGGTATTGACCAGCCAGCATTGCACACCATGACGGCTGATCAGCTCCTTGAGCAGATTGCCGTATTCGGCCGGATGCCGCGGCATGAACGGGGCGCCGAAACAGGTCGAGAAGGTCGCTTCCGGCTCGACGACACCCTTTTCGGTGCCGGCCACCTTGGCGGTGTAGCCGGAGAGGAAGTGATACATCGCCTGGTCGGGCGTCAATCGGGCGATCGGCGGCATCACGCCGAAGGCATCGGCGGTCAGCATGATGATCGTCTTCGGGTGCCCGGCGCGGCCCGTTTCCGAGGCGTTCGGGATGAAATCCATCGGATAGGCGCAACGGGTATTCTCGGTCAGCGACCCGTCGTCGAAATTCGGCTCGCGGCTTTCGTTGAGCACGACGTTTTCCAGTACAGTGCCGAAACGCTGCGTCGTCGCATAGATTTCCGGCTCGGCCTCGGCCGAGAGGCGGATGGTCTTGGCGTAGCAGCCGCCTTCGAAGTTGAAGATACCATTCTCGCTCCAGCCGTGTTCGTCGTCGCCGATCAGCGTCCGGGCCGGATCGGCCGAAAGCGTCGTCTTGCCCGTGCCGGAAAGGCCGAAGAAGACCGCCGCGTCACCGTCCGGGCCGACATTGGCCGAGCAGTGCATCGGCATCACGCCCTTGGCCGGCAGCAGGTAGTTGAGCACGGTGAAGACCGATTTCTTCATTTCGCCGGCATAGGACGTGCCGCCGATGAGGACGAGACCGTTGGTGAGATCGCAGGCGATCACCGTTTCCGAACGGCAGCCGTGGCGGGCCGGATCGGCCTTGAAGCTCGGCAGATCGATGATCGTCAGCTTCGGCACGAAGGTGGGGAGCGCTGCAGCGTCGGGGCGGATCAGCAGATTGCGGATGAACAGCGAATGCCAGGCGAATTCGGTGACGACGCGGGTCGGCAGGGCGTGGCCTTCCTCGGCACCGCCGACGAGGTCCTGGACGAAGAGTTCCTTGCCCGCGGCATGCGCAAGCATATCGTCGCGCAACAGGGTGAAATGTTCCGGCGAGAGCGGCTTGTTGTTGTCCCACCAGATCTCGCCGTCGGTATTGGCATCGCGAACAACGAACTTGTCGCGCGGCGAACGGCCGGTGTGCTGGCCGGTGATAGCCCGCAGTGCACCTTGAGCGGTCAGTTCGGCTTCGCCCCGGCGGATCGCTTCTTCATAGAGCGCGGCGGCGGAAAAGTTGTAGCGAGCGCTGGCTGCGCCGCCCAATCCAACCGTTGCCAGCTCTGTTGCCGGGTTATGAACTCCGAACATTTCCATGGCTAGTTCCCTTCGCTCAGGCTCGTTGCCGTTAAAACTAAGCGCGAAAATACGGGCAGAAATTTTAAAACACAAGATGTAGAAATTGAGAAAGTGCAGTAATATCAAATATTTAATCGATTTAAATTTATGGCCTACATTTTAAATCGTTTTAAGGAGCCGCGTTTAAACATTTTGCCGCACCACTTAAGATTGCCGGCGAATTTTACGACAATCTTCCCCTTTATCTTTGCCACAATTTGTTCCACCTTTATCCTCCATAAGCGCATCCGGTCATTGAGACCGCCTGGGGAGAGCAAAATCCGGGAGATTGCGCACTGATGACGGAGACCAACACCATGCCGACAATCGCGCTCGTTGATGACGACCGCAACATCCTTACCTCTGTGTCGATCGCACTGGAGGCCGAAGGATATAAGGTCGAGACCTATACGGACGGTGCCTCGGCGCTCGACGGCCTTTTGGCGCGACCGCCACAGCTGGCGATCTTCGACATCAAGATGCCGCGCATGGACGGCATGGAGCTGCTGCGCCGCCTGCGGCAGAAGTCGGATATTCCCGTCATCTTCCTCACTTCCAAGGATGAGGAGATCGATGAGCTGTTCGGCCTCAAGATGGGCGCCGACGATTTCATCACCAAGCCATTTTCGCAGCGCCTGCTGGTCGAGCGCGTGCGCGCCGTCCTGCGCCGCGCCTCCAGCCGTGAAGCCGCTGCCGCCGGCACTAGCCCCGCCGGCGCGCCGAAGGCCGGCGCGGTGCAGCAGGCCCGCTCACTGGAGCGCGGCCAGCTGGTCATGGACCAGGAACGCCATACCTGCACCTGGAAGGGTGAGGCCGTGACACTGACGGTGACCGAATTCCTGATTCTGCATTCGCTGGCGCAGCGCCCCGGCGTCGTCAAAAGCCGCGACGCGCTGATGGACGCGGCCTATGACGAACAGGTCTATGTCGACGACCGGACCATCGACAGCCACATCAAGCGGCTGCGCAAGAAATTCAAGATGGTCGACACCGACTTTGATATGATTGAAACACTCTACGGAGTGGGATACCGCTTCCGCGAAGCAGCCTGAGCCTAACCGGCGCGGCGCGACTGCATAATTCCTTGGAGCCGATCCAAGAATAAAATATGCAGCGGTTCAAACTGTTGCAGCGCCTTTTGCGCGTCTGAAAAGACGCGCGGCGCTGTGGGAATTGTTGAGGGCAGCGGGCCGGTTCCATCCGGCCCCGCCCTTCGAAAGGGCCTGTCATTGGCACAGTTGGTGCAGGAAAGGGATCTGGACGATGCGGAGGGCGTGAGCACCCGTCGCGTCCGAGGCCGCCGTTGGTCGCACCCCTTCACGCTGATCCGCCGCATCTTCGGCAATGCGGTGTTTTCGAGCCTGACGCGGCGTATCCTGTTCTTCAATCTGGCCGCGCTGCTGGTTCTCGTTGGCGGCATCCTCTACCTCAACCAGTTTCGCGAGGGATTGATCGACGCTCGCGTCGAGAGCCTGTTGACGCAGGGCGAGATCATCGCCGGCGCCGTTTCGGCCTCCGCCTCGGTCGATACCAACTCGATCACCATCGATCCGCAGAAGCTGCTCGAGCTGCAGGCCGGTCAGAGCATCACCCCGGTGCCGAACGACGAAGACCTGGAATTTCCGATCGACCCCGAGAAGGTCGCCCCGGTGCTGCGCCGGCTGATCTCTCCGACGCGCACACGCGCCCGCATCTTCGATGCCGACGCCAATCTGCTGCTCGATTCGCGCCATCTCTATTCGCGCGGCCAGGTGCTGCGCTTCGATCTGCCGCCGGTCGAAGAGGAGAAACAGACCTGGAGCGAGTGGTTCGCGACCCTGTTCAACAAGGCGTTGCAGCCCGGCAATCTGCCGGTCTACAAAGAGGCGCCGGGTGGCGACGGCTCGATCTATCCCGAGGTGATGAACGCGCTGACCGGCGTGCGCGGGGCGGTCGTGCGCACGACCGAAAAAGGCGAGCTCATCGTTTCCGTCGCCGTGCCGATCCAGCGCTTCCGCGCCGTGCTCGGCGTGCTGCTGCTGTCGACACAGGCAGGCGACATCGACAATATCGTTCATGCCGAGCGGCTTGCCATCATGCGCGTCTTCGGCGTCGCGACGCTCGTCAACGTGCTGCTTTCGCTGGTGTTGTCCTCGACGATCGCCAATCCGCTGCGCCGCCTTTCGGCCGCCGCCATCCGTGTGCGCCGCGGCGCCAAGGCGCGTGAGGAGATCCCCGACTTCTCCGCCCGCCAGGATGAAATCGGCAATCTTTCCATCGCATTGCGCGAAATGACGACGGCGCTCTACGACCGCATCGATGCGATCGAGAGTTTCGCGGCCGATGTCAGCCACGAGCTCAAGAATCCGCTGACATCGCTGCGCAGCGCTGTCGAAACGCTGCCGCTCGCCCGCTCCGACGATTCCAAGAAGCGGCTGATGGATGTCATCCAGCACGACGTCCGCCGTCTCGACCGGCTGATCAGCGATATCTCCGACGCCTCCCGCCTCGATGCCGAACTCGCCCGCGTCGACGCCGGCTCCGTCGACATGGAGGTGCTGCTGCGCGACCTGATCGAGGTTTCGCGCCAGGTCCGGAGCAGCAAGAAGCAGGTGGAGATCGAATATGCGATCGAACGCAAGCCGAACGTCAAGACCCGCTTCGTGGTCAACGGCCACGATCTGCGCATCGGCCAGATCATCGCCAACCTGATCGAGAACGCCCGCTCTTTCGTGCCGGAAAAGGGCGGCAAGATTATCGTGCGGCTGGTGCGGACACGTTCGCGCTGCGTCACGACGATCGAAGACAATGGTCCGGGCATCCAGGCGGAAAATATCGACCGTATCTTCGAGCGTTTCTATACGGACCGTCCGGAATCGGAAGGCTTCGGCCAGAATTCGGGCCTCGGCCTTTCGATCAGCCGCCAGATCGCCGAAGCCCATGGCGGTTCGCTGAGAGCCGAAAACATTACCGATTCCGAAGGCGGACATGTGCTCGGCGCGCGCTTCATCCTCTCTTTGCCCGTCGACGCCGCCGCATGACCGACGCTCTGAACATTCATGCGACGGCGATCGTCGTCGGCAGGACGGGACTCTTGTTCAGCGGCCCCTCCGGCTGGGGCAAATCGATGCTGGCCTTCACCTGCATGACCGAGGCGCGCCGGCTCGGGCTTTTCACGGCACTGGTCGCCGACGACCAGGTGCTTTTGTCGGGAGAGGCCGGCACGGTCATCGCCACATGCCCACCGTCGATCGCCGGGCTGATCGAGCTTCGCGGCACCGGCATCGTCCAGCAGGATCATATTCCGAGCGCAGCCATGCATTATGCCGTGCTTCCGGGCACCGCTTCCGGCGAAAACCGCCTGCCCCCCGAAGGCGAAACCGTCAGCCTTGCGGCCGGATTTTCGCTTCCCGCATTGCGGTTGCTCACAGGTGTTTCCGCACCGCTTGCGATCCTGATGGCGAAAGCACCCGATATCGGGCATTGAAGCCTTCCGGATTGGTCAATCTGCCTTATATATTCGCATTTTTATCTTGCACTTCGGCTTTTCATAGCCAAGATGTGCCCCCACCGGTGGACGTAATTGCTGCATTGCGATATTGGGGCCACCGATTGCGTATATGGGAGCAGTAATATCATGATCGGACTTGTGCTTGTCACTCATGGCAAGCTGGCTGAAGAGTTTCGTCATGCTGTCGAGCACGTCGTCGGTCCTCAGAAATTCATCGAGACGGTCTGCATTGGCCCCGAAGACGACATGGACCAGAGACGGCAGGACATTCTGGAAGCCGTTTCCGGTGCCGATGACGGCCATGGCGTCGTCATCCTGACTGACATGTTCGGCGGCACGCCGTCCAATCTCGCCATATCAGTGATGAGCAGCGGCCATACCGAAGTCATTGCCGGCGTCAACCTGCCGATGCTGATCAAGCTTGCCGGCGTACGCGGCGAGAACAACATGGAGAAGGCCCTGGTGGAGGCTTCCGAAGCCGGGCGGAAATATATCAATGTCGCGAGCCGTGTGCTCAGCGGAAAATAACGGGCCTTCATGACATCGCTCTCCCGGGAACTCCTGATCATCAACAAGCGCGGTCTTCACGCGCGCGCCTCCGCCAAATTCGTGCAGATGGTCGAAACCTTCGATGCAGCCATCACCGTTTCCAAAGATGGAATGACGGTTGGCGGCACTTCCATCATGGGCCTGATGATGCTTGCGGCCAGCCCCGGCTCTAGCGTCGTCGTCTCGGCGAGCGGCAGTCAGGCCGAGGAAGCCCTGGAGGCGCTGGATCAGCTGATCCAGAACAGGTTCGGCGAAGAAATGTGAGCTCCGGCCGAGCTCATATAAACATATAAAGACTTCTTTATATCCTTATTGCCATCTCAGACGAAGCCTGCTAAACGGCGACATGCCGTGCGCTAACGCGCGTTCGCATCGAACTTGGTTCATGCAATGCACTTTAGCTCTTCGTCGTTATGCCTGTCGTTGTCCCGGAACCGCTGCACTTCCAGGCGACATGCATGAGCACGCGGCCCATCCGTCGCGCGGTCATCTTCGCGCCTGCGCCAATTTTGAGACGTTTTTCAGCCTGGAGACCTCTATGAGCACTGAAAAAGATTATGTCGTCGCCGATATCGGGCTTGCGGACTTCGGCCGCAAGGAAATTACGATCGCCGAAACCGAAATGCCGGGGCTGATGTCCTGCCGCACCGAATTCGGCCAGGCAAAGCCGCTGAAGGGCGCGCGCATCACCGGCTCGCTGCATATGACCATCCAGACGGCCGTGCTCATCGAAACGCTGGTCGCGCTCGGTGCCGAAGTCCGCTGGGCCTCGTGCAACATCTTCTCGACGCAGGATCATGCCGCTGCCGCGATCGCCGCTGCCGGTGTTCCGGTCTTCGCCATCAAGGGCGAGTCGCTCGAAGACTACTGGGTGTATACCGACAAGATCTTCCAGTGGGCCGATGGCGGCCTTTCCAACATGATCCTCGATGACGGCGGCGACGCCACTATGTATATCCTGCTCGGCGCCCGCGCCGAAGCCGGCGAGGACGTGCTGTCCCATCCGCATTCCGAAGAAGAGGAAATCCTCTTCGCGCAGATCAAGAAGCGCCTTGCCGCTTCGCCGGGCTGGTTCACCAAGCAGCGTGATGCCATCAAGGGCGTTACCGAAGAAACCACGACGGGCGTCAATCGCCTTTACCAGCTCAGCCAGAAGGGCCTGCTGCCCTTCCCGGCCATCAACGTCAACGACTCCGTCACCAAGTCGAAGTTCGACAACAAGTATGGCTGCAAGGAATCGCTGGTCGATGGTATCCGCCGCGGCACCGACGTGATGATGGCCGGCAAGGTTGCCGTCGTCTGCGGTTACGGCGACGTCGGCAAGGGTTCTGCCGCATCGCTTTCCGGTGCCGGCGCCCGCGTCAAGGTGACCGAAGCCGATCCGATCTGCGCCCTGCAGGCCGCCATGGATGGTTATGAAGTCGTCCTGCTCGAGGACGTCGTTTCCTCGGCCGATATCTTCATCACCACCACGGGCAATAAGGATGTCATCCGCATCGACCATATGCGTCAGATGAAGGATATGGCGATCGTCGGCAACATCGGTCACTTCGACAACGAAATCGAAGTCGCTGCGCTGCGCAATCTCAAGTGGACCAACGTCAAGCCGCAGGTCGACCTGATCGAATTCCCCAAGGGCAACCGGATCATCCTTCTTTCCGAAGGCCGCCTGCTCAATCTCGGCAACGCCACCGGCCATCCGTCCTTCGTGATGTCGGCTTCCTTCACCAACCAGACGCTGGCGCAGATCGAGCTCTTCACCAAGCCCGACCAGTATTCCAACAAGGTCTATATCCTGCCTAAGCATCTCGATGAAAAGGTCGCGCGCCTGCATCTCGACAAGCTCGGCGTGAAGCTGACCGAGCTTTCCGAGGAACAGGCTGCCTATATCGGCGTCTCGCCGAAGGGCCCGTTCAAGTCCGACCACTACAGATATTGATCCGACCGTTAATATCCACAAGATGTAGAAGCCGCGGCATTGACAAATGTCGCGGCTTATTTTTTGGACGCTCCCTTCCCGCCGATTCCCTTCCGAAGTATTGTTTTAAGACTTGATTCGTGGCGCCGGACCCCGTCCGACCGCTGCGAAAATGGGATGTCTTGTCGTAATGCGGCACATTGAAGGACGGAGACATACCGCGGATGTCGGAAATGAAAAGCAGCCTGCCCGGTCAGGCGGATGATGGCGCTTGCGCCGGTCGCCGCCCGCTCATGGCAGGCCAAGGATATAAATCTGCAACGGCACACGAGGCCGCAAAGCAAGAGCATGGACCATTGGCGCGCTTCCTGAAAACCTGCGCGGCCGGTACCGCGCTTGCCGCGTTGGCGCGGCCGGTTCTGGCACAGACGGAGCAGCAGGCGGCGGCCTCGGCCCACCTCTTCACATCCTCGCAAGTCGTCGGCGTTTCCGTCGTCATCGGCGTCATATCGGCGGCACTGCTTTCGACGCTGTGGCTCGTGCGCCAGCGCGGCAATCTGGAAAACGAGAGCCGGGAAATCCGCTCGGCACTCTCTGACGCCCAGCAGCGCATTTCCCAATACCAGGCTCTGATCGCCGACAAGAATCGGCGGATCGTCATCTGGGACGGCAATGCCCGCCCTGAACTGCTCGGCCAGCTTCCGCCCGAGACCGGCGCGCCGCAGGACGGCGAATTCCTGGCCTTCGGCCTGTGGCTGAAGTCACGTTCGGCCTCCGAACTGGAAAAGGCGATCGATCGGCTGCGCGACGAGGCACAGAGCTTCGACATGGTGGTCGAAACCATCCGCGACGAAATCCTCGAGGCGCAGGGCCGGGTTTCCGGCGGGCGTGCCTTCGTCCGTTTCGTGGCGCTCAACAATCTGCGCGCCGAACTCGCAGAGCTCCGGATCGAGCGCGACCGGCTGATGACCTCGATCTCGGCCTTCCAGACCATGCTCGACGCGATCGACATGCCGGCCTGGCAGCGCGACCCGGTGGGGCGCCTCACCTGGGTCAACCAGGCTTATGGCGAGGCGGTCGAAGCGCGCTCGCCGCAGCAGGCGATCAATGAAGGCCGCGAGATGCTGACTACCGTGGCGCGCGAGCGCATTCGCGCGACGACGACGCCGGAATCGCCCTTCCACGACACGATCTCGACGGTCGTGCGCGGCAACCGCACATTCTTCGACGTCGTCGACGTCAGGGTTCCCGGCGGCTCGGCCGGCATCGCGATCGATGTGTCCGACGTAGAGGCCGTGCGCGCCGAATTGGAGCGGACGCTGAAGAGCCATGCCGAGACGCTCGATCATCTTGCCACTCCCGTTGCCATTTTCGACGGCGACCGCCGCCTGCAATTCTACAACCAGGCCTTCGTGGCGCTCTGGCAGCTCGATATCGCCTTCCTCGAAGGCCGGCCTGACAATAGCGAGCTGCTCGAGCGGCTGCGGGCAGCCAAGAAACTGCCGGACCAGCTCAACTGGAAAAGCTGGAAGGAAACCGCGCTCTCCGTCTATCGCGCGCTCGACACGCAATCCGATCTCTGGCACCTGCCGAACGGTCAGACGCTGCGCGTCTTCGCGACTGCCCATCCCCAGGGCGGCGCCACCTGGGTGTTCGAAAACCTGACCGAGCAGGTCGATCTCGAAACGCGCTACAACACGCTGGTCAAGGTACAGGGCGAAACGATCGACCATCTTTCCGAAGGTGTGGCGGTGTTTGGCCCTGACGGACGCATCCGCCTTTCGAACCCGGCCTTCCGCGCGCTCTGGGGGATCACGGAAACCGAAGCCAAGCCCGGCACCCATATTCGTGCGCTGGGCGAGGCCTGCGCGCCGTCTTATGACCGGCCGGACGGCTGGAAGGCCTTCGCCGAACTGATCACCAGCTTCGACGACGAACGCCGCTCGGGCCAGGGGACGCTGGAACTCTTCTCCGGCCTCGTGCTCGACTACGCCGTTATCCCGCTGCCGAACGCCCAGACCATGCTGACCTTCGTCAACATGACCGACAGCGTGCGGGCCGAGCGCGCGCTGACCGAGAAGAACGAAGCATTGCGCAAGGCCGACGAGCTGAAGAACGACTTCGTCCAGCACGTGTCCTACGAGCTGCGTTCGCCGCTGACCAACATCATCGGCTTCACCGATCTCCTGCGCACGCCGGGCGTCGGCCCGCTGACCGAACGGCAGGCCGAATATATCGACCACATCTCGACCTCGTCCTCCGTTCTCTTGACGCTGGTCAACGATATTCTCGACCTTGCGACCGTCGATGCCGGCATCATGCGCCTCAACTATGCGGATATTGATCTCAACGATCTGCTCGACGACGTGTCGATGCAGATCGCCGATCGTCTCCAGGAAAGCGGCGTCGCACTCGAAATCACCGCACCCGCCTATCTCGGCTCGATCGTTGCCGATCCGCAGCGGCTGAAACAGATCCTGCTGAAGCTGCTTTCCAATGCGGCGAATTTCTCGCCCGAAGGCAGCTCGATCTCGCTGGAATGCCATCGCGACGGCACGGATTTCGTCTTCTCCGTCAGCGATCGCGGCCCGGGCATCTCGCCTGACATGATCGCCACCGTCTTCGACCGTTTCGCGACGGGAGCGAAAAGCGGCAAACGCGGCGGCGCCGGCCTCGGCCTTTCGATCGTTGACAGCTTCGTCAGCCTGCATCATGGCGACGTGACGATCGACAGCGAACCCGGCAATGGCACGACCGTCGTCTGCCGTATTCCCTCGGTCGATGTACCGCATTCCGCCGCCGCCGAATGACGACCGGCGATGCAATCTCGCTTTTTCTGGAAGACGAGGCGGCCACCCTCCGCCTCGGCGAAGATTTGGCGCTGGCCCTGAAAGCCGGTGACTGCCTTGCTCTTTCCGGCGATCTCGGCGCGGGGAAATCCTCGCTCGCCCGCGCGATCCTGCGCGCCATCGCCGATGACGAGGAGCTCGAAGTCCCGAGCCCGACCTTCACGCTGGTGCAATCCTACGACCTGCGCATCCCCGTTTCTCATTTCGATCTCTACCGGCTTGGCGATCCGGCCGAACTGATGGAACTGGGCTTCGACGAGGCTCTGCAAAACGGCATCTGTCTCGTCGAATGGCCTGAGATGGCCGAGAGCGAACTGCCTGCGGAGCGCATCGCGCTGACGCTGGAACATGAAGGTAATGGCCGCCGGGCGACAATCAGAGCTACCGGTGCGCAAAATTCACGCATCCGTCGTGTCCTGTCGATTCGCGATTTCCTTGACGATGCTGGTCATCCCGAAGCGAGGCGTCGCTTCCTGACCGGCGATGCCTCGTTACGTGCCTATGAGGCGATCTATCCGAAGGCCGAAAACCAGCGCGTCATCCTGATGGACTGGCCGCCGCTTGCCGAAGGACCGCCGGTTCTCGACGGCAAACCCTATCCCAAAGTCGCGCATCTCGCCGAAAACGCCTATCCCTTCGTGGCGATCGCCGATGTGCTGCGCAAGGACGGCTTTGCGGCGCCCGAGATCTACAAGGTGGATTATAACAAGGGTATTCTGCTGATCGAAGATCTCGGCAGCGACGGCGTTCTGGATGCCCGGGGCCAACCTATTGTCGAACGCTATCGCGAAAGCGTTGCCTGCCTTGCCAAACTGCACGCCCTAAAGTTTGCGCAGGACATCCCTGTTGGAAAGGCGCATGTCCATCATATTCCTGATTTCGACCGCACGGCGATGAAGATGGAGGTGCGGCTGGTGCTCGACTGGCACCTGCCCTGGAAGCGTCAGGGAGTACCGGCAACGGAGGAAGAGCGGGCGGATTATCTGGCGATCTGGGATAGGCTCATCGATGAGCTTGCATCGGCCGAGAACAACCTGCTGCTGCGCGACTTCCACTCGCCGAATATCATCTGGCGACCGCAGGCGACGGGCATCCAACGGATCGGCCTCATCGATTTCCAGGACGCAATGATCGGCCCCACGGCCTATGATCTCGCCTCGATCGTCCAGGATGCGCGTGTGACGATCGAGCCGGATCTCTTCCAACAATTGATGGCTGACTATCTGACGCTACGCCACGCACAGGGCGGTTTCGACGAAACCGGATTCATGAAGGCCTGGGCGATCATGTCGGCGCAACGCAATTGCAAGCTTGCCGGCCTCTGGGTGCGGCTGTTGCAGCGCGACGGCAAGCCGGGTTATCTGAAACACATGCCGCGCACGCTCGCCTATCTGAACGTCGCGCTCGAGCATGAAACGCTTGCCCCCTTGCGCGATTGGTGCGCAAGGGCTGGAATAGGCCAGAGCGAATCATAAGTTCCGAATCAGGATGACCATCAGACAAGCCATGGTACTGGCCGCGGGTCTCGGAACCCGCATGCGCCCGATCACCGACACGATCCCGAAGCCGCTGGTGAAGATCGACGGCAAGCCGATGATCGACTACGCGCTGGATTCGCTGGTGGCGGCCGGCGTCGAACGCGCCGTCGTCAATGTTCACCACCACGCCGAACAGATGCTCGATCATCTCGGGAATTATCGCGGCCTCGACATCGTCATTTCCGACGAGCGTGACGCGCTGATGAATTCCGGCGGCGGGCTGGCGAAGGGGCTCGGCCTGCTTACCCGCGACAATATTTTCGTCATGAATGCCGATCTCTTCTGGATCGGCGAACAGCCGGGGCGGCCGACGAACCTGCAACGCTTAGCCGGCTTCTTCGATGCCGACCACATGGATATGGCGCTGCTTTGCGTTGGGATCGAAGATACGACGGGTCACAACGGCAAGAACGACTTCAGTCTGGCGGCCGATGGCCGGCTGGCGCGTTATCGCGACGATCCATCCAATCCCGTCGTTTATGCCGGCGCCATCGCCATGAACCCATCGCTGTTCGACGATGCGCCGAAGGATGCCTTCAACCTCAATATCTATTTCGACAAGGCGATCGCGCGCGGACGACTTTTCGGCATGGTGCTCGAAGGCCATTGGCTGACTGTGGGAACGCCGGAGGCGATCGGCGAGGCGGAAGAAACGATCCGACGATTGCGGGCGTTCGCTTAAGCCATGGCGGAGCGGCACCAGCCACGCATCCTGACAATCCCGGCGGGTCTCTCCTTCCTGAAAACGCTGGCGACGACGCTTTGCGACGGCCGGCTGACGCCACTCTTCCGGCACGAGGCCGATGATCCGCTATCGCTGGCCAAGGTAACAATCTACCTGCCGACACGGCGCGCCGTGCGCGTTCTGCGCTCTGAATTCGTCGATCTGCTCGGCGGCCGCTCGGCGATTCTGCCGGTCATCCGTCCGCTCGGCGAAACCGATGACGACAGCGGTTATTTCGACGAGGCACTGCCGGCTACGATCGATCTCGCCCAACCATTGTCGAATACCGCCCGTCTTCTGGAACTGGCGCGCCTGATCCTCGCCTGGCGAAACAAGCTGCCTGAGATCGTCCGCCACATTCATTCGGACTCGCCGCTCGTCGCACCCGCAAGCCCGGCGGATGCGATCTGGCTCGCCCGCAACCTGGCGGAACTGATCGATTCAATCGAAACCGAGGATCTCGACTGGTCGGAGCTGTCGAAACTCGACACCGGCGACTATGCCGCCTGGTGGCAGCTGACGGCAGAATTCCTGCAGATCGCCAGTGCTTTCTGGCCGGAGCGGCTTTCGGAACTCGGCAAATCCTCGCCGGCGCGGCACAGAAACGCCATTCTCCGGGCCGAAGCAAGCCGGCTTTCGGGGACGAAACCCGCTGGGCCGATCATCATCGCCGGTTCGACGGGTTCCGTTCCCGCCACCGCCGATCTCATCGCCGCCGTCGCCAATCTGCCCGAAGGCGTCATCGTGCTGCCGGGCCTCGATCTCGTCATGCCCGAGAACCACTGGCAGATGGTCGCGCCGGAACCGGCGCCCGGCCAACATGCCAATCCGGCAAGTCGCAGCCATCCGCAATATGGCCTGTCGTCGCTGCTCAAGCGGCTGAAGCTGACGCGTGCCGACGTAACGCCCCTCGACGGACCGGAGGGCGATCTTGACCGGCGCGCCGAAATCCTGTCTCGAGCCCTCGCCCCATCGGAGGCGACCAGTGATTGGGGGGCATGGAAGAGCGGCCTGCCCGAGGGCACCCTGCCTTCAGCCTTCGCCGATGTTTCGCTGATCGAAGCCGCCAACGAACGCGAAGAAGCAACCGCGATTGCCATCGCGCTCCGGCTTGCACTGGAGAGGCCGGGACAGGACGGCGAGAGCCGGGCAGCACTCATCACGCCGGACCGCAATCTCGCGCGGCGGGTCATGGCCGAGCTTTCCCGCTTCGGCATCCTCGCCGACGATTCGGCGGGTACACCGCTTGCGGCCATGCCGCAGGGCACCTTGCTGCAATTGCTGCTCGAGGCAGCGCTGCGACCGGGCGATCCGGTGGCGATCGTCTCTTTGCTCAAACATCCGCTTGCCCGCTTCGGCCTGGAACGTGACGCATTGATTTCCGCTACCGAGGCGCTCGAGCTGCTGGCGCTGCGCGGCGGCGTGGCCGAGGTGGATATCAGCACGCTCGAGCCGTTGCTCACCCACCAACTTGCCGAACAGGCGCTGGACAGGCACGCGCCGCAATGGCGCAAAGCGCTTTCGCCTGATGCAGCCGACGCCGCAAACGACCTTGCCCGGCGGGTCACGCAGGCGACCGAGCCACTGGCGTCGGCACTGATGCGACACCGGCCGGAAGATCGCGGGAGAACTCTGAGCTTCACATTGTCCGAATGGGCGGAGCGCACCGGCCGTTCGCTCGAAGCGGTCGCGGTCGATCCGCAAGGCAATCTCGCCGATCTCTGGTCTGGTGAAGCGGGAGATGCACTCGCCGCCCTGCTCAGCGAGGTGATCGACACGGACGGCCAGATGGAGGCCGACGGACCGCAATGGATCGACATCATGGCCGCCCTTGCCGCCGGTCATGCCGTGAAGCCGCGGGCGCTCAGCCATCCCCGCCTCTTCATCTTCGGCACGCTGGAAGCCCGCCTGCAGAGCGTCGATACGCTGATCCTCGGCGGCCTGAACGAGGGCACCTGGCCGGGGCAGACCGCCAATAACCCCTTCATTCCACGGATGATGAAGACGGAGATCGGCCTCGAACCGCCGGAACGACGCATCGGCCAGCTGGCGCATGATTTCGAGATGGCAAACGGCACGCGCCATCTGATCTATTCGCGCGCGCTGCGCCAGGGCTCGACGCCGACCGTCGCCTCGCGCTGGCTGCAGCGGCTGCTGGCGCTCGGCGGAGAGGCGTTCGAAGCGGAATTGAAAGGGCGCGGCAACCGGTTCCTGCAATGGGCCGGCCTCATCGATCGGGGAGATAGCCAGACGCCGGCGCAACGACCCTCGCCGAAACCGCCGCTGGCATTGCAGCCGAAATCCTATTCCTTCAGCGAAGTCGGCCGGCTGCGCCGCGACCCCTACGCCATCTATGCCCGCCGCATCCTGCGTCTCGACCCCGTCGACGCGTTCAACCGCGATCCGGGTGCGGCCGAACGCGGAACGCTCTACCACAAGATCGTCGACCGGTTCATCCGCGAGGCTCATATTGCCGGGACACCGGATGCGGCAGCGGCCATGGAGCGCATCCTTTCCGAACTTTTCGACATGGAGCGGCTACCGCCGCATATCGATGCCGTCTGGCGGCCGCGCTTTCGCGAGGTGGCCCGCGCCTTCCTCGAATGGGAGGCCGGACGGCGGCATGGCATCCTGAAAACGTTGACGGAGGTGCGGGGCGGTATGGAGCTGGAGCCGATCAATATCCGGCTCACTGGCGTCGCGGACCGGATCGACATAACAGGACCACACTCGGCCGACATCATCGACTACAAGACCGGCTACAATCCCTCGCCGGCGCAGGCGCGCGTGCTTCTCGATCCGCAGCTTGCGCTTGAAGCGGCGGCCTTGAGCGCCGGCGCCTTCCGCGATGCCGGCAGCCGCGTGCCGCAAGACCTGCTCTATGTGCGTCTGCGACCCGGGAGCCGCTTCCAGGTCGATACGGTCAACAACGAAAACTCTGCCCGCAGCGACAAGGCGAAATCCGCGATGGATCTCGCCGCCGAATCGATCGATCAACTGGTCAAATTCGTGGGTTTGCTGCAATCCAGCGAAAGAGGTTTTACCGCGCGGCTGATCCCGGCCCAGCAATTCGATTTCGGCGGCGACTACGATCATCTGGCCCGCGTCTCCGAGTGGTCGACGGCCGAAACCGAAGAGGGCGGCGGCGATGAGTGATGTGACCGCGCTTCCCACCGACGACGATCCCGGCGCCTGGATCGGCTGGACGACCATCCAGCAGGCGATTGCCTCCGATCCGCTGCGTTCGGCGTGGGTTTCGGCCAATGCCGGCTCCGGCAAGACGCATGTGCTGACACAGCGCGTCATCCGGCTGCTGCTGGCCGGTGCGCGGCCTTCGGCCATCTTATGTCTCACCTATACCAAGGCTGCAGCCTCCGAAATGTCGAACCGGGTCTTCGAACGGCTGGCGGATTGGGTGGTGCTCGATGATGACGACCTTAGCCGGCGGATCATGCAGATCGAGGGTACGGCTCCCGACGGATTGAAGCTTGCCGAGGCGCGCCGGCTGTTTGCAAAGGCGCTGGAGACGCCCGGCGGGCTGAAGATCCAGACGATCCATGCCTTTTGCGAGGCGCTGCTGCATCAATTCCCGCTGGAGGCCAACGTTGCCGGGCATTTCTCGGTCCTCGACGATCGCGCGGCGGCATCCCTGCTTTCCGATGCGCGTCGGGCGCTGCTGACGGCAACGGCGCCGGAGAAAGACAGCGCCCTTGCCGAGGCATTCGCCTACGTGCTCAATCTCGGCGACGAATCCGGGCTGGAGAACCTGCTCGGCGATATCGTCGCCAACCGCAACGCCATTCGTCGTTTCACCGCGACGGCCGAACAGCAGGGCGGTATGGAGATGGTCCTGCGCCAAAAGCTCGGCCTTGCCGAAGGCGACACGGAAAGCCGGATCGCGGCGCAATATTGGCCTTTGCCGGAGCTTTCGGGCGGCATGCTGGAGCTTTATCTGTCGCTGGCCGACCAGAAGGGCGGCGCGAAGGCGCAGGAGGTTGCCTACGGCCTCAGGCTCGCCGGGCGGGAACGCGACGACGCAAGGCGCGCTGAATTTCTTGAGAAAATTTTTCTAACAGCCAAGGGCGAGCCGAAGGCGGACTCGCAATTCTCGGTCAAGGCGATGCTTGCCGAGGCACCCCAGCTGGCGGGCGCCATCGCCATTGCCCGCGCGCATGTCGCCGCAAGCCGCGATCGGCTGAAACTGATGCGGATGTACGGCGCCACGCATGCAGCACTCGTGCTCGCCGCCCGGCTGAATCACGACTATGAAGAGCTGAAGAAGCAGCGCAGCCAGCTTGATTTCGAGGACCTGATCACCCGCACCGCCGACCTTTTGACGAAAAGCGGCGTCGGCCCCTGGATCCACTACAAGCTCGATCGGGGTATCGATCATATCCTCGTCGACGAGGCGCAGGATACCAGCCCGATCCAGTGGAGCGTCATACAGTCGCTCGCCGAAGATTTCTTCGCCGGCGAAAGCGCCCGGCCGATCGTGCGCACGCTGTTTGCCGTCGGCGACGAAAAGCAGTCGATCTATTCCTTCCAGGGGGCGCGGCCCGAGCGTTTTTCCGAGGAAAGCGACCGAACGCGGCGGCGCGTGTCCGATAGCGGACAGAGCTTTTCCTCCGTCCGATTGCCGCTGTCGTTCCGCTCGACCGCCGACGTGCTCGAGGCCGTCGACCATATTTTCAAGACACCCGAGAACGCGCGCGGCCTCAGCGCGCTCGGCGAGCCGGTCGTGCACCGCTCCAGCCGCATCGGACATCCTGGCGCCGTCGACCTCTGGGAGATGGTCGCGCCGGAAACGGTGGTGAAGGAGGAAGACTGGACGGCGCCCTTCGACGCGACGCCGGAAAGCGCGCCGGCCGCAATCCTCGCGCGGCGGATCGCCCACTCGATCGGCACGCTCGTCGGCCGCGAGACGATCGTCGACAAAGGCAAAGAGCGCCTGATTGAAGCCGGCGACATCCTGGTGCTGGTGCGCAAGCGCGACGCCTTCGTCAATGCATTGACGCGCGCCTTGAAGCGCTGCGGCGACATTCCCGTCGCCGGCGCCGACAGACTGGTGCTGACCAGCCATATCGCCGTGCAGGATCTGCTGGCGCTCGGCCGTTTCCTGCTTCTGCCGGAAGACGATCTTTCGCTCGCCGCGGTGCTCAAGAGCCCACTTTTCGATCTTTCCGAGGACGACATCTTTGCGATTGCCGGCCTGCGCGGCGATAATGAGAGCGCCTGGAGCCATCTCAAAAGCTTCGCCGCCGACGGCACCGAACGCTTCCGCGTTGCCGTCGAAAGGCTGGAATTGTTCCTCCGGCAGTCCAGAAGCCTGTCGGTTCATGATTTCTATGCCCGTGTGCTGGGCAGCCATGGCGGGCGACGACAATTCCTTGCCCGTCTCGGCACCGAGGTCAGCGATATTCTCGACGAATTCCTGACCTTCACGCTCGACCACGAGAGCTCCGGCCTTCCCGGTCTGCAATCCTTCATCTCGACGCTTGAACTCGAAGCACCCGTGATGAAGCGTGAGCAGGACAAGGGGCGCAACGAAGTGCGGATCATGACGGTGCATGCTTCCAAGGGTCTTGAAGCACCGATCGTTTTCCTGGTCGACGGAGGTTCGAAGGCCTTCACCCATACTCATCTGCCCAAGCTTCGCCTGATCGAGACGGACGCCGACGAGCCGCCGATGCCGGTCTGGGTTCCTGTCTCCGATCTTTCCAATTCGCTGACGCAGGACGATGCGGCGCGGATCCAGATGCTGGCGGAAGAAGAATATCGCCGGTTGCTTTATGTCGCCATGACGCGTGCCGCCGACCGGCTGGTCGTCTGCGGCTATCGCGGCGTGCGCGTAAACAACGACACCTGGCATATGATGATCTCGACGGCACTGAGCGACGATCATCCACTTGTGGAAGCGACCACATTCTCCGGTCCCGATGGGGAATGGCCGGGCATCAAATGGCGTGTGCCGCGGGTGGAACGAAGCTTCGAGCGTGTCAACCGCAGCGAGGAGCGTGACAACGAGGAGAGTTTGCCGGACGGCCTGTTACGGCCCTTGCCACCGCAGGCTGCGCTGCCCCGGCCGCTCAGCCCCTCCGGCGCCGGCACGATCATCGATGAAGACGAGGGCGGGTTGCTGGTCGTTTCGCCGCTGTTTACCGAGAAGCCGCGCAGCGATCGTTCACTGGAGAAGGGCAGACTGATCCATCGCATGCTGCAGGCGCTTCCCGACATTCCACCTGCCGAACAGCCCGATGCGGCGAGCCGTTATGCCGAACGGGCGGCTCGTTTCTGGCCGGAAGGCGAACGGCGCAAGCTTGTCGATTCGGTTCTGAAACTATTGGACGAGCAGGGCCTGCAGGACGTCCTCGGTGCGCAGGCCCAGCCCGAGGTCTCGATCATGGGAACGCTGACGCTCGAAGGCCGGCGCTATGCCGTCTCCGGCCGCATCGACCGGCTTGCCGTCCTTACCGATCGCGTCGTCATTCTCGACTACAAGACCAACCGGGTGCCGCCGGCAACGGAAGAGGCCATCCCCTTCGCGCACAAGGCGCAGCTCGCGATCTATCGCGAGATCCTGGCGCCGCTCTATCCTGATAAGCGGATCGACTGCATGCTTGTCTATACCGAGAACGCCTCGCTCTACACGCTGAGCGAAAAGGCGCTCGGTTTGGCGCTTGCAGGAGTCAAGACAAAGTGAAATACCGGACATTGAAAATTCGGCGCCGCACCATCACATGTGGTTCAACATCCAATTCGGTAAAGGAGCAGCCCATGGCTACCGTGAAAGTCGATATCAATAACTTCCAGTCGGAAGTTCTGGAATCCGCAGAACCCGTCGTCGTCGATTTCTGGGCTGAATGGTGCGGCCCGTGCAAGATGATTGCACCGAGCCTCGAAGAAATCGCCGTCGAGCTGGAAGGCAAGGTCAAGGTCGCCAAGCTCAATATCGATGAGAACCCGGAACTCGCCGCACAGTTCGGCGTGCGCTCCATTCCGACCCTTGCGATCTTCAAGGGCGGCGAAGTTGCCGATATCTCTGTCGGCGCCAAGCCGAAGACCGCCCTTTCGAACTGGATTTCGAACGCTGCCTGATTGATATCGCCCTGATGATATCGCATTGACGAAAAGCCCGGTTCCGACCGGGCTTTTTCAATTTGCAGGGTTCACTTCGGCGGCGTGCCGTTGTCGGAAAGCACATCGCCAACGAGATAGAGCGAGCCGCCGACCAGAATGCGCGGCGGCAAGGCTTCCGGATCAAGCACGGCTTTGATGGTTTCCAGCGCATCGCCGACCGTCGACATCGGTTCGGCAACCAAGCCCGCATCATAGGCGGCATTCGACAATATCACCGGATCGATCATCGCTTCGCTGCCGCGGATCGGCACGCAGAAAACCTTCTCGACCAAGCCGGCAAAGGCCCTGAAATAACCGACCGGATCCTTGGTGTTGATCATGCCGATGATCAGGAAAAGCGGCCGAGGCTGGCGCTCCTCGAAATTGGCCATGGCTTCGGCGATCACTTCACCGGCACCGGGATTGTGCCCGCCATCGATCCAGATTTCGGCGCCGGCAGGCGCATGCGAGAGCAGCCGGCCCTCGCTCAAACGCTGGAGCCGGCCCGGCCATTCGACCGAACTCATCGCCTTTTCCATCATCGTCTCGGTGACGGTGAAACCGGCCGCCTTGACGGCACGAATGGCGGCGGCGGCATTGGCATATTGGTGGCGACCGGGAAGGCGCGGCAGCGGCAGGTCGGCAAGACCGAACTCGTCCTGGTAGACGAGCCGGCCATATTCCTCATGCGCCATGAAATCCTGCCCGAAGACGGCGCTCGGGCAATGCAGCCGTTCGGCCGTCGACATCAGGACGTCGAGCGCTGCGTCATATTCCTGATGACCGATGACAACGGGAAATCCCGGCTTCATGATGCCGGCCTTTTCGACCGCGATCAGCTCCACTCTGTCGCCAAGATAGGGCTGGTGATCCAGCGAGATCGGCATGATCACCGAGACGGCCGGATCGGAAATGACATTCGTCGCGTCGAACCGGCCGCCGAGACCGACTTCGATGATCGCGGCATCGGCCGGATGTTCGGAAAACAGGATGAAGGTGACCGCCGTCAGGATCTCGAAGACGGTGATGTGCTGTCCTGCATTGGCATCGGCCACACGACGCACGGCCTCGGCGAAGACGGCATCATCCACGAGCTGTCCGCGTCCGCCTTTGACGCCGATGCGATAACGCTCGTGCCAATTGACGAGATGCGGCGAGGTGTGGACATGGGCGCTGTAGCCGCCGGCTTCGAGCAGGGCGCGGGAGAAGGCGGTAACCGACCCCTTGCCGTTGGTGCCGGCGACATGGATCACCGGCGGCAGTTTCCTGTGGGGATTGCCGAGCACATCGAGAAGACGGGTGATGCGATCGAGAGACAGATCGAACCCCTTGGGATGCAATCCCATGAGTTTGTCGATCTCCTGTGCTGCCTCACTCACCGCGGTTTGGCCTCTGGGTATCAATTCGGCACCCCGCCTGCTTATCGGTTATCAGGCGCTCGCCGCCAGAGCGATTGCGCCGCTATTCATGTTGTTCGCCGCCGAAACCGGCTTCTTCGTCAGGATCTTCAGGAGACGCGCCAGCGTTTCCGGAATATCGTGACGTTTGACGACCATATCGACCATACCATGCTCCAACAGGTATTCGGAGGTCTGGAAGCCTTCGGGTAGTTTTTCACGCAGGGTCTGCTCGATCACGCGCTTGCCGGCAAAGCCGATTTCAGCGCCGGGTTCGGCCAGATGAATATCGCCAAGCATGGCATAGGAGGCGGTAACGCCGCCTGTGGTCGGATTGGTCAGCACAACGATATAGGGCTGGCCGGATTCCTTGAGCATGTCGACGGCAACCGTCGTGCGCGGCAGCTGCATCAGCGACAGGATGCCTTCCTGCATGCGCGCGCCGCCGGAAGCGGGGAACATGACCAGTGGGCATTTTTCAGCCGTCGCACGCTCGAAAGCCTTGACGATCGCCTCGCCGGCGGCAATGCCGAGCGAACCGCCGATAAAATTGAATTCGTGCACGACAGCCACGAGCTTCAATCCCCGCACCTTCCCGACACCGGCGAGGATCGTATCTTCCTGCTCGGTCTTGAGGCGGCTATCGCGCAAGCGATCGCTGTATTTCTTCGAATCGCGGAACTTCAGCGGGTCTTGCACGACCTTCGGCTGCGGCAGCGATTCGAACTCACCATTGTCGAAAAGATCAATCAGACGGGCCTTGGCCGGCATCTTCATGTGATAACCGGACGCCGGAATGACCCATTTGTTGCCTTCCAGATCCTTGTGGAAGACCATCTCGCCCGTTTCCGGGCACTTGATCCAGAGATTCTCCGGCACTTCGCGACGGCCCAGCATGGAATTGATCCGCGGGCGAACGTAGTTGGTGATCCAGTTCAACTCGAATACTCCTGATTGACCAGAGCGGTTCAGCTTTTAACGGAAGCGGCGAACCGCTCTATCCTTTTGTACGCAATTCCGGACGGAAAACCGCTGCACAGTTTTGCGCGACATGCCTGAGTGCCAATGTGGGCAAACTATTCGGCAGCAACAAGGCGCGCCGAACGTGTTCCCGTGGAAAGGCCGCGCACCAGCGTGGCAACGGCCTGAACCGTGTCCGCCGTTGCCTTTCCGTCATTCGTCAAGCTGGTCGCGACCTGATTGACGATCGCGGTGCCGACAACAACGCCGTCGGCCGAACCGCCGATAACCTTTGCATGTTCCGCCGTCTTGACACCGAAGCCGACGCAGACGGGCAGCTTGGTGTGCTGCTTGATGCGCTCGACAGCGCCCGAAACCAGCGACGGATCGGGCAGCGCCGAACCGGTGATGCCGTTCATCGAGACGTAATAGACGAAGCCGGAGGTATTCTTCAGCACCTTCGGCAGGCGCTTCTCATCCGTCGTCGGCGTCGCCAGGCGAATGAAATTGATGCCCTTGCGGATCGCCGGAATGCAGAGCTCGTCATCCATCTCGGGCGGCAGGTCGACGACGATCAGGCCATCGATGCCGGCGGCGAGCGCGTCGTCGAGGAATTTCTCGACGCCGTAAATATAGATCGGGTTGTAGTAACCCATCATCACGATCGGCGTCGCATCGTTGGTTTTGCGGAAATCGGCCGCCAACTGCAGCGTCTTCTTCAGCGTCTGGCCGCCTTTCAGGGCGCGCTGGCCGGCCAGCTGGATCGCCGGGCCGTCAGCCATCGGATCGGAAAAGGGCATGCCGAGCTCGATGATGTCGGAGCCGGCCTCCGGCAGCGCCTTCATGATGCCGAGCGAGGTGTCATAGTCGGGATCGCCGCCCATGAAATAGGTGACAAGCGCCGGACGGCCCTCGGCCTTCAGCTCGGCAAAGCGTTTATCCATGCGTGCGGTCATGTCTTACAGTCCCATTCCCAGAATCTTGCCGACGGTGAAGATGTCCTTGTCGCCACGGCCGGAGAGGTTCATCAGGATGATCTCGTCCTTGCCCATCGTCGGTGCGCGCTTGATGACCTCGGCAATAGCATGCGAGGGCTCGAGCGCCGGGATGATGCCTTCGAGGCGGGTCAGCGTCTGGAAAGCCTCGAGCGCTTCGTGATCCATGATCGGCACATAGTCGACGCGGCCGGTGTCGTTCAGCCAGGAATGTTCGGGGCCGATGCCGGGATAATCGAGACCGGCCGAAATCGAGTGGCCTTCCTTGATCTGGCCGTCGCCATCCTGCAGCAGATAGGTGCGGTTGCCGTGCAGCACGCCCGGTGAACCGGCGGTGATCGACGCGCAATGTTCGTCGCCCTGCAGGCCCTTGCCGCCGGCTTCGACGCCGACGATCTTAACGGAGGGATCGTCGAGGAAGGGATGGAAGATGCCGATGGCATTCGAACCGCCGCCGACGGCAGCGACGACCAGATCCGGAAGACGGCCTTCGGCCGCCAGGATCTGCTCTTTCGCTTCAGTGCCGATCACCGACTGGAAATCGCGGACCATCTCCGGATAGGGATGCGGACCGGCTGCCGTTCCGATCAGGTAATAAGTATCCTCGACATTGGTGACCCAGTCGCGGAGCGCCTCGTTCATGGCGTCCTTCAGCGTCCCGCTGCCTGCCGTCACCGGTTTGACTTCCGCGCCGAGCAGCTTCATGCGGAATACGTTCGGCGCCTGACGCTCGACGTCGGTGGCGCCCATGTAGACGACGCAGGGAAGGCCAAAGCGGGCGGCAACGGTCGCAGAGGCGACGCCATGCTGGCCGGCACCGGTTTCGGCGATGATCCGGGTCTTGCCCATGCGCTTGGCAAGCAGGATCTGGCCGATGCAGTTGTTGATCTTGTGCGAGCCGGTGTGGTTCAGCTCCTCGCGCTTGAAATAGATCTTCGCGCCGCCGAGTTCGGCCGTCAGCCGCTCGGCGAAATAGAGCGGGCTCGGGCGACCGATATAATGTGCGCCGAGATGCTTCAATTCGGCCTGGAATGCCGGATCGTTCTTCGCCTTGTTCCACTCGTCCTGCAGATCGAGGATCAAAGGCATCAACGTTTCGGCAACGAAACGACCGCCATAAATACCAAAACGGCCGTCTTCATCGGGGCCGGAACGGAAGGAATTCGGTTTTGGCGTCTCGTTCACTTTCAACTCCCTGAGGCCATGACAGGCGCACTCGCCTTCTCGACCGCGTCAAAAAATTCATCGATCTTCGCGACGCTCTTCACGCCAGGCGCAGTTTCGACGCCTGAGGAAGCGTCAATGCCCGGTGCTTTGGTGATGAATAACGCATCCGCGACATTGTCCTTGTTCAGCCCGCCGGAAAGCATGTAGTCGACGCTGCCGTCAAGCCAAGCGAGAAGGCTCCAATCAAAGGAAACACCATTGCCGCCCGGCAATTCGGAACCCTTCGGCGGCTTGGCATCGAAAAGGAAACGATCGGCGATGCCGATATAGGCCTCAACGCGTTTCAGATCGTCGGCCGTGCGCACCGGAAGTGCCTTCATCACAGGCAGACCATAGACCGCCTTTATGGTCAGCACATGTTCGGGGCTCTCGTTGCCGTGGAGCTGCAGCATGTCCGGCTTCAACAGCGATACGATCTCATCCAACTCGTCGTTGGTCGGATCAACGACGACGGCGACGATTTTCGCCTTGCCACGTGCAGGTTCGGCAAGTTTTGCCGCCAGGTCCGGCTCGATATAGCGCGGGCTTTTTTCGAAGAAGATAAAACCGATATGGGTCGCGCCGCGTTTCAGTGCGCGATCGACAGCGTCGGGCGTCTTCAAGCCACAGATCTTGATATCCGGTTTCATGGCAGCGAAGTGACACGAAATGCGGCAAGAGTCGAGCCAATTTGCATGGAAAGCTGTATTTAGCGCGGCTTTGGGCTAATCGAAATCGATGGCGTGCAACTGGCTGCCATGCCGCTTCAGCCAGGATTTCGCTTCTTCCATACCTGGGCAAAGCTTCTTGCAAAGCGCCCAGAACCGCGGCCCATGATTCATTTCCTTGAGATGGGCGACCTCATGGGCGGCGAGATAATCGATCACTGCGGGCGGCGCCATGACGATGCGCCAGGAAAAGCTCAGATTTCCCTCCGACGAGCACGAGCCCCAGCGGCTGCGGGTATCCTTCATCGAGATCGAGCGGATCGGCGCCCGGATCGCTCCGGCATGCATGGTGGCCAGTCTGGCGAGATCGGCGCGCGCTTCCTTCTTGAGAAAGGCCGCGATGCGCCGTCCGACATGTTCCGGCATGCCGCTGACGCGCAGCACCGGCCTGCCGTCTATCAAGACCGCCTCCGTCAGCCCGCGCAAGCCGCCGGTATGCTGGATGTGATGGGAAACGCCGCGAAACAGAATTTGGCCGCCGTCGCGCAGGCCGGTATCGGTCGAAAACTTGGCAAGCTTGGTGAGCAACCAGCCCTGGTGGCGATCGAGGAAGGCATTGACCTCACGCGTCGCCAGGCCCTTCGGCACCGTCATCTTCAAGGCCCGGCCACCCGGTTCGATACGCAGCGTGATGCGCGTCGCCCGGTCATGCTGCTTGATGGTCAACGGCATCAGCCGGCCGGCGACGTCGAGCGTCCGCGTTTCGGGCGCAACCGGCTTTCGCGCTTTCGGCCTTGTCTTCAGAAGCGGAAACATGGCTGTTTTCTATCCGATTCGCCGCCGAATCTAAACGATTTGCCAGGCAGGCAGACATGGAAAAACCGGCATCGGAAGATGCCGGTCATCATTTGATGGTTCAGGCGTTCACGGCGTCTGATACTCAGCGACCGGGCCGTTGTCATCGCGCTTGGCGTTCTTGCGGTCGCGCATGAAGCGGTCGAACTCTTCTTGATCCTTGGCGCGGCGGAGTTCACGCATGTAAGCGTCAAATTCCTCGCGCATTTCGTCGAGCTTGCGGCGCTCTTCCTCGATCCGGTCGATCTCGGCCTTGCGCCAGTCGTCGAAGGCGACGTTGCCGGTCGAGAAGTGCGGGCGGTGCCGTCCATGCGGGCGGCGGCAGGAGGCAAAGAAGCCATCGGTCGCCTGGTTGACGTCACGCTTGAAGCCGCGCAGACGGTCGCCGAAGATGATGTAGGCAAGCATGGCAAGACCCAGAGGCCAGAAAACCACGAAGCCGAGAATCATCAGGGCAATGGTAGCCGGAGTCCAATCCGGTCGAAGCAATGCTGACTGGTTCATCGTGCGGGTATCCCTCGCTTTCCGCGCCCGGCAGGATACCGAACGCTGAAATCGATGTGGTTACCGCAATAGGTGCCTTCAAGACGATTGCCCGCGAAATCGAACAAGGCCTTGAATCCGTTTTGCTAATTCAGCTATCGCTGAATCAGCCCGTCCGACCGCCCTTGATGACACGCGGGACCGGAGGCTTAACGGCCGAACGGGAATGCTGGCGGACGAAATTGATGATGCGCGGCGCAATCTCGCGGCGGAAACGCGAACCGTTGAAAACGCCATAATGACCGACATCCGGCTGGAGATAATGCATGCGCATATCTTCGGGAATGTTCACGCAGATGGTCTGCGCCGCCTTTGTCTGACCGACCCCCGAGATATCGTCATTTTCACCTTCGACGGTCAGAAGCGCCACCTTGCGAATTGCCGCCGGATCGACGCGTTTGCCGCGATGCATCAACTCACCCTTCGGCAGTGAATGCTTGATGAAGACCTCCTCCACCGTCTGCAGATAGAATTCGGCGGTCAGATCCATGACGGCGAGATATTCGTCGTAGAAATCGCGATGTTTTTCCGGCTCGCCGTCGTTCTTCACGAGATGCATGAAGAATTCCTTGTGCGCGACGAGATGGCGATCGAGGTTCATCGACATGAAGCCCGAAAGCTGCAGGAATCCTGGATAGACCGGGCGCATGAAACCCGGCTGCGGCCAGGGCACGTTCATGATGACATTGTCGGAGAACCACTGCAGCGACCGCTCCTGCGCGAGCTTGTTGACCGCCGTCGGGTTGATGCGCGTGTCGATCGGGCCGCCCATCAGCGTCATGGACGAGGGCGACAGCGGATCATTGGCTTCCTCCATCACGGCAGCGGCTGCCAACACAGGGACGGAAGGCTGACAGACGGCGATAACATGCGTGTCATGGCCGAGGAAATGCAGCATCTCGATGACATAATCGACGTAATCGTCGAAATCGAACGTGCCTTCCGTCATCGGCACCATGCGGGCGTCGATCCAGTCGGTGATGTAGACATCCGCACTCGGCAGCAGCGCTTCGACCGTGCCGCGTAGCAGCGTGGCGTAGTGGCCGGACATCGGCGCGACGATCAGGATGCGCGGGTCATTGCCGCGGGCCGGCGGAACATTGCGGGCGAAATGCAGGAGATTGCAGAAAGGTCGCGACCAGATGATCTCTTCGCGGACGGAAACTGTCTGATCACCGACCGTGGTCTGCTTCAGTCCGAATTCCGGTTTGCCGTAGCGCCGCGTCGTGCGTTCGAACATTTCGAGGCTTGCCGCCATCGTCCGGCCGAACGGCGTGTGGGCGAACGGGTTCAGCGGATTGGCATAAGCAAACCGCATGATATCGGCCGCGGCGCGAAACGGCGCCATGGCGGCATGGTTCAATTCATAAAGCTGATAAAACATGGAAGGCGCCACCTTTCTCTATCGAAAAGATGACGCCGATTGAAAGGCATCGAGTCTTTTCGCCATGCGGGCACGTAACGCAGACTAACAGTTTTTTGTTGCACAGCAACATGGACGAGCCAGACCCACACAAGAAATGCCGCAGAATTGATCTCCGGCATCATCATCAGCCTGAAAACTTAAGTTTCTCAGCAGGAAGCGTCGTTAACGATCCGCTACGAAGGTCTGCTTCTGCGTGCCGAGACCTTCGATGCCGAGTTCGACCACGTCGCCGGCCTTGAGATAACGCGGCGGCTTGAGGCCCATACCGACGCCCGGAGGCGTACCGGTCGAGATCACGTCACCGGGATGCAGCGACATGAACTGGCTGAGGTAGGAGACGAGAAAAGCAACGCCGTAAACCATCGTCTTCGACGAGCCGTTCTGCATCTTCTGGCCGTTGACCGTCAGCCACATGCCGAGGTTCTGCGGTTGCGGAATTTCATCCTTGGTGACGAGCCAGGGGCCGATCGGGCCAAAGGTGTCGCAGGATTTGCCCTTGGTCCATTGACCGGACCGCTCGGTCTGGAAAGCGCGCTCGGAAACGTCATTGGAGACGCAATAGCCGGCGACATAATCCAGCGCTTCGGCTTCCGTTACATATTTGGCAGTTTTGCCGATGACGACGCCGAGTTCGACTTCCCAATCGGTCTTTTCCGAACCGCGGGGGATGATGACATCGTCGTTCGGCCCGACGATCGCCGATGTTGCTTTCATGAAGATGATCGGCTCGGGCGGCACGGTCGCACCGGTTTCGGCAGCGTGATCCGAATAATTCAAGCCGATGCAGATGAACTTGCCAGTGCCTGCGACGCAGGCGCCGATGCGGCCGGGGGAAAGCTCCGGAAGGCTCCTGGGATCGATCGCAGCGATCTTCCCAAGGCCTGCCGGCGTGATCGCCTCGCCGCCGATATCGGCGACATGACCAGAGAGATCGCGGATCTTGCCATCGGCATCGAGAAGCGCGGGTTTTTCACTGCCTGCTTCGCCAACACGCATCAGCTTCATGGAAATTCCTCCTCATCGAAAACGGATTTGCAACCACCTATGAACGAATTATTCATCGGTGTCATTACGGCTTTGCCGGCAAGCGGTACGGCTTTTCTGCAATTCGGATGATTTTTGCCGAAAACTGCCTCCATCCTTTCGACATCATGCTTCAAAAAATTTCGGCCAGATCGGGGCCGGCAGGGACGATTTTCGTCGGATTGAGGCTTTCGACCGAATAGTAGCCGCGCTTGATGTGATCGAGATTCACCGTTTCTGCGATGCCCGGCCAATCCAGCATGCGACGGCAGAAGGCGCGCAGGTTCGGATAGTCGGAAAGACGGTGCAGATTGCATTTGAAGATGCCGTGATAGGCGACGTCGAAGCGCACCAGCGTCACGAAAAGCCGAATATCGCTTTCCGTCGGATGCTCGGCGAAAAGAAAAGGCCGGCCTTCGAATTGCGGATCGACCCAGTCGAGGCAGGAAAAGACATCGGCGAAGGCTTCTTCGTAGGCGATCTGGGTGGTGGCGAAGCCGGCGCGGTAGACGCCGTTGTTGAGGGTCGGATAGATGCGATCGTTGAAAGCATCGATCTCGGCGCGCCTTTCCGCCGGGTAAAGATCGATCGGATTTTTTGCCAAGTTGCCGAAGCCGCCGTTCAGCATGCGCAGGATATCGGCGGATTCATTGTTGACGATGGTCTTTTTCCGCTTGTCCCAGAGAACCGGCACGGTGGCCCGGCCGGTGAAATCGGGTGCTGCCCTGGTATAGATTTCATGCATATAGGTTACGCCATTGACGTGATCCTGCGTCGCACCGGGATAATCACCGAAACGCCAGCCCTGCTTGCTCAGCAGCGGTTCGACGACGGAAACGGAGATGACGTCTTCCAGGCCCTTGAGTTTGCGGCCGATCAAGGTGCGCGAGGCCCAGGGGCAGATATAGGCGACATAGAGATGATAACGGCCGGCGCTGGCTTCAAAGCCGCCTTCGCCCGTCGGCCCGGCGGTGCCATCCAGGGTCACCCAATTGCGGAAACTCGAGGTCTGCCTGATGAAACCGCCCTTCTCGTCCTTGGCCTGGACGGGCTGCCAGTCTTCCGTCCATTTTCCGTTCACCAGCATGCGCAACTCTCCAATCGATTGACGAGACCGTTCATTATCCTGCTTCGACGCCGGCGTGAGGGCGCTTTTCTGGAGACAGTCTGTACACCCAAACTGCGACGATGCTGCGCTTGCCAAGCCGAGGACGCAGGAAATATGACTCCGCGATACAAGATGAAGTGGAGTTCGACATGCATCTCTCCAAGGCCGTCGTGCGGACCGAACATGCGAGCCGCTACCTGCAGCAGCTTTGCAAACACTGGAGCCACAAGTTCAGCGTCGATTTCGATCCCGTGAAGGGCCGGGTGCCGTTCAGCGATACGGCCGAGGTGACGTTTTCTGCCGACGATGCGGCGCTGACCATGACACTTTCCGTCGCCGATCCCGCGCAACAGCAAAGAATGCATGATGTCATCGACGATCACCTGAAGCGCTTCGCCTTCCGCGAGGAGCTCGACATCGTCTGGACCAACTGAGCCCGGCCCCCGATCCAAATTTTCTGCCCCGAACCCTGGAACAAGCATGACGAAGAGCAATCACCGCGAATCCGAATATCCGATCGATCCGATGTTTCTCGATCGCTGGTCGCCCCGCGCCTTCACCGGCGAAATTATCGAGGAAGCGCAGCTGCTCAGCCTGCTCGAAGCCGCCCATTGGGCTCCGTCCTCAGCCAACCATCAGCCCTGGCGCTTCATCTATGCGCTCAAAGGTTCGGAGCATTGGGAGAAATTCGTCGCATTGCTCGTCGACGCCAACCAGGAATGGGCGAGGAATGCGTCGGCCTTGATCTTCGTCGTGTCGCGCGCCTTCACCGGCGTTGCCGGCTCCGGCGAGGAGAAGCCGAGCTACACCCATTCCTTCGATGCCGGTGCGGCCTGGGGGCATCTGGCGATCCAGGCGCGGCTCTCCGGTTTCTACGCCCATGGCATGGGCGGCATCAAACACGAGGAGATCAGGCAGGCTTTCGCCATTCCCGAGGGGTACCGGGTCGAGGCAGGCGTCGCCGTCGGCAAGCTCGCCGACAAGAGCGTTCTTTCCGAACGCAATCAGGCGCGCGAATTCCCCAGCCAGCGCAAGCCGCTCTCCGACGTCGCCTTCAACGGCCGCTTCGCTGCGAACTGACGCGAAGCCAGGGACCAAGCAGATATCCGGATAAACGAAAGCCCCGCCATCCAGGGATAGCGGGGCTTTTTGGGCTTTAAATATCAATCAGATATCGAGGTTTGCGACGCTCAACGCATTTTCCTGGATGAATTCGCGCCGCGGCTCGACCTCGTCGCCCATCAGGCGGGCGAAGAGGCCATCGGCATCGGTGGCATCATTGACCTTCACCTGCAGCAACGAGCGGACATTCGGATCGAGCGTCGTTTCCCAAAGCTGCTCGGCATTCATCTCGCCGAGGCCCTTGTAGCGCTGCATGGTCAGGCCCTTGCGGCCGCTGGCGAAGACCGCGTCGAGCAAGGCACGCGGGCCTGAGATCTCGACATCGCCTTCGCGCCGATGCAACGACGGCGGCGTCTGATAGATTTCCTTGAGACGTGCGGTCAGCTGGTCGATGTGACGGGCATCGGAAGAGCCGATCAACGCCATGTCGAGCACGACAATTTCCTTGACGCCGCGGACCATGCGTTCCAGGCGCAGGCCGCCATCGCTGGTCAGATCGCCCTGCCAGCCGCGCTCGGTTTCCTCGGCAATGATATCGAGGCGGCCTGCCACTTCGTTTGCCAGCGCCAGCGCCCTTGCCTGGTCGCTGACGAGGTCCGCGTTGAGGGCGCCGGCGATGGCTGCCTGTTCGACAACGGAACGATTGTAGCGCGAGTGGAGATTGTCGAGCAAAGCGCGCATGCGCAGCGCATCCAGGATGACCTCGCGCAGATCCTGACCGGTGCGGACCTCGCCGCTGCCGAGCCGCAGTGCGGCATCTTCCAGACCCTGGCCGATCAAATATTCTTCGAGCGCCTTCTCATCCTTCAGATACTGCACCGATTTGCCGCGCGCGACCTTATAGAGCGGCGGCTGGGCGATGTAGAGATGGCCGCGTTCGATCAGTTCCGGCATCTGGCGGAAGAAGAAGGTCAGCAGCAGGGTGCGGATATGGGCGCCGTCGACATCGGCATCCGTCATGATGATGATCTTGTGGTAGCGCAGCTTTTCGACATTGAACTCGTCCTTGCCGATGCCGGTGCCAAGTGCGGTGATCAGCGTGCCGATTTCCTGGCTCGACAGCATCTTGTCGAAACGAGCACGTTCGACATTCAGGATCTTGCCGCGCAGCGGCAGGATTGCCTGGTTTTCGCGCGAACGGCCCTGCTTGGCCGAACCGCCGGCAGAATCGCCCTCGACGAGGAAGACTTCGGATTTTGTCGGATCGCGCTCGGAGCAGTCGGCGAGCTTGCCCGGCAGCGAAGCGATATCGAGTGCGCCCTTGCGGCGGGTCAGCTCGCGCGCCTTGCGGGCCGCTTCGCGGGCGGCGGCGGCCTCGACGACCTTGCCAACGAGGATCTTGGCTTCGCTTGGATGTTCTTCGAACCAGGTGCTCAGCGCCTCGTTGACCAGACTTTCGACAACAGGACGGACTTCCGAGGAAACGAGCTTATCCTTGGTCTGCGAGGAGAATTTCGGATCGGGCACCTTGACCGACAGAACCGCCGTCAGGCCTTCGCGGCAGTCTTCGCCCTGCAGCGTTACCTTTTCCTTTTTGGTGATGCCGGAACTGTCGGCATAGGAAACCACCTGGCGCGTCAGCGCGGCGCGGAAACCGGCCATATGCGTGCCGCCATCGCGCTGGGGAATGTTGTTGGTGAAGCAGAGCACGTTCTCGTGATAGCTGTCGTTCCACCACATCGCCACTTCGACGGTGATGCCGTCCTTTTCGCCGCGGATGGCAACCGGCTTGTCGACGAGCGACTTCTTGGCACGGTCGAGATAGGCAACGAAGGCCTCGAGGCCGCCATCGTAACGCAATTCTTCCTGCTTGATATCGGAATGGCGCTTGTCGGTCAGCAGGATGCGCACGCCTGAGTTCAGGAAGGCGAGTTCGCGAAGGCGATGCTCCAGCGTGCCGTAATCGAACTCCGTCATCGTGAAGGTGTCGGTGCTCGGCATGAAGCTCACTTCGGTGCCGGTCTCATTCGGTGCTTCGCCCGTGACCTTCAGCGGCGCATCGGCCACGCCATGGCTGAAGCTCATTTCATGGATCTTGCCCTGGCGGCGGATCTTCAGTTTCAGCCAGACGGAAAGCGCATTGACGACGGAGACGCCGACGCCGTGCAGGCCGCCGGAGACCTTGTAGGAATTCTGGTCGAACTTACCGCCGGCATGGAGCTGCGTCATGATGACTTCGGCGGCCGACACGCCTTCGCCGGTATGGATATCCGTCGGGATGCCGCGGCCGTTATCGGTCACCGTCACCGAGCCATCCGGATTGAGCGTGACGGTGACGATGTCGGCATGACCGGCAAGCGCTTCGTCGATTGCGTTGTCGACGACTTCATAGACCATGTGATGAAGGCCGGAGCCATCGTCGGTATCGCCGATATACATGCCGGGGCGCTTGCGCACGGCATCGAGGCCCTTCAGAACCTTGATGGAATCTGCGCCATATTCGGTGCTTACGCCGTTTTCCGTCGCGGATGTATCGCTCATTCTGTTGAGATTTTCCCTGTTGTCGTAAAGCTGCGGCGCGCCTTGCGAATCACCGGCTTTCTTCCCTCTTGTATATAGGTTTTTTGAACCCAGTTCCCATGGCAAGCCCCTAAAACAGGGCATAAAACAGGGGATTATGACGCTTTTCCGTCGCCTTTGCCGCCATTTTCGAGAAGAGCCGATAGCCGGCCTATCTCCGCACTGTCAAGGCTGCGAATCCGCCGCGCCAGCCGGTTGGCAAATTCGGTATATTCGGGAGGCAGGCCTGACGTGTCGATGACGACACGCGGGTCGGATGAGCGGGCGAGCAGGAACAGTTCCTCGGCCTCATCCCAGATGATGTTGAAATAGCCGGCGATGCGCTGCAGCAGGTCGAATGTCGGCAGGCCACGCTTTCCATGTTCGAGCGCCGAGAGATAGGCGGGAGAGACGTTCAGCGCTTGCGCCATCTCCTTCTGCGAGACGCCCTTGCGGGCTCTCAGCCGGCGAACCGCCTCTCCGAAGGGTGTCATGGTCTTTCCCCATGCCGCCGCGACAGGCGAATATAGAGCGCGCCCTCGCCGCCATGATGCTGCGCGGCAGGTTCATAAGACGAGATCAGGTAGCGGAATTCGGGCTTGCAGAACCAGAGCGGCACGGCCCGCTTCAGCGCGCCTTCGCTGCCCATCGAGCTGCCCTTGCCGGTGATGACAAGCACATGGCGCATGCCGCGCTCATGCGCCCGGATCAGGAAATCGAGAAGGATGACATGGGCCTCGCTCTGCACCAGCCCATGCAGGTCGATCCGCGCTTCGAGCGCCAGCCGGCCCTTGGCGATCTTGCGTTTGACCGGCTTTTCCAGCGGATGATGCACCCCCGCCGACGGTTTCGTCGCCGTTGGTAGCGTCGGCTGCATCGGCATGGGCGCGGCGGGTGTCTGCTTTTCCTGTTCCCGTTCGGCCGCCGCTTCGGCTTCGGCAAGAAAGGCGTCGAGTTCGGTCAGCGCCCCCGCCTTGCCGGGCATCGGCCGCGTGCTGCGGGCAACCTTGCCCCAGAGGATCCTCTCATCTGCACTGAGCTTGCGATCCCTGGCCATCAGTCGAATCGTCCGGCGGCGGCATTGGGAATGAGGATGGCAAAATCGGCATCGTTGCGGACCGTGCCGGCACTTTCCCCAGCCATATCCCCCGAGCCGGTGAAGATGTCACCGCGCGCCGGCCCGACGATCGCCGAGCCGGTGTCGAGCGCCAGCATCAGCCGGCGGAACGGTCGACCGTGATCGAGATGGGTGAGGCTTTCGGCGCGGATGAAAAAGGGAAAACCGAACGTATGGATCATCCGGTCGACCGCAAGCGAGCGCCCGGCGAGAAGCGGCACCTTGGCGGCAGCGATCGGACCGGCCTCAGGATCGGCAACCGGCGCTTCCCGGAAGAAAATATAAGAGCGGTTATGCCACAGCACCTCGTCGACGCGCTCGGGATTGCGCGCCAGCCAGGCGCGGATCGCCTGCATCGAAATCTCCGCCCGATCGATCTCGCCCCTCTCGATCAGCAACTTGCCGATCGCCGAAAAAGCATGGCCGGCCTTCGCGGCATAGGTGATGCGGCCGATACGGCCATCCCGATAGCGCAGGCGGGCTGCGCCCTGCACATGCACGAAGAAGACATCGACCTTCGACTTCGCCCAGGCGATTTCGAGGCCTCGGCCTTCGAGAAAACCCCGATCGATGGCGCGGCGGTCCGGATAGACACCGATGCCGCCGTCATGCAGACGGCCGAAAGCATAGGCGCTGTCGAGCTCGGCGGGGCGATTGGCGTCGTCGAGATCGATCAGATCGTCCGGGCGCCGGTAGAAAGGGAAACGGAAAATTTCGTCCGGCCGCTCCGACACCTCGATGTCAGGCTCGTAGAAGGCGGTGACGAAGCCGGAATTGCCGTCCTTGCGGCGAATCAGAAAGGGTCGACAGTGCGTCTCGAAAAAGGCGCGCGCCGATGGCGGAGATGACGGACTGACATCTTCGGCGGCGACCAGAAGCGGGAGCAGGTCTTCCGAACTCAGGCCAAGCGATCCGGTGCGGTACGGTTTGACATCGCTGATTTGCCGCCGGCAGCGTCGCATGACTTCAAAAAGGCCGGAAGGATCATCATCCTTCCAGCCTTCCAGAGTGTCGAAGCTTATGGCCTGCAGGACGAAGTCCGCTGCGTGGTCACTCATGTTCCGATTCGGTCGCCACGAGTTTCCAGTTCGGGTCGCGCGAGCGGGTGTCGCGGGCAAAGGTCCAGAGGTCGTTGACCTCGGCGACGTTTTCGGCGTCGCCTTCGATCAGCACATCCGCCTTGTCGTAGGTGGCCGAAATGAGCTGGCTGATGATGCGCACGGTGATCTGCGCTTCGCTGCCCTTCGTCTCCGCATGGGTGATTTCGGCCTTGTCGATGCCGACGAAGGTGGACTTCACCTTCTCACCGCGGGCTTCGCGTTCGCCGATTGCCGCATCGAAACCGTCATAGACTTCACGGGACAGCAAGTTCTTGAGTGTTTTCCGGTCGCCATCGGCATAGGCCATGACGATCATCTCGTAAGCCATGCGGGCGCCGTTCAGAAACTCCTTCGGGCTGAAAGCGGGATCGGCCTTGTTCAGCGCACGCAGCGATTCGTTGAGCGGCGTTCCAGGCGCCGCAAAAGCATCGATGGCGGCGAAGCGATCCTCATCCTCGGTCGTCGCATCGCGCCGCGGCAGCGTTACGACTTTGCCGGCATCGGCGGCATCGGCCGGAGCCGCATCCCGCGGCGTATAGAGATCGCGCGGCGGCTTCTCATTTCCTGTGCGGCGCCCGAGCACGGAGCGAAGCTGAAAGAAAATCAGCACAGCCGCCACCAGGAAAAATAATGTGATGAAGTCGTTCGAACTCATATCGTATCGCAGCCGCCGTTAACATCTCTGATTTGTACTCCCATATAGTCCGCCTATACAGATGATTCAAATGATGGCTGGCATCTTCGCCGGCGCCAAGAGGAGACCGGCACGTCCGGGACATGACAGACATGCGTTTTTCGATCCTGCCAGCTTTCATTCTGCTACTCCCGTTCGCCGAAATTGCCGGTTTCGTCGTCGTCGGCCGGGCGATCGGATTGTGGCTGACGCTCGCGCTCGTCATGCTGGGTTTCGTTCTCGGCGTGGTTCTGCTGCGCCGGCAAGGCATCGGTATTTTGCGCCGCATGTCGAGCGAAGGACGAAACGGGGTGATGCCTGGCCGAGATTTGCTGCGGCCGGCGATGAACGTCATCGCCTCGCTGCTGCTGATCATTCCCGGCTTCCTCACGGATATCATTGCCATCCTCATTCTCATTCCGCCGGTGCGCGATCTGGTCTGGCGGGCGATTGCCAAACGCTTCGTCGTCGTCAACGCCAAGGGCGGTTTTTCCTCCGAGCCACAACCCGATTTTCGCGACCGCAAGCCAAACTCAAAGGTGGTCGATCTCGACGAGGAGGACTATCATAGAGAGCCGGATCGCAACTCGCCGTGGTCCGGCAAGCATCTCGGCGATTGAGGCACTGCGGCTGATCAACCGCGCCAAGCGCTCAGGGTTGTAAGCCTTTCCCTGAAATGTTAGATGGCGGCACCATTCCCATGCCCCTCGAGGAAAAGCCAATGGCAGACGATAACAACAACAACGGTGCGGCCAACCCCACCCTTTCGATCCTTGCGCAATATACCAAGGATCTCTCCTTCGAAAATCCGGGTGCGCCGCGTTCGCTGCAGGCCCGCGACAAGGCGCCGACGATCAACATCAATGTGAACGTCAACGCCAACCCGCTTTCCGATACGGATTTCGATGTCGTGCTGTCGCTGAACGCCGAAGCCAAGGATGGCGACAAGACGGTCTTCCATACCGAACTCGCCTATGGCGGCGTCTTCCGCGTGGCCGGTTTCCCGCAGGAGCACATGCTGCCGGTTCTCTTTATCGAGTGCCCGCGCATGCTCTTCCCCTTCGCCCGTCAGATCATCGCCGACGTCACCCGCAACGGCGGTTTCCCGCCGCTGATGATCGACCCGATCGACTTTACGCAGATGTTCGCCCAGCGCGTCGCCGAAGAACAGGCCCGCGCCAAGGTTCAAGCCGTTCCAAACTGAGCGGATCTTTCTTCACTGAAATACGGATGCCCGGGCTGGTCCCGGGCACTTTCAATTGTGGCTGGTTCAATCGAGGTTGGCGTATTTCGCCCAGATACTTTTTTCCCCGAGCTTAGCGACGAGCGCCTCATGCGCCTGCTCCTCGGTTTGGCTGAGGCGGCTACCAAGCGGGCGGGGCCGCTCGAGCACTGCGGCAATCACTTCATCGTCATCCCCAGCCATGTCACCGCGAGCTGCCTGGTTGGATTTGCTGACCGTGCTCAGACCGAAGGCTGCCTGTCGGCCGCCGATCATCTCGATATAGACTTCGGCAAGCAGTTCGGAGTCGAGCAGCGCGCCGTGTTTGGTCCGGTGCGAATTGTCGATGCCGTAACGCCGGCAAAGCGCATCGAGCGAATTCGGCCCCATCGGATGTTTGCGTCGGGCCATCGACAAGGTATCGAGCACCCTTTCCGGCAGGATCGGCGGCAAGCCGATCCGCGCGAACTCCGCGTTGATGAAGCCCATATCGAAGGTGGCGTTGTGGGCAATCCACTTCGCATCGCCGAAAAAGGTAAGGATTTCTTCGGCGACGTCCGCAAAAGGCTTCTTGTCCTTCAGGAATTCATCGGTGATGCCGTGTACGGCGAGCGCATCCGGATGAACCTTCTGATCTCCGGGATTGATGAAGATATGGATCGTGTTGCCTGTGGGGAAATGGTTGAAGAGCTCGATGCCGCCAATTTCGATGATGCGGTCGGCGCGGTTGTCGAGACCGGTGGTTTCCGTATCGAAGATGATCTCACGCATTCCGGAAATCTCCCTTGGCAATCCGCGTTTTCAGGTCGGCGACGATCTCGAGCACCCGTTCCCTCGTCTCCGCGATACTGTGACTGGTGTCGATCAGATAATCGGCCCGCCGCCGTTTTTCCGCGTCCGGTGTCTGGCGGGAGAGAATCATGCTGAATTTTTCCTCGGTCATGTCGGGACGCGCAAGCACCCTTTGACGCTGAATCTGTGGATCAGTGCTGACGACGACGATGACGTCGACTCTTTCCTCAGCGCCGGTTTCGAAGAGCAGCGGAATATCGAGCAGTACCATGTCGGCGCCAGCGGCACCTTGTTGCGCCAGAAATTCCATCTCGCGTTTGCGAACCAGCGGATGGACGATCGCTTCCAGGCGTTTAAAGCCGTCGGGATCAAAAGCGAGCTGGCGGCCAAGTTCATGCCGATCGACTGCTCCATCCTTCATCGTGCCGGGAAAGGCGGCATCCACCAGGGGCGCAGCCTCGCCGGCATAGAGATCGTGGACCACGGCATCAGAATCGTTCACCGGGATTCCGGCATCGGCAAAGAGCTTTGATGCCGTCGATTTTCCCATTCCGATGGAGCCGGTGAGACCGATCTTCAGCATCAGTGTGATTCCATATCTGCAATGATGAGCGCACGCAGTGCAGCGTCGACAACGGGACGCTGTCCGAACCATCTCTCGAATCCGGGCACGGCCTGATGCAACAGCATGCCGAGACCATCCACAATAGGAAATCCTTGCTCTTCTGCCTGTGCCAGGATCGGCGTCTTCAAGGGCACATAGACGATGTCGGTGACCACGGCATCGGCTGCAAGAGGTGAAAAATCGAGCTGGGGCGCAGCCTCGCCGTCCATGCCGAGCGAGGTGGTATTGATGAAGAGGCCGGCACCCTTCATGACTTCGGCAAGCGCCCCGGCAGGGTGGGCCTGAACACTCGGACCAAAACGGTCCGCGAGTTCACGCGCGCGTTCGACGGTGCGATTGACGACATGGATCTCGCGGAAACCACGATCCCGGACCGCCTGGATGATCGCCCGGCTGGCGCCGCCGGCACCAAAGACGACGGCTCTGCGGTGCCTGTCCCAGCCTGGATGGCGTTCATCAAGATTGGCGATGAAGCCGCGACCGTCGGTGTTTGTTGCATGCAAGACGCCATCCTCCAGCCAGAGCGTGTTCGCGGCGCCAAGTTCGCGTGACAACGCGTCCGGTCTATCGGCGAGCCGGAACGCCATTTCCTTGTGGGGAATGGTGACATTGCCTCCGGCAAAGCCGGAACTGCCGTCCTTCAGCGCACGAATGAAATCACCAAAGGCCTCGGGGGCGACTTCATGAGCGCGGTAGCTGCCTGGCAGGCCGAGCGTCTTCAGCCAATATCCGTGGATCAACGGCGAGCGCGAATGCTTGATGGGAAAGCCCGTGACAAACGCTTTCGGCCCGAATGTTTCACGTGAATCACCCATCGATCGCTCCCAGTTCTCGCAATTTTTTTAAGAGCGGCAGCATCGGCAGGCCAAGAATGGTGAAATAGTCCCCCTCGATCTTTTCGAAAAGCTGGATGCCCTCCCCCTCCAACTGATAGGCGCCGACGCTGGAAAGCGCGCGTTCGCCAACCCGGCTCAGATGCCTGGCGATGAAATCCGCTGTCAGCGGCCGCATCGTCAGTTCGGCATGCGCCAGATATTCCCACAAGAGCACGCCATCGCGGACGATCGCAACGGCGCTGTTCAATCGGTGGGACACTCCCGAAAGCGCTTGAAGATGACCAGCCGCGTCGGCCATGTCCTTCGGCTTATGGAAAACGCGGTCGCCGAGCGACATGGTTTGATCCGAACCGATGACCAAGCCATCCGGAAAACGGCTGCTCACTTCCTCGGCCTTGGCTTTGGCCAGGACGAGAGCGACGGCATCCGGCTTGGCGCCAGCTTTTTCCAGAGGTACTTCGACCGCCCGTTCATCGATCCTTGCGGCATGCGCCTCGAAGGATAGACCGGCATTTTCCATCAGCATCCGGCGAAAGGGACTCGACGATGCAAGAATGAGTTTCGGCGTCATGGGTTCCTCGGAGTGCCGGCTTTTCGTCAGCGCTTAGCGCAGCTTCGGGCGCAGGGCAACGATTGCCGCGGCTGTTTCCTCGATTGAGCGGCGCGTGACGTCGATCAGCGGCCAGTTGTGACGGGCACAGAGCGAGCGGGCATATTTCAACTCCTCCGAAATCGCGGCGCGGTCGGTGTAGTGTTCGCGATCGAAGCCCTGCGTCACCCCGAGCACCCGGTTTTCCCGCACCTGGGAAATACGGTCGGTGGTGGCGATCAGGCAGACGATGAGCGGTTTCGTCGCGACAAAGAGGCTCTCCGGCAATGGCACGCCGTAGACGATCGGAATGTTTGCCGTCTTGATGCCTCGGTTGGCGAGATAGATGCTGGTCGGTGTTTTGGACGTACGACTGATGCCGATGATGACGACATCGGCATCGTTATAATCGTCCGGCATCTGACCGTCGTCGTGATCCATGGTGAAATTCAGCGCTTCGATGCGCGCGAAGTAGCCGGCATTCATCACATGCTGTGCTCCGACCCGGCGGCGCGACGGGGCACCGAGATAGATCTGGAATGCATTCATGACCGGCTCCAGCACATTCACCGAGGCAACGCCCATCTCGACGCAGCGCTCATCGATCAGGCTCGCGAGCTCCCGGTCGACAATGGTGTAGAGCACAATGCCGGGGGCGTCATCGATCGCTTGGAGAACCGGCAGCAGCTGCTTGCGATTGCGGATCAGCGGATAGACATGTTCGATCGGCTGAGCGGATCTGAACTGCGCCGACGCGGCACGGCCGGCGGAGATCAGAGTCTCTCCCGTTGAGTCAGAAATCAGATGCAGATGAAAGAAGTTCGTTCTGTTCTCCACGCTATTTTCCGCTGCCTGTTGAAAAGACTGGATGAAACAGAGCTACGGTGCCGAGGCAGCCTCCGGCAAGGGAAAACATGCCTACTTATCCACATTTCGGATTTTGCGGATCGGTTTCGGTTGGCCCTGTGGACGATGGGGAGAAGATCGATTTCTGGAAAGCTGGTCCACAGCCTATCCACAGCCACGAAAAAAATCACCCATTCCGAAGGGCTTGGAATCATTTTCAGATTCAGCTTTTCCCCGAACGTCGGAAACAACGGCGAAATCCTTCCAATGTTTTTTGCAGGTGCGCGACAAATGGCATCGGCAGTGGATGGATTTTAATCCTTGATAGACACCGACTCTAAGAAATAGAAACCTTTTAAAATATCTTTGATTTTTTATAGGGAAGAAGCGCTTGAGCGAGACGCGCCGAAAGATCATGAGGGTTCTGGATGGCGAAAGCCTCTCCCCTCCTCCTCTCTGGCTGATGAGGCAGGCGGGGCGCTATCTGCCGGAATATCGGGAGACACGGGCAAAGGCAGGGAGTTTTCTCGATCTTTGCTATACGCCCGATCACGCCGTCGAAGTGACATTGCAGCCGATCCGCCGCTATGGCTTCGATGCAGCCATCCTGTTTTCCGATATCCTGGTCATTCCCGATGCAATGAAGCGGAACGTCCGGTTCACCGAAGGCCATGGTCCTGAGATGGATCCAATCGATGAAGCCGGGATCAGCAGATTGAATGGCGAAGAGGTTGTCGATTATCTCAGGCCGGTGCTGGAGACGGTGCGGCGGCTGCGTGAGGGGCTGCCAGCCGAGACGACGCTGCTCGGCTTCTGCGGCGCGCCTTGGACGGTCGCGACCTATATGATCGCCGGACATGGCACGCCGGATCAGGCGCCTGCCCGCCTTTTCGCGTATCGGCATGCTCGCGCCTTCGAGCATCTGTTGATGCTGCTTGCTGACGTATCGGCCGATTATCTCGTGGCCCAGATTGATGCCGGCGCCGATGCCGTGCAGATTTTCGATTCCTGGGCCGGCGTTCTCGGTGAGAGGGAATTCGAGGCGTTCGCGATCAGGCCGGTTGCGCGGATGATCGCTTCGGTCAAATCGCAGCGGCCACACGCGCGCATCATCGCTTTCGCCAAGGGCGCCGGCTACCAGCTGAAAACCTATCGCCAGAAGACTGGTGCGGATGCGATCGGTCTCGACTGGTCTGTCCCGCTGGCCTTTGCCGCCGAACTTCAAAAGGACGGGCCGGTGCAGGGCAACCTCGATCCTATGCGCGTCGTTGCCGGCGGTCGGGCGCTTGAAGAGGGCATCGACGATATTCTGCAGCATCTCGGCAATGGGCCGCTGATCTTCAATCTCGGTCACGGCATCACGCCGCAGGCCGACCCCGAGCATGTGCGTCTGCTGGTCGATCGTGTGCGTGGCGGGCGGATGCGAGGCGGGGCGTGACGATGGAGAAGCAGACCGATCGGAGACCTGGCGCTTACGCCCGGCGCCGAGCCCATTTTGCGCTGGTCTTCTTCGCGCTGATGGCGGTCGGGCTTTTCGCCTGGAACCCCGATAATCTCTATCTCTGGATCAAGGCACTGCACATCATCGCGGTCATTTCCTGGATGGCTGGATTGTTCTATATGCCGCGGCTGTTCATCTATCACACCGATGCCGAACCGGGTTCGGTGCAATCGGAAACCTTCAAGGTGATGGAACGCCGGCTGCTTCGAATCATCATGACGCCGGCGATGATGCTGACGTGGATTTTTGGCCTCTATCTCGCTTGGTCGGTCTATGGATTCCAAGGCGGCTGGCTGCACGCCAAGATCGGTCTCGTTGTGCTGCTGACGGGCGTTCATATGTTCTTCAGCCGTGCCGTCAGAGCCTTCGAGCGGGATGAAAACCGCCGCTCTGCGCGCTATTGGCGGTTCATGAACGAGGCACCGACATTGCTGATGATCCTGATCGTGATCCTCGTCGTGGTGAAGCCATTCTGAGGCAAAATCCATACTCAGGTTAAATTTGCTTCATTTTAAGCAGCCCTCTTGCGGCAGCGATTGCGAGTCGCTATTTTCCGCGCATCTCATCTACGTGGCATGTGTGTAGAGTTCAGTCGTCTGCGAGCCCTTTCGCAGTACCGAATACGACCCAACATCGCCTTTCCCCTTCGAAATTGAAAAGAGTATTGGTCACTTCATGGCTGAAATGAAGCTTCAGGAACTTAAGAGCAAATCCCCGACGGATCTTCTGGCTTTCGCCGAATCGCTCGAGGTTGAGAATGCCAGCACGATGCGCAAACAGGAATTGATGTTTGCTATCCTCAAGATGCTCGCCAGCCAGGATGTCGAAATCATCGGCGAAGGTGTCGTCGAAGTGCTCCAGGATGGTTTCGGTTTCCTGCGTTCCGCAAATGCCAACTATCTGCCAGGCCCAGATGATATTTATATCTCCCCTTCGCAGATCCGCCGTTTCTCGCTGAAAACAGGTGATACGGTCGAAGGCCCCATCCGCGGGCCGAAGGAAGGCGAGCGCTATTTTGCGCTGCTGAAGGTCAACACTATCAATTTCGACGATCCGGAAAAGATTCGTCATAAGGTTCATTTCGACAATCTGACGCCGCTCTATCCGAACGAGCGTTTCAAGATGGAACTCGATATTCCCACCACCAAGGATCTGTCGCCGCGCGTGATCGACCTGGTGGCGCCGCTCGGCAAGGGCCAGCGTGGACTGATCGTCGCGCCGCCCCGCACCGGTAAGACCGTGCTGCTGCAGAATATCGCGCATTCGATTACCGCGAACCATCCGGAGTGCTATCTCATCGTTCTTCTGATCGATGAGCGTCCTGAGGAAGTGACCGACATGCAGCGTTCCGTTCGCGGCGAGGTCATCTCCTCGACCTTCGACGAACCGGCCGTACGTCACGTCCAGGTGGCGGAGATGGTCATTGAAAAGGCAAAGCGTCTTGTCGAACATGGGCGCGACGTCGTCATCCTGCTCGATTCGATCACGCGCCTCGGCCGTGCCTACAACACCGTGGTTCCCTCCTCAGGCAAGGTCCTGACCGGCGGTGTCGACGCCAATGCGCTGCAGCGTCCTAAGCGCTTCTTCGGTGCGGCGCGCAATATCGAGGAAGGCGGTTCCTTGACGATCATCGCCACGGCGCTGATCGATACCGGCAGCCGTATGGATGAAGTGATCTTCGAAGAATTCAAGGGCACCGGCAACTCGGAAATCGTCCTTGATCGCAAGGTCGCCGACAAGCGCATCTTCCCGGCGATGGACATCCTCAAGTCCGGCACGCGCAAGGAAGACCTTCTCGTCCCACGCCAGGATCTGCAGAAGATCTTTGTGCTCCGCCGCATCCTTGCGCCAATGGGCACGACCGATGCGATCGAATTCCTGATCGACAAGCTGAAGCAGACGAAGAACAATTCCGACTTCTTCGATTCGATGAATACATAATCCTTAGCCGGATTCATCCTATGAGAGCTGGAGGCATCGTGATGATGTCGCCAGCTTTTCTATTTAGGAGGAACCGATTCGAAGTCGAAGATTAACCAGGCAATATGGCCATGTTGAATGATACCATATATGCGCTATCGAGCGGTGCTGCACCTTCAGGTGTTTCGGTTATTCGCATCAGCGGTCCGCTGACCAGAGACATATTGGCGAGCCTCGTCGGCTCGGTGCCGAAAGCTCGATACGCATCGCACCGAACGATTCGGACTCGTAACGACCAACCGATCGACAGTGGTCTGGTGCTGTTTTTTCCGGGGCCAAATTCATTTACCGGGGAAGATGTCGCGGAGCTACAGCTCCATGGCAGCAAGGCTGTCCTGGCGGCGCTGTTTCACACACTTGGCGACATTCCGGGTGTTCGAATGGCTGTTGAGGGTGAGTTCTCCCGCCGGGCTTTTGAGAACGGCAAGCTTGACCTGGTCGAAGTCGAAGGTCTGGCCGACCTTATCGGTGCCGAGACGGAAATGCAGCGACGCCTTGCGGTCGAACATAGCGCGGGCGGACTTTCCATAATTTACGATTCGTGGGCGGAACGATTAACCCGCGCACGAGCGCTGATTGAGGCGGAACTCGATTTTCCCGACGAGGATGATGTTCCGGGGTCGGTATCGGATATGGTCTGGGCCGATATGAGTAAGCTACGCGCCGATATCGCGCACCATTTGGGTGCGGCTTCGGCAGGTGAGATTATCAGGGACGGCTTTAAGGTGGTTATTGCCGGTGCGCCGAATGCCGGAAAATCAAGCCTGCTGAATGCTCTGGCACGGCGCGATGTTGCGATCGTCACCGAGATCGCCGGCACCACCCGCGATGTCCTGCAGGTTGATCTCGATATCGATGGCTACCTGATCAAGCTCTATGATACAGCCGGCCTGCGCGATGCCGACGACCGGGTTGAAATAGAAGGCGTTAGGCGCGCGCGTCTTGCGCTTGGCGATGCCGATCTTGTGCTGCTGCTGGTCGACATGTCGAATCCGCTGATCCCTGACGACTTGGAGGCAACTTGGCCTCATGTTACTGTCGGCACGAAGAAGGATCTCGTTGATGTCGTCTTGGGTCGGTATGATCTTCAGATTTCGACGGCAACCGGTGACGGCTTGCCGGAATTGCGGCAGTTGATTGGCAACAGCGTCGCAGCCCGTTTCAGCGGCTTGTCCATGGCGATCCCCAGTCGGCAACGGCATAAAGATTCGCTGACGAAATGTTTAGCCGCGCTCGATGCTGCGGTTATGCAGAAGGACGTAAATCTCGAACTGCGGACCGAGCAGCTTCGAATTGCTGCGGAGTTTTTGGGAAGAATTACCGGAAGAGTGGATGTCGAACAGCTGCTTGGGGTGATCTTCTCGGAGTTTTGTATCGGGAAATGATTCACGTGAAACATGGCGGCGGTTGTGTATGCCCAGTTTCACGTGAAACGTCGGCCGAAACTGGAGTCTTGAAATGACCGATAATGTCTATGATGTGATTGTGATCGGTGGCGGCCATGCGGGGTCGGAAGCCGCCAGCGCGGCCGCGCGCCTGGGTGCAAAAACCGCCTTGGTGACACACAGGCGGGACACGATCGGTGTGATGTCATGCAATCCGGCAATCGGCGGGCTCGGTAAGGGTCATCTGGTTCGCGAGATCGACGCTATGGATGGCCTGATGGGTCGTGTCGCCGACGTCGCGGGCATTCAGTTCAGGATGCTGAACAAGAAAAAAGGCGCAGCCGTTCGAGGACCGCGGACCCAGGCCGATCGAAAACTCTATCGTTTGGCGATGCTGGCAGCGATTGAGGCCACACCTGGGCTGGACATCGTCGAAGGCGATGCGTTCGACCTCGACGTTGTCGATGGGCATGTGGCCGGGGTGATCATGAAGGATGGTCGCATCCTCAAGACTCCTGCCGTCGTTTTGACGACGGGAACCTTTCTACGCGGACTTATTCATATCGGTTCGGAAAAGACGCCGGCCGGCCGTGTCGGTGAAGCGCCGTCGATCGGGCTGTCCGCCACGCTGGCCAGGCTGGGATTGCGCTTGGGACGACTGAAGACCGGGACACCGGCGCGGTTGGACGGAAAGACCATAGACTGGCAATCCGTCGGCCGGCAGGGGGCTGACGAGGAACTCGTGCCCTTCTCCTTTATGACCGACAGGATTACGACGCCGCAGATCGAATGCGGGGTCACCAGGACGACTGAAGCGACCCATCGCATCATTGTCGACAACATCATGCGATCGGCGATGTATTCCGGACAGATCGAAGGCGTCGGTCCTCGCTATTGCCCGTCCATCGAAGACAAGCTGGTAAAATTTGGAGAGCGGGATGGGCATCAAGTCTTTCTCGAGCCCGAGGGACTGGACGACGACACGGTTTATCCGAACGGTATTTCCACCTCTTTGCCGGCGGAAGTCCAGGCAGATTTCATCAAGACAATTCCCGGGCTTGAAGCGGCAAGAATTCTGCAACCCGGCTATGCAATCGAATATGATCATGTTGACCCGAGAGAGTTGACGCTGTCGTTGGAAGTCAGACGGCTGAAAGGTCTCTTTCTTGCTGGCCAGATCAATGGCACCACCGGCTATGAGGAGGCGGCCGCCCAAGGCTTGGCTGCAGGTCTAAACGCGGCGCTGCAGAGCAGCGATTCGGATCCGTTTCATTTTAGTCGGACCAGCTCCTATATCGGCGTCATGATCGACGATCTCACCTCCCGCGGTGTTACGGAGCCGTATCGAATGTTTACCTCGCGGGCCGAATACCGGCTGACTTTGCGTGCAGACAATGCCGACATGCGGTTGACGTCGCTGGCCATTCGGCTTGGCTGCGCCAGCAGCGAACGCGCGCAGCGATTCACAGCCTATCAGGCTGAGATGGACATGGGTCGGGCGCTCTTGCAGTCGCTCACCGTTACGCCGAATGAAGCGCGGCGGGCCGGCTTGAATATCAATCTCGATGGGCAGCGCCGAACCGCTTATGATTTGTTGTCCTATCCGAATTATGATTTTGCTGAACTTCGCCGTGTTTGGCCTGAGACATTTGGTACGATGGGATCCAAGGTGGCGGAAGCGTTGGAAATCGAGGCCGGCTATTCAGTTTATCTGGATCGGCAAGCCACGGCGATTGCCGATCAGCAACGCGACGAGCAACGGCAGATACCGCTCGATTTCGATTACGATGCGCTTTCCGGCCTCTCCAACGAACTCAAGGTGAAGCTCAGCGCGGCTCGCCCCTTCAACATTGCCCAGGCCTCCGTCGTTGAGGGGATGACGCCGGCGGCAATCGCATTGCTGCTTGTGCATTTGCGCCGCCTAACGTCTGCCGAGCGTCAAAGCGCCTGACGACGAGATTTGAAAGTCTTTCAGAATGGAATTAAACGGTTTGCGTGTTTCACGTGAAACACAGGAACGGCTTCAACACTTCGCGGTACTTTTTCAGAAGTGGGCCAAAACGATCAATCTGGTGGCGCCGTCGACACTCGAAGATCTATGGCACCGGCATATCGCTGATAGCAGCCAGGTGTTTCAGATCCATCCTCAACCGATCACCTGGGTTGATCTCGGCAGTGGCGGGGGCTTTCCGGGCGTTATTACGGCGATTTTTCTGGCCGAGCTGCAAAGCGGCTGGGTGCATCTGGTCGAAAGCAACCATAAAAAGGCGGCCTTTCTGCGGACAGCGCTGCGAGAGACGCAGGCGCGTGGGAGTGTGCATACCAATCGAATCGAAGATGCCTATGCCGAGATTGGCGACTGCGGTGCGATTTCAGCCCGAGCGTTGGCCGACCTGGACGGGCTCATGGACTATTCGGCTCCGTGGATGCTGGGCAAGCAAAATTGCCGTGGCTTTTTTCATAAAGGCCGGGATTACCTGCGGGAAATCGACAAAGCACGTGGTCGGTGGGAATTCGATCTGTTAGAACATAAGAGCGCCGTCGAGCAGGAATCTGTTATTTTGGAAGTATCAAATCTCCGGCGCTTGGTTTAACAGATCGGATATTGCGGCAATGGCTGGCGAACGACACCGGATTATCACCATCGCAAATCAGAAGGGTGGTGTTGGCAAAACAACCACCGCAATCAACCTGGCAACGGCTCTTGCTGCCATTGGCGAGCGTGTCTTGATCGTTGATCTCGATCCGCAAGGCAATGCCAGCACCGGCCTCGGTATCGACCGTCGCGATCGCAAACTCTCCTCCTATGATCTGATGGTTGGTGATCGCGGTATCACCGAGGTGACGCTCGAAACAGTGGTTCCCAATCTTTTTATCGTCCCGTCGACGATGGATCTGCTTGGCGTCGAGATGGAAATCTCGCAGCAAAGCGATCGAGTCTTCAAATTGCGGAAAGCCTTGTCTTCGCCTGAAGCAATGGCGTTCTCCTATATTCTTCTGGATTGCCCGCCGTCATTCAATCTTTTGACGATGAATGCCATGGCGGCCGCGCATTCCGTGCTGGTGCCGCTGCAATGTGAATTTTTCGCGCTGGAGGGGCTGAGCCAGTTGCTCGAGACCGTCAGCCAGGTTCGTCGAACGGTGAATCCGCGCCTGGATATCCAGGGGATCGTCTTGACAATGTTTGATGCGCGCAACAATCTCGCCCAGCAAGTGGTCAATGATGTGCGCACCCATCTCGGCGAAAAGGTTTACCATACGTTAATTCCGCGCAATGTCCGGGTTTCCGAGGCGCCGTCCTACGGCAAGCCAGCTATTCTCTATGATCTGAAATGCGCGGGCAGCCAGGCCTATCTGCAACTGGCCTCAGAGGTCATTCAACGGGAGCGCCAGAGACTGGCCGCGTAATATCATTTCAGGGGTGTAGGTGAGTGTAGATCATGAATGACGATGTATCGAAAAGGCGATTGGGCCGTGGCCTCGCGGCGCTGATAGGCGAAATGGATCAGCCTGTCCCGGTGGAAGCCGAGCGGACCATCAGTGCCGACAGGATGATCCCGATCGAGTTCGTCAGCCGTAACCCCCGCAATCCTCGTCGTTTCTTCGATGACACTGAGCTGCACGATCTCGCAAGCTCCATTCGTCAGCATGGTATCGTGCAGCCGATCGTGGTGCGAACGATGTCGCGGGATCGATATGAAATCATCGCCGGTGAGCGCCGCTGGCGCGCCGCTCAGCTTGCCGGATTGATCGAAATTCCAGTCATTGTCCGTGACGTCGATGACAAGACGGCGTTGGAAATCGCCATTGTCGAAAACGTGCAGCGCGCGGATCTCAATCCGCTTGAGGAAGCCTTGGGCTATGAGCAGCTCATCGCGGAATATGGCTACACCCAGAACGACCTCGGCGAGATCATCGGCAAAAGCCGCAGCCACGTTGCCAATTCTCTGCGCCTGTTGAAACTGCCGGACCCGGTTCGTGATCTGCTTGCTGCCGGCAGCCTGTCGGCCGGGCACGCACGCGCGCTGGTTTCGACGCCGGATCCGGCCAGTCTTGCCCGTACGATCGTTGCGAAGGGCATGTCGGTCCGCGATGCGGAGAAGCTGGCGCAGAACAATATCAAGGCACAATCCGAGCCTCCGCCGGCCCTACGGCGCGATCAGAAGGATTCCGACACGCTGGCCCTGGAAAGAACACTTTCCGATGCCCTCGGCCTTGACGTTGCGATCAATCACAAAACCAGTGGCGGGCAGATTAAAATTTCCTACAAGTCGCTGGAGCAGCTCGAGGAAATCTGCCGCTTGCTCGAGCGGCGTTAGAGCGATTCCCAGAAAATAGCGAAGCGGTTTTCCGTCCAGAAGGGCGTGAAGGGCAGAGCGTGCTTCGGTTAGCAGCTGAAGCGCTCCAAATCACGCCGATTTTCGACCGGATTGAAGGGTGGTGGAAAGAAGCGTTTGCATCGCAACGCTGTCTTCCAGTACCTGGCGCCGCCGACTCTGCAGAATTGCGGCCTGCAGGCGATTGGATTCACGGGCGATGCTTTCGGCGGTCCATTGGCGCAGCGCCTGTTCGATGATCGGCTTGCGGCGAAAATGCAGATGCCGCCCCATGGTCTGCATGATCTGAGGCGGCTGCAGGCGTTTTTCCTCCATTTCAGCGCGCATCGTATCGAGAAGCTGAAACTGCTTCAGGCATGCCTGAAGCACGAGAAAGATTGCGGTTTTTGAACTGCTGATCTTCTGCATGGCGTGCAGAAAGGCCGTGAGATCGCCGCTGAGAATCGCGTCGACGGCATCGTCGACGGAGATCGCGCTGGCATCGCCAATTATTTCGGTAACGTGATGTTCTTCAACCGTATCGGCGCCGCGACAATAGAGCGCGAGCTTGCGCACCTCGTTTCGGGAAGCGATGCGATCACCGCCAATCAGTGCGATCAGCGCCTGCCGCGCGGCCGGCGTGATACCGAGTTTCTCTGCACCGAGTTCGGTATCGATCAGCGTATTCAGAGCACGGCTGTCATCGGCGTAAGAGGGGATCGTCATGACGGATCGCGCGGCTTCGGCGGTCTTGCGCAGCAGCGAACCCTTTTTCAGGTCGCCGGCCTCCACGATTAGATAGGCGGCTTCGAGTGGTTTTTCGGCGAGCAGGGCCAGGGAATCGACGAGGTATTTTTCGTTTGCGGCGCCGCGGATCCAAATCAGCTTCTCACCGCCGAACAGCCCGATCGACTGGACCTCATCGACCAATCGTCCGGGATCCTTCTGCAGATCGCCGATATCGAGCTTCGTCAGCGAGAATGGGTCGTCGAGGGCCACACCACTTTTACCGGCAAGCAGACCCGCCCGTTCCGAAACGAGGCCGCGATCCGGCCCATAGATGACGAAGATCCGATAGTTCAGCGCCGACTTCTGCAGAAAGATCTCGAATTCGTGGGATTTTATCTCTGCCACATCTCGCCTCAGCGGCTGAGGGCAGCGGCGATGTCGGCCCCTACGAATTCCGCCGCCTGATCCGCTGCGCGGTTCTCGGCATCACGGATCGCCCGCTGCTTGGCAAATTGCTGTTCGGAGAAATCCACCAGCGCCGTGGCCTGACGGCTGCCGGCCTTGATGACATGATTGCCGGTTATGGCACGCAGCGTGTAGGTGACGGTGACGGTCACCCGGCCGGCTTTCGACGTATCGCCGGATTCCTGAAGCAGCGTATCGGCGACGCTCGAGGTGGCGTGCATCTCAACCTGATATTGCGGGTTTGCGGCTTCGCCGGCGCCACGTGCTGCAAAGAAGATCAGGTGATTGCGAACCTGCTGCTCAACCCGGCTGCCTGCCGGGGAAAAGCCGACGGAGGAAAGCTTTTCGGTGAGACCGGAATTCTCGGAGTAAAGCGGCCGGACCTGGCAGGCAGAGAGAAAAGCCGCGGAGGCAAGGATCATGGCGATGCCGGCATTGCGAGCCAGCTTGCAAGCGATATCAAACGACAATGTTTACAATCCTTTGGGGAACCACGATGATCTTCTTCGGTGCCTGTCCGTTCAGCGCGTTCTTCACCGCATCCAGATCCAGCACGGCGGCGGTGACGGCATTCTGATCTGCATCGCGAGAAATTGTCAATTCGGCGCGTTTCTTGCCGTTGATCTGGACCGGCAGAACGACGTCGTTTTCGACAACGAGCGTTTCGTCGTAGCGCGGCCAGCTTGTCCGGGCAAGCAGCCCTTCGTTGCCGAGCGCCGTCCAGCACTCCTCAGCCAGATGCGGCGTCATCGGTGCGACCAGCTGGATCAGGATCTCTGCGGCATCGCGGACTGCCGCGCGATAGGCGGCATCACCCTCGCCCGCCGCAACCCTGGTCAGCGGTGCGGCCAGTGCGTTCACGAGTTCATAGATGCGGGCGACGGCCTTGTTGAACCAGAGCTTGTCATAATCGTTTTCGACAGCCTTCAGCGTCTTGTGGGCGACCTGTGAGATCGGCAAGGCTTCCCCCTCGCTCGCCGGCGCAGCTGCGACGGCGGAGAGTGTGTCCGCGGCTTCCGAAATCAGCCGCCACAGGCGTTGGGTGAAACGATGGGCGCCTTCGACACCCGCCTCGGACCAAATGACATCACGCTCGGGCGGAGAGTCGGACAGAACGAAGAAACGGGCGGTATCGGCGCCATAGGAGGCGATGATATCGTCGGGATCGACGACGTTCTTTTTCGACTTCGACATCTTCTCGATCGAGCCGATCGCAACTTCCTCGTTGTTGGTCAGCAGGAAGGCCCGGCGTTTGCCGTCGAGTTCGTCGATGCGGATATCGGCAGGGGCCACCCACTCGCGGCTGGCGCCGGCACCGCGGCTATAGGTTTCGTGGACCACCATGCCCTGGGTGAAGAGACCCTTGAAGGGTTCGGTGGCCGCCACGTGACCGGTTTCGCGCATGGCGCGGGTGAAGAAGCGCGAATAGAGCAGGTGCAGGATCGCGTGCTCGATGCCGCCGATATACTGGTCGACCGGCAGCCAGCGGTTCGCGGCTTCGGGATCGGTTGGTTTTCCTTCCCAGGGCGCGGTAAAGCGGGTGAAATACCAGCTCGAATCGACAAAAGTATCCATCGTATCCGTCTCGCGGCGGGCATCCTTGCCGCAGGTCGGGCAGGAGACATGACGCCAGGTCGGATGACGGTCGAGCGGGTTGCCGGGCTGATCGAAGGTGACGTCGTCGGGCAGCTTGACCGGCAGGTCCTTCTTCGGCACCGGCACGACGCCGCAATCATCGCAGTGGATGACCGGGATCGGGCAGCCCCAATAACGCTGACGAGAAATGCCCCAGTCGCGCAGGCGGAAATTGACCTTGCGCTCGCCCTGCGGCGCATTGCCGAGCGAAGCGGCCGCCAGGCGGTCGGCAACGATATTGAAGGCCTCCTCCGTCGTCTTGCCGTCGAGGAAGCGCGAATTGATCATCACGCCCTCACCGTCATAGGCGATATCGCCGACGGCAAAGCTCGCAGCGTCGCCATCCCTCGGCATGACGACGGCCACGACCGGCAGGCCGTATTTGCGAGCAAAATCAAGGTCGCGCTGGTCGCCTGACGGGCAGCCGAAGATCGCGCCGGTGCCGTAATCCATCAGGACGAAGTTGGCGATATAGACAGGCAGCTCCCAGGAGGGATCAAGCGGATGCCTGACGCGGATACCGGTATCCATGCCTTTCTTTTCGGCGGTCTCGAGTGCGGCGAGCGACGTGCCGGCACGGCGGCACTCCTCGCAGAAGGCTTCGATATCGGCATTCTTTGCGGCGGCATCCTTTGCCAGCGGGTGATCGGCGGCGATCGCCAGGAAGGAGGCGCCGAACAGCGTATCCGGCCGGGTGGTATAGACCGTGACTTCACTCTCGCCGGCAGGCGCCGTTTCCGGCACAATCTCCCAACGAATCGTCAGGCCTTCCGAGCGGCCGATCCAGTTCTTCTGCATCAGCCGCACTTTTTCCGGCCACTGTTCAAGCGTGTCCAGCGCGTCGAGCAGATCCTGGCTGAAATCGGTGATCTTGAAGAACCACTGCGTCAGTTCGCGCTGTTCGACCAGCGCACCGGAACGCCAGCCGCGGCCATCGATCACCTGTTCGTTGGCGAGCACAGTGTTGTCGACAGGATCCCAATTGACCTTCGACTGCTTGCGGTAAACCAAGCCCTTTTCCAGGAAATCCAGGAAGAGATGCTGCTGGTGCTGGTAATATTCGACATCGCAGGTGGCGAATTCGCGGCTCCAGTCCAGCGAGAGCCCCATGGCCTTCAACTGCGCCTTCATCGAGCCGATATTCTGGTAGGTCCAGGAAGCGGGATGCACGCCGCGCTCCATGGCGGCGTTCTCTGCCGGCATGCCGAAAGCGTCCCAGCCCATCGGGTGCAGCACATTATAGCCCCGCGCGCGCTTATAGCGGGCGACGACATCGCCCATGGCGTAATTGCGGACATGGCCCATATGGATGCGCCCCGACGGATAGGGGAACATTTCGAGGACGTAATATTTTTCGCGCGGATCGGCATTGTCGGTCTCGAAGACCTTGTCTTCATTCCATTTCTGCTGCCAGCGAGGCTCGGCATCGCGCGGATTATAACGTTCTGTGGCCATCGTATTCGTATTTCCGGAAAATCAGGGGAGTTGGTCGAGACCTTCACCATGAAACCACCGTAGCGTCAAGTTTTGCAGGCGCTGCAAGCGTCCGATCTTGATCACGTGCAAGCGATTTCGCGAAGGCGGGTCTTGGCAAGCACGGGTTGGCTGGTTAGTTCATTGCCAATCCTTTCATGCTGGTATGTCGAGGCAGAACGATGGAACTTCAAGAGCGGTTGAACGACGTGCGATCACGGATTGCGGCCGGGGAACGCGCGGCAGGTCGGCCGGCGGGTTCCGTTCAGCTGGTCGCGGTATCGAAGACCTTCGAGGCGGACGCGATCCGCCCGGCCATCGAAGCGGGACAGCGCGTCTTCGGCGAGAACCGGGTGCAGGAAAGCCAGGGCAAGTGGCCGGCGCTGAAGGCCGAGCGTCCGGATATCGAATTGCATCTGATCGGGCCGCTGCAATCGAACAAGGCGGCGGATGCGGTGGCGCTCTTCGACGTCATCGAGACGGTGGACCGGGAAAAGATCGCCCGCGCGCTTGCCGAGGAGATGAAGCGGCAGGCCAAGACGCCGCGGCTCTACGTCCAGGTCAATACCGGGCTCGAACCGCAGAAGGCCGGTATCGCTCCTGACGACACGCCAGCCTTTGTGGCGCTCTGTCGCGACGAGCTCGGCCTTTCTGTTGAAGGTTTGATGTGTATTCCGCCGGCCGAGGAAAATCCCGGGCCGCATTTTGCCCTGCTGGCAAGACTTGCGTCCAAATGCGGCGTCGGAAAACTTTCCATGGGAATGTCCGGTGACTACGAGATGGCAATCGCCTTCGGCGCCACCAGCGTCCGCGTCGGATCGGCGATTTTCGGCGCGCGCTGAAACTCTGCTTTGGTCGGGCTTCCCGTTCCTCTCACCGCTGCCTAGATTGATATCGAGGCGTGCATGTCCTGGGGAGGAGCAGATGCAGAACGACTATCATCAGGTCTACGCGGCCTGGAAACGCGATCCCGAAGCCTTCTGGCGTGAAGCCGCTGCCGACATAGACTGGTTCAAACCGCCGGAGCGGGTGTTCTCGCCCGACGACGGTGTCTATGGCCGTTGGTTCTCAGCCGGGGAAACCAATACCTGCCACAATTGCCTGGACCGGCATATCGCTGCCGGGCGCGGCGGCGAGACAGCCGTTATCTTCGACAGCGCGATGACCGGCGAGAAGCGGCGTTTCACTTACGACGAGGTGCTTGTCGAGGTAAAGGCGATCGCCGCAACGCTGCTCGAATTCGGCATCGGCAGGGGCGATCGCGTGATCCTCTATATGCCGATGCTACCGCAGGCGGTCTTTTCGATGCTCGCCTGCGCTCGCATCGGTGCGGTTCACTCCGTCGTTTTCGGTGGATTTGCCGCCAGCGAACTTGCAGCGCGCATCGACGATTGCGGTGCGAAGCTGGTGATCACCGCAAGCTGTGGGCTCGAGCCCGGCCGTATCATTGTCTATAAGCCCTTGGTCGACCAGGCGATCGAGATCGCGGGTTCGAAGCCGGAGCGTTGCCTGGTGCTGCAGCGGCCGGAGCTTCGGGCAGATCTCGTCAATGGCCGCGATCAGGATTTCGAGACGGCAGTGGCGCGCCATCGCGGCGCCGAGGTCGCCTGTGTTTCGGTCAAGGCGACCGATCCGCTCTATATCCTCTACACCTCCGGCACCACGGGCCAGCCGAAGGGTGTGGTGCGCGACAATGGCGGCCATATGGTTGCGCTCAACTGGTCGATGCGGAATATCTACGGCTTGAAGCCGGGTGAGGTCTTCTGGACGGCTTCGGATATCGGTTGGGTCGTCGGGCATTCCTATATCGTCTACGCTCCGCTGATATCAGGCGTAACCACCTTGATCTTCGAGGGAAAACCGGTCGGTACTCCGGATGCCGGCACATTCTGGCGCATCGTTTCGGAGCATAAGGTGCGGGTGCTATTCACGGCGCCGACGGCGTTCCGCGCCATTCGGCGGGAGGACGCGGACGGCGATCTGATACGCAAATATCCGATGCCGGATTTGCGGGCGCTGTTTCTTGCCGGCGAAAGGGCGGATCCGGAGACCCTGAAGTGGGCGGAGCGCATGCTCGGCATACCCGTCATCGATCATTGGTGGCAGACGGAGACCGGCTGGCCGATCGCCGCAAATCCGCTCGGTCTCGGCGCCCTTCCCGTCAAGCACGGTTCGCCGGCGCTGCCGATGCCCGGTTATGAGATCGCGGTGCTCGACGATGCCGGCCATCCGATCGCGGCCGGAACGCTCGGCAATATCGTCGTGAAGCTGCCCTTGCCGCCCGGCTGTCTGCCGACCCTCTGGAACGCCGACCAGCGTTTTCGATCGGCTTATCTCGATGAGTTTCCGGGCTACTACAAGACGGCTGACGCCGGATATGTCGATGAAGACGGCTATCTCTTCATCATGTCGCGCACCGACGACATCATCAATTGCGCCGGTCATCGGCTCTCGACAGGGGCCATGGAGGAGGTCTGTGCGCGTCATCCCGATATCGCCGAATGCGCTGTTATCGGCGTGATCGATGCGCTGAAGGGTCAGGTGCCCTGCGGTTTCCTGGTGCTGAAGCGCCATGTTTCCCGTGAGGCGACGGTGATCGAATCAGAGGTCGTGGCGATGATTCGTGATTCGATCGGACCCGTCGCCGCCTTCAAGATGGCCATCATCGTTAACCGGTTGCCGAAGACGCGCTCCGGCAAAATCCTGCGCGGCACCATGCAGAAAATCGCCGACGGCATACCCTGGAAAATGCCTGCAACCATTGATGATCCAACGATTTTGGAAGAAATCGCCGAGGCGCTGCGGGCGCGCGGGTTCGGCTCGCTGCCGATGTGAATTAAACTTTCGGTAAGTCTAATTGAGGAATTGTTAACCATATCGATGCAAGCATTTGTTAACGGCAATGGCTTGCATAGCAGGCTTTGCATGACGCGGTCGCCGTTACCGGCTTAGTCCGGATTGCCCCTTTCTCAACGATTGTGGAACGGATCATGACAAGCATCCTCACCAACAACGCTGCCATGGCAGCGCTGCAGACTTTGCGCGGTGTAAACGATAGTCTCAAGGACACCCAGGGTCGCGTTTCCTCGGGTTATCGTGTTGAAAAGGCGGCTGATAATGCCGCCTATTGGTCGATCGCAACGACCATGCGTTCTGACAATAAAGCGCTTTCGGCCGTCTCGGATGCCCTCGGTCTCGGCGCGGCGAAGGTCGATACCGCCTATTCGGCCATGGACAGTGCCCTCGACATCGTCAGCGAAATCAAGGCCAAGATCGTCGCCGCCACGGAAAAAGGCGTCGACAAGACGAAGATCCAGCAGGAGCTCGATCAGCTGCAGGAGCAGCTGCTCAGCATCGCCCAATCGGCATCCTTCTCGGGTGAAAACTGGGTCGCCGGCGCTTCCGGCACGAAGAGCGTCGTCTCGTCCTTCGTCCGCGACGGCAGCAATGCCGTCTCGGTCAAGACGACGGACTATGTGCTCGATTCAGGCACGCTTGGAAACGTGCTCTTCGGCATGACCAGCACCGGCGCGATCGAAACGACCAGCGGCATCATCGGCACGGCTTTCAACGGAACCTATGGCGGCAAAGTTATCGTCATGGCGTCGATCTATGATCTCGACATTACCGGTTTCACCCAGGGCCAGCTCGACGCGGCCTTGACCGGCGTCGAATTGGTCCTCGGCGCCATGACCGCCGCCGGCTCAGCTCTCGGCTCGATCTCGACCCGTATCCAGCTCCAGGAAAATTTCGTCAGCGGTCTTCACGATTCAATCGACTCCGGCGTCGGACGTCTGGTCGATGCCGATATGGAAGAGGAATCGAGCAGGCTCTCGGCGTTGCAGACGCAGCAGCAACTGGCCGTCCAGTCGCTGTCGATTGCCAACAGCTCGGCGCAGAACATCCTCACCCTGTTCCGCAGCTAAAGCGCGTCGTGATCTTCTACAGGCAATAGGCAATAAAAAACCCCGCCAGACCGGCGGGGTTTTTCATGAGATAACCGATATCTCAGTACTGGTCGTCGTCCTCGTCCTTCGGGGCTGAGCGCAGCGAGCTCAGCTTGCGGAAGACGGCGTCGGCATCGATTTCCTTTTCCTCTTCGCGCTCGTAGCTCGGGGTCAGGCGCTCGGTTTCCTGTGCCGATTGCAGCGTCGCGCCAAGCTCGGCGGCGGTCGGCAGCGGACGACCCTTGGAGGCCTTTTCCACTTCCATGTCCAGATCGATCTGGCTGCAGAGGCCGAGCGTTACCGGATCCATCGGCGCCAGGTTGGCCGAGTTCCAGTGGGTGCGCTCGCGGATCTGCTCGATGGTCGATTTCGTCGTGCCGACGAGGCGGGAAATCTGCGCGTCCTTCAGCTCCGGATGGTTGCGAACGAGCCAGAGAATGGCGTTCGGGCGGTCCTGACGCTTCGAAACCGGCGTATAACGCGGGCCGCGGCGCTTGGATTCCGGCACGCGCACCTTTGGTTCGGAAAGCTTCAGCTTGTGGTTCGGATTGGCTTCGGCGCGGGCGATCTCGTCGCGGGAGAGCTGTCCCGTCGAGATCGGGTCGAGGCCCTTGATACCCTGCGCCGCTTCGCCATCGGCGATCGCCTTGACTTCGAGCGGATGCAGTTTGCAAAACTGCGCAATCTGATCGAAAGACAGTGCCGTATTGTCGACGAGCCAGATGGCTGTCGCCTTCGGCATGAGCAGTGTTTGAGCCATGGATATAGTCCTTCTATCGTCCGCGCCGGTCGCGGTCCGTGGATTGTCACCACAATGTCCGGGAAATATGCCGCTATATAACCGCACTGTCGCAGAATTGCAATTCTTCCAAAATGAAATGACCTTTGTCTAATTGCCGCCACGATGCGAACTGCTATGAATTGCCCGGATTTGAAATCCAGGCCCGCTTTGCCGGCGCGGCCCATCGCATGTCCCATGAGGAGGAGTTCCATGTCGGAGAAGATCTATCCGGTTACGAAGCCGGTGAAGGCGCGCGCCCTGATCGATAAGGAAAAGTACCTGAAATGGTACGAGGAAAGCGTCGAGAACCCGGACAAGTTCTGGGGCAAGCACGGCAAGCGGATCGACTGGTTCAAGCCCTATACCAAGGTCAAGAACACCTCCTTTACCGGCAAGGTCTCGATCAAGTGGTTCGAGGACGGCCAGACCAACGTCTCCTACAACTGTATCGACCGACATCTGAAAACGAATGGCGACCAGGTGGCGATCATCTGGGAAGGTGACAACCCCTATATCGACAAGAAGGTCACCTATAACGAGCTCTACGAGCATGTCTGCCGGATGGCGAACGTCTTGAAGAAGCACGGCGTCAAAAAGGGCGATCGCGTCACCATCTATATGCCGATGATCCCGGAAGCCGCCTATGCGATGCTCGCCTGCGCCCGCATCGGCGCGGTGCATTCGGTCGTCTTCGGCGGTTTCTCGCCGGAGGCCTTAGCGGGGCGCATCGTTGACTGCGAATCCACCTTCGTCATCACATGCGACGAAGGTGTGCGCGGCGGCAAGCCGGTGCCGCTGAAGGACAATACTGATACCGCAATTCATATCGCGGCACGCCAGCACGTGATCGTGGAGAAGGTTCTGGTCGTTCGCCGCACCGGTGGCAAGACCGGCTGGGCGCCAGGCCGCGATCTCTGGCATCACCAGGAAATCGCCACCGTGAAGGCGGAATGCCCGCCGGTGAAGATGAAGGCGGAAGATCCGCTCTTCATTCTTTATACGTCAGGCTCAACCGGTAAGCCGAAAGGCGTGCTGCACACGACCGGCGGTTATCTCGTCTATGCGGCGATGACGCATGAATATGTCTTCGATTATCACGACGGCGACGTCTACTGGTGCACGGCCGATGTCGGCTGGGTCACCGGCCACTCCTATATCGTCTATGGGCCGCTCGCCAACTGCGCAACGACGCTGATGTTCGAGGGCGTGCCGAATTTCCCGGACCAGGGCCGCTTCTGGGAAGTCATCGACAAGCATAACGTCAATATCTTCTATACGGCGCCAACAGCGATCCGCTCGCTGATGGGCGCCGGCGACGACTTCGTCACGCGCTCCTCGCGCTCTTCGCTACGCCTGCTCGGCACCGTTGGCGAGCCGATCAACCCCGAAGCCTGGGAGTGGTATTACAATGTCGTCGGCGACAAGCGTTGCCCTGTCATCGACACGTGGTGGCAGACGGAAACCGGCGGCCATATGATCACGCCGCTGCCAGGTGCCACCGATCTGAAACCCGGTTCGGCGACGACCCCGTTCTTCGGCATCAAACCGCAGCTGGTCGACAATGAGGGCAAGGTGCTGGACGGCCCGGCCGACGGCAATCTGTGCATCACCGACAGCTGGCCGGGTCAGATGCGCACGGTCTACGGCGATCACGAGCGCTTCATCCAGACCTACTTCTCCACCTATAAGGGCAAGTATTTCACCGGCGACGGCTGCCGGCGCGATGCGGACGGTTATTACTGGATCACCGGCCGTGTCGACGACGTGCTGAACGTCTCCGGCCATCGGCTCGGCACGGCAGAGGTGGAATCGGCACTCGTCTCGCACAATCTGGTTTCGGAAGCTGCTGTTGTCGGTTATCCGCATCCGATCAAGGGCCAGGGTATCTATTGCTATGTGACGCTGATGGCCGGTCACGATGGTTCAGACGCGCTTCGCCAGGAACTGGTGAAACATGTGCGGGCGGAAATCGGCCCGATCGCCGCGCCCGACAAGATCCAGTTCGCGCCCGGTCTGCCGAAGACCCGGTCCGGAAAGATCATGCGCCGCATCCTGCGCAAGATCGCCGAGGACGATTTCGGTGCACTTGGCGACACCTCGACGCTCGCCGATCCCGCCGTGGTCGACGATCTGATCGCCAACCGACAGAACAAGGCGACGGCCTGAGATATGGAGCCGCTCCGTCCCTCGCGGCTTCCGGAGCGGCTCCCATTTCGTCGACGCATTGGCGTGCGTTGACCGCAATCACGGGCGAAGCCCTCGGTGAGGCAACGTCCGTCCGTCAAGACGACATCAGGATACGGCAAAAATACTGGAGCCTAAGGCTCGTTAGCCGGATTCTACTTACATAGGCCATCTGCGTGGAGTGCAGCTCCGCCATAGTGATTTCGTAAATCCGCATATTCCGATCGAAAGAAGCCAATAGGAATATTACTCAGAAATCGATCGCCCGGCCGTTGATCTCATAGTCGCCGAAGCGCGCCGGTTCGGCTCCGCCGCGACCGCCGGTCTCCGGCGGCAGTTCCAGCGGTTTCTGGTTCTTCCGCCGCTCTTCGGCTTCGGCAAGCGCGCGCCTGGCAGCCGGGGACAGCGTCTTGCGCGGTGGCTCCGACCCCTCGGCTACCGGCGTTTCGCTATTGTCATTATCAGCGTCCTGCATGCCTTCTCCTGCCGGAAAATATTGAAAATGGCTGGTGAATAACCAAATCATAATGCGCCGGCGCCGGGATTGAAAGCTTGGGACGCCGAAATCGGAGATGGAGATCCGCAATGAACCTCGTCCGCACTGCCATGTTGCTTGCCTTCATGACGGCGCTTTTCATGTTCGTCGGCTTCCTGATCGGCGGTCGGGCCGGCATGATGATCGCCTTCGTCATTGCCGCCGGCATGAATTTCTTCTCCTACTGGAATTCCGATCGGATGGTGCTTTCGGCCTATCGCGCGCAGGAGGTCGACGAGCGCAACGCGCCTGAGTTTTTCCGGATCGTGCGCGATCTCGCCGGCAATGCCGGTTTGCCGATGCCGAAGGTCTATCTCTACGACAGCCCGCAGCCGAATGCCTTCGCCACCGGCCGCAATCCCGACAATGCTGCCGTGGCCGCCTCTACCGGCCTGCTCAGCGCATTGTCTCCCGAGGAGGTGGCGGGCGTAATGGCGCATGAACTGGCGCATATTCAGAACCGCGACACGCTGACGATGACGATCACGGCAACACTTGCCGGTGCGATCTCGATGCTTGGCAACTTCGCTTTCTTCTTCGGGGGCAATCGTGACAACAACAGCAATCCTCTCGGCTTCATCGGCGTCATCGTCGCGATGATCGTGGCGCCGCTCGCCGCCATGCTGGTGCAGATGGCGATCAGCCGCACGCGCGAATATTCGGCCGACCGCCGCGGCGCCGAGATCTGCGGCAATCCGCTCTGGCTCGCTTCGGCGCTCGGCAAGATCGCGCGCGGTGCCGCCCATGTTCCGAACGAAGATGCCGAGCGCAATCCGGCGACGGCACATATGTTCATCATCAATCCGCTCTCCGGAGAGCGGATGGACAATCTGTTTTCCACCCATCCGAACACGGAAAACCGCATCGCTGCCCTGTATGACATGGCGCAAGGCGGCATGAATGTCTCGACGTCGCCGGCGCGTGCTGCTAATCCGTCGCGCAAATCGCGCTCTGTTCCGGATACGGGCCTTGGTCGCGGTGGTTCGCAACCGCCAAAAGGTCCGTGGTCTTGAATTCAGACGGCACGAAGAAGCCATTCCGCAAGCAAAAGCCCTCCGCCGAGCGCTCCGCACCGGCTAAACCCGGCATGCAGGCGCGGGCCGCCGCGGCAAAAATTCTTGCTGCCGTCGTCGACCGCAAGCTGCCGCTCGACGGCGCTCTCGATCATGAACACGGCAATCCGGCCTATAGGGCGCTCGGCGAAAGCGACCGGGCGCTCGTCCGCGCCATCCTGAACACGACGCTGCGTCATCTGCCGCGCATCGATGCCGCCATTGCCGGGCTGCTGGATTCGCCGCTGCCGGAGGGGGCAAGGGCGCTGCATCATGTGCTTGCGATCGGCGCGGCGCAGATCCTCTATCTCGACGTGCCCGATCATTCGGCTGTCGATCTTGCCGTCGAGCAGGCCAATCAGGACCCGCGCAATCGCCGTTTCGCCAAGCTGGTCAATGCCATCCTCCGTCGGCTCGGCCGCGAAAAGGCTGAGGTGCTGGGTGAGATCGGCAAGGTCGCGCCGATGCCGGCCTGGTTCATCGCCAGGCTGGAGAAGGCTTATGGCCGGGATGCGGCGCTGGCGATTTCGGAATCCCAGCTCGAGCCGGCCGCGATCGATCTGACCGTCAAATCCGACCCTGAAGGCTGGGCCAAGCGGCTGAACGGTGTTGCCCTGCCGACGGGCGGTGTGCGGCTTGCTGCCTTCGACGGCGGCATTCCTGCGCTCGAAGGCTTCGATGAGGGCGAATGGTGGGTGCAGGATGCGGCAGCAAGCATCCCCGCCAAGCTTTTCGGCGATCTCTCGGGCAGACGTACCGCCGATCTCTGCGCCGCGCCCGGCGGCAAGACGGCGCAGCTCATTCTTGCCGGTGGCGAAGTCACCGCCCTCGACCAGTCGGAAAGCCGGCTAAGACGGCTGCGGTCGAATCTCGACCGGCTTGGCCTCAAAGCCGAGACGATTGCGGCAGACCTGACGACGTTCGAGCCGGCGGAGCGTTTCGATGCGATCCTGCTCGATGCCCCCTGCTCTTCCACCGGCACGACACGCCGGCACCCTGACGTGCTGTGGACCAAAGGAGCTGAGGATATTGCCAGGCTGGCGGCGCTACAGGAACGGCTGCTGCGCCATGCGCTGACATTGCTGAAGCCGGGCGGCACGCTGGTTTTTTCGAATTGCTCGCTCGACCCTGCCGAGGGTGAGGACGTCGTCGCCCGTGTTCTTTCCGATACGGATGCGGTCGAGCGCGTTTCGATCGGTGCCGGCGACTGGCCCGGCCTCGAGGCGGCGATCACACCACTCGGCGAATTCCGCACGCTTCCCACCATGCTGAAAATGCCCGATGGCATCGCCTCCGGCCTCGACGGCTTCTATGCGGCCGTGCTGCGTCGCGTGGCCTGATTGCAGGCTTGAGCGCGCCCAGGCGAATCTCCGCCAAGCCAGACATTTCACAGCCCGGCATTACGCATGCCGTTCTCACAAAACCGCCCGCATGATGCCGTTGAAACGCGTTAATTGCGTATATTCGAACCTTGTCACGAATTAATTCATTGCGGACGATGAAATCGGCCGCTTTTCACCTATTCTTAACCACGAGGGTCAATAGACAATAGAATATGCAGTTTGGTCGGCGTTTTGCGAGCATGTATGTTCGGGAGGCTTGGCGGCGCGCCTTGCGCCGCGTCGCGTTGCTGCGCCTGAAGCTCTTTCGCCATTCGATCAAGGTGCCCGAGCGTCTGATCGTCGCGCCGACCGATCTGCGCAGCATCGATCCGCATGTGGCCGACGAGATCCTCAACGGACGTTTTCTCCTGGCCGGGCGGATGCTGGAAACCAACGGAAAGTCGCCCTTCACCTTCACCCTGCCCTCGCGCCCCTTCGCGATCCGTCTTCATAGCTTCGGCTGGTTGCGGCATATGCGGGCGAACAAGACGGAGCGCAGCTCGGCTGCCGCCCGCGCGATCGTCGACAGCTGGCTTTCCATCCATGCCGGCCGGATGGAGGGGGTCGCCTGGGAGACCGACGTCACCGCCCAGCGCGTCATTGCCTGGCTGTCGCATTCACCGGTGGTGCTGCAGAACGCCGATCGCGGCTTCTATCGCCGCTTCATGAAGTCGCTGGCGTTCCAGGTGAGGTTCCTGCACCGCATGGCGCCGTTCACCCTCGGCGGCCTGGAGCTGTTTCGGCTGCGTATTGCGCTCGCCATGGCCTCCGTTGCCATGCCGGCGCGCGCCTCCACGCTCAGAAGGGCGGCGCAGGCGCTCGACCGCGAGTTCGATAGCCAGATTCTGTCGGATGGCGGCCATATCTCGCGCAATCCACGTGTCGGGCTGGAATTGCTGCTTGATCTGCTGCCGCTCAGGCAGACCTATGTCAATCTCGGTCATGACCTGCCGCAGAAGCTGATCTCCGGCATCGACCGCATGTATCCGGCATTGCGGTTCTTTCGCCATCAGGACGGCGACCTGGCGCTCTTCAACGGAGCGACCTCGACGCTCGCAAACGAGCTGATGTCGGTGCTGCGATATGACGAGACCGCCGGTCAGCCGTTCAAAGCTTTGCCGCATTCGCGCTATCAGCGGCTTTCCGGCGGGAAGACCGTGATCATTGCCGATACCGGCACGCCGCCTTCGGCAGGCGGGCTGCGGACCGCGCATGCCGGCAGCCTCTCCTTCGAGATGTCGTCCGGCCGCCATCGCTTCATCGTCAATTCCGGTTCGCCGAAATTTGCCGGGCACCGCTATGTCCAGATGGCGCGAACGACGGCGGCGCATTCGACCGTCATCCTCAACGACACCTCGTCCAGCCGTTTTTCGCCCTCGCCCTTCCTCAATCACGCGATCATCGAACCGGTCAAGACAGTCACCGTCGAGCGCGCCGAAACGGAGGATGGACGCGACGGCATCAAGCTCAGCCATGACGGTTATCTCAGGGTGTTCGGGGTGCTGCACGAGCGTGAACTGACCCTCAATGCCGCGGGCTCGATCGTGACAGGCCGCGACCGGCTCGTCGTCCGCGAAGGATATGAGAGTGACGAGCCCCTGAATGCTGTCGCCCGTTTTCATATCCATCCCGCGATCGTCCTGCATCAGAGTGACGGCGAGTCCGTGCTGTTGACGGCGCCGGACGGTGAAAGCTGGCTGTTTTCGGCACCCGGCAATGAAGTGCTGATCACCGAGGACATTTTCTTCGCCGACAGCTCCGGCATCTGCGGTTCGGACCAGATCGAGATCGATTTCGATCTTGCCGAGAAGACGGAAATCCGCTGGTTCCTGTCCCGCAAGGGCTAGATCATGTGCCGACGCCTGTTTGCGCGGCGGCAAAGCTGTGCTAACGCGACGCCAGCATGCGAGCATCCCTCGCGGATATCTCCCGAAGCCCGAACGGAGAAGGTTTCATGGCCGTCATTTCCAAGAAGATCCCCGCCCCCGACAAGGTCGAAATTAAGACCGCACTCATTTCCGTCTTCGACAAGACCGGGATCGTCGAGCTCGCCCACGCCCTGTCTGCCAGGGGCGTCCGCCTGCTTTCGACCGGTGGCACCTATAAAGCGATCACTGCTGCCGGTCTCGCCGTCACCGATGTCTCCGAAATCACCGGGTTTCCGGAGATCATGGACGGGCGCGTCAAGACGCTGCATCCGACGGTGCATGGCGGTCTGCTGGCGATCCGCGACGACAGCGAACACCAGGAGGCGATGAAAACGCACGGTATCGAGAGCATCGACCTCGCCGTCATCAATCTCTACCCCTTCGAGGAGGTGCGCGCCGCCGGCGGCGACTATCCGACGACTGTCGAGAATATCGATATCGGCGGTCCGGCGATGATCCGCGCATCGGCCAAGAACCATGCCTATGTGACGATTCTGACCGATCCGGCCGATTATGCCGAACTCACGGAGCAGCTTTCCGCAGATGACGGCAAGACTGGCTATGCCTTCCGCCAGCGCATGGCCGCCAAGGCCTATGCCCGCACCGCCGCCTATGATGCGATGATTTCCAACTGGTTCGCCGAGGCGCTGTCGATCGACACGCCGCACCACCGGGTCATCGGCGGTGCGCTGAAGGAAGAGATGCGCTACGGCGAAAACCCGCATCAGAAGGCGGCCTTCTATGTCACCGGCGAGAAGCGCCCGGGTGTTTCTACGGCCACCCTTCTCCAGGGCAAGCAGCTCTCCTACAACAACATCAACGATACGGATGCCGCCTACGAGCTCGTCGCCGAGTTCCTGCCTGAGACAGCGCCGGCCTGCGCCATCATCAAGCATGCCAATCCCTGCGGTGTTGCCACCGGATCGAGCCTGGTCGAAGCCTATCAGCGGGCGCTCGCCTGCGATTCCGTTTCCGCCTTCGGCGGGATCATTGCCCTCAACCGGACGCTGGACGCCGAAACGGCCGAAGAGATCGTCAAGCTCTTCACCGAAGTGATCATCGCGCCGGATGTGACGGAGGAGGCGAAGGCGATCGTCGCCCGCAAACCGAATCTGCGGCTGCTGTCGGCCGGCGGCCTGCCCGATCCGCGTGCCGCAGGCCTGACGGCAAAGACCGTTTCCGGCGGCCTGCTGGTCCAGAGCCGGGACAACGGCATGGTCGAAGATCTGGAACTCAAGGTCGTCACCAGGCGCGCGCCGACGGCACGGGAACTTGATGACATGAAGTTCGCCTTCAAGGTCGGCAAACATGTGAAATCGAATGCCGTGGTCTATGCCAAGGACGGCCAGACAGCCGGTATCGGCGCCGGCCAGATGAGCCGCGTCGATTCGGCCCGCATCGCCGCTTTGAAGGCCGAGGAGGCCGCCAAGGCGCTCGGCCTTGCCGTGCCGATGACCCATGGTTCGGCAGTCGCCTCCGAAGCCTTCCTGCCTTTTGCTGACGGTCTTCTGTCGATGATCGCCGCAGGGGCGACCGCGGTTATCCAGCCGGGCGGCTCGATGCGCGACCAGGAAGTCATCGATGCTGCCAACGAACACGGCATCGCGATGGTGTTCACCGGCATGCGCCATTTCCGCCATTGAATGAGGATCGGGCGCGGCACGCGCTCATCTCCGGCTTGATCGGGCCTGTTCCTATGCCCGATCGGCCGGATAGGGCGTGCGGATCAGGAGCACCAGTCCGCCGGCGAGAAACAGGATCAGCGTTGCCATTCCGAGCCGCGGTGATCCGCTGATATAGGTCACCAGCGAGAAGAGCAGCGTCGCCATGAAACTCGTGGCGCGCCCCGAAAGCGCATAAATGCCGAAATAGCGGCCGGCCTCCTCGGGGCTGACGCTGCGGGCGAGATAGGAGCGCGACGAGGCCTGCACCGGCCCGAAGGCGAGCCCGATCAGCAGACCATAGAGGATATAAGCCTTTTCCGCCGCGGTCCCGAAGAGGCCACCGGAATCGGCCATCGGCAGCGGCATCAGTCCGAACAGCGTGTAACCCGGTCCTGTCGAGATGATGCCGATGGTGGCGAGAAGCAGCATGGTCAGGCTGATGACGACGGTCACCTTCGAACCGACGCTCCTGTCGACGCGGCCGGCGATCAGGCAGCCGAAGATCGCGACGACATTCAAGATGATGCCGTAGATGCCGATCTCGATTGTCGCCCAGCCGAACATGCCGGCCGCAAAGATTCCACCAAGGATCAGCAGGCCGTTGACGCCGTCCTGATAGATCATCCGGGCGACGAGGAATGTCAGGATGCCGCGGCGCTCCTTAAGTTCGGCAAGCGTATTCCTGAGCTCCCGCAAGCCCGAGCGGACAGCGGTGCCGAAGGGAAGGCCCTTGCCGACATCCGGTGTGAAGAAGAACATCGGCAGGATGAAGATCAGGTACCAGACGGCCGAGATCGGCCCGGTGATGCGTGCATCCTGGCCGGTCTTGGGATCGAGACCGAATAACGGATCGAGGCCGAGGATGGTCTTGCCGCTCTCGGGACTTGCCGCCAAAAGCGTCACGACGGCAATGAGCACGATCATGCCGCCCAGATAACCGAGCCCCCAGGCGGTGTTGGAGAGCTTTCCGACCTCGTGCCTGGCGACCAGGCGCGGCATCATCGAATCGTTGAAGACGATCGAAAACTCCGCCGAGATCGAGGCGAGGATCATGAAAATGACGGGATAGAGGACTGGTGAACCCGGGGCGGCAAACCACAGGCAGGAAAGGCTGGCGATCTTGATGACGGCGAAGAAGCCGATCCAGGGTTTGCGTGCGCCGGACTGGTCGGCGATCGAGCCGAGAACGGGTGAGAGCAGGGCGATGATCACCGAGGAGATCGTCGCCATGTTGCTCCACGTCGTCTGCGCGGAAACCGGGTCATCGGTCAGGCGGGAAACGAAATAGGGCCCGAAGATAAAGGTTGTGACCACGGTAAAGAAGGGCTGCGCTGCCCAATCGAAGAACATCCACCCCCATATGCCCTTCTCCGTGGCCTTCGGCGGTTGCGTTCCTGTCCAGTCAATGCGATTCAACATCCGCTCCTTTTTTCGCGGACTGTCTCACCTCGCCCGGTCGCGCGCAAGATCGGTCAGGATACCTGCGGCAACGGTAATACGCGCAAGGTTGGGATCGCCGCCGTCGCTGAGGCTCGAAAGCTCTTCGAGGATACGGTTGATGCGGATGCGATCCTGCGCATGCCAGGCCTGAACCGGAAGCTTTTCCTTGCCGTGATCGGAAAGAGCCGAGATGACGATGTCGCGTCTGGCGCTGGCGATCTGGTCGATGCTGCGGGCAAGCGCCAGATTCTCGTAATGGTCGGAGGTGAGGATCCGTCCGCCGGCTGCCAGCAGCCTGGCGATACGGAAGGTCTGCGACACCGCGAAGTAGTTTTCAGCGGCGCGCACCAGGGGCTCGCCGGTGCGTTCGGTAATCTGCATGATCTCCGGCACCAGCGCGAAGCTTTGGAGGTTGGCAATCTCGGCCGCGAGCTTTTCGGGCACGCCTGCCTGGCCGTACTCCGCCTGGCGGGTGGCGGTATCGCCGGCCGCCTGTTCGGCGAAGGCAGGCCTCAGCCTCTTCAGGGCTGCCTGCAGCCGGCTAATCACTTCCGCCATATCGGCCTTGGTCATGCCGGTCTTCAAGAGCAGTCGCGTCAACACGATAAAGCTATGGCTGATTTCCTCGTAGATGCGGTTCTGCATCTCACCTGATATCTTGCCGTCGAGAGCGTCCGTTTCGGACCAGAGCCGGGTCAGGTCGAACCCGTCGCGGGCAACGATCGCGGCGCGCACCACTTCCGGCGCCGAGGCCGCCGTCGCGTCCATCATGGCGACGGTGAAGCTCGGCCCGCCGCGGTTGATCGCTTCATTGGCAAGCACCGTCGCGACGATTTCGTGCTTCAGGCGATGGCTGGCGATATCGCCGGCATTCGTCTTCTGCATCTTGACGGGGAAATAATTCGAAAGCGTCGCGGTGAAATAGGGATCATCCGGCAGATCGCTTGCGGCCAGCGCATCGAAGAGCACGATCTTGGCATAAGACAGCAGCACGCCGATTTCCGGCCGCGTCAGCGGCTTGCCGGCAGCATAGCGTTCGGCGAGGGTCTGGTCGTCCGGCAGCGTCTCGACCTTGCGATTCAGCTGCTTGGCGCCTTCGAGAACCGTCATGAAGCGCGCAAGTTCCAGGCCATTTGCCGTGCCCTTGCGTTCTGTCAGCGAGATCGCCAGCGACTGCAGGTAATTGTTGCGCAGCACCAGGGCCGCCACTTCGCCGGTCATCGAGGAAAGAAGCTGGTCGCGTTTTGCCCGCGTCAGGCGTCCGTCGTGCATGGCGGCGGCCAGCGCGATCTTGATGTTGACCTCAACGTCCGAGGTGTTGACGCCGGCCGAGTTGTCGATGGCGTCGGAGTTGCAGCGTCCACCCTTCAGACTATAGGCGATGCGGCCCTTCTGGGTAACGCCGAGGTTTGCGCCCTCGCCGATCACCTTGGCGCGCACCTCAACCGCGGTGATGCGGATTGGGTCGTTGGCGCGGTCGCCGACTTCGGTGTCGGTTTCGGAAGGCGCTTTCACATAGGTGCCGATGCCGCCGAACCAGAGCAGGTCGACCTCACTCTTCAGGATCGCCGTGATGATTTCGAAGGGCGTGGCCACGGCCTTGTCGATGCCGATTGCAGCAACCGCTTCCGGCGTCAGCGAGACCGATTTCGCCGAGCGAGAAATGATCATTGCCCCCTTCGAGAGCTTGCTCTTGTCGAAATCCTGCCAACTCGAACGCGGCAGGTCGAAGAGCCGCTGACGTTCGGCCAGCGCCTTTTCCATGTCGGGATCGGGATCGATGATGATGTCGCGATGATCGAAGGCGGCAATGAGCCGGATCTTGGGAGACAGCAGCATGCCGTTGCCGAAGACGTCGCCCGACATGTCGCCGACGCCGGCGACGGTAAAAGGTGTCGTCTGGATATCGATGTCCATTTCGCGGAAATGGCGTTTCACGGTTTCCCAGGCGCCGCGGGCGGTGATGCCCATCTTCTTGTGGTCATAACCGGCCGAGCCGCCGGAAGCGAAGGCGTCGTCCAGCCAGAAGCCGGCTTCCTGCGCCAATGCATTGGCGGTGTCGGAGAAGGTCGCGGTGCCCTTGTCGGCGGCGACGACGAAATAGGGGTCGTCACCGTCGAGCCTGACCGTATCCTTCGGCGGCACGATATCGGCGCCCGATATATTGTCGGTGATCGAAAGCAGCGTGCGGATATAGGTCTTGTAAGCCTCGCGGCCGGTATTGAAGATCTCGTCGCGGCTGCCGCCGACCGGGAGCTTCTTTGGATAGAAGCCGCCCTTGGCGCCGACCGGCACGATGACCGCGTTCTTCACCTGCTGCGCCTTGACGAGGCCGAGCACTTCGGTGCGGTAATCCTCGGCGCGATCCGACCAGCGCAGGCCGCCGCGCGCCACCTTGCCGAAGCGCAGGTGCACACCTTCGACTTCGACGCCGTAGACGAACATCTCGCGGAAGGGTTTCGGTTCCGGCAGCCCGTCGACCAGGTGCGGATCGAGCTTGAAGGCCAGCATCGGTTTCGGCGAGCCGTCGGGGTTCTTCTGGAAATAGTTAGTGCGCAGCGTCGCATCGACGATATTGACGTAGCGGCGCAGGATACGGTCGTCGTCAAGGCTCGGCACGTCGGCGAGCTCTGCCTCGATCGCCTGGTGCAGTTCGGCAAGTTTCTTCACGCGGACCTTCTCCGACAGCCGGGTGTCGAGAGTGTCATGGAAGAGACGAAAGATGGCGGCGGCGACGACAGGATATTTGTCGAGCGTCGTTGCGATATAGTCCTGCGAATAGGCGATGCCGGCCTGGCGGAGATAACGCGCATAGGCGCGCAGCACGTTGGTCTCGCGCGCCGAAAGCCCGGCCGAAATGATCAGCCGGTTGAAGCTGTCATTGTCGATCGTGCCGGCGAAGGCGGCTACGAAGGCTTCCTCGAGGGCGGCGCCGTAACGCGCCAGATCGATTTCGCCGCCATTGCGGGTTTCGAGCTCCATGTCGTGCAGCACGACGAGTTTCGTTTCTGCATCGGCGGCCGGCACTCCGATGTCGAAGGTACGTTCGCTGACGACATTGAAGCCGAGATTCTCGAGAAGCGGCACGCGGCGCGACAGCGCCAGCTGGCCGCCGGCGTGGAAGATCTTCAAGGAAAGGGTGCGGCCCTGCTCTTCCTGACGATGGTAGAACTGGATGCGAAGCGGCTCGCCTGCGGCGCAGGCGCCGATATCCGCAAGGTCGGCCACGGTTTCCTCCGGGGTGAAGGAATCCTGGAAGGCCTGGTCGACCGATATCTTCGGCGCCTTTGCCCCGGCCAGTGCCTCGAAACGGTCGTCCCAGCGGGCGGTGATCTCACGGATCATCTGCTCAAGCTTTGCCTGCGGAATGCGTGGCGTCTTGCCGCCGGAGCGACCGATGATGAAATGTACGCGCGCCACGCCGCCTTCCGGGAAAGCCGGGTAATAGGCGGAGACGCGGCCGTCATAGACGGTCTTCAGATAGGTGCCGATCCGCTCGCGAACGATCGAGTCATATTCCTCGCGCGGCACGTAGACGATCACCGAGACGAAGCGATCGAAATGGTCGATGCGCGGCAGGACGCGCACGCGCGGCCGATCGGCCAGGTCGTTGATCTGTTCGGCAAAACTTGCAAGCAGCGTCGTGTCGATCTGGAAGAGATCGTCGCGCGGATAGGATTCCAGCGTGTTGTCGAGCATGCGGCCGGAATGGCTCATCGGGTCGAAGCCGAAATGCTCCTTCACCTTCTCGACCTTAGAACGCAGCAGCGGGATTTCCGAGGCGAGCGACGTATAGGCCGTCGAGGTGAAAAGGCCGACGATACGCAGTTCGCCGGTGACCTTGCCTTGCGCGTCGAAGCGCTTGACGCCGACATAATCCATATAGGCCCGGCGATGGACGATCGATTTCACATTCGCCTTGGTGACGATCAGGAAGTCGGGGCCGTCGAGGAAGGCAAGAATCTCAGGCGTAGTCGTCACGGCGTCCTTGCCGGTGCGCAACACGAGAACATCGGGGTTGGAGAGGATGCCGAGGCCTGCTCCCTTGTCGCGTTCGACCCTGGCATCGCTCCCCTTGCCGGAATAGACATATTCACGCATGCCGAGGAAAGTGAAATTCTCGTCGCGCAGCCAGGTCAGGAAGGCGACGGCTTCGTCGCGATCGGCCTTCTTGCGGCCGGTGCCATTGGCCGAAAGCTCGGCGATCACGCCGTCGACCTTGGAAAGCATCGGCTTCCAGTCGGACACCGACAGGCGCACCTGTTCGAGCACGGTTTCGATGCGTTTGACGAGATCGGCGGTCTGGGTGGAATTGAGCGGCGCAATATGAAGCTGGATATGGCTGACGCGATTGGTCGGGTCGCTCGGGTGATCGGCGGAATAGAGCGCAGGCGCCTTGCCCTTTTCCATGACCAGGATGGGATGCACGGCCATGAACAGGTCGCGATAGCTGCTCGTCACTTCACCCATGACCGATTCAAACAGAAAAGGCATGTTCCGGTCGGTGACGGAAAGCACCGAGACGGCGATGCCATCCGGCGTCACGTCGGCAATGGTGTCGATGCTGACGCGCGGCGCCTTGCCGCTCCATGCGGCGAGTTCCTTTGCCGAGTGTACGGCAGAGAGTGCCAGCATTTCAGGCGTATAGAGTTCGAGATCATCATTGCTTGCCCGGCCGAAGAGAATTTCCGGATCGAGATGCGCCTCGCCCGTCGCCTTGGCGATCTTGCGCGCGCTTTCGATCTGCTTTTCCCGTTTCGGATTGTTTCTGGCAGCCATGGATCGCCTCCCTCAATGGTCTGATTTTCTGCAAGCTAGCAGAAGATTCTTCGAAAAAATCTCTAAAAGAGAGGTTCGAAGGATTGTTTTGGCGCTTTTTTGGCGCTCGAAACGAGAAAATCCAAGAAATTTTCCGCTTTCGTGGCGAAATGAAAGAGAAAGTTCCGTCTTCAGGATTTTCGTTCCGCCGCACATTTCCACGCTCGCATGAACAATGGTTGACAGCGTGGCGTCAAAAAGATCATCAAACGCGGTCATCATTCGGATCTGGATATCATGTCGGAAAATGCAGCGGGTGCAGTCATCGTCATCTCCAGCCATGTGGTGCGTGGCTCGGTCGGAAACCGGGCAGCCGTCTTTGCGCTGGAGACGCTTGGCCACCCGGTCTGGGCCCTGCCGACCGTCGTGCTGCCCTGGCATCCCGGCCATGGCCGCTCGACGAGGCTGACTTTTGCGGAAACGGATTTCGACGCGGCGATCGACGATCTCATCCGCGCGCCCTGGATCGGCGAAGTCAAGGCGGTGCTTTCCGGCTATTTCGGCAACGCCGCTCAAGTCCGCTCCGTCGCCCGGCTGGTCGATGCGCTCCGGCAAAACAATCCCGAGCACATCTATGTCTGCGATCCCGTCATGGGCGATCTCGGCGGCCTTTATGTGCCGGAAGCAACCGCGGAGGCCATTCGCGACCACCTTATTCCGCTCGCCTCGCTGGCGACGCCGAACCGCTATGAACTCGCATGGCTTTCGGGGGCAGCGCTCGAAGACAATGGCGCGATCATGGAGGCGGCGCTCGCGCTCGGACCATCGCGCATGCTTGTCACTTCGGCCGTGCCGATGATGGCGGGCGGCACCGGCAATCTCTATCTTTCCGGCCGTCACGCGCTTCTTGCCGAGCACCGCGTCGTCGACAATCCGCCGAATGGTCTGGGCGACCTGCTCGCCGCCGTCTTCCTGTCGCGCCTGCTTTCCGGGCTCGAGGACGAGAAGGCGCTGCAGCTTGCCACCGCCAGCGTCTTCGAGGTCCTCGCGCGTGCCGTCAAGCGCGGCAGCAACGAACTGATGCTGGCGAGCGATGCGTCCAGTCTTTCGACGCCGATGGCCATGGTGCAGATGCGCCGACTCGTGCACCCGGCGCAGCGGCGGAAAAAATGACGCATCTGCCAATGCGCTCATTTTGCGGTGCAGCAGTTGATCTTGTCTTCCGCGCGCGCTAATCCAGAAGCATGCAGCGTTTTCCAACACCTCTTCTGGACGGCTATCGCAACTTTATGAACGGGCGTTATGCCGACGCCCGCGACAGGTATCGGCAGCTGGCCGAAAATGGCCAGAGTCCGCATACGCTGGTCGTTGCCTGTTCGGATTCGCGGGCGGCGCCGGAGCTGATCTTCGATGCCGGCCCGGGCGAGCTCTTCGTCATCCGCAACGTCGCCAACATGGTGCCGCCCTACGAGCCGGATGGCCATTTCCACTCGACGTCGGCCGCCCTCGAATTTGCCGTGCAGGTGCTGAAGGTCACGGATATCGTCGTCATGGGCCATGGCCGTTGCGGCGGCATTCGGGCTGCGCTCGATCCGAACGCCGAGCCATTGTCGCCGGGTGACTTCATCGGCCGCTGGATGTCGCTGGTCAAACCCGCCGCCGAGCAGATCCAGAGCAACGACGTGATGACGGCCGCCGAACGGCAGACGGCGCTGGAGCGCGTCTCCATTCGCAATTCGATCAGCAATCTCAGAAGCTTTCCCGACATCAAGGCGCTCGAGGAAGCGGGGAAACTTCATCTCCACGGCGCCTGGTTCGACATTTCGACCGGTGAACTCTGGGTCATGGACGCCGAGACACGCGACTTCATTCGGCCCGAAATCTAAGGACGCGCCGGTTTATCAGTTTTTTAAGGATTGTTGTTAAGCTCGCCGTCAATTGGTCGCTCACGACCGACGTTTTGATCACCGTGGCGATTGGCGATGAAGTTCGAAACCATCAAACGGGTTATCCTGGCCGCCATTCTGCTGCCCTTCGTCTTCATGCTCATTGAAGGCGTCGTCGTCATACGCTCTTCAATCAAACAATACAGGGATCTCGAAAAGGACCGGCAGTTCGCCGATGTGCTTGCCCGCGGCGGATCCATCGCCGCCACGGAGATTCTGAGTGAAATTGCCGCCACCCGCCTCTACCTCGCATACCCCGGCAGCACGACTGCCGCCGAAATGCAACGAAGCCGGGTGACGCTCGATCGCGAGCGCCGCGCTTTCTATGCCAGCCTGCCCTCCCGCGATACGCTCGATGACGGCCTCGTCGGCGAATTGTCGGTTCTCAGCCTTGCATACAGCCGCATCATTGCCGCGCGCAGCGCCGTCGACCAGGGCCGTTATGCCGGCAGCGATCCCGGTTCCATCTACTGGTACGCGGCTCTCAAGCAGCTTGCCGTCGTCGATGCGCTTTCACCACTGATCAGCGATCCGATGCTGCTTGAGAAATCCAACCAGCTGATGGGCATCCTGCTGACGTATTACGGCGAAAGGCTGATTACCGGCGTCGGCACCCGCTATCTCGATCGCGGCGTTTCCGCCAGATTTCCGGTGGAGCAGTTCGTACAGGGCAAGACCATGCTCGGTGAGGGCATGGACCACATGGTCTTTCATTCCGCGGCACCGATCGTGCGCGAGATCGTCGCCTATCTCGCCCGCAGCAGTCAGGTGAAGGCGAATGCGATCACCGACGCCATCCTTGCCGGATCGCGGCCGACGCGGGCCGTGCGCGACGTCTGGGCAGCCGCGCAGAGCGAACGCATGACCTTCCTGCAGCAGAAGATGGTCGAGGCCGCAAAAGATATTCACGAGACCGGCGAGAGCCTTTCGAGCCGCGCGCACATACATCTGACGCGGATTCTGGCGCTGTGTGCCGGTCTGCTCATTCTCGCCACGTTGGTGATGGTGCTGGCGGCAAGGGGCCTGCGCCTGATCGATCGGCTGACGCGGGATCGCGAGACGCTGGTGGGCGAGTTGCGCAATGCCGCCCAGACAGACCTTCTGACCGGCCTGTACAACAGGCGCGGCTTCGAGGTCGCCGCATCGGCGCTTCTCACACAAGCCGAACACGGATCGCGCTGGATCTCCGTCGTGCTCTTCGACCTCGATCATTTCAAGAGGACCAACGATGTTCACGGCCATGACGCCGGCGATGCCGTGCTCCGGCAGGTCGCGGGCGTTGCGCGCGAGAATTTCCGTTCCTTCGATCTGCTGGTGCGCCATGGCGGCGAGGAGTTCCTGGCGCTTCTGCCGGATTCGACGCCCGACGATGCCGTAATCGTTGCCGAGCGTGTGCGGCTGGCGATCGAGGCGGCGGAAATCCCCTTGCCGAGCGGCGAAATTCTCAAGGTAACGGCGAGTTTCGGATGCGCCGGCCGGGCAAATGAAGTCTCCAACAGGAACTTCGAGGATCTGGTCAAACGCGCCGACCTGGCGCTCTACGCCGCCAAGGCCTCTGGCCGCAACTGCGTGGTTTCGGGACCGATCGTGCAGGCTTCGGCCCCGGAGGAGCGACGCAAGACGGCGTCCGGCGGCGGTTTTGATTCCCGCAAATGAAAAACGCCGCATATCGCAGCGGCGTTTCCGGCTATCGGTGTCGATAAAGACTTAAAGTCCTTTTGTCTTATGCATGTCGTTGTCCCGGAACCGCTGCACGCTTCCGGGCGACATGCATTATCTGCCGTCGATCTGCTGGCCGATATAGGCGATCGCCTGCTGGTAGACGGTGGCGGCGTTCCAGCCCTGGATGGCAACGAAATTCGGCTCTCCGGGCTGATAGCCGGCGCCGGGGCGCCAACCGTGGCCCTTGAGGAAATTCGCCGTCGAGGCCAGCGCATCGGCGCGGGAACCGACCATGTCGACGCGGCCGTCGCCGTCGCCATCGGCACCGAAGCGCACGACATTGCGCGGCAGGAACTGCGTCTGGCCGATTTCACCATGGGCAGCACCCTTGGCCTGCGGGCTCAGATAACCTTCGGAAACGAGCTGGAGCGCGGCATAGAGCTGGTCGGTGAAATATTCCGAACGGCGGCAGTCATAGGCAAGGGTCGAAACAGCCGACAGCGTATGCTGGTTGCCCATATAGCTGCCAAAACCGGTTTCCATGCCCCAGATTGCGATCAGTGGGCCAGCCGGAACGCCGAAACGGCGCTCGATCGAAGCAAAAAGCGCCTGGTTGGCAGCCTTCATGCTGCGGCCGCGGGAGATGATGGCGGCACCGCCGCGCTTCTGCATGAAAGCGTCGAAGGACAGTTTGAAGCTCTTCTGGCCGCGGTCGGCGGCGATCGTCGGTTTGTTGTAATTGACGTTGGCGAAGGCGCGGTCGAGGACCGAGCGGTTGACGCCGTTTGCCGCTGCTTCCTGCTTGAAGTCGGCGACCCATGCATTGAAACCGCTGCTATTGTTGCCGCATTGGGCGCCCTGGGCCGCTGCCGGCAGCGCGTGAAGAACGCCGGCTGCCGTAAACGCTGCCAGAAGGAATGTTGTCATGCGCATGAGAAACCCCGCTCCAGTCTGCTGAAGCGCGCCGCGGCCGATCGGAACCATGCGACGCGCCCTAAATCTTCGGTCTGTGCATGCCGTTTTCCCAAAACCACTCAACGGTTTCGGGCGGCACGCCTTGGCTTGACGCCGGGCAGAATGCCAGCCGAAAGCGATCTTGTCACGATCACCTTTTAGTAAGCGCTTATGAATAGAGGCGCTTACGGCCCGGCAAAAAGCCCCGCCTTCATCGGCAGGGCTTTAACATATTATGGTTTACAAATGGTATCAGGCGGCCTGCTTGCGCGGCTTGACAAGACCGCGATTGACGAGCAGCTCGGCGATCTGGATGGCGTTCAACGCTGCGCCCTTGCGCAGATTGTCGGAGACCACCCAGATGTTGAGGCCATTTTCAACCGTCGCATCCTCACGGATGCGGGAGATGTAGGTCGCATCTTCGCCGGCGGATTCATATGGCGTGATGTAGCCGCCGTTCTCGCGCTTGTCGATAACGAGGCAGCCCGGTGCATCGCGCAGGATGTCGCGAGCCTGGTCGGCCGTGATCTCGTTTTCGAATTCGATATTGACCGATTCCGAATGGCCGATGAAAACCGGCACGCGCACTGCCGTGCAGGTCACCTTGATCTTCGGATCGAGCATCTTCTTCGTCTCGGCCAGCACCTTCCACTCTTCCTTGGTGTAGCCGTCCTCCATGAAGACGTCGATGTGCGGAATGACGTTGAAGGCGATGCGCTTGGTGAACTTCTTGTTCTCGATCGGATCGGCGACGAAGACGGCGCGCGTCTGGTTGAAGAGTTCGTCCATGCCGTCCTTGCCGGCGCCGGAGACCGACTGATAGGTCGAGATGACGACGCGCTTGATCTTGGCGAAGTCATGCAGCGGCTTCAGAGCCACCACCAGCTGGGCGGTCGAGCAATTCGGATTGGCGATGATGTTGCGCTTGGTGAACTGGCTGATGGCATCCGGGTTCACTTCCGGCACGATCAGCGGCACGTCGGCGTCGTAACGCCAAGCCGACGAATTGTCGATGACGATGCAGCCCTGCTGGCCGATCTTCGGCGAGAACTTCTTGGAGACTTCGCCGCCGGCCGACATCAGGCAGATGTCGGTATCGGAGAAATCGTAATTCTCCAGATTGGAGACCTTCAGCGTCCGGTCACCGTAGGAAACCTCGGTGCCCTGCGAACGCGAGGAGGCGAGTGCCACGACCTCATCGGCGGGGAAGCCGCGCTCGGAGAGGATGTTGAGCATCTCCCGGCCGACATTTCCGGTCGCTCCCGCAACTGCTACTTTGAAACCCATTTCTCAAGCTCTCTTTCTCTTCTCTCCTCTTGTTCGGTGAGGGGAAAGGCGCGACGGATCGCGTCTTCCTGTCCCCAGCCGAGCCGGGGAGAGAGCGGCAGGCCAGAGACGTCAGACGGTTTTCGTCGTCGTTTTGGCCTTGGTTTTGGCGGAAACCGGAACGGCAATGTCCACCCCGGCAACTCGTGCCCGGTCATTGCATTCGGCAATGGCGTGTTCGTCGCGAACCATGGAGATTCCTTTTCCGCTGTTGCTCTTAGAAGGTTTTCCACAGGAGTCAAGGTTTTTGCACTCCGAGCCGGCAGGCAAAGGCGGCGGCCGCAGCGCTGCGACGTTTTGTCATGCCGCTGTCATCCTTGGGAGGTATCCCGGCCCGGTCATCAATGTCTGCACGAAAACGGGGGTTTTCCATGCGTACGCTTCTTGCCGCCTTTGCGGCCACCACCATCCTTGCGGGCGCCGCTCAGGCGACGACGGTCTATCCGCTCGATCGCGCGACGATCCTCGTCGGTTCGCCGTTCGATTTCAAGGTCGAGCTCAACAAGCAGGTCAAGCCCGAAGACGTGAAGATCACCGTCAACGGCCGGGATTACAAGACCGTGCTCGGGGGCGAAGCGCAGTTCGTCGAGTTGGAAAAAGGCAAGGATGACAAGGCTCTCGGCTCCGCTCTCCTGCTGCGCGGCCTGAAGATTTCCGCTCCGGGCGACTACAAGGTCGAAGTTGCTGCCGGAGACGAGACGAAGTCCGTCACCTGGAACGTTTACGAAACCGTAGCCGAGCCGAAGGCCAAGAACATCATCTTCCTGCTGGGCGACGGGCTTTCCGTTGCGCATCGCACCGCTGCCCGCATCATGTCCAAGGGCATGACTGAAGGGAAGGCGAATGGCCGCTTGAACATGGACGATCTCGAGCGCATGGCCTTCATCGGCACGTCGGCGACCAACGCCGTCGATACAGACTCGGCCAATACAATGTCGGCCTACATGACGGGCCACAAGACGGCCGTCAACGCGATCGGCGTCTACGCGGACCGTACGCCGGCCTCCCTCGATGACCCGCGTGTTGAAACGTTCGCGGAAGCTGTCCGCCGCCTGACCAAGAAGTCGATCGGCATCGTTGCAACGGCCGAGGTCGAGGACGCTACGCCGGCTGCGGTCGTTGCCCATACCCGCAACCGCAACGACAAGGCCGATGTCGTCGGCATGCTGCTCGACGTCAAGCCCGAAGTCCTGCTTGGTGGCGGCTCGGCCTATTTCCTCGGCAAGGAGGTCGCCGGTTCCAAGCGCAAGGACAACCAGGACTACATCAAGCTGTTTCAGGATGCCGGCTACAAGCTTGCGACCGACAAGAACGAGCTCGCAGCCAATGCATCGGCGGAAGGCAATCTGCTCGGTCTCTTCCACACCGGCAATATGGACGTGACGCTCGATCGCGAGTTCCTGAAGAAGGGCACCGTTGACAAGTTCCCGAACCAGCCGGGTCTCGTCGCCATGACCAAGGTTGCGCTCGACCGCCTCTCCAAGAATCCTGATGGTTTCTTCCTGATGGTCGAAGGTTCCTCGATCGACAAGATGTCCCATCCGCTCGATTGGGACCGCGCCGTCGTGGAAACCATCGAATTCGACCAGGCCATCGGCGTTGCCCGCGAATTCCAGAAGGCCCATCCGGACACGCTGATCGTCGTCACCGGCGACCATACGCATGGTGTATCGATCATCGGCACCGTCGATGATGACAAGCCCGGCACGGAAATGCGCGAAAAGGTCGGGATCTATGCCGAGGCCGGCTTCCCGAACTACAAGGATGAAAACGGCGATGGCTATCCCGACAGAATCGACGTCAGCCGCCGGCTGTTCCTGAGTGCCAATAACGGCCCCGATCACTACGAGACCTTCCGTCCGAAGCTCGACGGTCCGTTCGTTCCGGCTGTCCAGAACGAAAAGAAGGAATATGTCGCCAACGAGCAGTATAAGGATGTTCCCGGCGCGGTCTTCGTCCAGAGTAATATTCCGAAGAGCGGCGACTCCGGCGTGCACGCCGCTGACGACGTCGTCCTGCAGTCGACCGGTCCGGGCGCTGAAGGTTTCCATGGCTACATGGAACAGAGCGACGTCTATCGCGTGCTCGCCGACACCTTCGCGCTCGGCGCCAAGCAGACGAATTGATCTGAAGCCCGTTCAGTAAGGTCGCTTGCCGGCCTTGCCTCTTTCATCGATCATGGTCCCGGCCGATTACAGCGCCGCGCGTCTTTCAGACGCGCAAAAGGACGCTGCAACACTTTGAAGCTAGAATCGTGCTTTTCCGAAAATCGTTCCGATTTTCGGGCCGATGCTAACGGCCGGGACTTCATTCTTGGAGATCGCCATGGAAAAACTCCCTTCGCGGCATCTCAGCCGCCGCGGCCTGATCGGGGCCATCGGTACGCTGGCTTTCGCGGCTGTGGTTCGCCCGGGTTTTGCTGCGGATTTCTCGATCAGCTTCGCTGAGCTCTACGGCAAGTTCGGCGTGCTCGGCCTCGAATTCTCCGACAAGGTGAAGCGCCTTGCCGGCAAAGATGTCAGCATGAAAGGTTTCATGGCGCCGCCCTTGAAAGCCGAAGCCCAGTTCTTCGTGCTCACCGAAGTGCCCATGTCGCTCTGCCCCTTCTGCTCCTCGGATACGGACTGGCCGGACAATATCGTCGTCGTCTATCTCTTGGAGAAACAAACCTTCGTGCAGCCGCGCCAGACGATCGAAGTGCGCGGCATGCTGGAATATGATTCCTGGACGGATCCGGACACCGGCTTCGTCAGCCTGCTGCGTATCCGCCAGGCGGAATATTCCGCCGTCTGAACCGATATGCTCGCTCTCAATATCGAAAACCTTTCCGTTGTCTTCCCTGGCCTGTCCTCGCCGGCGCTGGCGATCGGCCACCTGTCGATCGCTGCCGGCAGCAGGGTCGCCATTACAGGGGCGTCCGGCTCCGGCAAGAGCACCTTCGTCAATATCGTTGCCGGGCTGGAGCGGACACGGCAAGGCCGCATCCGCTGGAACGGCGAGGATATCGCGGGTTTTTCAGAAAGCCGGCGCGACCGGTTCCGTGCCGCCAATATCGGCCTGGTGATGCAGGAGTTTCATCTCTTTCCCGGCCTGTCGGCGCTGGAAAACGTGCTTCTGCCGGCGCGGCTTGCCGGCGCCGCCACGGCGGATATCATCGAGCGGGCGCATGCGCTTTTGAGCACGGTTGGTCTTTCCCGCCCCGGCCAGAAGATCGAAACCATGTCGCGCGGCGAGATGCAGCGGGTGGCGATCGGCCGGGCGCTGCTGCGCAAGCCCGGCGTCATCATCGCCGACGAACCGACCGCAAGCCTCGATGCCGAAAGCGGCGAGGCTGTCGGCGATCTCATTCTCGATCTTGCCATTGCCGAAGGCAGTACGCTGATCGTCGTTTCACACGATCAGCGCCTGGCCAGCCGCCTCGACCGTTGCATCACCTTCGGCTCCGGCCGGATCAGCGAAGATTCCACGGCAACGGCGGGAGAGGCTGCATGATCCGCTTCATCCTTTCCGATCTTCGTCGCCTCTGGGCGGGGTCGCTGGTGGTGGTGCTTTTGGTGGCGCTTGCGACCGCGCTTGGCGTTTCCGTCGTGCTGCAGGAACGGGCGCTTCGCCTCGGCAGCGCGCGCGCCGCCGACAAGTTCGATCTCGTCATCGGCGCAGGCGGCAGCGAGACGCAGCTGGTGCTGTCTTCCGTCTTCCTGCAGGCCTCGCCTTTGCCGCTCATGCCGGGCGAGATGCTGGGCAGGCTTGCCGCCGATCCGCGTGTCGACTGGGCCGCGCCGATCGGCTTCGGCGATTCCTTCTCCGGCTATCCGATCGTCGGCACGACGACCATGCTGGCGCAAAACCTGTCCGGCGGCTTGATCGAGGGCAAGATTTTCGCGCACGAGGGCGAGGCGCTGATCGGCTCCGCCGTCAAACTGTCGCTCGGCGGCGAGATCAAGCCGATGCACGGTTTGCCGGAAGAGGGCGGCGAGACCCACATCGAACTCGTCTATCATATCGCCGGCCGCCTGCGGCCGACGGGTACCGCCTGGGACCGGGCCATTCTCGTTCCGATCCAGGCCGTCTGGCATATCCATGGCCTGGCGGCGGAGGAACATGCGGAGGAAGGGGCCGAGAGCGAGCACGAGCATGAAGCGGCGTCCGGCACGGGGATGGCTGAACATGGCCACGAGCATGAGGAAGCCGGCGAGCATCACGATGGACATGAGCATCACGGCAGGCTCGATCCGGATGCCGCACTCGACGAGCGCTGGACTGCCGACGCTCCCGGCCTTCCCGCCATTCTCGTCAAGCCGAAGACGATCGCCGATGCCTACAAGCTGCGGCAGGAATATCGCAGCGGCGATACCGTCGCCGTTTTTCCCGGCGAGGTGTTGACCAATCTCTACGCCACGCTCGGCGACGCCAAGCAGATCCTCGTCGCGGTCGCCTCCGGAGCGCAAGCTCTCGTCGCGGCCTCGCTGGTGCTGGTCACTGTCATCCATATCGGCCAGCGCCGCCGCCAGATCGGCGCGCTGAGGGCCTTCGGCGCGCCGCGAGGGGCGATTTTCGGCATTGTCTGGCTGGAATTCTTCTTCCTGGTGGCAGTCGGCATCGGGCTCGGATTCGCCCTCGGTTATGCTGCGGCCCTCCTCTTGTCCGGCATGTTCTCCGAGACGAGCGGGATCACCATGCCGGTCGTCTTCGCCCGTGAAGATGCCGGGCTTGCGGCGGTTCTGCTTGCCTTTGCCACAATTCTCGCGGCGCTGCCGGCAGTGCTCGCCTATCGGCAATCGCCGGCGCAGGCGCTGAGAGCGTAACGGATCCACGTTGCAAAATTGCAGTGAAACCTCCGGCGGCGTCACAGCGGCGGAGGGCTCGATCTGCATGACGCAGCGCAATATCATTAGACTAAAGTCATAATCCCAAAGCATCTCTCTTTTTGATCTGCCGTTTCTGGCACACTCCCGTCGGGCGTGTCGCGGCCAGGGGTCTGCTTTGAGGAGAGTAGGTCGCGCGCGTTGCTCATCACTCTGTGGAGGACAGACAATGGCAAATGTCGCAAGCATCGACGGCGCGAAGGCCGGTCCGATGACCGGCGAGGAGAAGAAGGTCATCTTCGCCTCTTCGCTCGGCACCGTTTTCGAATGGTATGATTTCTATCTCTACGGTTCGCTCGCCACCTATATCGGCGCGACCTATTTCACCCAGTATCCCGAGGCCACGCGCAACATCTTCACGCTGCTCGCCTTTGCCGCCGGCTTCCTGGTGCGCCCCTTCGGCGCGCTGGTGTTCGGCCGTCTCGGCGATCTCGTTGGCCGCAAGTATACCTTCCTGATGACGATCATGATCATGGGTCTGTCGACCTTCCTCGTCGGCATCCTGCCGGGTGCGGCCACCATCGGCATCGCAGCCCCGATCATCCTGATCGCGTTGCGTCTGCTGCAGGGCTTGGCGCTTGGCGGTGAATATGGCGGTGCGGCAACCTATGTCGCCGAACATGCGCCGAACGGGCGCCGCGGCTATTTCACCTCATGGATCCAGACGACGGCGACGCTCGGCCTGTTCCTGTCGCTGATCGTCATCGTCCTGGTTCAATATCTGATGGGTGCGGCTGAGTTCGCCGCCTGGGGCTGGCGCATTCCGTTCCTGGTGTCGGTCGTCCTGCTCGGCATCTCCGTCTGGATCCGCCTGAAGATGAACGAATCGCCGGCGTTCCAGCGCATGAAGGCGGAAGGCAAGGGCTCCAAGGCGCCGCTGACCGAAGCCTTCGGGACATGGAAAAATGCCAAGATCGCGATCATCGCGCTTCTCGGCGCCACAATGGGCCAGGCGGTCGTCTGGTACGGCGGCCAGTTCTATGCGCTGTTCTTCCTGCAGAACGTGCTGAAGGTGGACCTGTTCTCGGCCAATGTCATGGTCGCGATCGCACTTCTCCTCGGCACGCCGTTCTTCGTCATCTTCGGTGGCCTCTCCGACAAGATCGGCCGCAAGCCGATCATCATGGCAGGCCTTCTCATCGCGGCGGTGACGTATAATCCGCTGTTCAAGGCGATGACCTGGACGGCCAATCCGGCGCTTGCCGAAGCGCAGGCTTCGATCCGGGCAACGGTCACGGCTGATCCGGCGGATTGCCGGTTCCAGTTCAACCCGACCGGCACGGCGAAGTTCACCAGTTCCTGCGACGTGGCGACGGCATTCCTGACCAGAAATTCGGTGCCTTATGATGTCGTGCCGGGTCCAGCCGGACAGCCGGCAACGGTGAAGGTCGGCAACGCGACGATCCCGAGCTTTGACGTCGTCGCTGCCGGCGACAAGGCAAAGGGCATGACCGCCGCCTTCGAAAAGGGCGTCAACATCGCGCTTCACGATGCCGGCTATCCGCTGAACCGCGGCGCCGCCAAGGTGGCGGATGCCAAGCTCGATGCCTTCATCGCCGCCAATCCGGAACTGTCGCTCAATGCCGATGCCGTGCGCGCCGGTACGAAGGAAACCGTGCCGGCCGCCAAGCTGGTCGAGACCAAGCTGCTGACGGCGGATGAGGCCAATGGCGTCACCGACATGGCGGTCTACAACATCGCCAATGGCGGCACTTTCGCCATGACCGCCGATCCCGCCCGCGTCAACTGGATCGGTACGATCGCCATCCTGTTCATCCTCGTCCTCTATGTGACGATGGTCTACGGGCCGATCGCCGCACTTCTGGTCGAGCTCTTCCCGACCCGCATCCGCTATACCGGCATGTCGCTACCCTATCACATCGGTAACGGCTGGTTCGGCGGCCTGCTGCCGGCGACGGCCTTCGCGATGAGCGCTGCCGCGGGCGATATATACTACGGTCTCTGGTACCCGATCGTCTTTGCGACGATCACGCTGGTGATCGGCCTGATCTTCCTGCCGGAAACGAAGAACAGGGATATCCACGCAATGGATTGAGCGGTTGGCTGAGCCGCGTTCCGCTTGAGAAAAGGCCCGGCGCTCACATGGCGCCGGGTTTTTTCGTGTCAGAGAACAGGCGCTTGGCGATTGGCCAGCCATCCGGCGCCAGTGTGAAGAGCAGACCACAGCGGGCGAAGACGATCGCCGTCAGCAGCGAGAACCAGGCGCCGAAGGCAAGGCCGGCGATGACATCGCTCGGATAATGGGCGCCGACCATGACACGCGTCATGCCGAGCCAGATGGCGCAGGCGATAAAGGCGACGCGGTAGCGCGGAAACAGCAGCGCGAATGCGGCGAAGAAAGCGCCGACCGTTGTGGAATGGCCGGATGGAAAACTTTCGAAAGCGGCATGGCCTGAAAAAGGCGTGAAGGAAAACATGCCGTAATCGTGGAAATGATCGGGACGTGCCCTGCCGATCGCTCGTTTCAGCAGATTGGCGAGAAGCCCGGAGAAGATGACCGTGATGAAGAGATAGGCGCCGATCCAGCTGACATAGAGCGCCTGCGCCTTGGAGCGCGCCGTCTTGACAAGCTTGTAACCCGCCCGCCCCTGAAAGAACAGCAGGATGCTGGTGTAGATCAGCCAGGCGGAATCGCCGAAACCGGTCAGCATCTGGCCGAGCTGCTTCACCGGTGCAGGAACTTCGCTGGCGCCGATCGGCGCATCGAAGAGCAGCATGGAGAGGATGACGGCATTGAGCGTGATGAAGAGGCATGCCTGCCAGCGCAAAGGCGGCATGCCGGCGCTGCTCCGGCGCCAGCGCCTGTCCAGGGAAGCCCAAAATGCCCGCATGCCGTCGTCCATTCGAATTTTGTCCTGGAGCGCCGCCATATCCTACAGGACGCGCTAAGGACGTTTTATCACTTGAATTGGCGCATAATGCTTGCCGAATATCGCTTCCGATTTCGAGGTCATGCGCTCGTTAAAATCCGGCGCAAAAATACACGAGATTGTGGCCGAGAATAGTCCGGTTGGGATAATTCGACCAAGCCGATGCGGCTCGCGCTCCTGAGAGAAAAAGCCCTCCGCATGCATCATGCGAAGGGCCGGAACTGTTTCACGTGAAATATCAGGCGGAAAGCGGCTTGAACTCGGCCAGGATCGCATCACCCATCTCGACGGTGCCGACCTGCCTTGCGCCATCGGCCATGATGTCACCGGTGCGGATGCCCTTGTCGAGCACGTTGGCGATCGCCTTTTCCAGGTCGTCGGCTTCCTTCACCAGGTTGAAGGAGTAACGCAAGCACATGGCGAAGGAGGCGATCATGGCGATCGGATTGGCGATGCCCTTGCCGGCGATGTCGGGAGCCGAGCCGTGCACCGGCTCGTAGAGCGCCTTGCGCTTGCCGGTCTTGCCGTCAGGCGCGCCAAGCGAGGCCGACGGCAGCATGCCGAGCGAACCGGTCAGCATGGCGGCGACGTCGGAGAGCATGTCGCCAAAGAGGTTGTCGGTGACAATGACGTCGAACTGCTTGGGCTGGCGCACCAGCTGCATGCCGCCGGCATCGGCCAGCATGTGTTCGAGCTGGACGTCGGAATATTTCGCCTTGTGCGTCTCGGTCACCACCTGGTTCCAGAGCACGCCCGACTTCATGACGTTGCGCTTTTCCATGGAGCAGACGCGGTTCTGCCGGGTGCGGGCCATTTCGAAGGCGACGCCGGCGATGCGCTCGATCTCGTAGGTATCGTAGACCTGCGTGTCGATGCCGCGCTTCTGGCCGTTGCCGAGGTCGATGATCTCCTTCGGCTCGCCGAAATAGACGCCGCCCGTCAGCTCGCGGATGATCAGGATATCGAGGCCTTCGACCAGCTCCGGCTTCAGCGACGAGGCTGACGCCAGGGCCGGATAGCAGATGGCGGGACGCAGGTTTGCGAAGAGCTGCAGATCCTTGCGCAGGCGCAGCAGGCCGGCTTCCGGACGCACTTCGTAAGGCACGCTATCCCATTTCGGGCCACCGACGGCGCCGAAGAGAACCGCATCGGCGGCAAGTGCCTTCTGCATGTCGGCTTCCGAGATCGCCGCGCCATGCGCATCATAGGCAGAGCCGCCGACAAGGCCCTCGTCGATGACGAAACCGGCGTTCATCGCCTCGTTCATATAGGCGATGATCTTGCGGACCTCACCCATGGCCTCGGGACCGATGCCGTCACCCGGCAGCAGGAAAAGATTGCGCGCTGTCATGAAACCCTCCTGGGAAAAACAAGTTGCGGCTTCTTAGACCCCGGAAATGGGCATTTCAAGCGAGAGGAGAGGTGAATCGGTACGCTTCGCTCTTCGCCGCGATGGTTGCTCCCGTGCCTGCAAACGGATTAGAACGGCGGGCCCACCCTTTTCTTTCCCTGGATGTTGCCCATGCCTTTCGCACCTCTCCATCTCGACACGCCCTTGGTTCAGACAGCATCCGGTTACAGCGCCAGCGGCAAACGGCTCTGGCTGAAGCTTGATGCGCTGCAGCCTTCCGGCAGCTTCAAGCTGCGCGGCGTCGGCAGGCTTTGCCAGCACGAGGTGGAAAATGGGGCGCGCGAGATCTTCTGTGCTTCCGGCGGCAATGCCGGGATTGCCGCGGCTTATGCCGGCCGGGCGCTCGGCGTACCGGTCACGATCGTCGTGCCGGAGACGACGGCGGCCGATGTGCGGCAGACGATTACCGCGACGGGCGCCAATGTCCTCGTCCATGGTTCGGTCTTCGACGAAGCCAATGCCCATGCCGTCGAACTCGCCCGGAGCCGCAAGGCGACCTATGTGCACCCCTTCGACCATCCGCTGCTGTGGGATGGCCATGCCACGCTGATCGACGAGGTGGTGGCGAAGGGTGCAAAATTCGATTGCGTCGTCACCAGCGTCGGTGGCGGCGGGCTGCTTGCCGGCATTGTCGCGGGGTTGCAGCGAAACGGGCTATCCGATGTGCCTGTCATCGCCGTCGAAACGGAAGGGGCGGCCTCGCTGAACGCCAGCCTCAAGGCGAATGAGCGTATCACCCTTCCCGCCATTACCTCGATTGCCACTTCGCTCGGGGCGCGGCAGGTGGCGCAGCATGTCTTCGACCTACCGAAGCAGCATCCGATCGAAAGTGTCGTCGTCAGCGACGCCGATGCCGTTGCCGCCTGCCTGAAATTCGCCGATGCGCAGCGCATTCTGGTCGAGCCGGCTTGCGGTGCCGCCCTTGCCGTTGCCGATGTGCATGCCGGGCTGCTTCAGCGCTTCGACAATCCTCTGATCGAAGTCTGCGGCGGCATCGGCGTATCGCTCGAAAAGCTCAGAGCTTGGAAAGAGAAGTTTCTCTGATCTGCGGCAATTCGGTACTGTAAAGAAAAAGCCGGGCGAAAGCCCGGCTTGATAGGCAATTATTGGATTGTGCTCAGGCCGCCCAAGGGTGCGAAGCGGCGTTCTTCTTTTCGAAACTGTCGATCGCCTTGCCCTTTTCGAGCGTCAGGCCGATATCGTCGAGGCCGTTCAGCAGGCAGTGGCGCTTGAACTCGTCGAGATCGAACTTGATCGAACCGCCATCGGGGCCGGTGATCTCGAGGCTCTCGAGGTCGACGGTCAGGATGGCGTTGGAGCCGCGCGAGGCGTCGTCCATCAGCTTGTCGAGATCGTCCTGGCTGACCTTGATCGGCAGGATGCCGTTCTTGAAGCAGTTGTTGTAGAAAATGTCGGCGAAGCTGGTCGAGATCACGCAGCGGATGCCGAAATCGAGAAGCGCCCAGGGCGCGTGCTCGCGCGACGAGCCGCAGCCGAAATTGTCGCCGGCAACGAGGATCTTGGCATCGCGATAGGCCGGCTTGTTGAGCACGAAATCCGGGTTTTCCGAGCCGTCCTCATTGTAGCGGGCTTCGGCGAAGAGGCCGGTGCCGAGGCCGGTGCGCTTGATCGTCTTCAGATAATCCTTCGGAATGATCATGTCGGTGTCGATGTTGACGACCGGCAGCGGCGCTGCAACGCCCGTGAGCTTCACGAATTTATCCATGATCCATGCTCCATTTCAGCAAATCTACTTTCTGAATTTGCATCTAGTCCAGTTTTTCGTCGAAATGAAGGAGAATCTTTCACAGATGGCGGCCACGCGACGTTTCGCGCGGCCCGCCGATTGCGCCGGTCCCCTTATTTGGACGGTGCGTTCAACCCCCAGAGGACGCCGAACGGATCACGAAGCTGGCCGTAGCGGTCACCCCAGAACATCAGTTCGACCGGCATGACGACTTCGGCGCCGGCCGCAACCGCGCGATCCCACCAGAAATCGATATCGTCGATAACCAGCTGGATGGCGAAGCCTTCGTGGCCTTTGAAGGGATGGCCGTATTCGGGATAGGCATCCGACAGCATGAGGGAGCTGCCGTTGATGTAGAGATGCACATGCATCGTTCTGCCGTTTTCGTCGACCGGCACGCGATAGGCCTCTTCGGCGCCGAAAGCCTTCGTGTAGAATTCCGCAGCTTTCACCGCGCCATTGACCGTCAGATAGGGCAGCAGGCCATTCTTGACCGGCGGCATCTTGGTCGGGTTGCTCTCTGTCGCATCCATGCTTGTCCTCCATTCGTTTTTAGCGCCGGCTGAATGCCTGGCTGCTTCAAGGACGTAGCATGGAAGCGTGATCCGACAGTGTCGGCCGAAATTTTTCAGCGAACGAAATCTTCAGTGAAAAGGTGATCAGAGATCGATGATCGTGCCGCGGCCGTCGTTCCACACCCGCATCTCCGGCTTACCGTTGTTTGCCTTGGCACGGATCGGAGCGGGCTTCATCTTCATCGACAGCGCGCGCCCGACCATGAGTACGGTCAGGATGCCGCCGACAGCAAGCGTCACCGAAAAGGTGAGAAGCAGCATGGCCACGAAAACGGTGGCGCCGGCAAGCATGAGGAAGATGGAGCGAATGTTCTGCATGGTTAGAGACCTTTCTTCGGAAAGGAATGTGGTCCTTCTCTTTCCTCTCTGCAAGGCAAGCATGGCTTTTTGTTGTTCTGCTGGATGTTCTGGGGCAGGTTGCTTGCTTCGGCTGTCAAAGCTTGGCACTAATTCGCCATGAGCCGAAACCCCGTGACCCCTCGCCTGCGCCGTTCGGTGCTGAGTGTGCCTGCCATCAACCCCCGCGCCCTCGAAAAGACCCATGCGGTCGATTGCGATGCAGTGATCTTCGATCTCGAGGATTCGGTGGCGCCGGAAAAGAAGGCGGAAGCGCGGGAAAACCTGAGGCGCTTTTTTTCGGATCGGCCGCTCCAAGGCAAGGAGCGGATCATCCGTATCAATGGCCTGTCATCCAATTTCGGCCTGGCCGATCTGGAGCTGGTGACGGCGCTTGGTCCCGATGCCGTTCTGCTGCCGAAGGTCGACGAGCCGCAGGATGTCACCGATATCGGCGACCTTCTCTCCGAGGTGGATGCGCCCGAAGATCTGCGCATCTGGGCGATGATCGAGACGCCGCGCGGCATCCTGAATGCGGCTGATATCGCCGAGGCCGGGCGCACGCCGGGCTCGCGGCTCGATTGTCTCGTCGTCGGGCTCAACGACCTGCGCAAGGAAACCGGCGTGCTGCCGCAGCCGGGACGGAGCTATCTCGTGCCGTGGCTGATGCAGGTCGTCCTTGCGGTCAGCGCCTACGGGCTCGATGCGATCGATAGCGTCTTCAACGATTTCAGGGACGAGCAGGGTTTCGATGCCGAATGCCAGCAGGGCCGGGCCATGGGCTTTACCGGCAAGATGCTGATCCATCCCGCGCAGATCGAGCCCGCCAATCGCCATTTCGGCCCGGATCCGGCCGCGATTGCGGAAGCGGAGGCGATCATATCAGCCTTTGCCGATCCCGCTTCCGAGGGGCTGAACGTCATCAATGCAGGCGGGCGGATGATCGAGCGGCTGCATCTTGTCCAGGCGGAAAGTCTGGTTCATAAAGCCCGCCTGATCGCAGCCCGCCAGGCTGCAGCACGAAAGACGATGTGATGAAACTCTACCGCTTCCTGACCGGTCCCGACGATGCTTCCTTCTGCCACAAGGTTACCGCCGCCCTCAACAAGGGCTGGTCGCTGGAGGGCTCGCCGACCTATGCCTTCAATGCCGCAACCGGCGCGATGCAGTGCGGCCAGGCCGTCGTCAAACATGTCGAAGGCAAGGATTACGATCCTGAGATGAAGCTCTCCGAGCAGTAGCGCGTTCTGCCAAACGCGCGGTTTAGCGCTCGGCGGCTTCCTCGGCGCTGGCCTCGATCCGCTCCATGTCATCGTCGCTCAGCCCGAAATGATGGCCGATCTCGTGGATCAGGACATGGGTGATGATATCGCCGAGCGTCTCATCGTTCTCAGCCCAGTAATCGAGGATGGGGCGGCGGTAGAGGCGGATGCGGTTCGGCATCTCGCCGGTTTCCACCGTGAAACGTTCGGAAATGCCCCTGCCCTCGAAAAGGCCGAGCAGGTCGAAAGGGGTTTCCAGCGCCATGTCCTCGAAAACGTCGTCATCGGGGAAATCCTCGATCTCGATCGTGAGGTTGGTCGTCAGCTGGCGGAATTCATCCGGCAGATGGCTGTAGGCCTCCATTGCCAGCGACTCGAAGGTGCTGATCGTCGGCGCATGGCGGTCCCGCCAATCATCGCTCTGGTCTCTGCGGGCCATGAATATTCCTTCCTTTGCGGGCCCATATAGAACCTTTATCGCCGATTTTCGAGTGCGGAATCAAAGGCAGGAATAAATTCATAGAGAATGGCCGTTGACTCTTCATTAGCTCTCTGGAATCTATAAGAACATAACAGGAACAAGACGGATTGGAGAACGCCATGGCGCAGCACGCCCTGGCGCGCGAGCGGCTTTTTGCGCTCCGCGAAACCATCGCCAGACTGGAGGGAAAGCCCGCGCCGGCGCTTGCCGCGGCGGAACGGGAAGCCGTGGCGGAAGGACGCAAGGCCCGCCAGGAGCGCACTCTGCCGCCCCTGCCGTTTGGAATAGAGTTCCTCGATGGGGCACTGGAAGGCGGCCTGCCGCTCGATGCGATCACCGAATTCCGCTCGGCTCTGTCTCGCGATGCCGGTGCGGCAAGCGGGCTGGCTATGGCTGTTGCCGCACGGCTGCAGAAACAGGAAGCGGATGCCGGCAGGTTTCTGCCGTTGCTCTGGATCGGCGATGCAATCGGCACGCTGGAGGCCGGCCGTCCCTATGCCCCCGGACTTCGGGATTTCGGACTGAGCCCGGAGCGGTTTCTCCACGCCGCGCCACGCAAGCTGGACGAGGCGCTCTGGCTGGTGGAGGCGGCGGTGGAAAGCGCTGCCTTCTCGGCCGTCATCTTCGAAGTGCGAGGCAATCCCGCCCATTTCGGGCTGACCGAAAGCCGCAGGCTCAGTCTTCGGGCGCGGGCTGCCCGCCATCCACTCTTTCTCGTGCGCCAGGCCGGAGCGGAGGAGGCAAGCAGTGCGGCTTTCCGTCTGCATGTCGAACCGGCCCCGGCCGGTCTACGGCCGTTGCCGGACGGATCGAGGCTTTCCGGCAGCATCGGCAATCCGATTTTCCGTCTCACGCTGGAGAAGAGCCGCAATCCGGCTCCGCTCTCCTTTCTTCTGGAGTGGAATCCCCATGAACGCGAATTTCTCCCTGTCGCCGAACCAAACCTCGTTCGTCCTCCAGGCGAACAGTCAGCGCATTCTGGCGCTCAGCTTCCCGCATCTGCCAACGGACCGCATCGCCCGCAAACGATGGGGGCTCTCCTGGCGTTCGAAAGGGCGTCCTGAGACGCCGCCTATCGTCTGTTCCGGCAAGCTCAACAATGCCATTCGGCTGACGGCACTGGACGAGTTGGCCGAGAGGCTGGGGTTGAGGAAGGATTTGGGCGTTGCCGAAGCGCGCGCCATGTATCCAATGCTCGAGGTCGCGGAAGAGGATCCGGCGGCCGACCGCCGGCTGCTGGAGGCAATTGCCGACTGGTGCGACCGTTATACGCCGCTGGTGGCATTCGACGGCAAGGACGGTCTGTTTCTCGACATTAGCGGCTGCGCCCATCTGTTCGGCGGTGAAAAGGCGCTTCTTCGGGATGTGCTGTCGCGGCTTTTTCATATGGGGTTCGATGCACGGGGCGCGATTTCATCATCGCCCGGCCTTTCCTGGGCGGTGTCCCGCTTCGGGCAGAGTGGCGTGATCGAGGACGAAGAGGCGGAACATGTGCTGGTGTCCTTGCCGGTTACAGCCTTGCGGCTGGAAGGACAAACCGTCGATGCTCTGAAGAAGCTCGGCCTGAAATATATCGGCGATGTCATCGATGCGCCGCGAGCGCCGCTAACCCGCCGGTTCGGGCCGGAACTGCTTCTGCGTCTCGACCAGGCGCTGGGGCATGAAGAAGAGCCGGTCTCTCCCCGGCGTCCTGTCGCCAGCCTCTCGGCCGAAAGCCGGCTGATGGAGCCCATCGGGACGGAAGAGCAGATCCTTGCCGTCACCAGGCAGGTCGCCATGTCGCTGCAGCCGTCGCTGGAGGCGCGGGGGGCTGGCGGGCGGGTGTTCGAACTGGTCCTGTTCCGCGTCGACGGCAGGGTCTTTCGTATCTCCGTCGGCGCTTCGCAGCCGCTGCGCGAACCAAAGCTCATTGCCGGGCTTTTTTCCGAGCGATTGCAGGCGGTCTATGATGATCTCGATGCCGGCTATGGTTTCGAGATCCTGCGGTTGAATGTGTTGCGGCACGATTCCTTCAACGAAGCGCAGGGGGATTTCGAGGGCGATCGTCAGGGAGAGATCTCGCTTTCTGTTTTCGTCGACCGGGTGTCGGCCCGGCTTGGTGCGGATTGCCTGCAAAGCTTCCAGCTTCGCGAGAGTCATGTGCCGGAACGCGCCGTCATCACGGTTCCTGTGATGGAGAGTCTTCCCAGGCGGAAGGTAGCGCGGGACATCCAACTTCCTTTCCGCGAAGAGCGCCCGTTGCGGCTCTTTGCAACGCCGGAGCCGGTCGAGATCATGATGGCCGAAGTGCCCGATGGTCCGCCGCAGATCTTCCGCTGGCGGCGCATGCAGCATCAGGTGGCAAGAAGCGAAGGGCCGGAACGGATTGCCATGGAGTGGTGGATCGATGGGGATGAGGCCGAGGCGCGTGACTATTTCCGCATTGAGGATGAGACCGGGCATCGCTTCTGGATCTATCGTCGTGGTTTTTATGGTCAGGAGCTTGACCCTCGCTGGTTCATGCACGGCGTGTTCGCATGACAACCGCACGGGCATTCTTCGAGGTCGGCACGAGAACGAATTTCTCGTTTCTCGAAGGCGCCTCCGGTCCGGAAGAGATGGTTGTGCAGGCCGCTTATTTGAAGCTCGGCGGTCTCGGGATTGCGGACCGCAATTCGGTTGCCGGCGTTGTGCGAGCGCATGCCCAGGCGGAGCAGCTTGAGGAGAGATACAAGAACAGGGATGAGATTCTGGCTGAGGCGAAGAAGAAGGGAAAAACAGAGGTCATTCTCGATCCTATCCGGGTTCAACCGGGCGCGCGTCTCGTCTTTTCCGACGGAACGCCTGATATCCTTGCCTATCCACAAAACCGGCGAGGCTGGGCAAACCTCTGCCGCCTTCTCAGCGCCGGCAATCTGAAGGAAGAAGCGGTCAAGGGAAGCTGCATCCTGACGGAAGCGGAGCTTGCGGAATGGGGGGACGAGATGATGCTCGCCCTCGTTCCCGACCGCAGTCTTGTCGATCATCAGGCGGGGCAGTCGACGCTGGACGATTATCTGGAGCGGCTTCGCAGGCGATTCCGCAAGGCCTTTTTCATGGCGCTGGCGCCAGCCTATGACGGCCGCGACAGGCAGGTCTTTGCGGTGCTTTCGATGCTGGCTGCCCGAAACCGCGTGCCGCTGATTGCCACCAACCAGCCGATTTACCACCATCGTGAACGCCGGCCGCTTTCGGATGTCGTGATCGCGATCCGGGAGCATGTGCAGATACCACAAGCCGGATTCCTGCTGGCGCCGAATGCCGAACGTTACCTCAAGGATTCACGTGAAATGGCCCGGATCTTCCGGGACTATCCTGATGCGATCGAAAATACGCAGACCTTTTTCGGCAAGCTGAGCTTTTCGCTGAAGGAACTGGAGCACAATTATCCGCCTGAAAACGATCCGGGCGAAACGCCGCAGGAGACCCTGGAAAGACTGACGAGAGCGGGCGCCGCAAGGCGTTATCCCGACGGTATCCCGCCCAAGGTGGCGCAACAGATCGATTATGAACTGAAACTCATTGGGGATAAGCAATATGCCTCCTACTTCCTGACGGTTCACAAGATCATCCAGCACGCCCGCTATGAACTTAAGGTCTTGTGCCAGGGGCGCGGATCGGCGGCAAACTCGGTCATCTGCTATTGTCTTGAGATAACGGAAGTCGATCCGCAGAAGAGCACGCTGCTCTTCGACCGCTTCATTTCGATGGATCGTGACGAACCGCCGGATATCGATGTCGATTTCGAGCATGATCGACGCGAAGAGGTCATCCAGTTCATCTACAAGAGATACGGCATAGAACATGCCGGACTGACGGCGGGGGTGACCACCTATCGGACCCGTTCGGCCGGCCGTGAGGTCGCCAAGGCCTTTGGGCTCTCGGAGGATGTTCAGTCGGCGATCAGCAGCCTCGTCTGGGGCTGGTCGGAGGACAATCTCTCCGAACGGGATGCCAAGGCGGCCGGCCTCGACATCAAGGATCCGGTGACGCAGAACGTGCTGAAATATGCGTCCGAGCTTCTCGGTTTCCCCCGCCACCTCACCCAGCATGTTGGCGGCTTCGTCATCACGCGGGACCGTCTCGACGAGGTGGTGCCGATCATGAAGACGGCGATGCCGGATCGCTACATGATCGAGTGGGACAAGGACGACCTCGACAATGTCAAGATCCTCAAGGTGGATGTGCTGGCGCTTGGCATGCTGACCTGCCTGCGGAAGGCCTTCTCGCTGCTTGAACTGCATTACGACGTGAAGAAGACGCTCGCAGACCTCGGCAACAAGGAGCATGGGGACGAAGGCGAGCCGGTTTACGAGATGATGGGCCGGGCCGATACGCTCGGCGTCTTCCAGATCGAAAGCCGGGCGCAGATGAGCATGCTGCCGCGTCTGAAGCCGAAGCTATTCTACGACCTCGTCATCGAGGTGGCGATCGTGCGGCCAGGACCGATCCAGGGCGATATGGTGCATCCCTATCTGAAGCGCCGGGAGCAGCAGGCCAAGAACATTCCGATCGAATATCCGAGCAAGGAGCTGGAAACGGTTCTGGAAAGAACCCTCGGCGTGCCCTTGTTCCAGGAACAGGCTATGCAGATCGCCATTACCGCCGCAGGCTTCAGACCGGCGGAAGCCGACAAGCTTCGCAGAGCGATGGCGACATTCAAGAGAACCGGGACGATCGGCAATTTCGAAAAGCGGTTCATCGAGGGAATGGTCTCAAAGGGCTATGCCCAGGAATTCGCGCAGCAGTGTTTCAACCAGATCAAAGGCTTCGGCGAATATGGCTTCCCCGAAAGCCACGCCGCCTCCTTCGCGCTGCTCGTCTATGCCTCCTCTTGGCTCAAGGCCTATTATCCCGATGTCTTCTGCGCGGCGATGCTGAACTCCCAGCCGATGGGGTTTTATGCGCCGGCGCAGCTGGTGCGGGATGCACGCGAGCACGGGGTAAGGATCCTGCCGGTCGATATCAATGAATCGGACTGGGATTGCGGACTGGAAGAAGCTGTCTTCGATCGGAATGCCGTCGATTTCCGGCATGAAAAGATGCGCACGATCATCAAGACCCGGCATGCGGTGCGACTGGGTTTTCGCCAGATCAAGGGCCTCTCGATAGACGATATGGAACGACTGGTCGGCAATCGAGGCGAAGGTTACAGTTCGGTGCGCGATCTCTGGCTGCGGTCCGGTCTGCAAAAATCCGTCATCGAACGGCTGGCGGATGCCGATGCGTTCCGGTCGATCGATCTGTCGCGGCGCGAAGCGCTCTGGGCGGTGCGGGCGCTGGATGTGAAGAGCGCAGCCGAGGAACTGCCGCTTTTCGAGCAGACCCGTCATATCGACCTCCAGATCGAACCTATGGCGAAGCTGCCGGACATGCTGCCGGGAGAACAGGTCATCGAGGACTATCGTTATCTCTCGTTGTCGCTGAAGGCGCATCCGGTCTCTTTCCTGCGGGAGGAGTTTCAAAGGACGGGCATCACGCGCAATGTCGATCTGTTGAAGATCGCCAGCGGAAAGCGGGTGACGATCGCCGGCCTCGTGCTGGTGCGCCAGCGACCGGGTTCGGCCAAAGGTGTGATCTTCATGACGCTGGAAGACGAAACCGGTGTGGCCAATGCGATCGTCTGGCCGAAAATGTTCGATAAATACCGATCGGTCGTGATGGGTGCTCGGCTGGTGAAAATCCGCGGCAGGCTGCAAAGCCAGAGCGGGGTGATCCATACCGTTGTCGAGCATATCGAGGATATGACGCCGGCGCTCGGGGTCCTGCAACGCGAGGCCCGGCGTTTCGGCGCCTGCGAACGGGCAGACGAAGTGCTGAGACCGGGGGGCGATCCGCGGCAGAAAAAGCTTGCGCATGCGCAGGAGAGGGTGGAGCTGGAAAAACGCATGGTTGCAACAGACCGCCATGCGGGCGCGGCGGCAACGGCTGAAGTGATGCCGCGCGGACGCAACTTCCATTAAAATAGCGTCACCCGATCAGGGCATGCGGCGCGTCTTCATCGGCCTTGTGGCGTCATCATCCTGAAACCTCTGCATAATTTTAGACGATATGCATGGGGTCTCATCCGGACGCTGTTATTCAATGATGCGGGGCTCGAATTTTTTCTTGACAGCCACCATCTTCTTTAGCAGAAAACACGATAGTCAGTGTCATGTTTGGAATGAAGACGTGCTCGTCTGCAGCTGCAATTATATAACCGATAAGGAAATCCGGGAGGTTATCACCAACCTTCTCGATGAAGACTGTTGGCAGCTTATCGTGCCTGCGAAGGTCTACCACGCCATGGAAAAACGCGGCCGCTGCTGCGGCTGTTTTCCCAACGTCGTCGACATCATTATCCAGACGACCGAGGAATATCACGCCCGTCGCCACTCGACGGAGACCGAAATATTTGATTTCATGTCCCGCTTGAAACAATTCCATGAGGAAAACAGGAGAGCGGACATTGAAAGGCGACAAAAAGGTCATCGAGCGGCTTAACGAGGCGTTGTTCCTCGAACTCGGTGCGGTCAACCAATATTGGGTTCACTATCGTCTTCTTGAGGACTGGGGCTACACCAAGCTCGCCAAGAAGGAGCGCGCCGAATCCATCGAAGAGATGCATCATGCCGACCGGCTTGTTGCGCGCATCATCTTCCTCGAAGGCCATCCCAACCTGCAGACCCTTGCACCTCTGCGCATCGGCCAGAACGTCAAGGAAGTGCTGGAAGCCGATCTTGCCGGCGAATATGACGCCCGCACGGCTTACAAGAAGTCGCGCGATATCTGTCATGAGGCCGGCGACTACGTCTCCATGAAGCTTTTCGAAGAGCTGCTGGCGGACGAGGAAGGTCATATCGACTTCCTCGAAACACAGATCGATCTGCTCGAGAAAATCGGCGAGAGCAAATACGGCCAGCTCAACGCCGACTCCGCCGACGAGGCTGAATAAGGCCCCTGCCGATATCGGCCGCCCCATCGGCGGCCGATATTCTTCACCTGGCCCGATATTCTTCATCTGGCATTGTCGTGGACCTTGCTCCCGTTTGCCGAGCGCGAACCGAAGCGGTCTTCCTGCTCAAATCAATGTTCCGATTGCAGCGTCGTCAGATGCTGGAACTCGGCCACGACCTGGTCGTAGACGGCGCGCTTGAAGGGGACGATCAACCCCGGCAGCTGCTGCATCGGCTTCCATTCCCAGGCATCGAATTCCGGCTCGTGGCCGCCAGGCGGCGGGTTGATGGCGATCTCGCTGTCGTCGCCGTCGAAGCGGAAGGCGAACCAGCGCTGCGTCTGACCGCGGAATTTTCCTTTCAGCCCGATGCCGATCAGTGCCGGCGGCAGATCGTAGTTGATCCAGTCTCGCGCTTCGGCGAGCAGGGTCACCGTCTTCATGCCGGTCTCCTCGTAGAGCTCGCGGTAGGCGGCGTCCAATGGATCCTCGCCGTTGTCGATGCCGCCCTGAGGCATCTGCCAGAGCTGCGGCGAGCCGTCATATTCGGAATTGCCGTCGGGGATGCGCCGCCCGGCCCAGACGAGGCCCTGGCGGTTCAAGATCATCACGCCGACGCAGGGGCGGTAGGGCAGATCCTCGGCTTTCACAGTCGCCTGGCTCATCTTTTTCTCCGTTAGGGGATTCTTCTCAGGGATCCTTGTCAAGGATTCCGGGGGTCGTTGGAAAGGGCGGCGACGCCGACGATCTCGATGCCGCGCATCGCGGCCTCCTCGCTCCATTTGGCGATGGCGTCAACGCTCTCATCGAAAGCCGATGCGACGCCGATCGCCTGACCGTTCTTGCGGGCGATGCGCTCGAGTTCGTCGAGCTTCTTCAGGATGGCGTTGATATCGAGCTGGCCGTCGAGCTGCAGATCGGCAAAAGCATAAGGCAGTTCGGTTCCCTTGGCCACCGTCGCCGTCTTTGATTGTGCCGAAGTGCCGTCGTCGAGGAACAGCAGGCCGCGTTTGCCGATATCGCGCATCACGGGTTCCATGGCGGCGGGATCCGACAAGAAACGGCCGCCGAGATAATTCATGACGCCGGTATAATTGGTGATCTCGCCCATCGCCTTGTGCAGGTTCTCGATGTTGCGGGCGGCCGGCTTCGTGGTCAACAGGGTTTCAGGACCGGGATCATTCGCCGGATAATCAAATGGTTCGAGCGGTACCTGCAACAGGATCTCGTGGCCGCCGCGGCGGGCTTCCTGCATCCAGCGCTGCAGGCTGTTGCCGCTCGCGGCGAAAGCAAAGGTGATCTCTTCCGGCAGGTCCGCTATGGCGCGCTGCGTTCCGGTCTGGCTGAGCCCGAGACCGCTGACGACGATGGCGATGCGGACGCCGCGCGCGCCGGACGAAGGACGGGCATATTGATCCATCGGCCGCCGGCCATCCGGACCGACGATCGGAAGCCTGCCCAAGGGGGTTTCTTCGAGCAATGCTTCATTCGGCTGAGCGGCCATGCGCGGATCCTGGCCGATCTGCATGGCATCGACCAGCACCGGCCCGCTGCCGTCACGCGGTCGCGGGCTGTATTTGGTGACGACGGAGCCGTCACCGGTGACCATCTGCTCGACATTGGCGCCCGAGCGCGGCTCGGCGCGCGGCATGTCAGCCGCCTGGTTGGCGGCTGTCGTTGGTGGCTGAGGCTGGGAAGGCGGCGTTGCTGGCTGCTCGGCCGCAGGCGGTTTGCTGCGTTCGAGCCCATCGCCGCGAAATGCCGTATAGAGCGAGAAGCCGCCTATCGCGAAAAGGCAGAGACTGGCGGCGATGCGGCCCAGGCGCAGAACACCCGGGCGCCGGCTGCCGGTTTTGCGGTTGCGGCCCAAAGGCGCATGCAGGTCCGTTCCCAATTTTTCGCCCGCTCCAAAACCGGGAAACAGCAGAAAGGGAAGGCCGGGCGAGGTGCCCGGCCTTGAGATGATCGATTACTTGGCGACGACGGCCTTGTCCGGGTTCGGTGGGAAGGCCGGATCGGTCTTCTTGCCGCGCAGGAGGTCGAGCGCGTAGTTCAGTTGAACGTCGTCCTTCGGGTCCGGCGGGACGTAAGCAACGGAGCCCGAACCTTCGTCCGTCTCGCTCTGGCCCTTGATGTGGCCGCGCAGGCTGGATTCGCCTTCGGTCACCATCTTGCCCTGCAGTTCCTCCGGCAGCGGCTCCTCGACCTTGATGTCGGGCGTGATGCCGGTACCCTGGATCGAGCGGCCCGACGGCGTGTAATAGAGCGCCGTGGTCAGGCGCAGCGCGCCGTTTTCGCCGAGCGGGATGATCGTCTGGACGGAGCCCTTGCCGAAAGACCGCGTGCCGAGAATGGTGGCACGGCGCAGATCCTGAAGAGCGCCGGCGACGATTTCCGATGCGGAAGCCGAACCGCCATTGATCAGCACGATCACCGGTTTGCCATCCGTCAGGTCGCCCGGGCCGGCATTGAAGCGGCGGGTTTCATCCGGATTGCGGCCGCGGGTCGAAACGACCTCGCCGCGCTGCAGCAGGGCATCGGAGACGTTGATCGCCTGGTCGAGCAGGCCGCCCGGATTGAGGCGCAGGTCGAGAACATAACCCTTCAGCTTGTCAGCCGGAACGGTGTCCTTGATCTTCTTGATCGCCTTTTCCATGTCGGGATAGGTCTTCTCGGTGAAGGAGATGATGCGGAGATAACCGACATCGTCCTCGACACGCGACTTGACTGCCTGGACGGCGACGACGTCACGGACGATCGTCAGTTCGATCGGCTTATCGGCGCCCTTGCGGATCAGCGTCAGCTTGATCGGCGTGTTGACGGCGCCGCGCATCTTCTCGACGGCGTCCTCCAGCTTCAGGCCGCGCACGGACTGGCCGTCGATCTCGGAGATATAGTCACCGGCGAGAACACCGGCCTTGGCGGCGGGCGTATCATCGATGGGGGTGATGACCTTGACGAGTTCGTCTTCCATCGTGACTTCGATGCCGAGACCGCCGAACTCACCCTTGGTCTGGGTGCGCATGTCCTCGGCGTCTTTCGCATTCATGTAGCTCGAATGCGGATCGAGAGAGGAGAGCATGCCGTTGATGGCGTTCTCGATCAGCTTGTCTTCGGCCGGCGGCGTCACGTATTGCGCACGCACGCGCTCGAAGACATCGCCGAAAACCGAAAGTTCCTTGTATGTAGAGGATCCGGCCGCTTCTGCCGGCACACCCGCCGAGTAAATGACGCTCATTGCGGTCGCACCCATCAATGCGCCGACCAGAACAAGAGAAGCCCTACGAATCATTGCGTGCCTTTCCAGTGTCTTTGGAGGTCCACCACGGCCGGGAATCGACCGGTTTACCGTCCTTTCGAAATTCAATGTAAAGCGTTGGCCGGTCCGTTTCCAGCGCCAATGCAGTTGCGCTTGCCACTCTTTTTGCGCCCATCACGGCAAGCGGCTCGCCGGAGAAAACGAACTTTCCCTGACGGGTATTGATCGTATCCATTCCCGAGAGAACCAGGTGGTATCCATCGCCCACGTCGAGGATGATCATCTGGCCGTAACTGCGGAAAGCGCCGGCGAAAACCACCAGGCCATCCGCAGGCGCCGTCACCACCGTCTCCGGATTGGTGGCGACCGTCATTCCCATGGCCTCGTGTCCGGTGCCGTCGGCATCGCCGAACTGGCGCAGGATATCGCCCGCAACGGGCACCTCCAATTTCGCCTTCAATTCTCCGAAGGGATATGCGGGCGCAATGCGGTTTTTATCGGGCACGCCGCTGTCGGCGAGCGCCTTGGCCTGAGCGCGCTGCTCGTCCGTCATAAGCCTGCGGTTCTCCTCCGCCTGGCGGGCGGCGGCGGCAGCGTCCCGCACCGAAGCGATCTCGGATTCCATCGAGGCGACAAGGCCTTCAAGGCTCGTCGCCTTGCCCGCCAGCTCTTCGGAGCGCTTTCTCTCGGCTGCGAGTTCGGCGGCATTGGAACGGCTGAGCTTGTCGTTTTCGGCAAGCAGCAGGTCCATGCGCCGCTCTTCCTCGATGCCATCCGTCATCGTCGCGGTCAGCGAGGCTTTTTCGGCGGCGCTTGCGGTTTGCAATGCGGCGAGGTTTGCGAGGTCTGCGGCAAGTTTGTCGGTCTCCTTGCGGATGCCGGGCACGACCGCGCCGAGCAGAATCGCGCTGCGCACCGAGGCAAGCGCGTCATCGGGGGTGACGAGCAAAGCGGGCGGCGGGTTGCGGCCCATGCGCTGGAGTGCTGCCAGCACCTCGGCCAGAAGGCCGCGGCGCTCATGCAGGGAACGGCGGATGCCATCCTCCTTGACGCCGAGATCGGCAAGCTTCTTCTCGCTTTCGAGGATCTGCTTTTCAAGCGCCTTGCGGCGTGCGGCGGAATCGATCAGCGCCTGGCGGATGCTCTCCGTGCTCTTTTCCAGATCGGCAATGCTCCGGCGAAGCGCGCTCACCTTGTCGGTGGAGAGACTGATGGTCTTCGACAGGGTTTCGAGTTCGGCTCGGGTCTGATCACGCTTGGCGGCAAGTTCGGCGGCAGGATCGGGCGGTGGCGGCTCGGCTGCCGGCTGCGGTGCGGATTGTGCCGCTTCGGGGGCGGCTTCCTGCGCCCGGACGATGAACGGATTTGCCGACACGACAATCACCGCCACACCGACACCGGCCGCGATAGCCGGCAGGATCATGCGGTGTCGCCTGGTGGATGCTCTCGTCATGCGTGTTGGGGCACTTTCTCAAATCGCGCGAAGACTAAGCTGATTTGGCGCGCTTTGCCAGAACGTTCGACGGAGTGCGAGTGGCCAAGCAAACACGGCTGCGTGACATTACGACGCGCTGGGCGACGCATTGGGCCGCCGCGGCATCAGACGCGGTGATAGGGGTGGCCGGACAGGATGGTAACGGCGCGGTAGAGCTGTTCGGCGATCAGCGTGCGCACCAGCTGGTGCGGCCAGGTCATCTTGCCAAGACACAGCGTGGCGTCGGCACGATTGTACAGGGCGGGATCGAGGCCGTCGGCGCCGCCGATCGCGATGGTCAGTTCGCGTTTGCCCTGATCGCGATAGGAGCCGAGCAGATTTGCGAAGGCTTCACTGTCGAGCGCCTTGCCGCGTTCATCGAGAAGAATGAGAATGCTGCCATCGGCAAGCGATTTCAAAAGCATCGCCGCCTCTTCACGCTTGCGGGTTTCCGCATTGGAGGCACGGCTTTCGGCCACTTCGGCAACACGGGTAAATTCGAGGCCGACGGCAGGGCCGGCCTTGGCAAAACGGTCGAGATAGCGGGCCACAAGATCCTTTTCGGGGCCGGACTTCAGCCGTCCCACCGCAAAAAGACCTATTCGCATTCATCCGCTCCCGCTCATGCGGCACATCGGGCGCACACTGCGCCACCGGCCGGCTTGTGATATTTTCCGGCCAGCCAATGCCACGTCTCAGGCGCCGGACAGAATGCCGGCCTGCCTGTCAGTGCCGTGTTTCTTCATCCATATCCGGAGCCGCCCACATCTTTTCGATGTTGTAGAACTCGCGGATTTCGGGACGGAACACATGCACGATAATGTCACCGGTGTCGATCAGGACCCAATCCCCGCCTTCCTGACCTTCGACGCGGGCCGTACCGAGGCCGTCGTCCTTAAGGTCGGTCAGCAGATGATCCGAGATCGCCATGACATGCCTGTTCGAGCGGCCGGAGACGACGATCATGTAGTCTCCCAGCGCCGATTTTCCGGCAATGTCGATGGTGACGATATCTTCAGCTTTGGAGTCCTCAAGGCTGGCGAGGACGGTTTCTAGGGCACGGGCGGCGGCATCGGCGCCACGTTCCGCACTCTTCGGGATAACGGCGAGCGTTTTTCCCTTGGCGTGTACTGTTGTCAGTGCTTTCCCTTTCCTGGAATGACAAACTATGCACAACACAGATCCGATCGAGACCGGATCATGGTTAAGATAGGCATCAAACCATTAATGTTTCAAGACATGCTAAGGTACGGAACGGCCGAAAATCCGATCTAACGTCCGAATTGAAGAATATTGCCACGCGGGCTGCTTCCGGCGGGCGGTGTACAGTTTCCATACCGCAGCGTAAAGTGCCGAAAATTCCGCGATCTCTGGATTCAATGACCGACTCAGCCGCAAAAACACTCGTTCCCGTCCTGCGAATCAGCTTCCCGGACCAGGATCGCCTCGGTCGCGGAAAGATGGAGCTCCTGGAGCACATCCGCTCGACCGGTTCGATCTCGGCGGCGGGGCGGGCGATGGACATGTCCTATCGCCGGGCATGGCTGCTCGTCAGCGAGATGAACCGGATGTTCTCTGAACAGGTGGTGGAATCGCAGCGCGGCGGGCAAAGGGGCGGCGGCGCGGTGCTGACGCCGTTCGGCGAGGAACTGCTCGAGCGTTTCCGCCGGATGGAAAAGACGGTGCGCACTAGCCTTGCCGACGATCTCGCCTGGCTCGAAGGCAAGCGCAATCTGCAACAGGGCAAGCGCGGCTGATCAGGCCTCCAGGGCAACCGTCTTGATGACGGCGAAGACCGCCCTTCCCGGCCGAAGATCGAGGCGCTCGCAGGAGAGGGTCGTGATCCGGGAAAGAATGATATCGCCGCCGCAATCGAGCCGGATTTCCACCGTTCCGTCCTCGGCCGGCGATATCCGCTCTATCCTTGCTGCCAGGATATTCAGCGCGCTGAGCCCCTCCGGCTTTGCGGTCGCCAATATGACATCGCGGGAGGGAATGCGGATGCGGACCGATTTGCCGGGCGCAAGGGCCGCACCCGGAATATGGAGCCGGCAGGATTTCAGCGCGACGGTCGACAGGCGGTGAAGCGGATCGAAGCTTTCCACGGTGCCTTCGAGTAGCGCGCCCGCCTCGCGCCGATCGGCGGAGGTTGACGGACGGCTCAATATGTCGATGGCGGAACCGGTCGCTTCCACCTTGCCGTCGCGCATGACGACGACCTGGTTTGCCAGCCGCGCCACCTCTGCGATCGAATGGCTGACATAGACGATCGGGATGTCGGTCTCGTCGCGCAATCGTTCCAGATAAGGCAGAATCTCAGCCTTGCGCGCCTCGTCGAGGGCGGCGAGCGGCTCGTCCATCAGCAGCAGGCGGGGCAAGGAGAGAAGCGCGCGGCCGATGGCGACGCGTTGCTTCTCGCCGCCGGAGAGTTTCGCGGGGCTGCGCGCCAGCAGCGTCTCGATACCGAGCAGGTCGACGATGCGATCGAAGTTCTCGCCGCGTGCCGTTCTCGCCGCGAACCAGCGGCCGTAGGAGAGATTGGCGCGAACGCTGAGATGCGGGAAAAGCCGCGCCTCCTGGAAGACATAACCGAAACGGCGGCGATGTTTCGGGACGAAGATGCCGGTTGCGGTGTCGGTCAGGGCCTCGCCGTCAAGGGCGACGCGGCCTGCGTCCGGGCGCGCGAGGCCGGCGATGATGCGGATCATCGCGGTCTTGCCGGAACCGGAACGGCCGAACAGCGCGGTGACGCCACGCTCGGAGGTGAAGGCGGCATCGAGCGAAAAGGCGCCAAGCTTCTGTTTTGCCTCGACAATCAGCGTCATTCCGGATCGATCCTCCGGCCGGCGAGACGGGCGAGGAATTCGGAGGCGAGCAAAGCGGCCATGGAAATGACGACGGCAACGAGCGTCAGGCGGAGTGCGCCGGCATCGCCGCCCGGAACCTGGGTAAAAGTGTAGATCGCCGCCGACAGCGTCTGGGTTTCGCCGGGAATGTTGGAGACGAAGGTGATCGTCGCGCCGAATTCGCCCATTGCCTTGGCAAAAGACAGGATCATGCCGGCGATGATGCCGGGCAGGGTCAGCGGCAGGGTGATCGTCAAGAAGACCCAGACAGGTCCGGCGCCGAGCGTTCCGGCCGCCTCCTCCAGCTTGCGGTCGACCGCCTCGATCGACAGGCGGATGCTGCGCACCATCAGCGGAAAGGCCATGATGGCGCAGGCCAAGGCCGCACCCGTCCAGCGGAAGGAGAGAACGATGCCGAAATACTGGTCGAGCAGGCTGCCGACCGGACCGCGGCGGCCGAACAGAATGAGCAGAAGGAATCCGGTGACGACCGGGGGCAGGACCAGCGGCAGGTGAACGACGCCATTCAGCACAGACTTGCCCCAGAAGCGGCCGCGGGCAAGCATCAGGGCGACGAGGATGCCGAAGGGCAGGCTTGCCAGCATGGCGACGATCGAGACGCGCAGGCTGAGCTGGATCGCCGTCCATTCCTCATTGCTCAACCCCAACATGTCCAAATGCAGCTGTCTCCCTGGAAGTCTGGGGGCACGCCGGGGCGAGCCTCAGTTTGTTGACAATGCTCGTTCTTTACATGGCGTCATCCGACGCCTGCCCCTCATCCGCCTGCCGGCACCGACCGGGGTCAAGCCACGGGTCTCGACCCGTCCTTCAGACCCCCGCTCGCGGGGCGAAGGGACGCCGTCGCACCGTCTTCCTCCACCTCAACGCGGCTACTTATCGATCGATGCAAATGCTTGGGGTACAAGACAAGCATCACGAAACACTAATTGGTCGACTATTTCAGAATCGTGAAACCCTGCGCGGCGAAGAAGACGGCGGCCGTGTCGGATTTCAGGAAGTCGAGATAGGCTGCTGCATCCGGGTTCTTGCTCTCGGCAAGGATTGCGATCGGATAGATGATCGGCGGGTGGGAATCGGCCGGGAAGGCGCCGACGACGGCGACACCCTTATCGGCTGCGGCATCCGTCTGGTAGACGATGCCATAAGGCGCTTCGCCGCGGGAGACGAGGGCAAGGGCGGCGCGCACGCTTTCGGCGCCGGCGACCTTGCTTTCGACCGATTTCCAGACGCCGAGCTTTTCGAGCGCGGCCATGCCATATTTGCCGGCCGGAACCGATTTCGGCTCACCCATGGCCAGCTTGCCGTCACCCAGCAGTCCTGCAAGATCGAAGCCCTGCTTGATCTCGACCGGTTTTGCCTTGGCCTTTTCGGCAACGAGCACGATGCGGTTGCCGAGCAGATTGGAGCGGGTATCGGCCTTGATCAGGTTTTTCTTGGCGACGTAATCCATCCAGTCGAGATCGGCCGAGATGAAGACATCGGCAGGAGCCGCGTTTTCGATCTGCTTGGCCAGGGCTCCGCTCGCCGCATAGGAGGCGACGGTTTCCTTGCCGCTTTCCTTGGCCCAGGCGGCGTTGGCGGCGTCGAGCGCATCCTTGAGGCTGGCGGCCGCAAAGACGGTGAGCTTTTCGGCTGCGGTAGCAGGCGCCGGAAGCGCTGCCGCGCCAAGCCAGAGGGCTGCGATCGCGGCGGTTGCCTGTTTCATCCATCGGCGGCGGTTCTGCATGATGTCTCCCCAGGTTTCGAAATATTGCAACGAATATAACGGGTGGGGTGCTTTGGCTAGGGATATATCCAGAAAAATATAACCATATCGGGCCTGCGTGTTCGCAACGCCCAATGGTTTTGGCATTGTTGAAGTGCATGGCTCGAACCGCAGCATGAGATCCAAAGGGCGGAAATATCCAAACGACAGTTGGCAGACCGCAACGATTCCCGGCGGTAGAGTATGCTCCGTCGATTTCTGCCAAGAAAAACGGCAATGCCAAAGCCATAAGGCTGCATAGGATTGCAAGTGACGCATTGCTGCAATGCAACAATCGATATTCATCTTCCTGCGAAATATGGTACAACACACTCATCGAAACGGCTTCTCCTCCTCCCATAGCCGTTCGGTAGGATCGACAACACTCCTCCTCCCAGTTGTCGATCGAGTTTATAAGCCCGACGGATCTCCTCCCCCGTCGGGCTTTCTCGTTTTCGGGACATCCTTGGAAATCAAACTAAAGCGCGTCGCCGGGCGCCGAGCCGTTGCGGATTGCCGTCGAGCTCAGGCCGGAGCGCGGCCCGTGGATGAAGGTCCAGGCCGGCGCACGCTTCTTCCAGAGAACACGGGCATCATCCTCGTCGACCCGGGCGAAATCGAAGGTCCTGGCCATTTTCGAGGAGAGGAAGGAGAGCGTCGCACCCGGCCGGTCGATCACCGCGATCGGGAAGGTGCGGGCAATCTCCTGCCATTTCTGCCATTTGTGAAAGGTCTGCAGGCTGTCGGCGCCCATGATCCAGATGAAATGCACATGCGGATTGCGGGCCTTGACGCGGGCAAGCGTGTTGGCAGTGTAGCTGACGCCGAGCGTCTGTTCGAAGGCCGTCACCTTGACGCGGGGGTCGGCGGCGACACGCTCGCTTTCGGCAATACGCTCGGCAAGCGGGGCGAGCTGGTTGCGGCTCTTCAGCGGATTGCCCGGGGTGACCATCCACCAGAGCTGGTCGAGGCCAAGCCGCTTGAGGGCGATCTCGGCGACCAGCGCGTGGCCCTGATGCGGCGGATTGAACGAACCGCCAAACAGACCGACGACCATGCCGCGCTCGCTGTGCGGCATGCGGAGATAGTGCCGGTCCACATTCTCAATCGTCACGTCTGGCTCGGTCGTCACCTCAGGGCCGCGTCTGTCCGGCACCATGCACCCGATATTTGAACGAGGTGAGCTGTTCGACGCCGACAGGACCGCGGGCATGCATCTTGCCGGTGGCAATGCCGATTTCCGCACCCATGCCGAACTCGCCGCCATCGGCAAATTGCGTCGAGGCATTGTGTAGCAGGATTGCTGAATCGACTTCGGTGAAGAAACGCGCGACGACGTCAGGGTCCTCGGCGATGACGGCCTCGGTATGGTTCGAGGAATAGGTCTGGATATGGGCGATGGCGCCCGATATGCCGTCGACGACGGCAACCGAAATGATCGCGTCGAGATATTCGGTCGACCAATCCTCCTCGGTCGCGGGCTTCATGCCGGGTGCGACCTTCAGCACCGTTGCCGAAGCGCGGATCTCGCAGCCGGCCTGCGCGAGAACCTCGAGCAGCGGCGTCAGATGCGTGCCGATCGCGGCGCCATCGACGAGCAGGGTTTCGGCCGCGCCGCAGATACCGGTGCGGCGCATCTTGGCGTTGACGACGATCTTCTTCGCCATTTCGATATCGGCCGAGGCATCGACATAGATATGGCAAAGGCCTTCGAGATGGGCAAAAACCGGCACGCGGGCCTCGTTCTGCACGCGGGCGACCAGGCTCTTGCCGCCGCGCGGCACGATGACGTCGATCGCGCCCTCCAGGCCGCGCAGCATGGCGCCGACGGCAGCGCGGTCGGCGACCGGAACGAGCTGGATAGCATGCTCTGGAAGTCCTGCCGCCTTCAGGCCTTCAACCAGGCAGATATGGATAGCCTGCGATGAGCGGCGCGAATCCGAGCCGCAACGCAGGATGACGGCATTGCCCGCCTTGAGGCAGAGGGCGCCGGCGTCCGCCGTGACGTTCGGCCGGCTTTCGAAGATGACGCCGATGACGCCGAGCGGCGTGCGGACGCGCTCGATCTTCAACCCGTTCGGCCGGTCCCAGGCGGCGATGACTTCGCCGACCGGATCGGCAAGCGCGGCAATGGCGCGGATGCCCTCGGCCATTTCGGCGACACGCTTGTCGTTCAGCGTCAGCCGGTCGACGAAGGAGGCAAGCATTTCTGTGCCTTCGATATCCTTCAGGTCCTTGGCGTTCTCGGCAAGAATATGCGCCTTGTTCGCCAGGATCGCATCGGCCATGGCGTTCAGCGCCCTGTTCTTCACCTCGGTGGACGCAAAGCTCAGCGGTCGCGCGGCAGCCCTCGCCTTGCGGCCGATGTCGTTCATCAGCACGTCAATGTCAGGGCTTGGCGCCACGGTATCAAGCATAGCTCGCGTCCTTCTTCTGCCTTTCCGATTTCGAACCGATCTGTGCCGTCATGACCATGTCGTCGCGATGGACCATGGCGGCGCGCCCGGCATAACCGAGGATGGCGGCGATTTCCGCCGATTTGCGGCCGGCGATCCGGCGGGCATCGTCGGCATCGTAGCTGACAAGACCGCGGCCGATCTCGCGGCCGGCCGGGCCGATGATCGCCACCGTATCACCGCGGCTGAAGAGGCCGGAAACGCTGCGCACGCCGGCCGGAAGCAAGCTCTTGCCGGCCCCGAGTGCAACGACGGCGCCGTCATCGACATGCAGTTCGCCGGCCGGCTGCAACTGCCCGGCAATCCAGGTCTTGCGGGCGGTGACGGGCGTGCCAGACGGCGCGAACCAGGAGGAACGCGCGCCGTTTTCGATTGCCGACAGCGGGCTGTCGGTCTTGCCCGACGCGATGATCATGGCGCAGCCCGATGTGGTGGCAATCTTGCCGGCATCGATCTTGGTGCGCATGCCGCCACGCGAAAGCTCGGAGGCCGCACCCCCGGCCATTGCCTCGATCTCCGGCGTGATCGCGGCAATCGTCTCCAGGAAGGTCGCGTTCGGATCGAGATGCGGCGGCGCGGTGTAGAGGCCGTCGATATCGGAGAGAAGAATGAGCAGATCGGCGCCGGTCATCGTCGCGACGCGGGCGGCGAGGCGGTCGTTGTCGCCGTAGCGGATTTCGCTGGTGGCGACGGTATCGTTCTCGTTGATGATCGGCACGGCGCCGATTTTCAAAAGCTGATTGATGGTGGCGCGGGCATTGAGATAGCGGCGGCGTTCCTCGGTATCTCCAAGCGTCAGCAGGATCTGGCCGGCGACGATCTCGTCGCGCGACAGGCTTTCCGACCAGGCACGCGCCAGCGCGATCTGGCCGACGGCGGCCGCCGCCTGGCTTTCTTCCAGCTTCAGCGCGCCCGAGGGCAGGTCGAGTACCGAGCGGCCGAGCGCGATCGCGCCCGAGGAGACGACGAGCACATCGATGCCCTTGGATTTCAGGCCGGCGATATCGGCGCACATGGCGTCGAGCCAGGCCTTCTTCAGCCCGGCCTTGCGATCGACCAGCAGCGCAGATCCGATCTTGATGACGATGCGGCGGTAGCGGCCGAGCGGCTTACGGCTGGTCATCGGCCTCGTCCTCGCCCTGAACCTCGCCCTTGTCCTCATCGGAGACGACCATGTCGCGATGGCGCAGCTTCGGCACCTTGGCCGGCTTCTCCTCGGTATTGGCCTCGACGATGATGTCGCGCAGGGCGCGCAGGACCTCGGTCATGCCCTTGCCGGTGACGGCCGAAATCTGGAAGGGCGTCTTGCCGCAGGCCTTGGCCAATTCCTTGGTCTTCTTCTTCAATTCGGCATCGTCGAGCAGGTCGATCTGCGACAGCGCCACGATCTCAGCCTTATCCGTCAGCTCGTTTCCATAGGCTTCGAGCTCGTGCTTGACCGTCTTGTATGCCTTGCCGACCTTTTCCTCCTGGGCGGAGACGAGGTGGAGCAGCACGCGGGTGCGCTCGACATGGCCGAGGAAACGGTCGCCGATGCCGACACCTTCATGGGCGCCTTCGATCAGGCCCGGAATGTCGGCGAGGATGAATTCCCGCTCGTCGATGGTGGCAACACCGAGGTTGGGATGCAGCGTGGTGAAGGGGTAGTTGGCGATCTTCGGACGGGCACGGGTGACGGCAGCCAGGAACGTCGACTTGCCGGCATTGGGCAGGCCGACGAGGCCGGCATCGGCAATCAGCTTCAGCCGCAGCCAGAGGGTCTTTTCCTCGCCGGGCAGGCCGGGATTGGCCCAATCCGGCGCCTGATTGGTCGAGGTCTTGAAATGGGCGTTGCCGAAGCCGCCATTGCCGCCATGGGCGAGGCAGAAACGCTGGCCTTCGACGGTGAGATCGCAGATCAGCGTTTCCCGGTCTTCCTCGAAGATCTGGGTGCCTACGGGAACCTTGAGCGTCACGTCGCTTCCATTGGCGCCGGTGCGATTCCTGCCCATGCCATGGGTGCCGATCGTCGCCTTGAAATGCTGCTGATAGCGGAAATCGATCAGCGTGTTCAGTCCGTTGACAGCCTCGACCCAAACGTCGCCGCCGCGTCCGCCATCACCGCCATCCGGGCCGCCGAACTCGATGAATTTCTCGCGCCGGAAGGAAACGCTGCCGCCGCCGCCGTCTCCGGACTTGATATAGACCTTTGCTTCGTCGAGAAATTTCATTTTACTTCCAATATTCAGTGGCAGTTGGACGGCCGTCTTGGCCCATTCGATATAGGCGGTTCCGACGGAGGTCAAAGATTATCGTGAATTTCGTGAGCTATAACATACAGTACGGCTTCGGTCTCGATGGCAGATACGATCTGCCGCGCATTGCCCGGAGCCTCGAGGGGGCCGATGTCATCGCGCTGCAGGAGGTGACCCGCGGCTTCTCCCGCAACGGTTTTGCCGACATGGTGGCCGATGTTGCCGCCTTCTTTCCCGACTATTTCTGGGTGTATGGGCCAGCCTGCGACATGCATGTCGAGGCTGATGAAGGCGGGCTGCAGCCGGAGCGGGGCACCCGATTCCAGTTCGGCAACATGGTGCTGTCGCGCTGGCCTGTTATCTCGACCCGGACGCTGCTTCTGCCGCGCAGCCGGACGATCGGCAAGATCAATCTGCAGCGCGGCGCAATCGAGGCGGTGATCGAAGCACCCGGCGGCGCGTTCCGCGTCTACTCCGTGCATCTCGACCATGTCTCTGCCGACGAGCGCATCCGCCAACTGCAATTCCTGAACGCGCAGATCAATGCCTTCGTCCAGGAGGGCGGGTCGCTGACGGGAGGCGGCGAATTCGATCTGCCGGAGCCGCCGCTGCCGGAAGATTACGTCATCATGGGCGATTTCAACATGGAGCCGGAATCGGCGGAATATTGCGCGCTTGCCGGTGCCGGCGGCGGATATTACGGCCGTGTCGCCAGGGTCGGCACGCCGATCGACGCCTTTGCGGCGCTCTCGGCCTATCGGCCGGAGAGCTACAGCTGGATGGATCCCGAAGATCACGGCAAACGCATGCATCTCGATTATTGCTTCGTCAGTTGCGGCCTCGAGGCCCGGTTGAAATCCGCCCGGATCGATACGCAATCCGAGGGCTCCGATCATTTTCCCCTATGGGTCGAGATCGGCGATTGAGGGAGCCGCGGCGGCGGCGGCGTCTCCCTTTCTAGTCCTGGATGAGAGCATGATGTTGTCCGAAAACCGCGTACACTTTTCGGCATCATACTCTGTCACGCAACCTTGCGCGGCTGCAGCATGCCCGGCTGCAGCACGGTTTCGATGTGCGACACCATGGTGTTGCGGGCGAAACAATAAATTTCGCCGCAACCCGTCATGCGGAAACCGAGCTTCTCCTGCAGTCGCAGCGAGGCCGGGTTGTCGGCGAAGACGCCGGAATGGACCGGCGTCTCCGGCATGCGGCGCGAGAAGCGCTCGATGATCGCCGCCACCGCCTCGCTCATATAGCCGCGCCGCCAGTAGTAGCGGTTCAGCCAGTAGCCGAGGTGCCAGCGGCCGTGACGCAACTCGATCGAGACGTTGCCGATATGGACATCGTCGTGACCGGTGATCGCCAGCGGCCAGTCGGGCAGGGTGCCCGAGGTGACTGGGATCAGCCAGTCCAGCGCATCCTGCCGGTCGAACGGCGCGGGTACGCGGGACAGCATGCGCGTGACCGCGAAATCGGAGAGCGATTCCGCGATCGCAGGCGCATCGCTCAGCCTGTGCGGGCGGAGCGTCAGCCGGGCGGTCGAGATGACCGGCGCGGGGCCGGGCATCATCGGCTTGACCTCAGGCCTTTGCAGCGCGGTCGTGCTCATGCGATGTTCCCCCAGCTTCGGAGGGACATCCAGGTCTTGCGGTCGAGCCTGTACCATTCGACCGGCACGTTGCTGCCGAGCGCCAGCGAGGCGGCGAGCCCCGATCCCTGGAACTGGAAGCCGCACTTCTGGATGACGCGGCGCGAGGCGACGTTCATCACCCTGCAGCGGGCGTCGATCTGATCGACGTCTTGGCGGGTTCTGAACACCATATCGACCAGGGCATGGCAGGCCTCGGTCGTATAGCCCTTGTTCCAATAGGGCTCGCCCAGCCAGTAACCGATCTCGACGGTCTTGCCGTCGGCATGCGGCTCGACGCCGCAGCAGCCGATAAAGGCGCCGTTTTCGGCCTTGGTGATCGCATAGACGCACTTGCCAATCTCGCCATTTTTCGTGCGACGCACGAAGTCAGCAGCATCATTGGCGGTATAGGGGTGCGGCATACGCGATACCATGGTGGCGACTTTGGCGTTGTTGGCGAGATGGGCAAGGGCGTCGATGTCTTCTTCATGGGGCGCGCGCATGACGAGCCTTTCCGATAACAAGACAGGGCAATCGGTCCTTAACCGCTCCGGCCTCAGCCGTTCTTCGGAAGACCGCTGGTCTTCCCGGGGAGACCGTGATTGGTCTGCCCTTAACAATTCGCCTTGCATGGTTCAGTCCTCCTTGAGGGGTAAAGAAAAAGGGGAGATGGCGCCCCATCTCCCCTGTTTTCTAGACTGAACCTGATACGGCCAGCCGGGTCGATGAGACGCCGGCTGTTTTTGAGCGCTACCGGCTTATTCCGCTGCTTCCGCTTTCGGCATGACAGACACGTAGACGCGACCGTTGGCCTTCGTTCGGTAGTTCACATTGCCGGCGGTAAGCGCAAAAATCGTGTGATCCTTGCCGAGGCCGACGTTGGAACCCGGATGCCACTGCGTCCCGCGCTGACGCACGAGGATGTTGCCTGCGATGACGGCTTCGCCGCCGAACTTCTTCACGCCAAGGCGCTTGGATTCGGAATCGCGACCGTTGCGCGAGGAACCGCCAGCTTTTTTGTGTGCCATTGGAGTTCTCCTTTAAACCTTGTCCCGTTGATCTTACTTGGCAGCCACGATGTCCGTGATACGGACGACCGTGTGATGCTGACGATGGCCGCGCGAACGCTTCGAATTCTGACGGCGGCGCTTCTTGAAGGCGATGACCTTCTTGCCGCGGTTCTGTTCGACGACTTCTGCCTTGACAGAGGCGCCGGTAACGAAGGGCGCACCGATCGCAGCGTCGGCGCCTTCGCCGATCACGAGCACTTCGGTGAATTCAATGGAATCGCCAGCGGTGGCTTCCAGCTTTTCGATGGTCAGCACGTCGTTGGCTGCCACACGGTACTGTTTACCGCCGGTCTTGATGACTGCGAACATTTTTTATCCTTTCATGTTCGTTCCAGCTCTCCTCGCTCGCTGAGCAAGGTGGCCGTCTTTTTATCAGTCGAAGTTAAGCAGGGATTTCAGAGGGAAACCTCGAACTCTTCCTGCCGGTGAAACGCCCCACGCAAGCGCAGGACAAGCAAGGCACGGATTTCTCCAAACCTATTGCGCAGCCGAGATACGCGAGCGACAAAAAAGTGTCAAGGCAAAAGGATGGAATGCTTCGACTTTTCGGCTTGCCAACCTGTCATATGCTCGTTATGAGAACGCCCGCGCCGAACAAGCGCCGACCAGACCGCGGAGAGGTGGCAGAGTGGTCGAATGCACCGCACTCGAAATGCGGCATACCTGCAAGGGTATCGTGGGTTCAAATCCCACCCTCTCCGCCATAACGCTTCAAGCGCATAATTTTCCTGCAAACCGCTGAAATACCGAGACATCAGAGCGGGAAGGCGCCGTAGCTCTTTCGGCGGACAAGCGGATGCCGGACTGCGGTGTCGCAGTTCCAGTGCGGATGCGTCAATAATCAATCTGGGCGAATTGCTTTTTAAGGCATTGCTGATGAAGTGCCGGCATGACAAAGCCGCCCCGCAAGCCTTCCAAGCCGCTGCTCGGTGAAGCCTACGGGCCGCTCCGCAGCCAACGGCACTGGCTGCGAGATCCCGCTCAGCCCAATCTTCCTCTCGATCCGATGCCGGACGACCCGGATTTGAACCAGGCCGAAGGTCAGCCATACCCGCAGCGGGCGACCGACCGGGACATGGCGGCTCGCAACTTCCTGAGCTTCAACACGGCGATCTTGCTGGGGATCTTGTTCATTGGGATCGTCTTCAGGTTCCACAAGATCACCTTGCCGCTGGTCGACGGCTTCAGCTGGCGCGAGGTCAGCACCGCAATGATGGCCGACAATTTCCAGCAGCGCAGCTGGAACATCTTCTTTCCGGAGGTCAGCTGGACCGGGCCCGGGCCAAGCTATCAGGGCCGCGAGTTCCAGATCGTCAGCTATCTCACAGCCCTGCTCTACCAACTGTTCGGCTGGCACGACTGGTTCGGCCGCATGGTTGCGGCCTTCTTCAGCCTGGTGACGGTGTTTTCGCTGCACAGGCTGACGGCGCGCTGCTGGGGCGAGATGCACGCCCACGCGGCGGCACTTGCCTACGCGCTGATGCCGGCGGCGATCATGATCGACAGCTCGTTTCTTCCCGATCCCGCGATGCTGGCCTTGGTCACTCTCGGCGTCTGGCTGTTCGTCAGATATTGGGCCGGCGGCAGCGGTTGGCTCTTGCCGTTCGCCACGGTCAGCTTCTCGCTCGGCGCACTTTCCAAGCCACCGGGCCTCGCCGCCGGTGCCGTCATCTTCTATCTGATGGTCTGCTGGATTCTGGAGAAGAAGTGGAAGCAGGCGAGTTGGGTCTTCCTGTCGGGGCTCCTGAGCCTGGTCGTCATCGGCGCTTATTTCAGCTGGGCGATTTATCTCGGCCGCAGCTATCCGCCGTTTCATGTCGCCGGCACCGGCGGCTATATCTGGGAAGATGGCTTCCGGACATACCTCAGGAACAGGTTCTACTTCCAATCCGCGTGGAACACCTCGGTTTTGTGGTTCTACGGCTATCCGTTCATGGTGCTGTTTGCGGTCGGCTTGTGGATACCGCCCAGACCTGCCGAAGACCCTAGGCAACGCACCCTTTCGCGCATTCCCTATGTGTGGCTGGCTGCGGCCGTGATCGTCTATCTGGCGGCGGCCGGCGAGATCACCGGCAATGTGTGGAACTTCCACATCTTCCATATACCGGTCGCGATATTCTCAGGCCGCGGCGCGCTTCTTCTGGCAACCCTTGCATCGAGAACCGTTCTAACGCCGGCGGTCGTGCTTCGCTCGATCTGCATCGTGGCGGTCGCACTTGCCTGGTCGACCCTTCCCCTCGTCAGGACGATGAAGAAGCCAATCGCCATGAAGGGCAAGCTGCTTGGCGAGGAACTGGCGCGGCTGGCGCAACCGGGCGACCTCGTCGTCGCCATCGCGCCCGAGGTCGGCGATCCCGTCGCAATCTACTACAGCAGGGCGCGCGGCTGGGTGTTCCCGCCCGGCGGAGGCGATGAGGAATGGTCGAAATTCGTCGCCGATGACGCCACTGCGATCGCGCAGCTGGAGGAGTTGCGCGCGCAAGGCGCGGATCTGTTCGGCGTTGCCAAGAACGCCATCGACAAACAGGACCTGCTGTTCGTCGAGCATCATGACGGGGTCATCGACTATCTGGACAAGACCGCAACCAAGCTTGTGGATTCGGATGATTTGCTGGTCTACAGGATCACTCGTCCATGAGAGCCGACAACAGTCGCTGCGGGCGCTCTCATTAGTATGTCAGAGCCGTTTGATCTCTGTTTTATTGTATTTTCTTCACCCAGACTCCGACCTCATCGCCGCTGCTCAGATCGGGCTGCACCAGCCCATCGATCATGAAGGTCGGCGAGACATGGATGCCGTTCTGCCGGGCATATTTGCAATGCCATTTGATCTCCCGGTCGAGATCCGGAATTGCGAAGGCCTCCTTCAGCCTGACGCCGCTGTAGGTTTCCAGGCGCTCGATGGTCTGGTTCGGCGTCACGTCCATGTTCGGGCCGCCGGCATGGCGTTCAAACTCGAAATCCTCGCGATGGGCGGCAATGGCGGCCATCACTTTCTTGGCTGTCTGCTTGCCGCCTTCCAGCGTTGAGGCTGCGATGATGCAGCGGACAAGGACGCCCGAATACATGTGCCAGGGTTGCGACTGCAGACGGATCTTCACGGTGATCCTGTCTTCGCCGGCTCGGCTCAGCAATTCGTCGAGCTTGTTGAACGCCCTGACCGAATAAGGGCAAGTCGGCTCCAGAAAGGCTTCGAAGATGCGGGAGCCAGTTCCCCAGGTGAGCGGATCTGCGTGCCAGGCGGTGGTCGTCATGGGATTCCTCTCTGAAGGCAAGGTATTTGAAGCGACTTAGGTCACCAGGCTCCAGAAGCCATGCTTCTTGCCGTGCCGGCGCTTGAGGTCCGCGACATAGACGTCATGGGATCTTGTGTTGCCAAAGTCATCGATATGAGGCGCAAGGGACGCACAGTCCGCAAGATGCCTTGCGGCGTGTTTATAGCGGCTGGGTCTGTTGTTATCGAGGGCGAAATCGATCATGGAGCGCAAGAGAATGGTCGCCGCGAGCGGATGTTTCTCCGCCAGAGCTTCGGCCGCCGGCGTCATCAGCTCATAGAGATCGCCGTCGAGTTCGGCTTTCCTGATCACCACCAGTTTTGCCGCCTCGGCAGGCGCCGGCCAATTCAGGAAAAAGGCAAGCGCCTGATGGACGTTCGGGAAAGCCCGGGCATGGGCAAATGCCTTCTCCTCGGCGTCGAGATCGTCGAAATCCGGCAGCCGCTTGAGGAAAGCCCTGAGATGCTCGCCATCCAGCGCCTGCTCGAAGCGCGCCCATCGATAGGTTTGGGCCTCTTCGGCCCGCCCCAGGGCCTCGAGCGCGGCGACGCGAGCGAGCTGCCATTCGAATGGCATGTCGGCCCAGCCTCTCGCGTCGGCCTCATCCAACGTCTCAAGCGCTTCTTTCGCCCGCCCGGCCGAGAGCAGGCGATTGGCGATGTCGGCCGCAATCATCGGCGCCTTGCGCGTTTCCTCGGGGTGCTGGCCAATGTAGGCATCAACATCGCCCTGGGCGTCGGCAATTTGCTGTAAGGCCATGCGCACCGTCAGATCCCGGTGAGTGCCGTAGATCTCATCCTCGTAAATCGGGGCTCCCGCGCCCCAGCTGATGACCTTGCGCTCATCTTCCGCCGGCTTGTCCTTCGGCTCCTTGGACCATTGGACGAAGAGGGTTTTCAACCGATCGATACCATCCTTGCCGAGGGCCGGCACCATCGCCGCAAGCAGGTTGTCGTACTGGCCGTAACCATTGTCCTGCACGGCTTTGAACACCTTATCGGCCAGAACATTGACGTCAATTTTGACGAGCCTGGCGATTGCAGCAGCATCCTCGCAAGCCTGGTGAAAACTTTGGATCAGTGAGCCGCCGCGGTCGTTGGATCTTTCAAAGATCGAATCCGCCATTGCGAGGAACTGCCATATCAGTTCGAAAGCCTCCCGGGGATCATCGGCGGCAATCGTCTCTGCGATCGTCTTGCGTTGAGTTTCCAGATCGGTCTTCAGCGCCTTCGCTTTGTGCCAGTTTATGACGGTGCGAGCGCGGGTAATGCTGGCAAGCCGCTTTCGCACTTCACGCGCCACTTCGGCGCTGCCGTGATTGCCGGCAAGCTCCATTCGAAGCCGTCGCTTGTGGGCGGCGCTGCCCGTGCTGATCTCGATCAGCAGCTCGGCAAGGCGCTGGACACCGAGGGATTCGAGATTCTTGGCATTGAGTGTTGTCTTGGCTGCCATCGGTCATCGCTGTCGTTTCTGCGGCTGACCCTACCCTGGAGCCGGTACGAGGCCAAGGTCGGGGAATGCATGCGAGGGATAATCCCCTGCTCCTCGATATTAGCTAAAAACTAACGCTGCCTCGTAACGACTCCTAAAGCCGGTTTTGGCACCTTGTTGCCTGTCGAATATTGCTTCCAAATTTCTCGCTGGGGTTGATTATGAGTCATAATAAGGACGCCTGGGTCAGCCAGCGCGCTTATTCGCTGTGGGAATCGGAAGGCAGACCGGATGGGCGCGGGGAAAGCCATTGGGCGCAGGCGCTACGGGAGTTCGAGCAGCTGGAGCTGACGAAGGCTTCGCCTGATGGAAATGATCTTATCGAGAAGCTGAAGGCCGCGGGGCGGCTGATGCGTGTCTATGACGAGACGGTTCCCGCCGTCGAGAATGACCGGCAGATAAAGGCGGTTCGCTAGCCTGTATTTATAATCCCTGGGTTGCCGAAATATTCAGCGGCATTCCAGGCGGACGATCGGCCTTGCCGGCAGGCGTCTTGCCACTTCGACGAAGCCGGCATCCAGAAACATCGAGAGCGCTCCCGGATAGAGCTCGGCTCCGTTCGAAGCGCGGGCCGCCTGATCGACGGGGTAGGCTTCGAGGCATTCAGCGCCATTCGCGTTTGCGAATTTGACGGCGTGTTTCAATAACAATCGCGACAGGCCCTGCCGCCGGAACGGTTTGCGGACGATGAAGCAATTGATCGACCAAACCGGCTTGTCGTCGACCGGCGCGAAGGGCTTTGAGCGGCGCAGCCGGTCGAATACGGCGCGCGGCGCGATACCGCACCATCCGGCCGGCTCGTTCTCGTGGTAGCCGAGAATGCCTGGCGGGCGCGGCCCGGCGACGAGGCTTCGAAACCAGTTGCGATTTCCCTCGCCCCATCCTGCCTTGTAGTCGGCATTCGGAAGATACCAGTAGGCGCAGCGACAATTCCGGCCGCCGGAGCAATCGTCGAAGACTGCTTCTATATCGGTCAAGCGGTCGGCAGTGGCGGGCAGGAAAGAGAAGCGATCCGGCATATGGAGAGATTAGAGCAATTCCAGGCAAAGCGCGAAGCGCTTTTGCCGGGAATTGCGCAAAAACAAAAGCATAGAGCGGTTCTGCATTTCCGTTAAAAGCTGAACCGCTCCAGGCGCGGGTGGGCGATCGGCAAGACCTTTCCCTCGTCCTCCAACGCTATTGACGGGTGGCCCAGCTGAGACCACGCCGCAGGATCAGCGGCATGTAGGGATGGTCGAATTCGGCGGCGACGTGGCCGAGGGCGGAATAGAAGATGCGGCCGGCGCCGAAATGGCGCTTGAAGACGACGGGCATCACGACATTGCGGGCCGCCGGATCGTAGGCGCCGGTGAAGGTGGTGGTCGCAAGGATTTCGACCGTGGGATCATAGTGGAGATAATATTGTTCCGAACGATAGTCGAAGTCGGGAATGCCCTCCATCACGGGATCGTCCTGGCGGGTGACGGCGACACGGAAGTCGATGATATTGCCGGGATGGGCCACCCAGGTGACGCCGGAAACATATCGGAAAGGCGCGCTTTCCTTGAAGGACGTGGCGAGGGCGCCGTGATGGCCGGCGAGCCCCAGCCCGCCGCGCACGGCTTCGACCAGGGCCGCGGCATGAGGCTTTTCGAGCGTTTCGCCGGTAATGATGGGCACCAGCAGATCGGCCTGCGCCAGCGCCGGTGATCCGAATATTCCGAGATCGCCGGTCACCTCGACCGTAAAATCGTCTTCGCGCAGCAGGTCGGCGACGATATGAGCGCATTGCTCCGGCTCATGACCCTGCCAGCCGCCCCAAACGACCAATGCCTTTCTCATTCGCGCCCTCCCTGGCTGATTGCTGCGGACCGTTGCATCACATGGTGGTACAAGGCCCTTAGATCGGGCGGCTATGCAAATCACGCGAATAATTTTCGAATATCGCCGATGTGGCCCAAATTGCGGGGCGGGTGGCGTCATTGTCGTTCGGCGTTGGAGTTGAAGTCATCGATGGGGCCGCCATGGCGACGAATCGCGCATCGATTGAAGCGGCATCGGCATTTGACGTATTGTCTGTTCACGCCGATCGCAGTTCTTTCTTTTTATTGACATGTATCTCGTCTAGGTTTCCCTCATCTCTCACGAAGAATAGGGTGGTGCATGGCAGGTGAAACGGTTCTTGTTGTCGGCGGCGCCGGCTATATCGGGTCGCATACGTGTCTCGACCTGGCGAACAAGGGTTATACGCCTGTCGTCTTCGACAATTTTTCGAACGGCCATCGCGAGTTCGTCAAATGGGGGCCGGCCGAAGAGGGCGATATTCGCGATCGCGCCCGGCTGGATGAGGTGCTGGCAAAGCACAAGCCGGCGGCGATCCTGCATTTCGCGGCGCTGATCGAGGTTGGCGAATCGGTGAAAGATCCGGTTTCCTTCTACGAGAACAATGTGATCGGCACGCTGACGCTGCTTTCGGCGGCACAGGCTGCCGGCATCAACGCCTTCGTCTTCTCCTCCACCTGCGCCACCTACGGTCTGCCGCAGAGCGTGCCGCTCGACGAGACGCACCGGCAGGTGCCGATCAATCCCTACGGGCGGACGAAATATATCGTCGAACAGGCGCTTGCTGATTACGACCAATATAAGAGCCTGCGCTCGGTGGTGCTGCGCTATTTCAATGCGGCCGGCGCCGACTTCGAGGGCCGGATCGGCGAATGGCACCAACCGGAAACGCATGCGATACCCCTGGCGATCGACGCAGCCCTCGGCCGCCGCCAGGGTTTCAAGGTGTTCGGCAGCGACTACGAGACCCGCGACGGCACCTGCGTGCGCGACTATATCCATGTGCTGGATCTTGCCGATGCGCATGTGCGCGCCGTCGAATATCTGCTGAAGGGCGGCGATTCCGTCGCGCTCAACCTCGGCACCGGCACCGGCACGACAGTCAAGGAATTGCTCGGCGCGATCGAGGAAGTGTCGAACCGGCCTTTCCCGGTCGAATATATCGGCCGTCGTGAAGGCGATTCGCATACGCTGGTTGCCAATAACGACAAGGCGCGCGACGTGCTCGGCTGGGTGCCGCAATATGATCTGTCCGAGATCATCCGCTCCGCCTGGGCCTGGCATGCAAAATCCAACCAGCATTGAGAACGCGCGCCGGCCGAACATCCTGCTGATCACGGCCGACCAGTGGCGTGGCGATAGCCTGTCGGCCGTCGGTCACGCTTGCGTAAAGACACCTGGTGTCGATGCGCTGGCGCAGGAAGGCACGCTCTTCCGGCGGCACTATGCCGGGGCGGCACCCTGCTCGCCGGCGCGGGCCACACTCTATACCGGCCTTTATCAGATGAACCACCGCGTCTGCCGCAACGGTTCGCCGCTCGATGCCCGCTTCGACAATCTGGCGCTCGCCGCCCGGCGGGCCGGATACGATCCGACCCTGCTCGGCTACACGGATACCGCGCCCGATCCGCGCGGCATGGATGCCGGCGATCCGCATCTGACGACCTATGAAGGCGTGCTGCCGGGCTTTACGGCCCGCCAGCTTCTGCCCGAGCATGAAAAACAGTGGCTCTCCTGGCTCAGGTCCCGCGGCCATGCGCATGCCGTCAGCCGCGACATCCATATTCCGGTCGGTGCCGAAGCAGGCGAAATTTCAAATGCGGCGCCGGCCTATTCGCGCGACGAGACCCAGACGGCGTTCCTGGCCGGCGAGTTCATTCGCTGGGTGGGCGAACAGGACAGGCCGTGGTTTGCACATGTCTCTTTCTTGCGTCCGCATCCGCCATTTTCCGTGCCGGAGCCGTTCAACCGGATGTTCAAGCCCGACGAGGGACCGGCTTTTGCCCGCGATGCAAACCGCGACGCCGAACAGAATAGTCATCCTTATCTCGCCTACGAGATGCCACGCTCTGGCAAGGGCAACTTCATCTACGGGGCAACGGGGCCACTCAGCGGCTGGAACGCTGAGGATTTTGCCGCGATCCGGGCGATCTATTACGGGATGATATCAGAGGTCGATGCGCAACTCGGCCGCATCTGGCAAGCGCTGAAGGATGCGGGCGCCTGGGACGACACGCTTATTGTCTTCACCTCGGACCACGCCGAGATGGCGGGCGATCACTGGATGCTCGGCAAGGGCGGTTTCTTCGACGGCAGCTATCATATTCCTCTTGTCATTCGCGATCCCGCAAGCAGTGCTGCGGGTAGGGTCGTCGACAAATTCACCAGCGCTGCCGATATTTTTCCCACCCTTTGTCAAAGGCTCGGCATCGACGCGAAGAACGGGCTCGATGGCCAGTCGCTCATGCCGTTTGTCAGGGGTGGGAGCGGACAGGGCTGGCGGGACGCGGCATTCTGGGAATTCGATTTCCGCGACATTGCGCATGGCGAGGCCGAGCGGCATTTCGGGCTCCGGTCCAACCAATGCAATCTGGCGGTGATCCGCGACGGACGGTTCAAATATGTGCATTTTACCGCATTGCCGCCGCTGCTCTTCGATCTTCTCAACGATCCGATGGAACTCGACAATGTCGCAGCGGATCCGGCCTATGCGGCGATACGGCTCGATTATGCCGAGAAGCTTCTGTCGCTGCGGGCACGGCATCTCGACCAGACGCTTGCCTATACCGAGCTGACGGAAAGAGGGCCGGTGACGCACCGACCCTGGTAGAGCATCGCCGTCTTCTTCGAATGACGGCAATGCTCTCTTTCGCTTTGTACGCAATTCCCGGCACAAGCGTTTCACGCTTTGCCTGGCAAAACCGCTGCACGCTTTTGCTGGAATTGCTTTGTTCAGCCGAGATAATCGCGCTTGCCGATCGGGGCGCCCTGGTTGCGCAGAATGGCGTGAGCCGTCGCAACGTGGAAATAGAAGTTCGGCAGGGCGAAGGTGGCGATATATTCGTCACCGGGCAGCACGATACCGCTCTTTCCCGGCAGGGTGATCTGGCGGGTTTCCGTGCCTTCCAGCGCTTGGGCCGAGAAGCCGGCGAGATAGGCTTCGGTTTTTGCCAGGCGCTCGCGCAGGGCATCGAGCGTCGTTTCGTTGTCTTCGAACCTCGGGGCATCGGTCGCGGTCAGGCGGGCGAGCGCGAATTTGGCGGTGTCGCTGGCGCGCTGATATTGGCCGGAGAGCGGCAGCATGTCGGGCGCAAGTCGAGCGGCGACCAATATGGCGGGATCGATATTCTTTTCCCTGGCATAGGCTTCGGCCTTGTCGAGGTAGGTTTTCAGGCTGGCGATGCCGCGCTGGAACATCGGAACGGTGAGGCGGTAGATCGAAATGGACATGTGTCCTGTCTCCAAAATCTTCAAATGATTGGGCCGCGGCAAAAGATCAAAGATGCCTGCGGCTCTGGGCCTGTCTTCGACCTCGCATAGATGGATGCTCGCTTCGTCTTTCACAACGGCGGAAATGCAGGTGCTGGCCGTGAAGGCCCACGGCATTGCGCTTCATCCATATCCGGTCGCCGCTAAAGAGGCTTGACGCCGTTCCCAGAAAATGGAATGAATATTCCGCAGAGCGGATTTGACGGTTTGTTTGTTCCGTTTTGCAGAGCGCCGCGGGAGAGGTGGCGCGGGGAAATTGCGGCTTCAGGGCAAATGCCTGGAGCTCCGGCGTGAGGAGGGTGCAGCCGGGCACCGCTTTGTGGAGGAAGTGAAATGAAAAAGTTTATCCTGGGCACTGCGATGGCGCTCGTC
>NZ_JACIFS010000015.1:0-100078 GCF_014197475.1 Rhizobium sp. BK212
ATCCGCCAATCCGCTTGAGGTTCTTTAGAACGAAAGACTTCGTCGCCAGCAGCGCCGCCGCCCTCGTTCAGTGAGGGGGCTTATAGAACTAACCCTCCCAAGCAGTCAACAGGCCATTTCGAAAAAAATGATATTTCTTTCATGTCATTGTTTTTTCAGATCAAATTCCGGGAGACACCCAGATGCGGTCATTTCCCGGATTCCGATCGGCCTTAAACCCTCAGGAAAAGATGAACGTCTTTCGACTTTTCGTGGAAAGAACGCTCTTTTGTCTCCTGCGCCCCGACATCATCACAATCTGCTGGTCTTAAGAGACACACGATTCACACAGGCAAATGCAGGCAGACTGCCTTTTCCCGGGTGATTTGACTTCCATGCTTAAAATATGCACACCTTTCGCCCCAGCCAGGATGGCTAAGAAATGCTCTCTGAGACGCCTGATGTAAGGACGCGGACCCGACTGCCATGATGACGGAGAAAATGATGATCCGCTCGTTGGGCAACGAGCCTCCGCTTCTGGCCGACGGCAGACGCGCGCCCGACCGGCGCGAAGTTTCCCTGCGTTGGCTCTCGGGCACGTTCCTCACCGGCATCACCTCGTCCGTGCTCATGGGTGTCGCCCTTTTTGCCGCCCTTGACGGGCGCCAGCAGCTGGCGATCCCCGCCGAAGCCTATGCAAGTGCCGCGACAGACGCGCATGAGGATACGACAGTGGTCCGCGGCGGTCGGCTGATCGCGCCCGCCATCGCCGCAAAACCGTCCGACCGTGCCATCATGGAAGTTTCGACCGTCGTCCATGACGGCGAAAAGGAAGTCGTGCGCCGCCAGCCCTTCGCGCATGTGAAGATGACACTGGCCGCCAACCATGTGGCGACTGAGGACTATCCGGACTTCGATCCCCTGGCGATCTTTTCCGCCGACGAGCCGCAGCCCGCCCCGCAAAGCCGCACCGGTGCGCTTTACGGCTCTGACGTCGAGTCCGAAGTCAGCCTGAAGACCATTCCCTTCCCGACCGGCAAGACCAGCATGCAGATGGCGTCCGGCCTGTCGCTCGAAGAGGTCGAAGAGAACGTACGATCCAACGGCTCGGTGCTGACCGACGGCAACACGCAGCTCGCAGCGCTTTATTACGTCGATCCGCGCCGTTTCTCCAACGAGGATGCCGATGTCGACCTGACCGCCGGCCTGTCCGCCCGCGTGCTCGAACAGAACATGACCGTCTCCGCATCGGAATCGATCACACCGCAGACCGAAGAATTCGCCGACGACATCCTGCCGGTGCGCATCGACACGCCGATCGCCAAGGCGCTGACCGATTCAGGCTATCCGCAGCAATATGCCGATGGCATTGCCGGCTTCATCTCGCAGCAACTGGGGTCCACCGACCTCGATAAGGGCGATGTGCTGCGCATCGGCATCATTCAGAAGGGCGAACAGGCCAAGATCATCCGCGCCAGCGTCTATCGCGGCACGCGCCATCTCGTCACCGTGGCCGTCGACGACAAGGGCAGATACGTGCCCGGCAGCGAGCCTCCGATGCTGGATGCGATCGCCACCGCTTTCGATGATAATTCCTTCGCGCCGCCTCCCGGCCAGAACCTGCCGCGCGTCTATGACGGCATCTATCGCGCTGCCCTTTCCTACGGCATGACCAAGGATATGACGGCGCTGATCATCAAGCTGCTCGCCAGCAACGTCGATTTCCAGGCGCAGCTGAGGACGACGGACAGTCTCGAGGCCTTCTTCTCCGTCGCCGACAGCGCCGGCCAGGCGACCGAGGATTCCGAACTGCTCTACGTCAACGCCCGTTTCGGCGATACGCAGACGCGCTTCTATCGCTTCCAGGATCCCGATGACGGCACGGTCGATTATTTCGACGAGAACGGCAAGAGCATCCGCCAGTTCCTGCTGCGCAACCCGGTTCCGAACGGCATCTTCAAATCGGGCTTCGGCATGCGCCGTCACCCGATCCTCGGTTTCGCCCGCATGCACACAGGTGTCGATTGGGCAGCGCCGCGCGGTACGGCGATCATCGCCGCCGGCAACGGCACGGTCGAGAAAGCCGGCTGGGATTCCGGCGGTTACGGCAACCAGACGATCATCCGCCATGCCAACGGCTATGAATCCTCCTACAACCACCAGAGCGCCATCGCCAAGGGCGTCGTCCCCGGCGCCAAGATCCGCCAGGGCCAGGTGATCGGCTGGGTCGGCACCACAGGCGAATCCACCGGCCCGCACCTGCATTACGAATTGATCGTCAACGGCACGAAGGTCGACCCGCTGCGCATCCGTCTGCCGGGCGGCAAATCGCTGCAAGGCGAGGCGCTGGCGAAATTCGAGGACGAGCGCAAGCGCATCGATACGCTGCTGAACAACCAGACGTCAGACCAGGTGGCCAGCAAATAATCTCCGACAGCGTCCTTTGAACTGCCTACACGCTGATCATCCCGGTCGCCGATCGCACCCCAGACGAAAAATGGCGGCCGAAGCCGCCATTCCTCATTCATCCGCAAACCGGTTTACGCCGCTTCGCTCACCGTCTGCCGCGTCTTGAACTGCAGCCGGTCCGAACCGCTCGTCACCTTCACCGTCGATCCGTCCGGCACCTGGCCGGACAGGATCTGCTCGGCGAGCGGATCCTGCACGAACTTCTGGATCACCCGCTTCAGCGGCCTTGCGCCGTAGACCGGATCATAACCCTTGTTCGCCAGCCAATGGCGGGCGTCTTCGTCGAGATCGATGACGATCTTGCGCTCGGAAAGCAGAGCCACCAGCCGTTTCAGCTGGATATCGACGATCGCGCCCATCTCCTCACGTTTCAGGCGATGGAAGAGGATGATCTCGTCGATGCGGTTCAGGAATTCCGGCCGGAAATGCCCGCGCACGACCTCCATCACCTGCTCGCGAACCGTATCGCTGTCGTCGCCGTCCCTCAGCTGCGTCAGATATTCGGCACCGAGGTTCGAGGTCATGATGATCATCGTGTTGCGGAAATCGACGGTCCGGCCCTGGCCGTCCGTCAGGCGTCCGTCGTCCAACACCTGCAGCAGGATGTTGAAGACGTCGGGATGCGCCTTTTCGATCTCGTCGAACAGCACGACCTGATAGGGCCTGCGGCGCACGGCTTCCGTCAGCGCTCCGCCTTCGTCATAACCGACATAGCCGGGAGGCGCACCGATCAGACGGGCAACGGAGTGTTTCTCCATATATTCCGACATATCCATGCGCACCATCGCCGTTTCGTCGTCGAAGAGGAAGCGGGCGAGCGCCTTGGTGAGCTCCGTCTTGCCGACGCCGGTCGGACCGAGGAAGATGAACGAGCCGATCGGCCGGTTCGGATCCTGCAGGCCGGCGCGCGCGCGGCGGACGGCGCGCGACACGGCCTGAACCGCATCACCCTGGCCGATCACCGATTTCGCCAATTCGTCTTCCATCCGCAGCAGCTTGTCGCGTTCGCCCTCCAGCATCCTGTCGACCGGAATGCCGGTCCAGCGGGAAACGACGTGAGCGATATTGTCGGGGCTTACCACCTCCTGCACCATCGCGCCGCGATCGCCATCCTGCTTCTCGGCATCGACGAGCTGCTTTTCTAGATCCGGAATGACGCCGTAAGTCAGCTCGCCGGCACGCTGGAACTCGCCTTTGCGCTGGGCGATCGCCAGTTCGTTACGGGCATCGTCGAGCTGCTTCTTGAGATCGGCGGCAAGGCCGAGCTTCTGCTTTTCCGCCTGCCAGCGGGCCGTCAGCGCATCGGCCTCTTCTTCGAGGTCGGTGAGTTCGGTCTCCAGCCGCTTCAGCCGGTCGGCCGAGGCAACGTCGGTTTCCTTCTTCAGGGCCTCGCGTTCGATCTTCAGCTGGATAATGCGGCGGTCGAGTTCATCGAGCTCTTCCGGCTTGGAATCCACCTGCATGCGCAGCCGCGCTGCCGCTTCGTCCATCAGGTCGATTGCCTTGTCGGGCAGGAAACGGTCGGTGATATAGCGGTTGGAAAGTGTCGCCGCGGCCACCAGCGCCGCATCGGCGATGCGCACCTTGTGATGCTGCTCGTATTTTTCCTTCAGGCCGCGCAGGATCGAGATCGTGTCTTCGACCGTCGGTTCGTCAACGACGACGGGTTGGAAGCGGCGGGCAAGGGCCGGATCCTTCTCGACATGTTTGCGATATTCATCAAGCGTGGTCGCGCCGACGCAATGCAGCTCACCGCGGGCAAGGGCGGGCTTCAAGAGGTTGGAGGCGTCCATCGCCCCATCCGCCTTGCCGGCGCCGACCAGCGTGTGCATCTCGTCGATGAACAGGATGATCTCGCCGTTCTCCGCCTGCACTTCGTTGAGTACGGCCTTCAGCCGCTCCTCGAATTCGCCGCGGTATTTCGCACCGGCAATCAGCGCGCCCATGTCGAGCGCCATCAGCTTCTTGTCCTTGAGTGATTCCGGCACGTCGCCATTGACGATGCGCAGCGCCAGGCCTTCGACGATCGCCGTCTTGCCGACACCGGGTTCGCCGATCAGCACAGGATTGTTCTTGGTGCGGCGCGAAAGCACCTGGATGGTGCGGCGGATTTCGTCGTCGCGACCGATCACCGGGTCGAGCCTGCCCTCGCGGGCTTCGGCGGTGAGATCGCGTGCGAACTTCTTCAGCGAATCGAAACCCTGCTCGGCATTGGAGGAATCCGCCGTCCGCCCCTTGCGGATGTCGTTGATGACCTGGTTGAGGCCCTGGGCCGTCACGCCTGCGTTCTTCAGCGTCGAAAAGGTCGAGGCCGAGGATTCGATCGCCAGCGCCTGCAGCAGGCGCTCGACGGTGACGAAGCTGTCACCGGCCTTCTTCGCCGCCTCTTCGGCTGTTGAAAGCACCTTGGCGAGCGGCTGCGCCAGATAGATGTTGCCGTTGCCGCCGGAAATTTTCGGCAGCTTGGCAAGAGCCGCGTCGTTGGCAAGGCGGGCCGCCTTGGCATCGCCGCCGGCGCGCTCGATCAGCGAGGCCGCCATGCCCTGGTCGTCGTCGAGCAGGACTTTCAGCACATGTTCGGGCGTAAATTGCTGGTGACCCTGCGCCAATGCATAGGTCTGGGCGGACTGGATGAAACCGCGCACCCGCTCGGAATATTTCTCGATATTCATATTCTACCTCCATGGATCGCCCTGCCCTGACGAGGCGCAGACCGATGATTGAGATCGACCCCCTGAAAAGGCAGGCCGCGCTTTGCCCGTCTGGGATTTCGAGCGAAGCAGTTCGAGGAGAATATGGTAGCCTGTTCTGCGAGTTTAAAGCCCATAAAACGAAAATCCCCGGCGCGAGACCGGGGATTTTCAAGGCAATTCGAACAGATGGCACGAGCCTCACGCTCTCCCCTGAAGGAGAAGCGAAATCCTCATTCCGATGCGACGTCAGCCAGCACCGGCGCCTCGGCAGAGGCACCCTCGCCTTCAGCGGCGGCTTCCCCTTCTGCGCCGCGACGCGGGCGACGGGGACGGTTGCCGGTGCTGCGACGGCGAGGCTGGCGTTCGCGCGGCTGGCCGTCCGAACCTTCCTCGTCCATGGCGACTTCGGCCGGTATACCTTCGATCTCCGGCTGCGGGCCGGTTCCATCGATGACCTCGGCCTGGGACACTACCGGCGCCGGAGCAGGAGTCGGCTGGGGCTGGGACTCAGGCTGCGGCCGCGGCTGATGCTGCCTGCTCTGCGGCGGCTGGACGATAACGACGTCGTCACCGTCATTGTCGTTGCTATCCATATCGTCGCCGTCGCGGTCCGCGCCGTCGCGATCATTGTAATCGCCGCGATCGTCGCGCTGGAAGCGCTCCTGCATCTGCGCCTGGGCGCTGGCGATGATACGATTGTAATGTTCGGCGTGCTGGAGATAGTTCTCGGCAATCACGCGGTCGCCGGAGCTTTGGGCGTCGCGGGCGAGTTGTGCGTATTTTTCGGCGATATGCTGCGCAGTACCGCGAATCTTCACATCGGGGCCGGAGCTGTCATAGGTCCGGGTCAGCGGATTGCCGCCCTTGCGGTTGAAATTGTTGTTATTGTTATTTCCACCGCCGCCGTTGTTATTATTGTTGTTACCACGCCCTCGACCGCGCTTGTTCTGCTGTCCTGGCCTCATAGATCGTTCACCTGAATTCTCTGTTTGTGATGGATACATGGCACCAACCGCCATGACCGGAAAACCGGGTCAGGACCTTTGTGCCGCGAGCATACTGCGCCTTTGCGCCGACCTGCCGCTTGGTTCTCAAGTCAGTTTGACTGATTCACGCATTGGGTCGTGTTCAACCGTTGAAACTCTCGTTTAAAAGAGCGGACCCCCGAGGCAAACCAAGTACCGAACGAATCTCGTTCATTCCTATCTGCCCAACACGTAACCGCAACCTATATTGCTTCCCTGGGAAATCCAAGCCTTTTCTTCGCAATAACAATAATGTCCTGTCCAGTGCAGCAATTATCGCCTGTCACGCGAGCGCGAACACGAGCACCCTGTCGTTCTGACCATAATCTTTCACGGATTTGAGGCACTTGAAGCCTTTCGCTTCAAAGATCGCCGTCACATCGTTTCGCTGATCGTAGCCGATCTCCAGTCCGACGAACCCATCGGGTCTCATGAACCTTGCCGCATCCTTGGCTATGGCTTTGTAGGCGTCAAGCCCATCCGGGCCGCCATCCAGGGCCGCAAGCGGATCAAATTTCGTCACTTCGGGAGCGAGATCGTGAATGACATTGGAAGCAATATAGGGCGGATTTGAGACAATCGCGTGAAAGGACCCTTCGATGCTCTCGAACCATCTCGACTGTATGGCCTGAAACCGATCCAGCAATCCGTTTCTTTCTGCATTCGATCTTGCCGTCAAAAGCGCATCCGCCGATATGTCGCTGCCGACACCTGACGCATCAGGACACTCGCTCAAAAGCGCAAGGCATATTGCCCCGGTCCCGGTTCCTAGATCAAGGATATGGAGACCGCCTTCAGCTTTTGCAAGGTTGCGGAGATAGCCGAGCACCGTATCGACCAGGATTTCTGTATCCGGCCGCGGCTCCAGCGTTTCCGCCGAGAGCCGAAGCGGCAAGCCGTAGAACTCCCGCTCGCCGAGAATGCGATGCACCGGCTCATGGCCGAGCCGCCGCTCCACCGCCTTGAAGATCAGCTCGGACCGCTCGGGAGAAAGTCTCTCGGCCGATCGCGTCAACAGCTCGGTCGGCGACAATTTCAGAAGGCCCGCGACCAGCAGCCGCGCATCGGTCGCCGGATCGACGATACCTGCTTCGGTGAAGCGACGGCGCGCTTCGGCAAGCATATCGGCGATCGTCGAGCTCATTGCTGTTCGCCGAGCTGTGCCAGCTGGCTTGCCTGGTAATCGGCCATCAGCGCATCGACGACCTCCTCGATCTCGCCTTCCATCATCCGGTCGAGCTTGTAGAGTGTCAGATTGATGCGATGGTCCGTCACCCGACCCTGCGGGAAATTATAGGTGCGGATGCGTTCCGAGCGGTCGCCGGAGCCGACCTGGCTCTTGCGATCGGCAGAGCGCTCGCTGTCGGCCCGCTGTCGCTCGGCATCGTAGAGCCTGGAGCGCAGCACCTGCATCGCCTTGGCGCGGTTCTGGTGTTGCGACTTTTCCGAGCTGGTGACGACGATGCCGCTCGGCAGGTGGGTGATGCGCACCGCCGAGTCCGTCGTATTGACGTGCTGGCCGCCCGCACCCGAAGAGCGCATCGTATCGATGCGGATATCCTCCGGCCGGATCTCGATGTCGATCTCCTCGGCCTCCGGCAACACCGCAACCGTTGCCGCCGACGTATGGATGCGTCCGCCCGCCTCGGTTTCCGGCACGCGCTGCACGCGATGTACGCCGGATTCGAATTTCAGTTTGGCGAAAACGCCCCTGCCGGTGATCGTCGCGATGATTTCCTTATAGCCGCCGGCTTCGCCCTCGCTTGCCGAGAGAACTTCCACCTTCCAGCCCTTTTCCGCCGCGAAACGCTCGTACATGCGAAAGAGATCGCCGGCAAAAAGGGCCGCTTCCGAGCCGCCGGTGCCGGCGCGGATTTCGAGGATCGCACTCTTTTCGTCCGCTGCATCCTTCGGCAAAAGCAGGATCTGCATGTCCTGTTCGAGCGCCTCGATCTGCTCTTTCACCTCCGGCAGTTCCAGCTCGGCGAGGTCGCGCATCTCGCGGTCGACCGATTTATCCGCCAGCAGCGTTTCGAGATCGGCAAGCTCGGCGACCGCCTTCTCATAGGCGCGGATCTGCGTCACGACGGGCTGCAGCTCGGAATATTCGGATGCGAGCTTCACATAGACATCGGCAGCCGGGCCAGCCGACATGCGCGCCTCGATCTCGCCGAAACGGCGCTCCAGCTCGCGCATTTTTTCAACGGGAAGCTTCGCCACCCTTCACTCCGATTCTTCTTAATCTCTGTCTAAAGGGGAATATTGTGGCTCTCGGCGAAGCGGGCAAGCACCTCGCGCATCGGCATCACGGCGTGGTGATCGTCCAGCACCTCGTCCATCACCTTGGCCAAGGCCCCGACATCGAGCCCGAGCAGCATCGCCTTCACCGGTCCGATCGAGGCCGGCGACATCGAGATCGAGCGGAAGCCGATACCGAGCAGCGCCATCGCCGAGATCGGTTTGCTGGCGAGTTCGCCGCAGAGCGTCACCGGCGTCTTGTTCCGATCCGCCCCGCGCACGATATCGCGCAGGATGCGCAAGAATGGTTTGCCGAGCGGATCGAAACGATCCGAGACCCGCGCATTGCCGCGATCGACCGCCATCGAGAACTGGAAGAGGTCGTTCGAACCGACCGAAACGAAATCCACCGCCTCCATCAGTTCGTCAAGCTGCCAGAGCAGTGCAGGCACCTCCAGCATCGCTCCGAATTGCAGCTTGCGCGGCAGCCCGTGACCGAAGCGCGAGAGGTGCTGCACTTCCTTCTGCAACAGCTCGCGCACGATCTTCAGCTCCGAAACCTCGGTCACCATCGGCACCATCAGCTTCAGTTCGGTGTCGGCCGACGCCTTCAATAGGGCGCGCAGCTGGGTGCGCAATAGTCCCGGCCGATCGAGCGATAGCCGGATAGCGCGCCAGCCGAGGGCGGGATTTTCTTCCTCATGGCCGCGGAAATAGGGCACGACCTTGTCGCCGCCGATATCCAGCGTGCGGAAGGTGACGGGGCGGCCCGCCGCCTGTTTTATCACATTGCGATAGAACTGCTCCTGCTCATCCGCCTTCGGCATGGTGGAGGCGATCATGAACTGCAGTTCGGTGCGGAAGAGGCCGATGCCCTCGGCGCCCGATTCCGAAAGCTGCGGCAGGTCGACCAGCAGCCCCGCATTCATCATCAGCGCGATCCGCTGCCCATCCTTCGTCACCGGCTCGACGGCGCGCAGCGCCCGGAACTGCTCCTGCCGTCTGGCACGGAAGCGGACCTTTTCCTCGTAGGAACGCCGATGATCGGCCATCGGCCGCAGATGCACATGCCCCTCGTCGGCATCGATGATCACGGCATCGCCGTTCTCGGCGAGCGCCACGACGCCGGCTGCCTGGCCGATGACCGGAATGCCCATGGCGCGCGCGACGATCACCACATGGCTCGTCACCGCGCCTTCTTCCAGCACCAGCCCGCGCACATTGGCACGTGGATAATCGAGCAGTTCGGCCGCCCCCATGGCGCGCGCCAGAATGACCGCGTCGCTGGGGAAACCCTCGGCCGTTGTCCGCCCGGTATAACCCGTCAACTGTCTGAGCAGCCGGTTCGCCAGATCCTCGAAATCGTGCATGCGTTCGCGCAGATACGGATCCGTCAGGCGCATCATCCGCGCCTTGGTATCGCTCTGCACCTTCTCGACCGCCGCTTCCGCCGTCAGGCCGTTGCGGATCGCCTCCTCGAGCTTGCGCACCCAGCCCTGATCATGCGCGAACATGCGATAGGTTTCGAGCACCTCGCGGTGTTCGCCTTCCATCGACACGTCGCGACGCGACAGCATGTCGTCGATCGAGATCCGGAGCGAGCCCATGGCTTCGGCCAGCCGTCGGATTTCCTTCTCGGCATCCTCGTTGAGCAGGTTGGTGACGACGATGCGCGGCTCGTGCAGCACGACGTAACCGAGGCCGATGCCGTCATTATAGGTGTCGCCGTCGACGGTCACCGAACGCGTCAGGTCGAGTTCGAGGCCCGGCTTGGTGATCTTCTTGAGCTCGCCGGTGGCGATCATCTCGGCCAGCACCATCGCCGTCGTCTCGAGCGCTTCCAGCTCTTCCTCGCGATAGTTGCGGCTCGCCTTGTTCTGGACGACGAGAACGCCGAGCGAGCGCCCGGTTCGGAGAATCGGCACACCAAGGAAGGAATGGTAGATCTCTTCGCCCGTTTCCGGCAGGTAACGGAAAGCAGGGTGTGACTGCGCGTCGGAAAGGTTCAGCGGCTGGGCCGAGGCTGCGATCGTGCCGACGAGGCCCTGCCCCATCTTCAGTTGCGCCAGATGCACGGCCTCGCGGTTGAGACCTTCGGTTGCATAGAGTTCGAGGACGCCGTCGGCGCGCAGCACGTAGACAGAGCAGACTTCCGCCACCATGTTGCCGGCGATCTGGCGGACGATCCGGTCAAGACGATCCTGCGGCTCCAGCGGCTCCGCCATCAACTCGCGCAGCCGCCTGAGCAGCACGCGTGGACCGCCGGAAAGGTCTCTCATGGCGTCTCAAGCTCCCGAAACAACGCACTCAGTCCCGGCGGGCCGGCCCTCGTCTCCTCAACCTGAAGGGGCAGGCCGCCCACTGGGAATCAATTCTTATCCAGACCGTAGCAGGAATGCAAAGTCCTGACAGCGAGTTCTGCATAGGGACCGTCGATCAGGATGGAAATCTTGATCTCGGAGGTCGTGATCGCCTTGATGTTGATGCCTTTTTCGGCAAGTGCACGAAATGCGGTCGCGGCAACGCCCGCGTGGCTGCGCATGCCGATGCCGATGACCGATACTTTCACCAGCCCCGATTCGTTCTGCACGACATCGTAGCCGATCTTCTCCTTATGGTCGCCGAGCACCTTGATCGCCTTCTCGACGTCGCCTGAAGGGACGGTGAAGGTCATGTCGGTCTTCGACCCGTCCTCGGAGATATTCTGGACGATCATGTCGACATTGATATGGGATTCGGCGAGCGGTCCGAAGATCGCTGCGGAAACGCCCGGCCGGTCGGCAAGACGGCGAAGCGAGATCTGAGCCTCATCCTTGGCATAGGCGATGCCGGTGACTACTTCCTGTTCCACGATTTCATCCTCGTCACAAATCAGCGTTCCGGGCGGGTTCAACAGATCGCCCATGCCCGGAGCATCGGGATCTTCGAATGACGAGCGCACGAAGGTGCGCACCTTGTGCACCATGGCAAGCTCGACCGAGCGCACCTGCAGCACCTTGGCGCCGAGCGAGGCCATTTCCAGCATTTCCTCGAAGGCGATCTTCTTCAGCCTGCGCGCCTTCGGCACGATGCGCGGGTCGGTGGTGTAGACGCCGTCGACATCGGTATAGATATCGCAGCGATCCGCTTTGACAGCTGCCGCGATCGCGACGGCGGACGTGTCCGATCCGCCGCGCCCGAGCGTCGCGATACGGTTGTCGGGTCCCAAACCCTGGAAACCGGCGATGACGGCAACCTGCCCCTCGCCCATCCGCTTGACGATGTCGGAGCCGTCGATCTCCATGATCCGCGCCGCGCCATGAGCGTTGTCGGTGTGGATCGGGATCTGCCATCCCTGCCAGGAACGCGCATTGATATCCATCGCCTGCAATGCGATCGCCAGCAGTCCGGAGGTCACCTGCTCGCCGGATGCGACCACCGCATCATATTCCCGCGCATCGTAAAACGGAGAATTGGCACCGATCACCTTCGGCGTGCCTTGCACCCAGCCGACCAGTTCATTGGTCTTGCCGGACATGGCCGAGACGACCACCGCCACCTCGTGCCCGGCATCGACTTCGCGTTTTACGTGGCGGGCAACGTTCTTGATGCGGTCCAGGTCAGCGACGGATGTGCCGCCGAATTTCATTACGATGCGTGCCATATGCCTCTACCACGACTGGCGCCGGAACAGCGGAAAACCGAACCCGGCATCACGAAAGCTCTGGGGCGGACCGCCTGGCCAAAGAGCCGGATTCCCAACTTCTGGAACCGCTCTAAAAGCCCAGGCCCCAAAAGGCCCCAAGTTGCGGCGTCTCTTAGCGAGTTTGGCGGGGGTAGGCAAGCGCACGCGATAAAAGCTGTTGGCGAGCGGCTCCGCGCTCGTCAGTCCGCTGATCCACGCCCCTTGACTTATGCCGTCGATCGTCCGACTTCACATTGAGCGAATGAAGGAGTGGACGATGACGGAAGGCGCCAGAAGCACGATCGACCAGGGCGAAGTGGACCGCTTCTCGGCGATGGCGGCGGAATGGTGGAGCCCGACCGGCAAGTTCAGGCCGCTACACAAGTTCAATCCCGTCCGGCTTACCTATATAAGAGACAAGGCCTGCGAGAATTTCGGCCGTGATCCGAAAAGCGCCCGCCCGCTCGAAGGCCTGCGGGTGCTCGATATCGGCTGCGGCGGCGGCCTCCTGTCCGAACCTGTCGCCCGCATGGGCGCCTCCGTCACCGGCGCCGATCCGTCCGAGAAGAATATCGGCATCGCCTCTACCCATGCCAAGGCATCAGGCGTTTCGGTCGATTATCGCGCTGTCACTGCCGAGGAGCTCGCCGACGCCGGCGAGACCTTCGATATCGTCTTGAACATGGAAGTGGTCGAACACGTCGCCGACGTCGAATTTTTCATGACGACCTGCGCGAAAATGGTCCGCCCCGGCGGTCTGATTTTCGTTGCCACCATCAACCGCACGATGAAGGCGGCCGCGCTCGCCATCTTCGCCGCCGAAAACATTCTACGCTGGCTGCCGCGCGGCACGCATCAATATGAAAAGCTGGTGCGCCCGGAAGAGCTGGAAAAGCCGCTGGCGGCAAGCGGCCTCGAGATCACCGACCGCACCGGCGTCTTCTTCAACCCACTGTCGAACCAATGGAACCTGTCCAAGGATATGGACGTCAATTATATGCTGCTGGCAAAGCGGCCGGCGTAAGTCCAGGGCAGGCGCCACATGCAGGTAGCCATTGCAGCAGGCCGCGCGGACTGCGTCAGTTCACGTCTTCCGGCAAAACCGGAATGGCTGCGATCTCGATGCCCTCTTCGAGGAGTGCCTGCGCCTCGTCGAAAGTCGCCTGGCCGATGATGCCGCGGGCATCCGCCTCGCCATAATGGATCTTGCGGGCTTCCTCGGGAAACTGCGTGCCGACATCCTCGGAATTGGCCTTGACGGCCGCGACCGCCTCTTTCAGCTTCTGCAGGGCCTCCTGGCGCATGGCATCCATCGCCAGTGTCTGGATCTCGTCCTTCTTCCGCGCCGTCGACACCGAAGGCGCCATCAACAGCTTGGAAATAGCAGCGGAATGACAGACGGGGCAGGTCAGGAAGCCGGTCGCGACCTGACGGTCGAAATCGGCGCTTTCGGAAAACCAGCCTTCGAATTCATGGGCATTGTCACAGGTGAGAGAATAGCGGATCAAGCGGCGACGCCTCCTGCGACTGCCCCCGCAATCTTCTCGACCGAGAATTCCCGGCCATTCCTCAGGTTCGGGATCTTGTCATGCGCGGTTTTGACCGCACTGGGATCGATCTCGACAACGATAATGGCCTCGCCGGTGGCGCCGGCCGACGCCAGCACCGTGCCCCAGGGATCGATGATCATCGAATGGCCAAAAGTCTCGCGGCCGTCCTCATGCCGGCCGGCCTGTGCGGCGGCGATGACGAAGACACCGTTCTCGATCGCGCGTGCCCTGAGCAGAATCTCCCAATGCGCCTCGCCGGTCTGTTTGGTGAAGGCGGCGGGAACCGTCATCACCTCGGCGCCGGCAATCGCCTGGGCGCGGAAGAGCATGGGAAACCGCACGTCGTAGCAGATCGTAAAACCCATTTCGGCAAAGGGCAGCGACAGAACACGGGCCTCCGAGCCGGCCGTATAGGCGGCACTTTCACGCCAGCTCTCGCCATTGTCGAGGTCGACGTCGAACATATGGATCTTGTCGTAGCGATTGAGGATTCGGCCGTCGGGACCGAAGAGGAAACCGCGATTGGCGATTTTGCCGTCGGCAAGGGCGATTGCCGTCGAGCCGACATGCACGTGGATGCCGAGTTCGGCGGCGAGCTCCGAGCCGGTCTTGACGATGATGTCATGCGCCTCGTCGGCAAGCACGGCGCGCGCCGCCGCGCGATCGCGCTGCAACATGCCGGTCATCTCCGGCGTCTGCACATAGATCGCGCCCTCTGCGGCGGCCTCGCGCACCAGCCGCGCCATGGCGGCGGCGTTCTTCACCGGATCGACCCCGGAACACATCTGGATGGCGGCGGCCTTGAAGCTCATCGATTTGTCCTCAGGCCGCCAGCATCGGATCGAGCTTGCCGGCCCGATCGAGCGCGAAGAGATCGTCGCAACCGCCGACATGATCGGCGCCGATGAAGATCTGCGGAAAGGTGGTGCGGCCGTTCGACTTGCCGATCATCTCCTGGCGAAGATCCGGCGAAAAGGTTGCGTCGTGTTCGACGTAGTCGACGCCCTTTTCTTCGAGAAGGGACTTGGCGCGGCTGCAATAGCCGCAGAACTGCCGTGTATAGATCGTGACGGGTACCATAATCTCTCCAGACCGATGCCGGGTATTTCTGTCATATAGGCTCGGAGAGAGCCCTTGCAAAGGTCAAAACCGTTATCTCGGCCGCACCTGCCTTGCGCAATGTCCGGCTTGCCGCAGCAACCGTCGCCCCCGTTGTATAGACGTCGTCGACGAGGACGATGCGCTTGCCGAAAATGTCGTTTTCGCAACCCTTGGCAATCGCGAAAGCGCCCCTGACATTGTCCTCGCGCGCCTTCGCGCCAAGGCCGACCTGCTGGCTGGTGCGCTTGACGCGAATAAGCGTGGCTGCAAGCAGCGGCTTGCCCGAAAGCCTTGCCATATGGCGGGCAAGCTCGGCTGCCTGGTTGAACTTGCGCGCCAGCATGCGGGTGCGATGCAGCGGCACCGGGATCAGCGCATCGCAGCTTTCGACCGCCCCGTCGGAAGCGCGCAGCATCCAGGCGGCCATCATCGGCGCCAGATCGGTACGGTCGCGATATTTCAGCCCATGCACGAGATCGCGGACCGCATGGTCGTGGGTCGCAGCCGACCGCAGCCGGTCGAAGGGCGGCGGGTCAGCAATCGCCTCGGCACTGAGGATGCCGGCACCGAGATCGTGCGAGAAGGGAATGCCGAGCACCTCGCAATAGGGCCGTTCGATGAAGCGGATGCCGGACCAGCATTTTGCGCAGAGCCCGCGATGGCCGCCTGTGGAAATACCGCAGACGGAGCAGGCGGGCGGATAGAAGAAATCGGCAAGCGCCGACAACGGCCGCAAGAGATGCGCCCGCAAAAACTCTGCCGGTCTTTCGAAATCGATCGAGCCCATGCGGCTAAGACTAGAGCCTTTCCTGGTCAGATTGAAGCATTCTGTTGGCTCAAGCGGAATCGGATGGTCGACCGGCCGGCGTGCGTCGTAGCCCGGCTCGACGGCCAAGCCGGCCGGTCGATCAGCCGGCCAGTTTCAGCCAACCCTCTTGCAGATTTGCCTGGCAAATCTGCAAGACTTTAGAATCGCCGGACGCACCTGTTGCTTCGCATGGCGAAGCAGTGCGGCCGGTGGGCCGGGCATCTCTACGCCAGGACAGAGGCGATCGGCTCGGACGTACCAAGGGGTATGCCCGTCGCCAATCGCCTTTGCCCTGATGAAAACCTGCTCCGGCAGAATGCTTCAATCTGGCCAGGAAAGGCTCTGGCGCGTTCTGCGCGAAACGAAAATCGTCTTGCCGCCTAAACGACGCGGGACTAAGGACATCGCCATGGAAACGATCTTCGACAAGGCCCTGATCGCCGCACACCGCCATCGTGCGCTTGCCAGCAACGACCCGAAAGCCGCCTTCCTGCTCGACATCGCCGCTGAGGAAATGGCCGAGAGGCTTGCCGTCGTCGAGCGGACCTTCGAGACCGCCGTCGAGCTGCACGGCGCAACCGGGGCTGCCGCCCGTGCGGCGCTGGCGACGGGCAAGATCGGCACGATCATCCGCGTCGAAAGCGAGAAGGCCTATGCCGGGCCGGGCGAAACCTTGATCGAGGCGCCGCTCGAAGATGTGCCGCTCGAACCGCAATCGGCCAATCTCATCCTTGCGCCGCTCAGCCTGCATCTGACCAACGATACGCCTGGCGTTTTCATCCAGATTCGCCGAGCCCTGAAGCCGGACGGGCTGTTTCTCGCTGCGATCCCCGGCGCCGGGACCCTCCAGGAACTGCGCGAGGTGCTGCTGGCCGCCGAGGTCGAGATAACCGGCGGCGCAAGCCCGCGTGTCATTCCCTTCGCCGATGTGCGCGATGTTGGCGGCCTGATGCAGCGCGCCGGCTTCACGCTGCCGGTGATCGACACGGAGAACTACACGGTGCGCTATGATTCGCTCTTCCCGCTGATGCGGGATCTGCGAGCGATGGGCATGAGCAATCCGCTTGCAGCCCGCGGCCGGATGCCGCTGACACGCGCCTTCTTCCTGCGCGGAGCGGAGATCTACGCCGAACGCTATTCCGATCCCGACGGGCGCATCCGCGCCACCTTCTCGATCATCTATGTCTCGGGATGGGCTGCGCACGAGAGCCAGCAAAAGCCGCTGAAGCCCGGTTCGGCCAAGGCTCGCCTCGCCGATGCGCTGAAAGTGGATGAGCACAAGCTCAGGCAGTAATGGCCGGCTGCCTCTTCAATTCCCAGGCAGATTGTTGCCGATCGCGTTGAAAATATCCTGCAGTCTGCCGGAGAAGATACCGAGAGCAGAGACAATTGCGCCACCGATGACGGCGGCGATCAGCCCATACTCGACCGCCGTCGCACCTCTATTATCTGCAAGAAATGCCTTCAAAAAATGCATCACCCAATCCTTAGCGCGAACGGACAGCAAACGACCAATTCCACGACCATCAGGTGATGGCCGACATTTTTCAGCAACCGGCGCCGACGCCATAGCCCTGGACGACGCAGACCGAGCCGGGTGTATCCTGGAGGACGCTGCGGCGAATCGTATAACGCTTGCCGCTTTCGGCCTTCGGAATCGATCCTGTTGTCATCGTATCAAATTCAAGGGGAGCGCTGGCAAAGACACTCTTTTTCGAGGAATCCGCAAGCATCGGCGTCAGGATGAGCGTCAGCGCGACCACCGCCGTACCGAACAGAAGGGCGATATTGAGCGCACCCGTCCTGCGCGAGGCAGACGAAGCCCGTTCCTTTTCCCGGACAGCTTTCCAGAAATCATCGTCCATGACGTCAAGCCTTTTAATACACGCACGCCAGATGCTTGATTGAGGCCGATCTTTGGCAGAAGGTGTTAAACGATCCATTAATATCCACAGCCGAAAACGACACGGCGCGATAATAATCACGTAACGCTAAAGTAAATCCTGCAGCATCGGGATGAGCGGCTCGTCGGCCGGCGGCATCGGATAATCGCGCAACGCCTGCGGACGCACCCATTTCAGCGCCTGGCCCTCGCGGCCCTGGGGAATGCCCTCATAGCGCCGGCAGATATAAAGCGGCATCAAAAGGTGGAAGGTCTCGTAGGAATGGCTGGCGAAGGTGAGCGGCGCCAGGCAGGCGATCTTGGTCTTGATGCCGAGCTCTTCCTCGAGCTCGCGCACCAGCGTTTCTTCCGGCGTCTCGCCAGGTTCGACCTTGCCGCCGGGAAACTCCCAGAGCCCCGCAAGCGACTTCCCCTCGGGACGCTGTGCCAATAGGATACGCCCGTCGGTATCGATCAGCGCGCAGGCGGCGACCAGCAATATCTTCCGGCCTGCCTCGATCATTTCGGCTCCCGCTGCCAATAGCAATAATGATAGGCGTCGCGAAAACCGAGGCGCTCATAGAGGGCGATCGCCGGACGGTTGGAAAGCTTCACCTGCAGCCAGGCCGAACGGGCGCTGCGCATGCGTGCCCAGCGCAGCGCCGAGGTCAGGATCTCGGTGCCAAGCCCCTCGCGCCGCCGCGCCTCGGAGACCGAAAGCGACATGATGCCGGCAAGATCGTTGTCCTGAACGCAGAGCACGGTCGCAAGCGGGCCATCCGTCGCATTCTCGATCATGAACAGGCCGGATGGCGGCTTGATCGCCGTAATGATTTCGGCAAGCGCCGGCTTCAGCGTCGGCGGCGCCCGCTCGACGGCGAGATTGGCATCGACGAAACGGCCGACATCATGGGTCGGCAGGTGATCGAGCGTGTCCGGCAATTCCGCCTCGGCCAGATCGCAGGTCATCACGACAGTCTCGTCGAACTGCATCCAGTTCTGCTGGCGCAGAAGTTCGATCAGCACCGGCGAGGCAAGCGGCGTCTGGCGGACCACGGCGGCGCGGCCATAGGCCTCGAACTTCCGGCTCGCCTTTTCCAGGCGGATTTCGACGTCGCGATGATCCGAAGGATCGAGCGGCACGATCGAATTCAACCGGTTGGACGGGTGGCCGGCCGTCAGCCGCACCTGCCAGCTGCCGTCATATTGCACGGACGCCGCCGGCCAGGCGCGGAAGCCGACAGCCTCCAGCCTGCGGACCAGCGGCAGATTGTGTGAGGAAATGGATGCCTGCGCCAATGACCGATCAGCTCCGATAGTCGCCATTGATCGCAACATATTCCTTGGTGAGGTCGCAGGTCCAGACCGTAGCCGTGCCGGCACCGAGCCCGATATCGACTTTGACGGGGATATCCTGCGCCTTCATGACATCAGAGGCGGCCTCCTCGGAATAATCCGGGTCACGCTCGCCATTGACGGCGACCCTGATGTCGCCGAACCAGATGGCGAGCCGGTCGCGATCGGCCATCTCGCCGGATTTGCCGACCGCCATGACGATACGGCCCCAATTGGCGTCTTCGCCGGCGGCCGCCGTCTTGACCAGCGGCGAATTGGCGATCGACAGTGCGATGCGCTTGGCGGCGGTATCGCTCTCGGCGCCCGTCACTGTGATCTCGAGCATCTTTGTGGCACCTTCGCCGTCACGCACCACCTGCAGCGACAGATCCTTCAGCACTTCGTTGAGTGCAGCGCGGAAGGCGGCAAGGCGCGGATCATCGGCGCGTTCGATACGGGCCTGGCCGTCCTCGGCCGCCGCACCCGTCGCAAACAGCATCAGCGTATCGGAGGTGGAAGTGTCGCTGTCGACAGTCATGGAATTGAAGGTCGGGCCGACGCCGTCGGACAGAAGCGCCTGCAGCGCGGCCGGTGCAATGTCGGCATCGGTGACGACGAAGGAGAGCATGGTCGCCATATCAGGCGCGATCATGCCGGCGCCCTTAGCGATGCCGTTGATCGTCACGGCCACGCCGCCGATCTCGGCGCTGCGGGTCGAAACCTTCGGGTAGGTGTCGGTCGTCATGATCGCCTTGGCGGCCTCGAACCAGAAATCGCCGGTCGCTTCGACCTGCATCCGATCCAGAACGCCTGCGAATTTGGTGGCATCGAGCGGCTCGCCGATGACGCCGGTCGAGGCCAGATAGATCTCGTTTTCAGCGCAGCCAACGGCAGCGGCAGCCGACTGCGCCGTCAGCGCGGTCGCCTGGCGGCCCTTCAGCCCGGTAAACGCATTGGCATTGCCGGAATTGACGACGACGGCGCGGGCGCTGCCATGGGGAAGATTGGCCCGGCAGAAATCGACCGGCGCCGACGGGCACTTCGAGCGGGTGAAGACGCCCGCAACGGCCGCCGGCCTGTCGAAGACCATCATCAGCACGTCGGTGCGGTTCTTGTACTTGATGCCGGCGGACGCCGTCGCCATGCGCACGCCGCGCAACGGCGGCATCGAGACGAAGGATTTCGGAGCGAGCGGAGAGACGGAACCGGACATGATAAGACCTGCCAATGAGCATTTCCAGGCGAATTGGAAACCGGTTCGCCGTCCGGAAATGCGACAACAAACGATGCCGGAGCATGATGCCGAAAGTGTCGGCGTTTTTCGACGACATCATGCTCTGCTTTTTGATTTGGAAGGGCCCGGAAGAACCGGGCCCTGATGCGATGATTACTGCTGCGGCGCCGGCGCGACGGGCTCGCTGCCCGGCTCCGGCTGCTTGTTGGCCTGGTCGTAACCCTTGCGCAGCGTCTCGTCCGAGATCTCGATCTTGGCGGAGGCCTTCGCCTTGTTCAGAAGCTCAAGATACTTGTCGCGCATGACGAGCTGACGAACCTGATCCTGCACCTGCTCGAAGGGCGGCGGCGGAGCGTCGCGCTTGTCCTCGACCTTGATGACGTGGAAGCCGAAATCGGTCTTGACGGGTGTCTTGGAATAGGTGCCCTTCTCCAACGCGAAGGCTGCGTCCTCGAATTCCTTGACCATGCGGCCGCGCGAGAAATAGCCGAGATCGCCGCCTTCCGACTTGTTCGGATCGGTGGACTTTTCCTTGGCGAGTTCGGCAAAATCCTTGCCGGCGTCGAGCTGCTTGATGATGTCCTTGGCTTCGTCCTCGGTCTTGACGAGGATGTGACGGGCGTGGACTTCTTCCTGCTTCGGCAGGGCAGCGACTTCCTTGTCGTAGCGGCCCTTGACTTCCTCAGGCGTCACGATGTCGACGACATGCTTCTTGAAATAGGCGTTGTGCAGCTCGCGATCGGTGAGATACTGCATGCGCCTCTTGAATTCGTCGGTCTGATCGAGCTTCTCGGCCGCAGCGTCGGCGGCGAGCAGCTTCACGTCGATGGCGGCGGAAAGGGCTGCGACCTTCTTCTGGTCATCGGGGAGCTGCGCCAGCTGCGGGTCGAGATTGGCGACGGCAAGGTCGAGTTCCGACTGGTGGATCTCCAGATTGCCGACCTTGGCGATGACGGCGTCATCGGCATAGGCCGGGGCCTGGAGCGCAACAAAAGTTGCGAACGCCAGAACGGCAAGTTTGTTGGTGCTCAACATGAAATACCCTTCACAGTTACATCGCCGGTTTCAGCATCGCCCGAATCCAGCCCAAAATAGCCATCAACACCGGATTGTGGCCTTTCTGTATCCGCCAAATCCGTTGACATCATTCGACCCCCCTCTTATCTGTCACGCAACCTCGCGTCCAGAACAGTTTCCGGGCGTTTTAAGGCGCGCGCCTGATTTTCGGCTGGGCCGCGAATAAGAAACGTCGGGGATGAATATTGAGAAAGGACCAGTCATATGGTCAGCTTTGGCGGTATAGCCCGCAAGTTATTTGGTTCTTCCAATGACCGCCGCGTGCGGTCCTTCCAGCCGAACGTCACTGCCATCAACTCTATCGAAGAGAAGACGAAGGCCCTGACGGACGAGCAGCTCGCGGCAAAGACCGTGGAGTTTCGCGCCCTGCTCGCCGAGGGCAAGACCCTCGACGACATTCTGATCCCGGCCTTTGCCGTCGTGCGCGAAGCCTCGCGCCGCGTTCTCGGCCTGCGACCTTTTGACGTACAGCTGGTCGGCGGCATGATCCTGCATTCGAATGCGATCGCCGAGATGAAGACCGGCGAAGGCAAAACCCTCGTCGCCACCCTGCCGGTCTATCTGAACGCGCTTTCCGGCAAGGGCGTGCACGTCGTCACCGTCAACGATTACCTCGCCCAGCGCGACGCCGCCACCATGGGCCGAGTCTACGGCTTCCTCGGCATGACCACCGGCGTCATCGTCCACGGCCTCTCCGACGAGGAGCGCCGCGCGGCCTATGCCTGCGACATCACATATGCCACCAACAACGAACTCGGCTTCGATTATCTGCGCGATAACATGAAGTACGAGAAGAACCAGATGGTCCAGCGCGGCCATAACTTCGCGATCGTCGACGAAGTGGACTCGATCCTGGTCGACGAGGCGCGCACGCCGCTGATCATCTCCGGTCCGCTCGACGACCGCTCCGAACTCTATAATACGATCGACGCCTTCATTCCGCTGCTGGCGCCCAGCGACTACGAGATCGACGAGAAGCAGCGCTCCGCCAACTTCTCCGAAGAAGGCACTGAGAAGCTGGAAAACCTGCTCCGCCAGGCCGGCCTCCTGAAGGGCAACGCGCTCTACGACATCGAGAATGTCGCGATCGTCCACCACATCAACAATGCGCTGAAGGCCCACAAGCTCTTCCAGCGCGACAAGGACTATATCGTCCGCAACGACGAAGTCGTCATCATCGACGAGTTCACCGGCCGCATGATGCCGGGCCGCCGTTATTCGGAAGGCCAGCACCAGGCGCTGGAAGCCAAGGAAAAGGTGCAGATCCAGCCGGAAAACCAGACGCTGGCCTCGATCACCTTCCAGAACTACTTCCGCATGTACGGCAAGCTCGCCGGCATGACCGGTACGGCGCAGACGGAAGCGGAAGAATTTGGCAATATCTACAATCTCGATGTCATCGAGGTTCCGACCAACCTGCCGATCAAGCGCATCGACGAGGACGACGAGGTCTACCGGACCTTCGACGAGAAGTTCAAGGCGATCATCGAGGAAATCCTCGATGCCCATAAGCGTGGCCAGCCGGTGCTGGTCGGCACCACCTCGATCGAGAAGTCGGAGCTGCTTGCCGAGCGCTTGCGCAAGCAAGGCTTCAACGACTTCCAGGTGCTGAACGCCCGCTACCACGAGCAGGAAGCCTATATCGTCGCCCAGGCCGGCGTGCCGGGTGCCGTCACCATCGCCACCAACATGGCCGGCCGCGGCACCGACATCCAGCTCGGCGGCAACCTCGACATGCGCATCGAGCGCGAACTCGGCGATGTCGAAGCCGGTCCGGAGCGTGACGCCCGGATCCAGGCGATCGTCGAGGAGATCAAGGAACTCAAGCAGAAGGCGCTCGCCGCCGGCGGTCTCTACGTCATCGCCACCGAACGCCATGAAAGCCGTCGCATCGACAACCAGCTGCGCGGCCGTTCCGGCCGTCAGGGCGACCCCGGCCGCTCGAAGTTCTACCTGTCGCTTCAGGACGATCTGATGCGCATCTTCGGCTCCGACCGCATGGACAGCATGCTGACCAAGCTCGGCCTCAAGGAGGGCGAGGCGATTGTCCATCCCTGGATCAACAAGGCCCTGGAGCGCGCCCAGAAGAAGGTCGAAGCCCGCAACTTCGATATCCGCAAGAACCTTCTGAAATATGACGACGTTCTCAACGACCAGCGCAAGGTAATTTTCGAACAGCGCCTCGAGCTGATGGAAGCGGCCAATATTTCCGAAATGGTCTCCGACATGCGCCGCGAGGTAATCGAGGACATGGTCGAAAAGCATATCCCCGAGCGCGCCTATGCCGAACAATGGGATGCTGCCGGCCTGAAGACCGGTGCTTTGAACATCCTCAATCTCGATCTGCCGATCGAGGACTGGGTGAAGGAAGAAGGTATCGGCGAAGACGATATCCGCGAGCGGCTGACGCAAGCCACCAATGCCGCCTTCACGGAAAAAGCCGAGCGTTTCGGCGACGACATCATGCATTATGTCGAGCGCTCGATCGTCATGCAGACGCTCGATCATCTCTGGCGCGAGCATATCGTCAATCTCGACCATCTCCGCTCCGTCATCGGCTTCCGCGGCTATGCCCAACGCGATCCGCTGCAGGAATACAAGTCGGAAGCCTTCGAGCTCTTCACGGCGCTGCTCAACAATCTGCGCGAGGCCGTCACCGCCCAGCTGATGCGCGTCGAGCTGGTGCAGCAGGCGCCCGCCGAGCCCGAACCGCCGCTGATGCAGGCCCATCACCTGGATCCGACGACCGGCGAAGACGATTTCGCCCCAGCGATCTACCAGGCATCGGAAGTCATCGTTTCTCCCGAAAACCGCAACCCGGATGACCCGGCCACCTGGGGCAAGGTCGGCCGTAACGAGACCTGCCCCTGTGGTTCCGGCAAGAAATACAAGCATTGCCACGGCGCCTTCGAGCAGGTCTGAGGCAAGCCGCAACGATCCTGAAAATGCCGCCTTCGGGCGGCATTTTCTTTTCTCCGGCAACGTCTCACGATTGTAGCTCAGCGTCGGGCAGCAAGCCCGATCCGGAACCGTTTCTTAACCCTGTTCTGTCAAGACTTCAGGCGCGATTTGCCTGACCTTAGAGTTTTGCGTGTTCATCATGGCGGTCATAGAAACAGCGGAGAAGATGCTGCCCGCGGGCCTGCGCCCGATCGGCGGCCGAACGCTGCGCATGCTTGCGGCCGTGCTCACGGAACGCGGCGAGAAGGCGGCCGCCCAGCGCATGGCGCTGACGGCCTTTTCGATCCGTATCCTCAGCGCGGCTCTCGCCTTCGTCTCCCAGATCGTGCTCGCCCGGCTGATGGGCGAATATGAATACGGCATCTTCGTTTTCGTCTGGGTGCTGGTCGTCGTCTTCGGCGATCTCTCATGCCTCGGGTTCCACACGGCGATCATCCGGTTCCTGCCGCAATACAGGGCAGCGGGCGCTTTCGAGGAAATCCGCGGCCTGACCGGGACGGCGCGCATCTTTGCGCTGCTTTCCGGCACGGCGGTGCTCGCCGCCGGCACGCTCGGTCTGCATTTCTTCGGCGACATGATCCAGGTCTATTATCTCGTCCCGATCTTCATCGGCCTGCTCGCCATGCCGATGATCGCGCTCGGCGACATTCTGGAAGGCACGTCGCGGGCCAACCACTGGCCGGTAATGGCGCTGAGCCCGGTCTATATCGTCCGCCCGATCCTCATCATCCTCTTCATGCTCATCGCGATTGCCATCGGCGCCGCGCACACCGCCGTCACTGCGATGCAGGCAGCGCTCGTCGCCACCTTCGTCACCGCGCTCGGCCAGTATGCCGCAACGCTCTATCGCCTTCGCCGGCATTATGATGAAGGCCCGCGCAAGGTTGATTTCCTCGCCTGGTTCAGCGTCGCCTTTCCGATTTTCCTGATCGAGGGCGTGAGCTTCCTGCTCACCAATTCCGATGTCGTCGTCGTCGGCATCTTCCTCGAACCGCACGATGTCGCCATCTATTTCGCCGCCGCCAAGACGATGGCGCTGGTGCATTTCATCAATTTCTCGGTCAAGGCAGCCTCCGGCCCGCGCTTCTCCTCGATCATCGCCGAAGGCGACCACGGACAGCTGGCGACCGCTGCCATCGACGCCGCCCGCTGGACCTTCTGGCCGGCGCTCGGTGTCGGCCTTGCCGTGCTTGCGGCCGGCCATCTGCTGCTATCGCTCTTCGGCGGCGCCTTCACATCAGGCTATCTGGTCATGGCGATCCTGCTCGCCGGCATCCTCGCCAAGTCGCTGGTCGGCCCCGCCGAAACGTTGCTGATGATGGCAGGCAAGCAGAACCTCTGCGTCGCACTCTATGCCGGCGCACTGACGGCCAATGTCGGCCTCAACCTCGCTTTGATCCCGCATTACGGCATCGAGGGCACGGCGATTGCCACGGCCTCGGCCATGGCGGTCGAGGCGATCCTGCTGCATCTCGCCGTGCGCCGCACGCTCGGTATCGTCCTGTTCGCCTTCGCCAGCCCCTCCGCCGCAACGCCAGAAATGAGAGTTCGATAGATGGTGCGTGTTCCCCCCGTTACCGAAAGCACCAACAGCGCCGCCAACCGCATGGTGCATGATCTCGCCGCGCTGCATTTCGAAGCGCCGCAGGCCGAGGCCCGCGCCGAGATCGGCCGGCCGGGGCGCGAGCTCTGCCTCTATCCCGGCAAACTCGGCTATGAACTTCAGGATGAGCTCGATTTCCTCTCCAACCGGGCGATGGAACCGAACGTCTTCTTCTCCGGCCGCTTTCTCGCCCCCGCTATGCCGCGGCTTGAGGACCGGCAGGTGAACTTCGCCCTGATCCGCGACCACAATGCCGGCCGCAGCCGCATGCGCTTCCTGATGCCGTTTTCGGTCGACAGGCCCGGTTTTGCCGTCGGCCCGTCGATCATCCGCGGCTGGTCGAACAGCTTCGGCCCGCTCGGCACGCCGCTCGTCGATGCCGAGGATGCTGCCGAGACCCTCGACAATCTCTTCGAGGCACTGACCGTGCGCGATCTCAATCTGCCCGGCATACTGGTTCTGCCGGATCTGCGGCTGAACGGCATCTTCGTGCGCATGCTCAAGGCTGTGGCGCTCAGCCGCAACCTTCCCGTCACCGTCACCAATCCTTACCAGCGCCCGATGCTGCAGAGCGACGAAGAGGCGCCGGCCTATCTCGGCAAAACCATCTCCTCCTCGCATATGCGCGAAATGCGCCGTCAATGGCGCCTGCTCGAGGAACAGGGAACGGCGGTCTATGCCGTCGCCCGCCAGCCGCGCGAAATCCATATCCGCTTCGAGGAATTCCTGGCGATGGAAGCCGGTGGCTGGAAGGGCAAGCGACGAAGCGCTCTCGTCACCGATCGCTATCACACGGCCTTTGCCCGCGAGGCGGTGTCGAACCTTGCCGCCGTCGATGCCGTGCGTATTCACACGATCGATCTCAATGGCAAGGCGATCGCCGCCATCGTCGTCCTGATGATGGGCGGCGAAGCCTATACGTGGAAGACCGCCTATGACGAGAACTATGCCCGCTATTCGCCGGGCAAGCTCTTGATGAGCGAACTCACCGAATGGCATCTCGACGACGCCAATATCGTGCGTTCCGATTCCTGTGCCGTCTCCGATCATCCGATCATGAGCCGCTTCTGGCAGGAGCGCGAGGAGATGGGAACGCTGGTGATCGGCCTGACGCAGAACGGCGACCGCGACATGCGCCAGGTCTCGGCCCAACTCCATATGTACCGCAGCACCCGCAATATGGCGAAGATGCTGCGCGAGAAGATCATGTCGCTTGCCGGCCGGGGCTAATTTTCGGCCGCCGCCCTTTCGCGCAGCAGCCGGCGGATCACCTTGCCGGTGGTCGTCAGCGGCAAGGCGTCGATGAATTCCACCTCGCGCGGATATTCGTGCATCGAAAGCCGCGTCTTCACCCATTCCCTGATATCGGCGGCCAGCGCCTCGCTTGGATGATGGCCTGGCGACAGCACGATATAGGCCTTGACGATCTCGGTGCGCACGGCATCGGGTTTGCCGACGGCGGCGGCAAGCTGCACGGCGGGATGGCCGATCAGACAATCCTCGATCTCGGCCGGGCCGATGCGATATCCCGACGAGGTGATGACGTCGTCGTCGCGGCCTTCGAAGGTGACATAGCCCTCGGCGTCCTGACGGCCGATATCGCCGGTGAGCAGCCAGCCTTTGGCGAACTTCCGCTCGGTCGCCGCCGCATCGTTCCAGTAGCCGAGGAACATGACGGGGTCGGGACTGGCAATGGCGATCTGGCCCGGTTCGCCGGCCGGCAATTCGTCACCCACTTCGCTGACGATGGCAACGCGATGCCCCGGGACCGCCCGTCCGATGGCTCCAGCCTTGGTGACGCCATGGGCAGCGCTCGACGAGAGCACGAAATTGCACTCCGTCTGGCCATAAAATTCGTTGACGGTAATGCCGAGCGTCCGCCGCGCCCATTCATAGGTCTCGCGCCCGAGTGATTCCCCGGCCGAGCCGATGGTGCGCAGCACCAGATCATATTTCGAGCGCGGATCGGCAACGGATCGCATCAACCGCAGCGCCGTCGGCGGAATGAAGGCATTGCGCACCTTCATCTCCGCCATGATGCGATAGGCCATGTCGGCATCGAATTTCTGCGCCGGCGACGAGACTACGGGAACGCCGAGCAGCAGGCTCGGCAGCAGCGCATTGAGCAGACCGCCCGCCCAGGCCCAGTCGGACGGCGTCCAGACCTTGTCGCCCACTTTCGGAAAGCCCTCATGGGCAAACTGCATACCCGGAATATGGCCGGGCAGAACGCGATGACCATGCAGCGCGCCCTTGGGCGGCCCCGTCGTTCCCGAGGTGAAGATCATCAGCGCCGGATCGTCCGGACCGGTCCTGGCGACGTCGAAGACAGTGGGATGGCCGTTCACCAGATCGCCAAAGGCAACCGCATCGACATCCGCCCGGTCGATGCTGACGACATGTTTCAGCATCGGCAGGCGATCGCGGATCTGCCGGATGCGCTCGAGACCGAAACCATTGGTGACGATTGCTGCAACACCTGCTGCCTTCAGCCGGTATTCCAGCGCCTCGACGCCGAAGAGCAGCGCCAGCGGCAGCGCGACCGCGCCGGTCTTGTAGATCGCCACATGTGCGATCACCGTCTCGAAGGATTGCGGCAAGAGCAGCGCGACACGATCGCCGCGCTCCACCCCAAGCGAAACGAGCGCATTGGCGAAGGCCGAGGACTGGTCGGCGAGGGCGCGATAGGTCATCGCGCGGTGATGGCCATCCGGGCTGAAATGCTCGAGACAGACGCGCTCCGGATCTCTCGCGGCCCAGTCGTCGCTGACGGCGCGGCCGATATTGAAATCTTCGGGAATCCGCCACGAAAAATCGCGATAGAGATCGTCGTAGCGATCATGAGGCGGCAGTTTCATAGGCAAAATCCGGTGAATGTTGCACCAGCTAACACCTTGTGCTGCAATTGCGCAAGCGGCCGGTCCGGGCGGCGATGACTGCCCGGCTTCAAAGCCATCACGCATAGTTGCACGCATGGCAGAACGGATTCTTCGCCAGGTGCCCTGCGACTTTGCCGGCTTTCGCACTAGATCATGGAAAGCCGCCTGGGGGCCACCAATTCATCACGGAGCCGTTTCATGGAATACGCAAAATTTGGGAAGACCGGACTGGAAGTGTCGAAAATCTGCCTGGGCTGCATGACCTTCGGCGATCCCGGCCGCGGCAATCATGCCTGGAGCCTCAGGGAAGACGAAAGCCGGACGATGATCAGGCAGGCAATCGACCTCGGCATCAATTTCCTCGACACCGCCAACACCTATTCCAACGGTTCCTCGGAGGAGATCGTCGGCCGCGCCATCAAAGATTTCGCCAAACGCGAGGATATCGTGCTGGCGACCAAGGTGTTCAATCGCATGCGGCCAGGCCCGAACGGCGCCGGCCTGTCACGCAAGGCGATCTTCGACGAGATCGACAACAGTCTGCGTCGCCTCGGCACCGACTATGTCGATCTCTACCAGATCCACCGGTTCGACTATACGACGCCGATCGAGGAAACGCTGGAAGCGCTGCACGACGTGGTCAAATCGGGCAAGGCGCGTTATATCGGCGCTTCCTCCATGTATGCTTGGCAGTTCGCCAAGGCGCTCTACGTCTCCAGGCTGAACGGCTGGACCGAATTCGTCAGCATGCAGGACCACCTGAACCTGCTCTACCGCGAGGAAGAGCGCGAAATGCTGCCGCTCTGCGAGGATCAGAAGATCGCCGTCATCCCCTGGAGCCCGCTGGCCCGCGGCCGCCTGACCCGCGACTGGGACGAGACGACGGCACGCAGCGAAACCGACGAATTCGGCAAGACGCTCTACACCCAGTCCATCGATGCCGACCGCAGAATCGTCGAGGCGGTGGCCGAGATCGCCAGGACCCGCAACATCTCCCGCGCCCAGGTCGCAACCGCCTGGATCCTGCAGAAGAGCGCGGTGACCGCGCCGATCATCGGTGCCTCCAAGCCGAACCATTTGCAGGACGCCGTTGCCTCGCTCTTGGTCAAGCTTACCCCCGAGGAAATCGCGGCACTGGAAGCACCCTACATCCCGCACGCCGTCGCCGGCTTCAAGTAGTCAGCCGGCCGGCTTCTCAGCAGGCATGACCGAGGCAGATCCCTCTCCGCGCCCGCGCGGAGAGGGAGATCGGCATTATGACTATTCCACGACTGATCTTACATCCGGCTGCCGGGGTCGAGCTGCCGGCGCATCGTCACCAGAAATTGCTCGGCAAGCGCCCTATCCTCGACCGCGCGGGCAAGAATGACGGCGCCCATCATCGACGAGAGCGTCGTCGCGGCATTGGCCCGGCGTTCTTCTTCAGTCTCGCCGGGAACGATATCGGCGAGCGTGTCGACCAGCACGGACAGCCCATCGCTGAAGACCGCGCGGACAGCCCCCCGGCTGCGGCTCACCTCCTGGATCAGCGTTGCGAAGACGCAGCTGCCGCCCGGATCGTCGACCGTGCGCCAGTGAATATAATGGTCGAGAAGTGCTGCAAGCGGCCGGTCCGGCGATTCGGCGATGTGCTCCTTCCACCGCGTTTCCACTCTGTCGATCAGCTTACGGCTAACCTCGAGCGCCAGATCGTCCTTCGAACTGAAATGACCGTAGAAGCCGCCATGCGTCAGCCCCGCCGCCTTCATGATGTCAGCAACGCCGACCCCGTCGAAACCGTTCTCGCGGAAAAGCACGCCCGCAACGCTCAGGATCTTTTCGCGGTTTTCGGCAAATTTCTCGCGGCTGACCCGCATTTTTCGTCTCCAGAAATAGTCGCTTGACAAAATATATGACGTCCATCATCAATACGCAAGAAATATGATGACCATCATGTAAATCGATCCTGTACTTTCGCGAACCTGAATTCGAACGGAATCTTGCCCATGGTTTCCACAGCCCTCGCCTCCACCCTTGCCCGGCGCAACATCCATTACGGCTGGGTCGTCGTTGCCGCGACCTTCCTCACCATGCTGGTCACCGCCGGCGCCATGGGCGCACCCGGCGTTCTCATCAAGCCGCTGCAGGACGAGTTCGGCTGGGAGACCTCGCAGATTTCCTCGGCGCTGGCGATCCGTCTGATCCTGTTCGGTTTCATGGGTCCGTTCGCCGCCGCCTTCATGAATTATTTCGGCGTGCGCAAGGTCATCGTCTTCGCGCTCGCCCTGATCGGCGCCGGCTTCATCGGTTCGCTGTTCATGACGACGCTGTGGCAGTTGCTGCTGCTGTGGGGCATCGTCGTCGGCTTCGGCACCGGTCTGACAGCCATGGTGCTCGCCGCGACGATCTCCTCCCGCTGGTTCACCAGGCATCGCGGCCTCGTCGTCGGCATGCTTTCGGCAAGCTCGGCCACCGGCCAGCTCGTCTTTCTGCCGCTGATGGCCGAACTGACAGAACGCTACGGCTGGCGCTCGACAGTGTTTTTCGTCTGCGCCATGATCATGGTCGCAGCCCTTGCCGTACTCGCCTTCATGCGCGACCGCCCGGCCGACCTCAACTTGCCGGCTCTCGGCGAAACGCAGGTGACGCCGCCGCCGGCAGCCACCTCGCTCGGCGTCGCGCTGATGACGCCGATCACCGTCCTCAGGGAAATCTCGAAGACCTCGACCTTCTGGATCCTCTTCGCCACCTTCTTCATCTGCGGCCTCAGCACCAACGGCCTGATCCAGACCCATTTCGTCACCCTCTGCGGCGATTTCGGCATCGTGCCGGTTGCCGCCGCCAGCGTGCTCGCCGTCATGGGCATCTTCGATTTCTTCGGCACGATCGGCTCCGGCTGGCTCTCCGACCGGTTCGACAATCGCTGGCTGCTATTCTGGTATTACGGCCTGCGCGGCCTCTCGCTGCTCTACCTGCCCTTCAGCGATTTCAGCTTCTACGGCCTTTCCATCTTTGCCATCTTTTACGGCCTTGACTGGATTGCCACCGTGCCGCCGACCGTCAAGATCGCCGCCGACCGCTTCGGCCGCGAAAAGGTCGGCCTCGTTTTCGGCTGGGTCTTTGCCGGCCATCAGCTGGGAGCCGCCACCGCCGCCTATGGCGCCGGCCTCTCGCGCACGGAGCTTTCGAGCTATCTGCCCGCCTTCTTCATCGCCGGCGCCTTCTGCCTGCTGGCCTCGATCCTGGCGATCACATTGAAGAAGTCCGGCCTCAGCAGCCCGGCCCCCGCTGCAGCCCATTGATATCGACCGGATCCGGCCTCGAAACGAGGCCGGGTCTCTCCACCGGATCGGTCTGATAACTTCGCTTGCCCGTCTTGCGCGCGCAGGCGCTCGCATGTTAGACAGCCGCCCGTTCGTATCCGTTGCCCCATTGGCGGAATTGGTAGACGCGCTCGACTCAAAATCGAGTTTCGAAAGAAGTGCTGGTTCGACCCCGGCATGGGGCACCACCTACGCTCTGCGAACTTCGGCTCGGCAGGCCGAAGAGCAGCTAAGCGAAGGGTTGTCGCGCCGTAGCTCCGTCAGGAACGAAGGCGGACTGGTTCGACAATGCTTCGGCTGGCTGCACCATCATCTCAAATCGCTTCGCGTAGCCCTGCCTCAGGAGACCTGATACGGGACTACGGAGCAAAATTAGCCTGCGGGTGAAGCCTACTTGTTCTTCAACAGCCACATTTTGCCGGCCATGGTGATGCCGTAGACGTCTTTTGAGACGTCGTCGTCCAGATGCCGCCGCTCGAGGAAACCCGGCTCCTTCAATTCACCCAGCGTCTTGGCAGTGACTGATTTGATTTTCTGCGGCCGCTCTTTCCAGCGGTCGGTTTTTGCGTAAGTCACCTGCGCGTTCTGGTGCGTCCATTTGTTGGCTGGCTGAGGATAGAGATCTCCATCCCTGGCGAGTTTGAGTGCGGCGATCTGGGACGGGGTAAGCTCAATCATAGTAAAAATCCTGTGCGGGAGGTATTTGCGCTGGGAACGCGCTTTTACCAAAGGCGTGCTCATAACACCGACGGACCACTTCCACCACCCATTCAGATAATCGCGCCACAAAAGGCGAAAACCCGGTTCGTCGGAACCGGGCTTCGCCCTTGTAGCGTATGTCTCGTTAATTGCAGCGTCGGACCGTCTTGGTGACCTCGCCTTCATCGGTCTGGCGTGTGACGCTCCTGGTTTCGCAGCCACTATCGCGGTAGCGGCGGTGCTCACGTTCGCGCACGGCACCAAAAGTGACGCCCCGCTCGCTGATGGTAATTCCAGGTCTTACCCGCTCGTGACGATAGCCGTCATCATAGGAACGCTCCCTGACATAGACGCTATCGGCAAGAACAGGCGCTGCAAACGAGCAGGCGGCAAGGGCCGCCACAGTACAGTTCAGGATAATCTTCCGCATGTCGTTCTCCTTTCTTGATGAAAGGGCAACGAGGAAAGCCGCAAGTGGTTCCAACATTGTGACGGCCCGGCCGTGCCGCAGACAACGTCTGCATCTGGCGGGCCAGAACTATGAGTGAGGGGGCCTCGCCGCTCAAATCACTTGTTTAATTTTGCTTGCGCTTCGTCCAAAGTGGCCGCCGCTACAAATAGAGAGGGCGGACGTGCATCAGGAAGTAGGACTCATCGCGACGGTTGCCGTCAGTTTTGTTTTCGCCGCGATCCTGGGCTACGGCGCCGATCGGCTCCGGCTGCCGCCGCTCGTCGGCTACCTGATGGCCGGCATCCTGATGGGGCCGTTCACCCCGGGCTTCGTCGCCGACACCGCCCTTGCCGGTCAGCTCGCCGAAATGGGCGTCATCCTTTTGATGTTCGGCGTCGGCCTGCATTTTTCCGCCTCCGACTTGCTCGCCGTGCGCGGCATCGCCGTGCCGGGCGCGATCGGACGGATCATTCTCGCCACCCTGCTCGGCGTCGGCCTTTGCCAACTCTGGGGCTGGAGCCTCGGCGCCGGCATCGTCCTCGGCCTCAGCCTGTCGGTGGCGAGCACCGTCGTTCTCTTGAAGGCGCTGGAGGAGCGCAATCTCGTCAACGCGCCAAGCGGACGCGTCGCCGTCGGCTGGCTGATCGTCGAGGATCTGGTGATGGTGCTGGCGCTGGTGCTGCTGCCGGCGCTCGCAGAGCTTCTGGGTGGCAACGCCGCCGATACGACCAACCACGGCCTCGGCGACCTGCCGCTGGTGCTGACGATCGGCCTGACGCTGTTGAAGGTGGCGGCCTTCGCCGCCATGGCGATCTTCCTCGGCCCTCGCATCGTGCCCTGGCTGCTGACGATGATCGCCCGCACCGGCTCGCGTGAGCTGTTCACGCTGACAGTCCTGGCGATCGCGCTCGGCATCGCCTTCGGCTCGGCGGCGATCTTCGGCGTCTCATTTGCGCTCGGCGCATTTTTTGCCGGTGTCGTCATGAGCGAATCCCAGCTCAGCCACAGGGCGGCCGCCGATTCGCTGCCGCTGCAGAATGCCTTCTCCGTGCTGTTTTTCGTCTCGGTCGGCATGCTCTTCGACCCCTCGATCCTGGTGCGCCAGCCGCTGGCCGTGATCGGCGCGCTCGCGCTGGTCATCCTCGGCAAGGGCATCATCACCTTCTTCATCGTCATCCTGCTCAGATATCCAATCGGCCTGGGGCTGACATTGGCCGGCGGCCTCGCCCAGATCGGCGAATTCTCCTTCATCCTCGCCGGTCTCGGCGTGTCGCTCGGGCTTCTGCCGCATGAGGGCCAGGATCTGATCCTTGCCGCCGCAATCCTGTCGATCACGCTGAACCCGATCGTGATCCTGGCGACCGACGGACTGAAGAAATATATCCATTCGACATGGCCCTCCCTTTGGGAAAATTACGGCAGAAAGAGGCAGAAAGCGCTCGGCAAGGAACTGGAAAAGATCAGGGCGCTCAGCGAGGAGCGCGAGCGTCAGCATCAGTTGAAGATGCAGCAGCTGATCGAAACTTTCCCGTTATTCTCCGAGGTCAGCGAGGACGCGCAAGAGGAGCTGCTGCTGCTCTTCAAGGCAAAGTCCGCCCCTCCCGGCGAACGCGTCATTCGCCGCGGCGACCGCGGCGACAGCATGTATTTCATCTCTTCGGGAGCGGTGGAGGTGCGGCTCGCCAGCGGTGCGATCCGCCTGGAACCGGGCGCCTTTTTTGGCGAAATGGCGCTTCTCACCGGCGGACGACGCACCGCCGACGTCATTGCCGTCGATTTCTGCCAGTTCGAGGTGCTCGAGCGGCGCGACTTTAACATGTTCATGTCACACCATCCCAACCTGCGCGCCGCCGTCAGCGAAATGGCCCAGAAGCGCACGGAGATGAACGTCCTGCGCCAGCAATGGGAAAAGTCGATGGACCTGTCCTGAGCAAACACCGCCGCATTTCTCGCGGGAGCGCGATAGCGTGATTGCCTAGAGTAGGTCGCGCAAAACTGAGCAGCGGTTTTGCAATTCCGACATGCGTAAAAGCAAAGATCTAAATCGCAAGCGAAACTGAGGATTGCGACGCGCTTTAGACCGCCGGCCAATAGCCATCAGCACGGAAATCCTCCGGGATCGGATCGAGGCTCGACAATGTCTCGGCCGCGAAATCGATCTGTAGCGACAGGTATTTGAGAGACGCCAGCATCGGCGCGCCGGTCGCAAACTCCCGGATGCGGGACAGATGATAGCCGCTGGCGCTCAGCCGCCGCGCAGCCTCCTGGCGTACATCGTCTCTGCTCGGTCCGCGCCCCTTTTCGGACCGGTCATCCATTTGCACGGCCTGCCCACGGCCGCCTTCGATCACTTTGAACATTCTCATGCCACCCTGCACGTCGACCCTATGCTCTGATACAGCTTGCCGCAGAATGGCCGATTCGCAATCCCATGAAATCTCGAGAGAGGCGCCGATGCGCCGCATCACGAAAATTTTTGGACGGCGGTGGCAGGAAGGACACGGGCGAGCATTTACAGCACCGCGCACGGCCCCTAAAGCTTTTGCACCGCAACAGGAAGGAAACGGAATGCTCCGCAGACTTTACGACTGGACCATGTCTTTGGCCTCGCGCAAATCGGCCGAAGTCTGGCTCGCCGTCATCGCCTTCGTCGAAAGCTCCGTCTTTCTCGTCCCCGCCGATGTGCTCTTCCTGCCAATGGCGCTTTCGAGGCCGGAACGCTCCTACCGCTATGCGCTGATTGCAACCGTCGCCTCCGTGCTCGGCGGCATCGCCGGCTGGGCGCTCGGCTTTTACGCCTATGAGACGGTTGCGCGGCCGATTCTCGAATTCTACGGCAAACTCGACGCCTTCGAGCAGATGAAGGCCTATGTCACCTACGAGTGGATCCTGCTGCTGCTCGTCACTTCGGGTCTCGCGCATCTGCCGCCGATCAAGATTGTCACGATTTTGTCCGGCGTCATCCACGTCAATCTGGGGCTTTTCGTCGTCTCGGCGATCGTCGCGCGCGGCGCGCGTTTCCTCTTCCTCGCCTGGCTGCTGCGCCGTTACGGAGAACCGATCCGCCATTTCATCGAGAAGCGCCTCGGCCAGATCGTCAGCGTCGGTGCCGCCGCCGCGATCGTGTTATATCCCGCCTACCGCTATCTCGCTCACTAGAACAGGATGATTTTCGGCCGAACAGGCCTAAAATCTGAATCCGCATCTCAGGCTTTACCAACTTTGCGGAGTTCCGCCATGACTGCCATTTCCTCGCCGCTCACCCGCCCCGGCTTTACCTATTCCCTGCTGCTCGCGATCGGCATGGCGGCCGTCGTCGGCACGGCGCTGGGCTTCCAATATATCGGCGGCTATATTCCCTGCGCGCTCTGCCTGCTGCAGCGCCAGCCTTATTATTACGCCATCCCGATCGCGATTCTCGCCGCAATCTCCGAACTCGTCGGCCTGCCGAACTGGATCACCCGCGCGCTCATCCTGGCGGCCGGCATCCTGATGCTGGTCACGGCAGGCATGGGTGTCTATCACGCTGGCGTCGAATGGCATTTCTGGCCGGGGCCGGCCACCTGCTCGACCACGGCAAGCAGCATGACGACCAATGCCGGCGATCTGCTCGGCGAACTCAACACCATCAAAGGCCCGTCCTGCACCGATGCAGCGCTGCGGGTGCTCGGCCTGTCTTTTGCAGGCTGGAACGTGATTGCCGGAATCCTGCTCGCAGCCTTCGCCTTTGTAGGCGTTCGCAAGGCTGCCTCTGCATAATCCCTTAAGTCAGCCGTTCTCTGCGCCTCCGAAGAACGCGCCGTGCTGCAAGCAACGCGATCAAGGCTGCAGTTCGGTATCCCAGTAGAGATAATCGAGCCAGCTGTCATGCAGATAGTTCGGCGGGAACAGCCGGCCGTTATTGTGCAGATCCTGCACCGTCGGCTGGTAGGGCTTCTGCGCCGGGAACATGCCGGCCTGCTTGGGAAGCTTGCTGCCCTTGCGCAGATTGCAAGGCGAACAGGCAGCCACGACATTCTCCCAGGTCGTCTCGCCGCCATGGGCGCGCGGGATGACGTGATCGAAGGTCAGGTCGTCATGGGCGCCGCAATACTGGCATTCGAACCGGTCACGCAAAAAGACGTTGAACCGGGTGAAAGCGGGATTGCGGGACGGCTGAACGTAAGTCTTGAGGCACACGACACTCGGAAGCCGCATCGAGAAGCTCGGTGAGGAAACCGAATGTTCATACTCTGCGATGATATTCACACGGTCGAGAAATACCGCCTTGATCGCGTCCTGCCAGGACCATAGCGACAAGGGATAATAACTCAGCGGCCGGTAGTCAGCGTTCAGGACGAGCGCCGGCAGGGCCTGCGGGGAGACTGCAATCGTCAAGGGACTCTCCTGATCGATTCGGCATCTGCACCTGTATATTAGGCCGGTTGTTACAGGATTGTGAAGTCCAATAAATTCAGAGGATAAAGGCAAAATGAAGAGTGTTGCCGATCAGCCGATCGGCACTATGTCGCGGCGCATTTTCGTGGCGTAATAGGCCCAGAAAAGCCGTGCAGCCACCGAGCGCCACGGCGACCAGACTTCCGAAAGCTCGGCAAGCACCTTCGCCTGAGGCCGTGCCGCAAGGCCGAATGCCGCACCGACGGCATTCTGCAGTGCGACATCGCCGGCGGGGAAAACATCGGCATGGCCGCCGCAAAACATTAGATAGACCTCCGCCGTCCACGGGCCGATACCCTTCAGCGCGGTGAGTTCGCCAAGCGCCTCGCCCGGCGGCTTCAGGCAGAGGCCGGAGAGATCGAGGCGGCCGGAGGCAACCGCTTCGGCGATCCGCGACAGAGTCTCGGCCTTGGCGCGCGACAGGCCGAATTCGCGCCATGCCTCTGCGTGAAGCAGCATGTAGCCTTCGGCAGTCAAAAGACCATCCGCCGGCAGCATGCGCCGCCAGATCGCGTCGGCGCTGGCGCGCGACACCATCTGCGAGACGATGATATGGGCAAGCCCGGCAAAGCCGGGTTCGCGCAATCGCAGCGGAACGGGTCCGGCGTCCGCTGCGATCGGCGCAAGGCGCGGATCGAGGCGAAGCAATGCTTCGAGCCCCTGCCTGACGTCGTCTTCGTTGCGGATGATCTGCACATTGCCTCGCAGTGGTTCAAAAGCCGAATCCATGGCAGAAGAAAGCATGACCACGAGTGAGCGTCAAAAACCCGTCTTTCGTTTTGCGCCGAGTCCCAACGGGGCGTTGCATCTCGGCCATGCCCTCTCGGCGCTGCTGAACCACGACATGGCGCGGGCTGAACAAGGCCGCCTGCTGCTCCGCATCGAGGATATCGACCAGACACGCTGTACGCCCGAGTTCGATGCCGGCATCCACAGAGATCTCGACTGGCTTGATATCCGCTGGGAAAGCCCGGTGCGGCGCCAGTCGGAACATTTCCCCGAATATCAGGCAGCATTGCATGCGCTGATCGAGCGCGGTCTGGTCTACCCGGCCTTCCTGACGCGCGGCGAGGTGAAGGCGCGCGTCGCGGCCTACGAGGCGGCGGGAGAATCCTGGCCACGCGATCCAGACGGCACTCCGCATTATCCGGCAGGTGACCGCGACCGGCCGAAAGACGAATGGCAGGAAATGCTGACCGCGGGGAGGAAACATGCCTGGCGGCTCGATATGCGCAAGGCGCTCGACCTGATCGGTCAGCTGCTGTTCTGGACTGAAACCGGCGACGGTAGGACTGGCGAAATCGCCGCCGAGCCCGGCGTCTGGGGCGATGTCATCTTGTCGCGCTCGGATGCGCCATCGAGCTATCATCTTTCCGTTGTCGTTGACGATGCGCTGCAGGGCGTCACCCATGTCGTTCGGGGGCTCGACCTCTTCCATGCGACATCGGTGCACAGGCTGCTGCAGGTGCTGCTCGGGCTACCGCAGCCGGTCTATCACCATCATCGCCTCATTCTCGGCGCCGACGGCCGCAAACTTTCGAAAAGCGAAGGCGACACCGGGCTTGGCGAATTGCGCGCCCAAGGCATGTCAGGAGCGGATATTCGCCGTCTTGTCGGGCTCTGATGGCCTTTCGACACGCTCTCTGCCGACGATCGAAAGCGTATGGGAAAACATCCGGAAGACGCGGAACTTGATCAGCGCCGCATTGATCTCCGCCCCGATGATGAAGATGACGCCGACCATGTAGAGGAAGATCAACACGATCATGACGGAGGCCAGACCGGCATAAGTTGCCGTATAATTGGCGAAGGTCGCCAGGTAGTAGGCAAAGATCAGTGCGCCGGCGAGCCACAGAAGCAGTGTCAGCAAAACGCCCGGAATAACGTCGAAGACTCGTCGTTTGCCGGCCGGCAGCCAGAGATGCATGACCAGCAGTCCAACCGTCAGAACCACCAGCGTGCCGTAGATGCGCCAGCTGAAGACGATGTCGAGCGTATCGGCAAACAGTGGGAACCATTTCCTGGAATAATCGAGCGCCAGCGGCAGGGCGACGAGCAGAATGCTGATCGCCGCAAAGATGATGACCGCGATCAACACGTAGCCGAGGCTGAAGAGACGGGTGAAATACCAGGGCCGCGTCTCCTGCACCCGGTAGGCGCGGTTGAGCGAGATGCGCAACGCCTCGACGCCGTTCGAAGCGAAATAGGCGGCCGCCAGCACCGAGATCGTCAGCAGCCCGCCGCGCGGAATGGTCAGCACCTGCAGCACCTGGTCGGCCAGCGGCTTGGCGATCGCCTCGGGCCAGGTGTCGAAGATCAGGTGGATGGCGGTCGAGGAGAACTGATCGGCGCCGAGGAAGCTTGCAAGCGCGGTGCCGAAGATCAGGAACGGGAAAACCGCAAGCAGGCTCGACAGCGCCACGTGACTTGCCATGGCGAAGCCGTCATCCTCGATCATGTGACAGATCGCGTCATAGACCACGTCGTAGATCGTGCGCAGCACCTTCGGCATTCCGTCTCCGGCTTTCCAGATTGTATCCTCTGGCCGAATATGGGAAACGAGTCCCATTTTGTACAGGAATCATTCCATGGCGGGAGAGCGCATCATCGTCGTCACCGGATGTTCGTCCGGGATCGGCGCTCATTGCGCGCGGGCGCTGAAAGCCGATGGCTGGCGTGTCTTCGCGACGGTGCGCAAGCCGGACGACCTCAAGGGGTTGGAAGCAGACGGCATAGAGACCTTCCTGATGGACTATACCAGGCCCGAGACGATTTCCGACCTGGTCGGCGCGGTTCTCGAACGCAGCGGCGGCCGCATCGACGCGCTCTTCAACAACGGCGCCTACGGCCAGCCGGGCGCCGTCGAGGATCTTTCGACGGCAGTGCTGCGCGCCCAGTTCGAGGCGAACTTCTTCGGCTGGCACGAACTGACGCGGCAGGTCATTCCGCCGATGCGCAAACGCGGAGAGGGGCGGATCGTCCAATGCTCGTCGATCCTCGGCGTCGTGCCCTATCGCTATCGCGGCGCCTACACCGCGTCCAAATTCGCGCTCGAAGGCCTCAGCATCACACTGCGCATGGAGTTGCAGGGCAGCGGCATCCATGTGAGCCTGATCGAGCCGGGACCGATCGCCACCCGTTTCACCGCCAACGCGCTTGCAAAGATCAAGGAGAATATCGACCTCGACAATTCGCCGCACGCGGTCGATTACAGCAGACAACTGGCAAGGCTCGACGGATCGGGGCCGGTCAACCGCCATAAACTCGGCCCGGAGGCGGTCTATTCCGTATTGAAACACGCATTGAACTCGAAAAATCCAAGACCACATTATCCCGTAACGACTCCGGCTAAGCAGGGCATGTTCCTGAAGCGGCTGCTTCCGGCAGACCTCTTCTACCGCCTGATGCGCTGGACGGACTGACTGAGAAAGCTGAGTGCCATGTCCACGTTCACCTATGTCCTCGCGATCATCGTTATGGGCGCCGTCGCCCTGGTGCTGATCCGCGGTCTCTTCAACATGATGAAGGGCGGCGATGCCAACCGCTCCAACAAGCTGATGCAGCTTCGCGTCCTGTTGCAGGCGATCGCCGTCGTCCTGATCATGATAACGCTCTGGCTGACCGGCGGCGGCCGCCCGACCTGACGGGGCTTTGAGGGGGAACCGTGGTCAAACTCAACAAGATCTACACCAAGACAGGTGACGACGGCACGACCGGGCTGGTTTCCGGCCCCCGCCGGACAAAGGACGATCTGCGCGTCGAGGCCTATGGCACGATCGACGAGGCCAATTCCGCGATCGGCCTGGCGCGGCTGCACACTTCAGGCCTGCCCGAACTCGACGCCATGCTGATGTCGATCCAGAATGATCTCTTCGATCTCGGCGCCGATCTCGCCACCCCTGACACCGGTGAGCCGCCGGCCTATGAGCCGCTGCGGATCGTCGAGACGCAGGTCGACCGCGTCGAGCGCGATATCGACCAGTTGAACGCCGGTCTGGAACCGCTGAAATCCTTCATCCTGCCGGGCGGCAGCCCGGCCGCCGCACATCTGCATCTTGCCCGGACGATTGCACGGCGCGCGGAACGTCTGATGGTGGCGCTTGCCCGCACCGATGGCGAAATCGTCAGCGAGGCGGCGATGAAATATGTCAACCGGCTCTCCGATTTTCTCTTCGTCGCCGCACGCCATGCCAATGCCCGCGGCCATGCGGATGTGCTTTGGGTTCCGGGAAAAAACAGATAGGCTTGCCGCACGATCGCCGGGGGGCCTTATGTTCATACCACTTCACGACGCCAATACGCTGAAACATATCAAGGTCCAGTGGGTGACACTCTCACTGATCGCACTGAATATCGCGGTCTGGCTTTTGACCAGCCTGGAGAGCGAACAGGCAGCCCAGGCGACGACTGTCGGGCTCGGCTATATCCCGGCGATCGCCTTCGGCGACGCTGTGCTGGCGCCGGGCTTGGAAATCGTGCCGGAACCGCTGACCTATCTCACCTATGCCTTCGTCCATGCCGGCTTCTGGCATCTGGCCTCCAACATGATCTTCCTCTGGGTCTTCGGCGACAATGTCGAGGATGCCATGGGGCATCTGCGTTTCCTGATTTTCTACCTCCTCTGCGCGGCCGCCGGCGCGCTCTGCCACGGCCTGCTGACCATGACCTCCCAAGCGCCGCTGGTCGGCGCCTCGGGGGCGATCTCCGGCGTCGTTGCCGCCTATGTCATGCTGCATCCGCGCGTCAGGGTCTGGGTGCTGGTGTTCTTCCGTGTGCCATTGCCCCTGCCGGCCTTCATTCCGCTGCTTTTGTGGATCGGGCAGCAGTTCTTCATGCTGGCGATCGCCCCTGACGGCGACGTGTCCTGGGGAGCGCATGTCGGCGGCATCCTTGCCGGCGCTCTTCTGATCCTGGTGTTGCGCCGGCCGGGTGTACCGCTCTTCGACCGGCAGATCGTCACGCCCCGCGCCGTGAGAAACGACCGCAGTGCCGGTCCGGCCATCACGGCCGGTACGGACGGGCAAACGGCGCAGCGCTTTCCCTGGGGCCGACGCTGATAGCTATATTGACGTGAACGTAAACGTCCATATATTGCCAAGGCAAATTGCCTGCCGGCGTCATGGAAGCGTTGAATTTGGAGGAAAAACGCGTATCCATGTCGCCATTCGACAATCGGAGCGGCGCCCAAGCGCGCATTTTCTAAAAAAGCCTCTGAAGCCAGTTTCTCCTGAAGGAAGGACCCCATGAAGATACTCGTGCCAGTCAAACGGGTTGTCGACTACAACGTGAAGATCCGGGTTCGTCCGGATGGCACGGGTGTCGAGCTTGCCAATGTGAAGATGTCGATGAACCCGTTCGACGAGATCTCGGTGGAAGAGGCGCTGCGGCTGAAGGAAGCCGGCAAGGCCGAAGAGGTGGTCGTGGTGTCGATTGGTCCTGCCAAGGCCGAGGAGACGCTGAGGACGGCACTCGCCATGGGCGCCGACCGGGCGATCCTGGTCGAGACCGACGATGCGGTCGAGCCGCTGGCGGTTGCCAAGATCCTCAAGGCTGTCGCCGATGCCGAACAGCCCGGCCTTGTTATCGTCGGCAAGCAGGCGATCGACGACGACAGCAACCAGACCGGCCAGATGCTGGCGGCACTGCTTGGGTTTGCCCAGGCGACCTTCGCCTCGAAGATCGAGATTGACGATGGCAAGGCGACCGTCACCCGCGAGGTCGATGGCGGCCTGCAGACGATCGAGATCAAGCTGCCGGCAGTGGTCACCTCGGACCTGCGCCTGAACGAACCGCGTTATGCCTCGCTGCCGAATATCATGAAGGCGAAGAAGAAGCCGCTCGACAAGAAGTCTCCTGCCGACTTTGGCGTCTCCACAGCGCCGCGGTTGAAAGTGTTGAAGACCGAGGAGCCGTCCGGCCGCAAGGCCGGCGTCAAGGTCAAGTCGGTCGCCGAGCTGGTCGACAAGCTCAAGAACGAAGCCGGCGTGCTTTAAGCCAGAACCAGGGAGCCCTCATCATGACCATTCTTCTTCTGGCTGACCACGACAATGCAAGCCTTTCCGACCAGACCGCCAAGGCGCTGACGGCAGCAACCAAGATCGGCGGCGACGTGCATGTGCTGGTCGCCGGCAAGGGCGCAAAGCCTGCTGCCGATGCGGCTGCCAAGCTTGCCGGCGTCTCCAAGGTGCTGCTGGCCGAAAGCGATGCGCTGGCCAACAACCTGGCCGAACCGCTGGCCGAGCTGATCGTCTCGCTGGCCGGCAGCTACGACACGATCCTCTCGGCTGCGACGTCGGTCGGCAAGAATGTGCTGCCGCGCGTCGCTGCCCTGCTCGATGTCGCCCAGGTCTCCGAGATCATCGAGGTGATCTCTGCCGATACCTTCAAGCGGCCGATCTATGCCGGCAATGCCATCCAGACGGTGCAGGCAACCGATGCCAAGAAGGTCATCACCGTACGCACCGCCTCCTTCGCCTCCGCAGCCGAAGGCGGCTCCGCGCCGATCGAGACGGTTGCAGCGGTTTCCGATCCCGCTCTGTCGCGCTTCGTCGCCGATGCGCTGTCGGCCTCCGACCGTCCGGAACTGACCTCGGCGAAGATCATCATCTCCGGCGGCCGGGCGCTCGGTTCGGCGGAAAAATTCCGGGAGGTCATCCTGCCGCTTGCCGACAAGCTCGGGGCTGCCGTCGGGGCAAGCCGTGCGGCCGTCGATGCCGGTTATGCGCCGAACGACTGGCAGGTCGGCCAGACCGGCAAGGTGGTGGCGCCGCAGCTCTATATCGCCTGCGGTATATCGGGCGCCATCCAGCATCTGGCCGGGATGAAGGATAGTAAGGTGATCGTCGCCATCAACAAGGACGAGGAGGCGCCGATCTTCCAGGTCGCCGACTACGGACTGGTCGCCGATCTCTTCGACGTCCTGCCGGAATTGCAAAAGGCGCTCTGAGCGCGTCAAATGCTTTTCTTTCGCACGTGCGAATGACTGGAAAATTATCTTTTATCGGTCTACTACTGCTGCCGGGCGATCCTTCGTCCGGCAGTATTGCTAGAAAAATGCGGCAGCGCGGGGGCGGATGCCGTGCGGGGGTTTGGAGATGAATGCGGTGTTGAAGAATATTGGTATCATCGGTGCCGGCCAGATGGGCTGTGGCATCGCGCATGTTTCGGCCGCCGCAGGTTACAGGGTTCACATCTACGACCTCTCCCAGGACCGCATCGAATCCGGCCTCGCCACCATTAACGGCAACCTCGCCCGCCTGGTGACCAACGGCAAGATGACCGAAGAGGAACGCAAGTCGACCTTGTCGTTGATATCCGGCTCGTCCGACGTCAATGATCTCGCCCCGTCCGATCTCGTCATCGAAGCCGCCACCGAGGATGAAACCGTCAAGCGCAAGATCTATGCGCAGGTCTGTCCGGTCCTGAAGCCGGAAGCGCTGCTTGCCACCAACACCTCTTCCCTTTCCATCACCCGGCTTGCTGCCGCCACCGACCGCCCCGAACGCTTCATGGGCATACATTTCATGAACCCGGTGCCGGTGATGAAGCTGGTCGAACTGGTGCGCGGCATCGCAACCGATGAAAAGACCTTCTCCGCCGCCAAGGAATTCGTCGGCACGCTGGAAAAGACCATCACCGTTGCCGAGGATTTTCCGGCCTTCATCGTCAACCGCATCCTGCTGCCGATGATCAACGAGGCCATCTACACGCTCTATGAAGGCGTCGGTACGGTCGACGCCATCGATACGGCGATGAAGCTCGGCGCCAACCATCCGATGGGGCCGCTGCAGCTTGCCGATTTCATCGGTCTCGACACCTGCCTGTCGATCATGCAGGTGCTGCATGACGGTCTGGCGGACTCGAAATATCGTCCCTGCCCGTTGCTGGTGAAATATGTCGAGGCCGGCTGGCTCGGACGCAAATCCGGCCGCGGCTTCTATGACTATCGTGGCGAAGTGCCGGTCCCGACGCGTTAAGCGGCCATCACCAGAAAGGGCGAATAGACCGAGCGCCCGCTAAATGCTTTCCTTGCCGGGAACGGGAGGAAACGCCATGTCGACCGAAACACCCATGTTCCTGCTGCAATGCTGCGTCCTTATCGGAATCGCCGGCGTCTTTCTCATGAGAGGAGATGGGGACTCCTGATCAACGTCGTTACGACCCGATCGCACCCTTGATTAGCGCCTTCGCGTCTTCGCTATCCCACGCGGCCGGGCCGTTCATGGCGGAGATCAGGCAGCCCTTGTCGTTGAGCAGCAGCGTCACCGGAAGGCCGAAGGCAAGCCCTTCCTTCTTCAGGCTGTTGAAGACGCCGATCGTATTGTCGCGGTAGAGCTGCAGCGCATCGACGCCGGTTTCAGTCAGGAAGGTCTTCGGCTTCTCATCGTCGCCGGTGTCGATATTGACCGGCACGACTTGGAATTTGTCGCTGCCCATCTCCTTTTCGAGTGCGTTCAGCGCCGGCATTTCCTCGCGGCAGGGCACGCACCAGGTGGCCCAGAGATTGAGAAGCACGGTCTTGCCGGCGAAATGATCGAGCGTCAGCGGCTTACCATCCGGCCCGTTGAAGGAAACCGCCGTCAGCTTGCGCGGCTCGGTGGCGGCAACCATGGCGGCCACCTGCCCCTTCATCAGCGGTGTGAGGCTGGCTGCGCGGTCCCTGGCAGACTTGCATTCCGCAGAAGCGGTTTCACCACCGCCATTGCCAATCCCCGTCTCCTTCACGTATACCGCTGCCGCACCGGCAACGACACCCGCAACGGCGGCCATCGCGATCCATTTCAGGGATGGCAGCCCGAGGGGTTTTCTTGTCGTCATTTCATTCTCCTGGACATGCATCCTCAAGGCGGACACCTCATGGCCGACGACACCACGGACACCAAATCCTCCAACCAGATGTGGGGCGGTCGCTTCGCCTCCGGCCCGGACGCGATCATGGAGGAGATAAATGCCTCGATCGGTTTCGACAAGAAGCTATTCGCGCAGGATATCCGCGGTTCGATCGCCCACGCGACGATGCTCGCCCATCAGGGGATTATTTCATCAGACGATAAGGACAAGATCGTTCACGGGCTAAACACGATCCTGTCAGAAATCGAAAGCGGCAATTTCGAATTCTCGCGCCAGCTCGAAGACATCCATATGAATGTCGAGGCACGCCTGGCGACGCTGATCGGACCGGCGGCCGGCCGGCTGCACACCGCCCGCTCGCGCAACGATCAGGTGGCGCTCGACTTCCGTCTCTGGGTGAAGGAAGAGCTTGAGAAGACCGAGAAGATGTTGACCGGTCTGATTGCCGCCTTCCTCGACCGCGCCGAAGAGCATGCCGAAAGCGTCATGCCCGGCTTCACCCACTTGCAGACCGCCCAGCCCGTTACCTTCGGCCATCACTGCATGGCCTATGTCGAAATGTTCGGCCGCGATCGCTCCCGCGTGCGCCACGCCATCGAGCATCTGGACGAAAGCCCGATCGGTGCTGCCGCCCTTGCCGGCACCGGCTATCCGATCGACCGCCACATGACGGCCCGGGCACTCGGTTTCCGCGAGCCGACCCGCAACTCCATCGATACGGTCTCCGACCGCGATTTCGCCATCGAATTCCTGTCGATCGCAGCGATAACAGGCATGCACCTGTCGCGTCTGGCGGAGGAGATCGTCATCTGGTCGACCCCGCAATTCGGTTTTGTCCGTCTCTCCGACGCGTTTTCGACCGGCTCGTCGATCATGCCGCAGAAAAAGAACCCCGATGCAGCCGAACTGGTGCGCGCCAAGACCGGCCGCATCAACGGCTCGCTGGTGGCGCTGCTGACGATCATGAAGGGCCTGCCGCTCGCCTATTCCAAGGACATGCAGGAAGACAAGGAACAGGTCTTCGACGCAGCCGAGAGCCTGGAACTGGCAATCGCCGCCATGACCGGCATGGTGCGCGACCTGACCGTCAACACTGCGCGCATGAAGGCGGCGGCCGGCTCCGGCTATTCGACGGCGACCGATCTTGCCGACTGGCTGGTGCGAGAAGCGGGCCTGCCCTTCCGCGACGCCCATCATGTCACCGGCCGCGCCGTGGCGCTTGCCGAAAGCAAGGGCTGCGATCTTGCCGAACTGCCGCTCGCCGATCTGCAGGCGATCCATTCCGCGATCACCGACAAGGTCTATGACGTGCTGACCGTCGAGGCCTCGGTCGCCAGCCGCAAGAGCTTCGGCGGCACTGCGCCGTCTGAAGTGCGCAGGCAGATCGCCTTCTGGCGCGCCCGCAACTGAAGAGCAAAGGGCGGGCCGAAAAGCCGCCACGCCCCTCCTTCAGGCGCGGAAAGACCTCCAACAATCAGGGTGCACAAGGCGGATAAACTTCGCTATGAAGATGTCCATCATTCGAGATGAATGACGCCAGCACATGCCGCAGAAGAGGATATCCATGCAGAAGAGCTTGCCGCACCTCGTCCGCCTGACGGTGGTTCTCGCCGTCATCGGCCTTGCCGTTGCCGGATGCGGGCGCAAGGGCGACCTCGATCCGCCGAGCGCTGCGGCAACCAAGGAAGGCGACGTTTCCAAGCCGACGAAAAAGCCGGGAACTGTTGATAAGCCCTTCCTTCTCGACCCCCTTCTTTAAGGCATAAGCTCGTGAACCATTTCGAATACCGTGACGGCGTCCTTCATGCCGAGAATGTCTCCGTTCCCGAGATCGCCAAGGCGGTCGGCACGCCGTTTTACATCTATTCCACCGCGACGCTCGAGCGCCATTACCGCGTCTTTTCGGAAGCCTTCGCCGACATGGACTCCATGGTCTGCTATGCGATGAAGGCGAATTCGAACCAGGCGGTGCTGAAGACGCTGGGCCGTCTCGGCGCCGGCATCGACGTCGTCTCCGAGGGCGAGCTGCGCCGCGCGCTTGCCGCCGACATTCCGGCAAACCGCATCATGTTCTCAGGGGTCGGCAAGACTCCGTCCGAGATGGATTTCGCGCTTGAGGCCGGCATCTACTGCTTCAACGTCGAATCCGAGCCTGAGCTCGAAATCCTCAACCAGCGCGCCGTCAGCGCAGGCAAGAAAGCGCCGGTTTCCTTCCGCATCAACCCGGATGTCGATGCGAAGACGCATTCCAAGATCTCGACCGGTAAGAAGGAAAACAAGTTCGGCATCTCCTGGGAGCGCGCCCGCGCCATCTATGCCCATGCCGCCAGGCTGCCGGGCATCGAGGTCACCGGCATCGACATGCATATCGGCAGCCAGATCACCGAGCTCCAGCCCTTCGACGACGCCTTCAAGCTGCTGCACGACCTTGTCGCGACGCTGCGCGCCGACGGCCACACGATCCACCACGTCGATATCGGCGGCGGTCTCGGCATCCCCTATAAGGACGACAACAATCCGCCGCCGCTGCCGGATGCCTATGCGGCAATCGTCAAGAACCAGCTGCGCGGCCTGGACTGCAAGATCATCACCGAACCCGGCCGGCTGATCGTCGGCAATGCCGGTATCCTGGTGACCGAAGTCCTCTATGTGAAGGATGGCGGCGAGAAGACCTTCGTCATCGTCGACGGCGCCATGAACGATCTCATCCGCCCGACGCTCTACGAAGCCTATCACGAGATCCGCCCGGTGACGATTTCGGCGGCCAACGCTCCGCGCATTCGCGCCGACGTCGTCGGTCCGGTCTGCGAGACCGGCGACTATCTGGCGCTCGACCGCGAAATGGCGATGCCGAAGCCCGGCGACCTGATGGCCGTCAGCACTGCCGGCGCCTATGGCGCAGTCCAGGCCGGCACCTATAACAGCCGCCTGCTCGTGCCCGAAGTTCTGGTCAAGGGCAGCGATTTTCATACGATTCGCCCGCGCCGAACCTACGCCGAACTGATCGGCCTCGACTCCGTCCCGGCCTGGCTGGACTAACGCATCGGCCCGAAAATCGGAATCGATTTTCGGAAAGCACGAAGCGTAGATTCAAAAAGCTAGAGCGTCCTTTGTGCGTCCGAAAGGACGCACGGCGCTCTAAAGCATGTCGCGCAAAAGTGCGCAGCGGTTTGCTATCACGATATAAAACAAAGATTTAAAGCGCCAGGAGCGATCTGAAAGATCGCGACGCGCTTTAAGCAGCCATCACTTTTTGGCGAATAAACGTGAAAAGCCAGTATTACCGGCCGCTCGCCCTCGCCTTCGCCACAAAGAGTGTTATCCTTTCGTTCATGAGCGTATTGCCCCGCAATCGCCGGAAGCGCCCTCTGTTTCAGAACGCCAGATCGCGGAGACCGGACCGATGACAAGCCCCTCAAGGCAGAAGAAAGGTGCGTTTGCGCTCCGTCCTTCGCTTGCCCGGCTGGTGACGACCAAACGTCTGCTGGCGCGCGTGGTGCTGTTTTTCGAGCAGTTACTGCCGCCTTTGATGCCGGTCCTGGCGGTCGTTGCCTTTTATCTCTGCGCCTCCTGGTTCGGCGTCTTCCGCAGCGTGCCGGACTGGCTGCGCATCCTGCTGCTGATCGCCTTTGCCGCCGCCTTTCTCGCCTCGCTCGTCCCCTTCCGCACCCTGCGCTGGCCGAAGGTCGCCGAAGCCGATCGCCTGCTGGAGGAACGCAACGGCCTGCCGCACCAGCCGGTCACCGTCCAGGAAGACGAGCCCGCCTTCGATACGCCCTTCGCTCGGGCGCTCTGGCGCGAGCACCAGACGCGCATGGCCGAAAAGATCGCAGCGCTCGATGCCGGCCTGCCGCGACCTGATATCGCCGCGCATGACCGTTTCGCGCTGCGCGCCATCCCGGCGCTGCTGCTGGTCACTGCCTTCGGTTATTCGCTGTCGATCAACGGCGGTTCGATCAGCGACGCATTGCAGGCGGCACCCGAGCAGGTGGTCAGCGATCCGGCGGTGCGCATCGATGCGTGGGTGACGCCGCCGTCTTATACCGGCCGTGCGCCGATCTATCTGACGGCCGATGGCAGCGAGCAGGCGCCGATCGGCATTCCGCAGTTTTCAGGCCTCACCGTCCGCGTCAGCGGCGGAAAGACGGCCGAAAAAGTGGTGTTCCGCAAGGCGAACGGCGAGGCGCGGGATATATCAGTGCAGGCGGATAGCAAGCCGCAGCAAGCGGCGGCAGCAGGCGGCGAGCTGCCGAATGCCGCACCCGCCAGCCAGGCCCCAGCCAGCCAGGCACTCGTCGCGCAGACACATGTGATGAAGCTCGAGGAGAATGGCGCACTCGAAGTCAACGGCCGCCGCTGGAGCTTCGACGTGCTTCCCGACAAGGCCCCGGAAATCGCCTTCGACGGCTTGCCGAAGCCCAGCGTCAATGGCGCGCTTGAAATCGGTTTCACCGTCAAGGACGATTACGGCGTCCAGGAAGCGCATGCGGAAATCGTTCCCGTCAACACCGATCCGACGGCGACGCCGCTCTATCCGCTGCCGGAATACCGGCTGGATATCCCCCGCCGCAACGCCCGCGACGCCAAGGGCGTGACCAGCCGGAACCTGAGCGAACATCCGCTTGCCGGCAAACGCGTGCGCATCACGCTCGTCGCCAAGGATGCCGCCGGCCAGACCGGCCGCAGCCCGCCGCATGAGATGATAATGCCGTCGCGGCGCTTTAACGAGCCGCTCGCCGCCGCCGTCGCCGAAGAACGGCAGGTTTTCGCCCTCGACACCCGCAAGATGCCGCAGGCGATCGCGCTGAACGAGGCGCTGACCATCCGTCCCGAGGAGACCATCCCCAAGCTTACCAACTACCTGCTGCTCGAATCCGCCTTGACGCGCATGAAGCTCGCAAAGGGCGAGGATGCGCTGAAGGATACCGCCCAATATCTCTGGGAGATTGCGCTGGGCATGGAGGACGGCGATCTTTCGCTTGCCGAGCGCAAGCTGCGCGAAGCCCAGCAGAACCTCGCCGACGCGTTGGACCGCAACGCCCCGGATGCCGAGATCAAGAAGCTGATGGACGAGCTGCGCAAGGCGATGCAGGACTATATGAGTGAGCTCGCCCAACGCATGCAGAACGCGCCGATGCAGCCGAACCAGAATGCGCAGAACATCCTGCGCCAGCAGGATCTGGAACGGATGATGGATCAGATCGAGAATCTCGCCCGCTCCGGCAATCGTGACGCGGCCCAGCAGATGCTGTCGGAATTGCAGCGGATGATGAACAACCTGCAGGCGGGCCGGCCGCAGCGCGGCCAGCAGAGCCAGGAAAACAGCGAAGCCCGCAAGCAGATCGACAAGCTCGGCGAGATCCTGCGCGACCAGCAGAAGCTGATGGAACAGACCTTCCGGCTCGACCAGCAGCTCAGGGACCGCATGCAGCGCGGCGAGCCTGACATGGGCGAGAGCGATCCGCTGCTCGACGAGATGAACCCCGGAGAGAACGGCGAGCCGCAGGATCAGCAGCAGGGCCAGCAAGGTAAGGAAGGCCAGCAGCCCTCCGACCAGATGACGGCCGAACAGCTACGCGAGGCGCTGAAGCAGCTGCGCGCCCACCAGGATGCACTGGGCAGGCAGCTCGGCGAATTGCAGAAAAAACTCGGCGAGATGGGCATGAAGCCCGGCCCCGGCTTCGGCCAGGCGCAGCGCGAAATGGAAGGTGCCGGCCGTGAACTCGGCCAGGGCCGCGGCCAGCCCGCCATCGAGGGCCAGGGCCGCGCGCTGGAAGCGCTTCGCCAGGGCGCCCGCGACATGATGAACCAGATGATGCAGGCGCAGCAGGGCCAGCGGGGTCAAGGTCCGAACGGCCAGGTGGGCCAGGGCGACCAGAATGGCCGCGACCCGCTCGGCCGGCCGCGGCGGACCCAGGGACCGGATTTCGGCGATAACAGCGTGAAGGTGCCCGACGAAATCGACGTTCAGCGGGCGCGAGAAATCCTCGACGCGATCCGCGAAAAGCTCGGCAACAATCCGCCGCAGGAAATGGAGCGGCGGTATCTCGAACGATTGCTGGATATCCAGTAGGCCTCAGGCCACCGGATCTTGGATAGGATGATTTTAGGCCGGACGGCCTAAAATCTGAATCCGGATCTATCAACAAATAGAGCGGGATACCGTCCGAAAACCGCTCACGCCTTCCAGCATCGTCCTCTACGCGACGAGCGCCCGGGCGACCGCCTTGCGGATATCGGGAAGCGCGAACGGTTTGGCGACGACATCGATGATCTTTTCGGCAAGATCGTCGGCCCGTTCGCGCTGTTCGGCATAACCGGTCATCAGCAGGATCTTCAGGCTGGGAAAAGCGTCTTTCGCCTGATGGGCGAGTTCAATACCGTCCATCACAGGCATGCGGATATCTGAAAGCAGCAGATCGTAGACCCCATCCTTGAGCTTTTCCAGGCCCTCGGCCCCGTCGGCCGCCTCATCGGTCTCGTGGCCATCAAGCCGCAGGGCCCGGGCTACAAAAGACCGCAGGGAATCCTCGTCTTCCGTGATCAGAATTCTTGCCATATGTGCATCGCTCCGTGTCAGCCCCGCGACGGAAATCACCAGACTTTCCTTTTCGATCGGTAAAGATGACGAAGCGATGGACGAGATGGTTAACAACCCGTCTCGAACAGTAAGATAGCGCCGCGGGGCGCACAAAAGCGCCGCAACATTTTGCAGTCGCTCAGGCGTCCCCGGTGACCACGCCGACGAAGGGCAGTTCGCGAAAGGCATAGGCGACATCCATGCCATAGCCGACGACAAAATAGTCAGGGCATTCGAAGCCGACATAATCGGCCTCCAGCTTTTCCTTGCGCTTCACGCGCTTGTCGAGCAGCACGGCGATGGTGACGTTGCGCGCCCCGCGCTCGAAGAGCAATTCCTTGGCAAAGAGCAACGTCCGGCCGGATTCGAGGATATCGTCGATCAGCAGGACATCGCGGCCATGCACGTCGCTGTCGATATCCTTGACGATGCGCACGCCCTGCGAAACCGTACCGATGCCGTAGCTCGACAGCGTGATGAACTCGACCTCCGGGGCAAGCCCGGTGTCATGCAGGGCGCGGATCAGGTCGGCGGCAAAGATGAAGGACCCCTTGAGCACGGCGATGACCAGCAGGTCCTTGGTCGGGCCGTCGGCGATCTCGCGCGCCATCGAATGATTGCGCTCGGCGATCTGCTCGGCGGTGAAAAGCGGCTCGATGTTTTTTCCGCGCACGACAGGCATAAGGCTTGCTCCATGAAAAGAAGGGTAAGCCGTTAGCACATATGCGAGCCTGAAACAGCCTCGCCAGCCATGAAATTAACGGGATTGGCGCGACCTGTGGCAAGAAAACCGGCCATTCCATGCCCGGCGCGCTCTATGGCAGGAAGGACAGCCGGACCTCCGGCATTTTTCCGCCGGCATGCTGGACGCGAGCCGAGAAGCCCCGGCTTTGGCCGCTATAGATGACATCGGCCGGCGGGTTGATGACAACGCTTGCGGTCAGCCGCTCGTCGGTCACGAGGTCGGCACGGATCGGCTGCACCGTCTGCGTCGTGCCGCTGTCGTTTTCGATGATGCCGTTGATGACGAGCACCCGCATGCCGTTCGCATCACGCGGCGTCACCGTGACATGGCTGAAATGCAGCGGCACGCCGGAATAGGCTCGCTCGCCGGAAAGGCCGGAAAAACCGCCCGCGAGCCCGAAGACGAGCACGATGAGCCCCAGCACCAGTGCTGCGAAGCTGCGCATCGACGCGCGCTGCAGCCAGGATTCCACTGTCTGCAGAATGGAAGCGGCCATCGCCGGCAGGAGCGGCGGCTGTGCGGCCTGTGCCGCAGCCATGCGTTTGCGGTTGTCGTTATGGGTCCTGGCAGTGTATTCCCGAGGCCGCACTTTGCCGAGGGTGACGAATTCGGCGTCGGAGATATCGGCAGCACGCGCCGAGCGGTACTGGCGGCTGGCGGGTTCGGGCGGCAGGAAATCATAGGCCTGGCTCGGTGTCCGGCGGCTGAAGGAGGATGCTTCCATGGTGGCTGCCTCGCAGATGTCCACATGGTTTCGATGCCAGGGGAAATCTTGGCATTGAAACGAATCCCGCTCAGTCGTAAATTTTAATGGTTAATGCTTCGCAAAGATTGCCATCAAACGGGCGTCTTTCCGGCAAAATTTACCGGCTGTTAACGGTGTTGGTTAACAAGTCACGCGGTGAAACCCACAACAGACTGAGCTGCCCGTTGATCCACTTCGAGAATGTCGGTTTGCGCTATGGCATGGGCCCGGAAATCCTCCGGGACCTGACCTTCGACATTCCGAAGAAATCCTTCCAGTTTCTGACGGGGCCATCGGGCGCCGGCAAGACCTCGCTGCTGCGGCTGCTCTTCATGTCGCTGCAGCCGACACGCGGCCTGATCCGCATGTTCGGGCGCGACATTTCCGAAATCCCCCGGCCCGAGCTGCCGTTGTTGCGCCGTCGCGTCGGCATCGTCTTCCAGGATTTCCGCCTCCTCGATCATCTCACCACCTATGAGAATGTCGCTTTGCCCTTACGGGTGCGCGGCAAGGATGAGAGCTCCTACAAGACCGACGTCCTGGAACTGTTGAAATGGGTCGGTCTTGGCGAACGCATCAACGTGCTGCCGCCCGTGCTCTCCGGCGGCGAGAAGCAGCGCGCCGCCATCGCCCGGGCGCTGATGGACCGGCCGGAGGTGCTGCTTGCCGACGAACCCACCGGCAATGTCGACCCGCCCATGGCCAAGCGCCTGCTCAATCTTTTCCTCGAGCTGAACCGCCTCGGCACCGCGGTCGTGATAGCCACCCATGACCTGGCGCTGATGGAGCAGGTGGAGGCCCGCCGCATGATCCTCTCGGGGGGGCATCTCGATATCTATGACTGAGCCCCCATCCGGAAACCGAGACAAGGCGCCTGGTAAGGCGGAGCAGAAGCGACCGGAAATGCGCGTGCGCCCGACCGCGCCGATCCTGCCGCCATCCAACATCCAGGGCAGCGCGTTGATGGTGGTGATATCGATCATGGCCTTTCTCGCCTGCCTGACGCTCGGCGGCGTCAGCATGGTGCGCTCGACGGCGGCAAGCTGGGAGAGCCAGATCTCCCGCGAGATCACCATCCAGATCAAGCCGGACGACAATCTCGACATGGAAAAGGCGCTGACCCAGGCGCGCGACCTGGCGCTGACTTTCGTCGGCACCAAGAGCGGCCAGATCGTCGACGAGGCGGCGACCGCCCGCCTGCTCGAGCCCTGGCTCGGCCCCGGCCTCGATCTCAAGGATCTGCCCGTCCCCCGCCTCGTCATCATCACCATCGACGAGAGCAATCCACCGGATTTCGATTCGATGCGGTCGCTGCTGAAGGACAGTATCCCGCAGGCCACCCTCGACGACCACCGCACCTGGGTCGACCGGCTGGTGTCCATGGCCCACACGACTGTCATGATCGGCACCGGTATCCTGCTCCTGGTCTTCACGGCGATGGTGCTCACCGTCGTCTTCGCCACGCGTGGCGCGCTGTCGGGTAACCGTCACGTCGTCGAAGTGCTGCATTTCGTCGGCGCCGAAAGCTCCTTCGTCGCCACTGAATTCCAGAAGCATTTCCTGAAGATCAGCCTCAAGGGCTCGGCAATCGGCAGCGCGCTTGCCGCGCTGTTCTTTGCCAGCGCCGGTTTCTGGCAGAGCCGCACCCTCGCCACCCCCGAAACCGACCAGGCGACCGCGCTCTTCGGCACCTTCTCGGTCGGTGTGCTTGGTTATGCCGGCATCTTCGCGACGATGATCGTCATCGCGCTCCTGACCACCTTCACCGCTCGCCTGACCGTCATGCGGACGATCTACGAAATCGATACACTGCGCTCGGACCCGACACGCACCGACGGCATCGCAAGTTGATCGTGACCATGCCGTTTTACCACGAAAGCGTCTGTTCTGCGCCGCAATCAGCGTATAATCACGATTCATGACCATGGGACATACGACACCCAGCCCGACTCAGCAGGACCCGGAGCTTGACCGCCCGGCGGGTGTGCCGCCGCGGCGCGGGCCGATCCGCCGCCTGCTGCGCTGGGGCGGCTTTGCCTGCGTGCTGGCAATGGCCCTGGTGTTCGGCGGTTTCCTGCGTTTTGCCGATTCCGTGACGACGCTGAAGCCGCCGGCCGAGCCGAAGGCGGATGCGATCGTCGTCCTGACCGGTGGCTACCAGCGTATCGACCAGGCCGTGGAACTGCTGCAGAAGGGTGCCGGCAAGCGCTTGCTCATTTCCGGCGTTCACCCGACCACGACACCGGCGCAAATCCGCAGGATGACTCAGGGCTCCGCCGATCTCTTCTCCTGCTGCGTCGATATCGGCTATGATGCGATCGACACGATCGGCAATGCCGAGGAAGCTTCGAACTGGATCCATGCCAAGGGATACCGGAGCGTTCTGATCGTCACCAACAACTACCACATGCCGCGAAGCCTCGCCGAGCTCTCCTATGTCGATCCCGACATCGACTTCATCGCTTATCCCGTGGTCAATTCGGATTTGAAGAGCCGCAACTGGTTTACCGACCCGAATGCGATGCGCGTCATGCTTGCCGAATATGTGAAAGTGCTGCTGACCGGCGCCCGCAACATCACCGGCTTCGGCCGTCACACCGGGCTGCGCTCGGCAAATGCGTCCGGCCAGCAATAGAGACGCGCCGCGCGTCGAGTCGAATTCGCGCGACGCGCTTTAAGCCTTGTTTTATGCAAGTCGTTGTCCCAAAGCCGCTGCGCAGTTTTGGGCGACATGCACGAGCCTTTTGCATGAGGGCGTCATCAAACGCTTTTTATGACGGACAATATCGTGTAGGCCGGTCGCGTGAGCATGCCTCGGGAAAGTTTCATGATCGCCCTGCGTTCCGTTCTCTTCAATACGATCTTCTACGCCAACCTCATCATCCGGATGATCGTGCTCTCGCCATATTATTTCGTGGTGCCGCGCAAGATCGCCTATGCGATCCCGAAGAACTGGGCCCGCTCCAACCACTGGCTGATGCGGGTGATCGTCGGCACGACCTTCGAGATCGAGGGGCTGGAGAACCTGCCGGGTGACAGTTACATCCTGGCGCCGAAGCACCAGTCCTTCTGGGATACCTACGCGCTGCTGCCCTGGCTCAAGGACCCGGTCTATATCCTGAAGCGCGAACTGATGTGGATTCCGCTCTTCGGCTGGTATGCGAAGAAACAGCGCATGATCCCGGTCGATCGCGGCGCCCGCGGCAAGGTGATGGTGGAAGTGCTGAAACGCACCAAGGACGAGCTTTCCACCGGCCGGCAGCTGATCATCTATCCCGAGGGCACTCGCCGCCCGCCAGGCGCCGAACCGGTCTACAAATACGGCATCGCCCGCATGTACCGCGATCTCGGCATCCCGGTCGTTCCGGTCGCCATGCATCCCGGTCTCTTCTGGCCGCGGCGCAGCATTCGTCGTTATCCCGGCCATTTCAAGGTGAGGATCCTGCCGCCGATCATGCCGGGAATGGATCCGGACGCCTTTTTCGCCCAGCTGATCGAGGTATCGGAGCGGGCAAGCGATGAGCTTCTGCTCGAAACCGTCGAACGAAATCCGCATCTGCCGCTGCCGCCGACGGCGATCGAAAGGCTGGCGGAGCTGCGCAAACTGAACGCCGCGACAGCCTAGATTAAGATCAGGCGGCGCGCAGCCGTTCCACCTCGTGGACGACCTGCTCTAGCCAATGGTCGCGAATGCCCATCTGCTTCAGATGCGTCAGCGTGTTGAAGACATAGGCATCATTCGGACCGGACTGGCCTTTTGCTTCGTTCACCACCCGTGCCGCGGCAAGCGCATCGAGGGCGCCGGCATATTGCTCATGGTCGCGGTCGATGATGTAGGCGACCGCTTCCACCCGGCGCCGGCCGGCAAGCTGCAGCCGCACCCGGCGCTCCAGGTAGACATTGGTGACCAGCTCGCGGGCGCGGAGATAATCGATCACCTCATCCCATTTTTCCGCGGAAATGCGGAAAGCCATGCCGCGGCAGGCGCCACCCCTGTCGAGGCCGAGAACCAGGCCAGGATTGTCGCGTGTGCCGCGATGGACAAAGGAACGGACACAGAGTGAACGCCTGTAGCCGTAGACCAGAGCCTCTGCCCGCTCCATGAACTCGAAGCCCGGATTCCACATCAGTGAACCGTAGCCAAATACCCAAAATTCGTCCATATCGCACGCCAAGACCGGGAATCACATTCGCGATTCACCATTGGAGAACATCATGGCAGCGTCAAGCCGATCCGGCAGCAGCCAATCCGGCAGCGGCAAGAAATTCTGGTTGCTGGGTGGAGGCGTCCTCCTGGCGATCGCGCTTTATACCGGCGGCTGGTTCTATGCGGCGTCGGCGCTGAAGACCACGGTGTTGAAGGCGATCGCGCCGCGCGGAGAGGCTGGCGTCAGCGGCGAATGTTCCGATATCGAATTTCGCGGTTATCCCTTCCGCATCGGCCTGTTCTGCTCCAGGATCAACGTCGACGACAACGTCAACGGCGTCTCCGCCACCTTCGGCGCGCTGCGCTCGGCAGCCCAGGTCTATGCGCCCGGCAATATCGTCTGGGAGCTCGATTCGCCGGCCGAGATCCGCACCGGCAACGGCCTTTCGATCTCGGCCCAATGGACGAACCTGCAATCGAGCCTTGCGACCAGGCTCAGGGGCATCGACCGCAGCTCGACCGTCATCGAGGGTCTGAAAGCGATAGCAGTCTCCTCTTTCACCGGCCAGACCATCAGCTTTGATGCGGCCCGCACCGAAATCCATCTGCGTCAGAACGGCGCCGATCTCGACGGCGCGATCTCCGTGCAGGATGCGAACACGGCGATCAAGGATTGGCCGCAGATCTTCCCGAAACTGTCGGCCAGCATTGACCTGACCGTCGCCGGCAAGGCCGGCCTGATCGACGGCAGCGACCCGAATGGCCTCAATGGCGCCACCGGTGAACTGCGCCGCATCGTCGCCGACATCGGCGACGGCAAGGTGATGACGCTCACCGGCCCCTTCTCCTTCGACGAGCAGGGCTTCCTTTCGGGAAAATTCAAGCTGGAGATCGAACAGCTCGGTCCCTGGAGCGACAGCCTGAAGCAGGCCTTTCCCGACCTCGCCTCGACCGTCAACACGGCGACGAAGCTCTTGAAGGCGCTTGCCGCCGGCAGCGACAAGGTCTCGGTCGATCTCGTCGTCGATCGTGGCAACGCCACCGTCAGCGGCTTCATCCCGCTCGGCCGGATTCCGCCGATCTGACCTATCTCGCCTTTCAGGCTATCGGCTTGATGAAGAAGACCTCCGGCACCGATTGCAGGCCTGGCAGCTCGATCGCACCGGTTTCAGTAAATCCGTTGCGGCGATGCCAGTCCTGGGGCCTGCTTTCATCGCATTCGCTCGACGTCATCAGCAGACGGGCGCCCTCACCGCGCATCGCCTCTTCCCAGGCGAGAAACAGCGCGGTGCCGACGCCCGACCGGCGATGTCCGGGCAGGACGCGGATCATTTCCATATAGGGAACCCTGCCCCAGAAGCGGGAGAAGCGCAGAAAGCCGACGATCTCGCTGCCCTCCTTGGCAACGAGGTATTCTCCGAGCGTCACGCAGCGCGATACCCATGCTTCACCGGAACTGGCATCTTCACGAACCAGCCAAACGATATCCGCCTGGCTCGCATTTGCCACTTCCACCATCGCGGCGGCTACTTCTTATCCAGCGCGTGGGGGCGGCCGAAATCAGGCGCGTCGACATCCTGGCCGGCCTGGACGATCGAGCGGCGGATGGCGCGCGTGCGGGTGAAGAGTTCGAAAATCTTGTCGCCCTCGCCCCAGCGGATGGCGCGCTGCAGATAGGCGAGATCCTCCGAGAAACGCGCCAGCATTTCGAGGATCGCATCGCGATTGTGCAGGCAGACGTCGCGCCACATGGTCGGGTCAGAGGCGGCAAGGCGGGTGAAATCACGAAAGCCCGAGGCCGAATATTTGATGACCTCGGACTCCGTCACCGTCTCCAGATCGTCGGCAGTGCCGACGATATTATAGGCGATGATATGCGGCAGGTGCGAAACGATGGCGAGCACCTTGTCGTGATGCTCGGCATCCATCTCATCGACCTTCGAGCCCAGCGCTTCCCAGAAGCTGCGCAGCCGCTTCAGCGCCGCCTCGTCGGTACCGGCGACCGGCGTGAAGATGCACCAGCGGCCTTCGAAGAGGCCGGGAAAGCCGGCATCCGGGCCGGATTTTTCGGTACCTGCCAGCGGATGGCCGGGGATGAAATGCACATTATCAGGCATATGCGGCAGCATCTGTGCGATGACCGAGGCCTTGGTGGAGCCGACATCGGTGACGACAGCCCCAGGCTTCAGGCTTCCCGCGATCTCCTTCGCCACGCTTTCCGAAGCGCCGACCGGCACCGAGACGATCACCAGATCGGCATCCTTGACGGCATCCTGCGACGACGTCGTGTAGCGGTCGCCGAGGCCGAGTTCTTCCGCACGCTTCAGCGTATCGGCGCTGCGGGTGGCGACGACGATCTCCCTTGCAAGGCCGAGCCGTCTGATATCGTAGGCAAGCGAAGAGCCGATCAGGCCGATGCCGATCAGCGCGATCCGATCGAACTGCACGCTCATGACTGATGTCCCATAAATTCGCTGAGCGCGGCAATGACGCCGCGGTTGGCCTCTTCGGGACCGATGCTCATGCGCAACGCATTGGCGAAGCCATAGCCGCGCACGGCACGCAGGATGTAGCCGCGGCTCGTCAAGAACTCGTCGGCATCGGCGGCGCGCTTGCCGTCGATCTCGGGGAAATGGATGAGGACGAAATTGGCGACCGACGGCGTCACCTTCAGCCCGATCGCTTCGAGCGCCCGGGTGAGCGTCTCCACCCACATCTGATTGAAGGAGACGGCCTGCTGGACGAAGGCTTGGTCGCGGATGGCCGCAGCGCCGGCGGCGATTGCCGGCGCGTTCAAATTGAACGGCCCGCGCACGCGGTTCAGCGCGTCGACGATCTCGGCGGGCGCATACATCCAGCCGACACGCAGCGCCGCAAGACCATAGGCCTTCGAGAAGGTGCGGGTCATCACCACGTTGGCATTGGAGGACACGACCTCGATGCCGGCTTCATAATCGTTGCGGCGCACATATTCGGCATAGGCAGCATCGAGCACGAGGACGACATGTTTCGGCAGCCCGGCCTGCAGGCGGCGGATCTCGCTGACGGGAACATAGGTGCCTGTGGGATTGCCGGGATTGGCGATGAAGACGATCTTCGTCTTCTCCGTCACCGCGGCAAGGATCGCATCGACATCGACGGTACAGTCCTTTTCCCTGACGACGACAGGCACGGCACCCGCGCCCAGGATCTGAATCTTGTAGACGAGGAACCCGTGCTCGGTGATGATGCCCTCGTCGCCGGCGCCGAGATAGACATGGCAGAGCAGGCCGAGCAATTCGTCCGAACCGTTGCCGCAAAGGATGTTTGCCGGATTGAGACCATGCACGGCGGCGATCGCCTCGCGCAGCTCGACCGCCTGCCCGTCGGGATAACGCGCCAGAGTGTCGGCGGCCGCCTTGAACGCCTCGATTGCCTTCGGGCTGGCGCCGAGCGGCGTTTCGTTGGACGAAAGCTTGTAGACGCGGGCAACGCCCGGCGCATGTTCCTTACCCGGCACATAGGCTGCGATATCGAGAATACCGGGACGCGGAACGGGCTTGCTCATCTCAACGCTCATGGGTCGACCTTGGAATTGCCGGAAATCCGGGCTGAAAAACACCAAGTGGCATTAAAGCGGAATGCGATTGTTGTCGAGAGGTATGGGCGTGACGCAAGCAGCCTGAGAAGGCTGAGAGCGGCGTCAGCGGTTGCGTGTGGTCGGCACGCCATGCGGTGCGAGAACCGGCACGAAGACGCGGCGGGAAGCCCGCGCTGCAACCGGCAGCCCCTGATAAAGCCGCTTCTGCGCCTCGACGATGATGACGCCCGAGAAAGCCGGCCACAGCGTTCGGCCGATCCGCTCGAAGGCACGGCGAAGGCGCAGAATGGTCCTGAGCTTCGAAGGCGGGAAGAACAGCGCTTCGGCCGTCGCGCCCGGCGTGAAATTCGTCTCGCGCAGCAGATGCGTCAGCTGGCCGCGCGAATAGGGCCGGCCCGAACCGAAGGGTGTGTGCTCCATGCGCGCCCAGACGCCGCGCCGGTTCGGCACGACGATAACAAGCCGTCCGCCTGGCGCCAGCACCCGCCAGAGCTCCTTCAGCGTCTCGCGCGGACTTTCGGCGAATTCCAGCGAATGCACCATCAGCACCCGGTCGATCGAGGAATCCGGCAGCGGCAACTCCTCGTCGAAGACAAGCGTCGTCGACGAGAGCGAGCCCATCGGCCAGTTCACCGCGCCCTGCCCGGCCGGCATGAAGGCGAAGGTGCGCTCGGTATCGGCCTGGAAACGGTCGAGGAAGGGCACCGCATAGCCGAGACCGACCAGACGCTCCTGCGGCAGCCGCACCCAGAGCGAGGATAGCGCCATGGCGATCGACTGCTCGGCAAGACGTCCGAGCTCGGAATGATAGAACTGGCGTAGGTCGACGATATCGGCGTGCATTGCGACAAATGTTATCAGCGGGCGGTTGGACTTCAAGGCCGGAACCTCTACATTCCCGCGAGACTCCTGAGACAAGGGATTATTGAACGATGAAACCTTTGGAATTAGACGTTTTTCTCTGCCGCACCGACAATTTCGGCGTTCTCGTGCACGATCCGGAGACAGGCTTGACCGCGGCGATCGATGCGCCGGAGGAGGCGCCGATCCTGGAAGCGGCGACTCGCCGCGGCTGGAAAATCAGCCATATCTTCACCACCCACCACCACACCGACCATGTTAGTGCCAACCTGGCGCTGAAGGAGCAGTTCGGCTGCGAGATCATCGGCCCGATCAACGAGGCCGTCGCCATTCCCGGCCTCGACCGGACGATGGCCGATGGCGACAGCTTCCTTTTCGGCGATCACACGGTCAAGGTCATCGAGACTCCCGGCCACACCGCCGGCCATATCTGCTATCACTTCGTCGACGACAAGCTGCTCTTTGCCGCCGACACGTTGTTTGCGCTCGGCTGCGGCCGGCTGTTCGAACGCCCGGCCGCCGACATGTGGCATTCCCTGCAGAAGCTCGCCGTGCTGCCCGATGAGACCGCCGTCTATTTCGGCCATGAATACACCTTGTCCAATGCCCGCTTCGCGCTGACGGTCGATCCGGACAACGAGCGCCTGAAGAGCCGCGCCGCCGAGGTCGAGGCCCTTCGTGCCGACGGCAAATTCACCATTCCGACGACGCTGGGACTGGAAAAAGAGACCAACCCGTTCCTGCGCGCCGCCGATCCGGCGATCCGCCGCAATCTGATCATGGAAGGCAAGACCAACGAGGAGGTCTTTGCCGAGATCCGCAAGCGCAAGGACAATTTCTGATGTCGCCTCAGGACATCATCCGCGAACTCGGCATGCAGCCGCATCCCGAGGGTGGCTGGTATGTGCAGACGTTCCGCGATACGGCGGGCGGAGAACGCGGCCACTCGACGGCGATCTATTACCTGCTGACCAGGGGACAGCGCTCGCACTGGCATCGCGTCCATGACGCGGTTGAGGTCTGGCATTATTACGCCGGCGCGCCGCTCTTCCTGCATCGTTCGGAAGACGGAACTGAAAGCGAGACCCTGACGCTCGGAACGAACCTGTCCGCCGGCGAGCGGCCGCAGGCGATCGTTCCCGGCAATTGCTGGCAATCGGCCGAAACCCTCGGCGATTTCACCCTGGTCGGCTGCACCGTCTCGTCCGGCTTCGAATTTTCGAGCTTCGAGATGGCGCCACCCGATTGGAAGCCCGGCGCTAGAGCATGATGCCGAAACGTGTGAGCGGTTTTCGAACGACATCATGCTCTAACGATATAATTTAGAACAGGATTCAGATTTTAGGCCAACCGGGCGTAAAATCTGGATCCTGTTTTAAGGCCTACTCTGCCGCAGACTGCGCCGGAACCTTGCGGCGGAACATGTCCTGGGCGGCCAGCACCGCCCCGCCGGTAACGAGCAGGCAGGCAAGAGCAATGCGCCAGCTTGGCTCGGCAAATCCGAACAGCACCAGGATCAACGTCGAAAGCAGAGGCGCGGCATAACTTGCTGCGCCGAGGATCTGGATGTCGCCGTTCTTGACGCCGTGATCCCATGCATAGAAGGCAGCACCGACCGGAAAGAGCCCGAGCCCGGCGACGGCGACCCATTCGAAACCCGTTGCCGGCCAGACGGTCGTCTCCAGGCCGAGATGGCAGAAGAACGACAGGATGGATGTCGCAAGGCAAAAGCCGGTGACGACATCCGTGGAGACGGCATCGAAACGCCGCGTCAGCAGCGAATAGCCGGACCATGTGAAGGCGCAGAGAAAGGCGGCCCCGTAGCCGACGGCATAGGCGCCGTCGAAATCGATGCCGTTGCGGCCGACGATCAGGAAGGTGCCGCAAAGCCCGGCAAGCGCACCCGCCAGATGATACCAGCGCAGCCGTTCGCCCGGCAGCAGCGCCGAACCGACGACGATCAACAGCGGCCAGAGATAGGCGACCAGCCCCGCCTCCACCGCCGGCGCGTTGCGGAGCGCGGTGAAATAGAGGAAATGATAACCGAACAGCCCTGCAATACCCGTTATCCAGACCTTGGCCGGCTGCTTCAGCAGCGCCAGCCGCGCGGGGTTGAGGACAAGCACCACGAGGCCGGGGATGCTGCCGATCGCAAAGCAGATGGCCGCAAGCTGGAACGGCGGCATCTTGCCGGAGGCGGCCGTGAACAACGCCAGGAACGACCACATCAGGATGGCCGTAAAACCGATCAACGTCGCGCGAAGCCTCACCCGTCCCCCTTCACGGAGACTGAAGCTCCGTCAGCTGTCGCTGCCGTATTTGACGGCAGTGATCGTCACCATTCCATATTCGGTTGGAATACGCACATAGACGGGAGCGTATACATTTGCCGCGTCCGACTTGGCAAACCAGATTTCCATGCGGTTGCTCTTGCTGAGATAGTCGATGTCCTTGCGGCCCTTCTTGTAGCCGGAGCGCGGCACGAAGCGCACGCCGCAGACAACCGCCTTGCCCTTGAAGCCGTTGGTCGAAAAATCCTCGTCGCCCTTCGGCGAAAGCACCAGATCCATGCGCGTCTCGCCGTCGAAGATCGGCAGCGTCTGCGAGCAGACCTTGGTATCGCCGGTGAAGACCAGGCCGGAGATCGGATCGAGCACCGATCGCATGTCGCGTGGTGTGACATCGATCCAGTTCTTCGGACGCTTCGGCGCCGGTGTTGTCGTCGCCGAGACGATGTTGCCGTCGCGGTAACTGACCTCGTAGACGCGGGCCTTCTTGCCGCTCTTGTAGTAGAGCGAATATTTCTGCGCCTGCAATCTATCATTGCGCACGACACCGCTCACGCTGGTCTTGGCCGAAATCGTCGTGACGAGATCGGCAAGGCCGGCGGAATTGATGCTGCCGGCGATCTTGTAGCTGTGATCGTCCTCGATCTGCGTCAGGAAGGCGGCGCGCGCGATCGGCAAGCCGGCGAGCGTCACCCGGTATTCCGTCCGATGTTGGATTTCGGCCGCCGATGCCGGTATGGCAAGCAGCGCGGCGATGGCCGAAATGAAAATCCGTCTGCCCGAATGAGCCATGAATCAAGCCTTGTCTTGGCGCGCGCTGGCAGCCCTTGTTAAGCGCTCTATACTCCTGCCGTGAAGGGAAGAAAACAGCAGCTTTTTGACAGAATTGCGGGAAAGGCCAAGGTTTGGCTTGACGCAAGCAGCCTGTCTGACTATAGAACCGCAACTTTCCAATCATGCCTGTTGGATTGCGCGCCTGGTTTTGCCGGGAATGTCAATTCGATGGCCCGACAAAAACAAGAATAGGTGTTCCATGTCCCGCGTGTGCGAATTGACCGGCAAGGCCGTCCTGACTGGTAACAATGTCAGCCATGCCAACAACAAGACCAAGCGCCGGTTCCTGCCGAACCTGTGCCAGGTCACGCTGATATCCGACGCTCTCAACCAGCGTTATCGTCTTCGCGTTTCGGCTGCTGCTCTTCGCTCCGTCGAGCATCGTGGCGGCCTCGATGCCTTCCTGCTGAAGGCCGGCGAAAACGAACTCTCGATGCGCGCGCGCCTGCTGCGCCGTCAGATCGTCAAGAAGACCGCCGAAGCCGCTGCTGCGTAAGCTTCTGCCTTTCTTTCATACGGCTTCAAAAGGCTTGAACGGATAATACCGGACAAGCCTTTTGCTTTGTCGGTTTACTCCTCCAACTGGTGGCATCACCCAGGATAAAAAAATGCTGAAGACCCGCTATACCATCGCCTATGTCGCGCTGATGACGCTCGTCGTCGTCGCCTCCAACTTCCTCGTCCAGTTTCCGCTGAACGCCGAAGTCGCCGGCATCAACCTTGCCGACATCCTGACCTGGGGCGCCTTCTCCTATCCGATCGCCTTCCTGATCACCGATCTGACCAACCGCCAGTTCGGCCCACAGGCCGCCCGCAAGGTCGTCTTTGCCGGCTTCGTCGTTGGCGTGACACTCTCCTTCTTCACCTCGGTTCCGCGCATCGCCATCGCCTCCGGCTCGGCCTATCTCGCCGGCCAGTTGCTCGATATCGCCGTCTTCAACCGCCTTCGCCGCCAGGCCTGGTGGCGCGCGCCGCTGGTCGGCTCGCTGATCGGCTCGGCGCTCGATACGGTGATGTTCTTCTCGCTGTCTTTCGCCGCGTTCTTCGTCCTCCTCGGCCCGAACGATCCTTTCGCGCTGGAAGCAGCTCCCGTCCTGGGCGTCTTCGCCACGGAGGCTCCACGCTGGATTTCCTGGGCGATCGGCGATTTCGCCGTGAAGATGATCGTCGGCCTCGTCATGCTGCTGCCCTATGGCGCGCTGATGAACGTGCTGCGGCCGATGCAGGCCGCCCGCGCCAGCTAAACCGACGACCGTGTCAACGCCGCCGCCGGACCGCACCGGCGGCGATCGCCGGATGCAGCAGAGCCTCTGCAACCAGATCGTCGATATCTCGTGACGAATCGAGCCGCAACACCGGCGCTGTCTGCGTTTCCAGCCATTGCTCATGCGCTGCAAGACTGCGGCGTTCCGGACCGGCTGTGTCGTAACTCGCCGCCCACTGCAGGAATTCCCCGCTTTTAACTTCCATGTCGCCACCGGGCCCGATCCTGTTTCCATACCGGGCAATCTCCCGCGCATGGATTCGCGCTATCCGCAGTTCCGGCTCGATCCTGAGAAATACGATCAGCTCGTAAAGCGGCTCCAGTGGCCCGCCCCATTTCAGCGCCGATCCGGAGAGAACCCAGCCGTCATGCCGTGCGGTTTCATCAAGGAGCAGCCGGATACGCTCGTCGGCATTCCTCGGCGTCGTGAACGGCGGATCGGTCGGCATCCAGAAGAAATCGTCGGTGTCGAGATGGGCGATATCGAGCCTTTCGGCAAGCGCACGGCCGAGCGATGTCGTACCGGAACCGGACGCGCCCATGACATGAATATGCACCATGAATCTCCCTCCGAAGACGGATTCCCGATTGCGCGGGATAGCCGAGGCATATGACATCAGTCTGACGCTCTAGCATTTTCAATCCTCGCATCGCGCTTTCCGAAAATCGATTCCGATCTCGGGCCGGTGGCTAGGATCAATTCCGCTTCTGGGAACTCGGCGCTACCCACGCGGCTTCTTCCGAAAGCCGGAATTCCAGCATCAGGTTGCGCTGCAGGATCGAATGATTGTCGTCCGACACCAGGATGATATGGGTCGTGCCGTCGGCTGCTTGAAAGGCATCGAGCCCTTCCATATTGTCGATCTGCGAGTTGAAATTGCCTTCCAGCAGCAAGTCGCCGCTGACGACGGCGCCGGGCTTGATATCGGCGCCCTTGATGCGCCGAAGGCGCATGCCGATGCCTTCGGCCATGTTGAAGCGGCGTTCCAGCAGCAGCAGGTCGCCGTTCGGCAGGAAGGCGCCGTCGGTGACGTCGAAGCTGCCATCCCGCTCGACCGAGAAACGCCCTTTCAGCGGCCCGCTGAGAATGGCCGCCAGCCGGTTGCCGTCGCTGTCGAGACCGCGCTCGGAGACGATGACCACGCCGCCCTTCAGCGGGCTCGATGCCGGCGCCACCGTGATGGTCTCGATGCCGCGATTGTCGCTCAGCATCTTCCGCGGGATAAGGATCGGCAAAGTGGCGATCGCGCTCGAATCGGCGAAGCCGGGGTCGGGATAGACATCGACGCGATGGCGCTGCTCGAAGGAGACCAGAATCCGGTCACCGTCCAGCGCCAGACCCTCGGCATCCATATATCCCTTGCCCTCGAAGCTCAGCCCGGCGCTGTTCTTCATCGGCGTGATCTCGACATCCAAAAGGCCGGAAAGCCTGCCCTTGACGTCGCGCTCGATGCTGCCGGTCAGCCATTGGCCGGTATCGAGCACGACGACGAAATGTTTTTGGTCCGGCCGGAAACGGATGGAGGAGAGCGAACCGAACAGCGCTCGGCTGGACACCATCTCCAGCCCGCCGAGAAATTCCATCGATCCGAATTTCGTCTCTGAAGAGCCGATCCTGAAGTCCGATATTTGCCGGCTAATGACCGGCACCTCGTCAGCTGCCCAGGACGGGAAGGCGCCAGCCGCGATACAGAGGGCAATCGACGCCGCACCGCAGAGACGCTTGATCGTCATGCCGGGTATTTCCTTTGAGCGACATCAGCCGGCACGGCGCAGCCGGCCGCCACGCGGCTGGACGGATTGATCTTCGAATAGCGAGGCAAGCTGCTCGGTCATTGCACCGGCAAGCTCGTCCGCATCGACGATCGTCACGGCGCGACGATAGTAGCGCGTCACGTCGTGACCGATGCCGATCGCCAGCAATTCCACAGGCGAGCGCGTCTCGATCCGTTCGATGACGGCGCGCAGGTGCCGCTCCAGATAATTGCCCGGATTGACCGACAGCGTCGAATCGTCCACCGGCGCCCCGTCCGAGATCATCATCAGGATGCGGCGCTGCTCGCGGCGTGCGAGCAGGCGATTGTGTGCCCAGATCAGCGCCTCGCCGTCGATATTTTCCTTGAGCAGACCCTCGCGCATCATCAGCCCGAGATTGGCACGGGCGCGCCGCCACGGCGCGTCGGCCGACTTGTAGATGATGTGGCGCAGGTCGTTGAGGCGGCCCGGCGTCTGCGGCTTGCCGCCGGCAAGCCAGCTTTCACGCGCCTGCCCGCCCTTCCAGGCCTTCGTCGTAAAGCCCAGGATCTCGACCTTGACGCCGCAGCGCTCCAGCGTGCGGGCGAGAATATCGGCGCAGGTGGCGGCAACCGTGATCGGCCGGCCGCGCATCGAGCCCGAATTGTCGATGAGCAGGGTGACGACGGTGTCGCGGAACTGCGTGTCGCGCTCCATCTTGAAGGACAGCGCCTGCATCGGATCGATGATGATGCGCTGCAGCCGGGCCGGATCGAGATAGCCCTCTTCCAGATCGAAATCCCAGGAGCGGTTCTGCTGCGCCATCAGCCGGCGCTGCAGCCGGTTGGCAAGACGGCCGACCGCGCCCTGCAGATGCGCCAGCTGCTTGTCGAGGAAAGCGCGCAGGCGCTCCAGCTCGGCGGCATCGCAGAGTTCCTCGGCGGTGATGATCTCGTCGAACTCTTCGGTATAGACGTGATAATCGACCTTCTCGTTGAAATCGGCAAAAGGCGTGTTCGGACGGCGGGTTTCGCCCGGCGTTTCCGAATCGTCCTCGCCCTCTTCCATCATGTCGTCGTCGGAAATCTCGGCGCCTTCGGTCTCGCCGTCCTCCATCTGCTCGTCGGCGACTTCGCTGTCCTCGACGGGGGCGGCGTCGGTGCCGGCATCCTCGTCGACCTCGTCCTGATCCTGCTCGTCGCCGTTCGGCTGGTCTTCCTGCTCCGACTGGTCGTCATTGTCGGCTTCGCTGTCGTCGTCGCCATACTCCTCGGCCATTTCCATGGCCGACAGCATGTTGCGGATGACCTTGGCGAAGGCCTGCTGGTCGTTGATCGAGTTCGACAGGTTGTCGAGCTCGGTTCCTGCCTTGTCCTCGATGAAGCCGCGCCAGAGATCGAGCACCTTGCCGGCAGAGGCCGGCGGGCGCTGGCCGGTCAGCTTCTCGCGCACCATCATCGCCACGGCTTCGCCGACCGGTGCGTCTTCCTGACGCTCGATGCCGGTAAAATTCGCCTTGGAATATTTCTCCTCGGTCATCGAGCGCAGGTTCGACGCCACGCCCTCCATGCGCAGCGCGCCGATCGATTCGACGCGCGCCTGCTCGACCGCATCGAAGATCGCCCGGGCGTCCGAGCCCTGCGGCGCCATCGTCGCGTGCACCTTCTCGTCATGGCAGGCGAGGCGCAGCGCCATGGAATCGCCGAGCCCGCGGGTGACCGCCAGCTCATGCGCCGTCGGCCGCTTGGAAAGCTCCGGCAGCCGGATTCGCTCGCCGGTCATCCCCGGCCGTTCGTTGGCGAAGGTCACCTCGACATCGCCGTCGCCGGCGATCGAGCGCACGCAGCCGGTTATCGCCCGGCGCAATGGCTCGACGTCGACAGGCGCGCCGGGTTTTGCTTTCGAATTGTCACCGCGAGCTGCCATGATCGGTCGATCTCAAGCTCCGAGAACGATATTGGCGGCACTTTCCTTCAGCTCGACGCCGAAGGCGCGCTGATAGTGCTCGGCGACCAGCGGCCGCTCCAGCTCGTCGCACTTGTTGAGGAAGGTGACGCGGAAGGCGAAGGCGAGATCGCCGAAGATCTCGGCGTTTTCAGCCCAGGTGATGACCGTGCGCGGGCTCATGACGGTGGAGAGATCGCCGTTCATGAAGGCGGCGCGCGTCAGATCGGCAACCCGAACCATCTTCGAAACCGTCTCGCGGCCGTTCTTGTCCTTGCCGAAGCTCTTCACCTTGGCCGCGACGATATTCACTTCGTGATCATGCGGCAGGTAGTTCAGCGTCGTCACGATCGACCAGCGGTCCATCTGCGCCTGGTTGATCTGCTGCGTGCCGTGATAGAGGCCAGTCGTGTCGCCAAGGCCGATCGTGTTCGCCGTCGCAAACAGGCGGAAGGCAGGGTGCGGCCGAATGACGCGGCTCTGGTCGAGCAGCGTCAGGCGGCCGGAGGATTCGAGCACGCGCTGGATGACGAACATCACGTCGGGACGGCCGGCATCATATTCGTCGAAGACGAGTGCGACATTGTGCTGATAGGCCCAGGGCAGGATGCCGTCCTTGAATTCGGTGACCTGCAGCCCGTCCTTGACGACGATCGCATCCTTGCCGACGAGATCGATACGGCTGACATGGCTGTCGAGATTGATGCGCACGCAGGGCCAGTTGAGGCGCGCCGCCACCTGCTCGATATGCGAGGACTTGCCCGTGCCGTGATAGCCGGAGATCATCACGCGGCGGTTATGCGCGAAGCCTGCGAGAATGGCGAGCGTCGTGTCGCGGTCGAACAGGTAGTCGGGGTCGAGGTCCGGCACATAGGCGTCGCCCTTGCTGTAGGCGGGAACGCGGATGTCGGAATCGATACCGTAGGCCTCGCGGACCGAAACGGTGGTATCGGGCAGTTCTGATATATCCAGGTCGATCTTGCTCATCATGTCTCCAAGGCGGGTGATGCCACCCGGCCATACTGTCTCAGGCCATGTCGCAACCCGGACGCCGCGATTTTATTCCACGCCCGTCCAGGTCGGAACGTCGGCGATACTTCTCCGGGACTGAAACGAAACCTCGGCGGGATGATGACCGCGTGCGAGCATTCTTGAAAGAGTCCCGGACAAGAAACGCCGCGTCCGGAAGGTCGGCGGAGGCGATGTCGGGAAAACGCACAAATATGAGCCGCGTTTGCCTGCGGCCTCAGCCGATTTGGACCATACCCGATTGAAGCCCAAGAGCAAGGATGGGAATTAACAAAAACCGTTCTGCTTCAACAATTGATAGGCCTGGATGACGGCGCGGAAACGCTCCTCCGAGCCGCGGTCGCCGCCATTGGCATCCGGATGGTGTTTCTTGACCAGTTCCTTGTAGCGGCTCTTGATCTCCGCCGACGTCGCATTGGCGTCGAGGCCCATCGTTTCGAAGGCTTTGCTTTCCAGCGATTTCAGTTTGCGGGCCTGGGGAAAACGCGGTCCGCTGCCCTTGCCGCCGCCTTCCTTGACGAAGCCAAAGGGATCGCGAACACGGGTATAGGCGCCGGAGCGGACCTCCGAATGCAGCGGACTGTCCTTCGCCGCCTTGTTGACGCCGACGGTCCATGTCGGCCGGTGGCCGGTGATCGCCTCTTTCTGATATCGCGCGATCTCACCGTCGGAAAGACCGGAGAAATAATTGTAGCCTTTGTTGTAGTCCTTGACGTGCTCGAAGCAGAACAAAAAGAACTGGCCTTCCGCATTGCGTCCGACAGGAGCGCGATGCGTGCCTTTCTTGTCGCAGCCGTCCCACTGACAGGTAGGCGGTGCCTGCTCTGGCTCCGGCTCCCGTTTGCGGCGTGTTCGGATGCGATCGAAATATTTGGAATCAAGTCTCATGACGGCGCTAATTATGGTCCTGCCGCGAAGCGACAACAAGAATTGACAAATGGGAATGTTACTGGCTTGGTGGGAACCCTTTTCGCGAAGCTGCAAGACCGGATGATGACCCTGCGAACCCGCATTGAAGAAAAACTAGTCGAAGCCTTCGCGCCCGAACGCCTGAGCGTCATCGACGAAAGCCATCTGCATGCCGGCCATCAGCCTGATATCACGGGCACCGGCGAAACCCATATGCGGGTGAGAATCGTTTCGGCCAAATTTACCGGCATGTCGCGGCTGGCGCGCCACCGGGCAATCACCGACCTGTTGAAACCGGAGCTGGATGCCGGACTGCACGCGCTGGCCGTAGAACCGGCAGCACCTGACGAACCGACCCGCTGGTAGCGGCAGCAAAGCTTATATAGGCATTGGCGGCCGGCAATCCTACAGCGCCGCGCATCTTTTCAGATGCGCAAGGGATACTGTAGCAATTTGAATGGATCAGGCTGGCTTTGCGCCGTCTTCCCCGGCCGGGCGGATACGCAGCTTGGTGATGCGGTTCTTCTCCCGCTTCATGACGATGAAACGCTTGCCATGAAAGGTGAAGGCCTGGCGCTCTTCCGGGATGGTCATCGATTCGTGGATGACGAGGCCGGCGATCGTCGTTGCCTCCTCGTCGGGCAGGTTCCAGTCGAGCGCGCGGTTCAAGTCGCGAATCGGTACGCCGCCGTCGACGACGACGGAACCGTCGGCCTCCTGACGCACGCCCTGTATTTCGATATCGTGCTCATCGGAAATGTCGCCGACGATTTCCTCGAGAATATCCTCCAGCGTGACGATGCCCTGCACCTCGCCATATTCGTCGACGACGACGGCGAAATGCTGCTTGCGGCGCAGGAAAGCGTTGAGCTGATCCTCGAGGTTGGTGCTGTCGGGCACGAACCACGGCTTCTGCGCGATTTTCACGATATCGAGGTTCTGCGGCTCCATGTTCGGCTCAGCAAGCGCCCGCAGCAGATCCTTGGCGTGCACGACACCGATGATGTTGTCGATCGTGCCGCGCCACAACGGCATGCGCGTATAGGGGCTTTCGAGAATGGCGCGCACCACCGCTTCCGGCGGATCGTCGGCATTGATCGCCCGCATCGCCGTGCGGTGGACCATGATGTCGGACAGTTCGAGCTCGCTGAGATCGAGCACGCCACCGAGGCGGTCACGGTCGGCCTTCACCACCGATCCCTCGCGGTGCAACAGGTCGACGGCGCCGCGCAGTTCCTCATGGGCCGTCAGCATCGAGGTCTCTCGTGACAGATTGATACCGAACAGCGAAAGAATCCGGCGAACGATCGCATTGACGAAGGAGGAAGCCGGGCCGACGACGATGACGAAGAGCCTGGCCGGGATAGCGATGGCGAGTGCGAAGCGGTCGGGCGTCGAAATCGCCCAGCTTTTCGGCAGCACTTCGGCGAAGATGACCAGGATAACGGTCATCGCCAGCGTCGCCAGCGCCACGCCGGAACTGCCGAACAGCCCGAGAAAGAGGCTGGTGGCGATCGAGGATGACAGGATGTTGGCGAGATTGTTGCCGATGAGCAGCGCCCCGATCAGCCGGTCGCGCCGCTCGATCAGCTGCCGGACAAGGCCGGCGCGTTCGTCGCCATTGACTTCAAGCGTATGGATACGGCTGCGCGAAACGGCGGTCAGCGCGGTCTCCGAGCCGGAAAAGAAGGCGGACATGAGCACGAGCGCCGTGATCGAAAGGATCTCCGGCCAATATGTCGCGAGAAATGCCAGAGCGCCTTCGACCGACATCAGGGATGCTTTTCCCGGAGAAAGCTGATCACTTCGGACGCCGGAACATCGTCGGCGACGAAGGACTGGCCGATGCCCCGTGTCAGGATGAAGGTGAGCTTGCCGCTTTTGACTTTCTTGTCCTGCGCAATCGCATCCATCAGCGATTCCGCCGGCGGCAGGTCGCCCGGAATATCGGACATGCGGGTCGGCAAGCCGACCTCCTTCAGATGCCGTTCGACGCGCCGGGCGTCGTCCGGGCTTGCAAGGTTCATGCGTGCGGAGAATTCGTGCGCCAGCACCATGCCGATCGAAACACCCTCGCCGTGCACGAGGCGCGAGCTGTCATAGGCGGTCGCCGCTTCGAGCGCATGGCCGAAAGTATGGCCGAGATTGAGCAGCGCCCGTTGACCGTTCTCGCGCTCGTCGGCAACGACGACATCGGCCTTCGCCTGGCAGCTCTTGGCAATCGCCTCGATACGCGCGGGGCCGCCTGTAAAAACCGACGTCCAGTTCGCTTCCAGCCAGGCGAAGAAATCCGGCTTGTCGATCAGCCCGTATTTCGCCACTTCGGCGTAACCTGCGCGGAATTCGCGCTCGCTCAGCGTATCCAGCACATCGGTATCGGCCAGCACCAGATCCGGCTGGTGGAAGACCCCGATCAGATTCTTGCCATGGCGGGAATTGATGCCGGTCTTGCCGCCGACCGAGGAATCGACCTGCGACAGCAGCGAGGTCGGCACCTGGACGAAACGCACGCCGCGCCGGACGATGCCGGCGGCAAATCCCGAGAGATCGCCGATGACGCCTCCGCCGAGCGCGATGACGCAATCATTACGTTCGACGCGAGCCTCCAGCACCTTGTCGCAGGCCGTGATGAGATGTTCGAAGCTCTTGGTCTTCTCGCCCGCTGGCAGGACGACCTCAGCCGACACGATGCCCGCTTGATTCAGGCTTGCGACGAGAGCCTCGAGATAGAGCGGAGCGACATTTTCGTCAGTGACGACAGCCGCCTTGCGGCCCTTGAGGCGAGAGGCGATCTCGGCGCCTGCCCGTGCAATCAGCCCCGGCCCGATCAGGATGTCGTAGGCGCGCTCGCCGAGCGGCACATGCACCGTTCGGATCGTGGAGGCGGAGGGTATCGCATTCATGACGCTGCACTTTCCTTCTGAGCTTCGATCATGGCCTTCAGCACCTCGTCGGCCATGATTTCCTTGCGCACGTCGCGCGAAAGCACGGTGATATCTGCCTGCGCGTAGATCGGATAACGCGCGTTCATCAGGTTTTCGAGCGTCTGCTTGGGATTTTCGGTCTTCAGCAGCGGCCGCGTGTCGCGTTTGTTGACCCGCTCCCACAACACGTCGAGATCCGCCTTCAGCCAGACCGATAGGCCGCCCTTCTTGATATGTTTGCGCGTCCGCTCGTTGATGAAGGCGCCGCCGCCGGTAGAGACGACACGCGGCCCGCTTTTCAGCAGCCGCTTCATCACCCGCGTTTCCAGCGCCCGGAACTCTTCCTCGCCATAGGCGGCGAAAAGTTCGGGGATCGTCATCCGCGACACACGCTCGATCTCGAGGTCGCTGTCGACGAAGGGAATGGCCAGCTGGCTGGCGACGATGCGCCCGACGGCGGATTTGCCAGCGCCCATCAGCCCGACAAGGATCAGATTACGTGAACCGAGCGCGGCGCGAGCTCTGTCTTTCAGGCTGTCAGCAACGGTCAGCAGTGGTTCACTCATCGGTCCATTCACACTTTGTTTGCAAACGGTATCGACAAATGCAGATGGAGCGTCAAGTCGCGGACAAGGGAATCATGGCTTGAATACCGCTTCTTGCACTTGCAGACAGGCTTCCTATAACAGAAGCAGAGCATGAAGGAGTTGCCGGATGCCGACCCTGTTCCGTTTCCTGTTCGTCTGCGCGATCCTCGCCGGGACGGTCTACGGAGCGATGCTGGCGCTTGTGACCTTCGTGGAGCCGCAGCAGCGCGACGTGACGATCCGCATTCCGTCCGAGCGGGTCAATCCGCCCGCCACGGGCGCCATCGACACGACCAGGAAGTGACCGACATGGTGGATTTCGGCCGCGTCCACGTGGAATCCTTCCTGGAGATGATGAGCGCCGAGCGGGGTGCCGCCGCCAATACGCTGCAATCCTATGAGCGCGACCTCGATGACGTCAGCTCCTTCCTGAACGGCCGCAGCGTGCGGCTGACCGAAGCCGCCTCCGCCGATCTCGCCGCCTATCTCTCCTCGCTCGCCCAAAAGGGCTTCAAACCCTCTTCCCAGGCGCGCCGGCTTGCCGCCATGCGGCAATTCTACAAGTTCCTCTATGCCGAGGGCCTGAGGACCGACGACCCCACCGGCATTCTCGACGCGCCGAAGAAAGGCCGTCCGCTGCCTAAGACGATGGGCGTCGAGGAGGTCGGCAGGCTGCTTTCCCAAGCTGAGACCGAGGCGGAAGATCCGGCTCCGGGCCAGCTGCAGCGCCTGCGCATGCTGGCGCTGCTGGAGCTTCTCTATGCCACCGGCATGCGCGTCAGCGAACTCGTTTCGCTTCCTGCCCGCGTGCTCGATCAGGAAGGCCGGTTCCTGATGATCCGCGGCAAGGGCAACAAGGAGCGGCTGGTGCCACTGTCGCAATCGGCAATCACAGCCTTGAAATCCTATGGGCGCCTGCTGGCGACCGAAAACGCCGCGGCAAACGAGCCGCAGGAAAGCGCCTGGCTGTTTCCCGCCGCCTCGAAGGAGGGATACCTGCCGCGCCAGGTTTTCGCCCGCGACCTCAAGAACCTGGCGATCCGCGCCGGCCTGACGCCGTCGCTGATCTCGCCGCATGTCATGCGCCACGCCTTTGCCAGCCACCTGCTGGCCAACGGCGCCGATCTGCGCGTCGTGCAGGAACTGCTCGGCCATTCGGACATTTCGACTACGCAGATCTACACACATGTCCTGGAAGAGAGGCTGCAGCAGCTCGTCCAGACGCATCACCCCCTTGCCAAACAGGCGAAAAAGCACGAATAGGACCGGCGACATGGGGCGGAGCCAGGAAAACGCCCCGGGCACAAGGAACGGAAACGCACCTCATGCACAATTATCTCGACTTCGAAAAGCCGATCTCCGACCTCGAAGGCAAGATCATCGAGCTGAAGAAGCTCGCAACGGAAGACGAGAGCATCGACACCACCGATGAAATCGGCAGGCTGGAGGTTCGCGTCCGTGAGGCGATCGTCGAAATCTACTCCAAGCTCAACGCCTGGCAGAAGACACAGGTTGCCCGCCATCCGCAGCGCCCGCATTTCGTCGATTATGCCAAGACGCTGTTCCAGGAATTCACACCGCTTGCCGGCGACCGCAAGTTTTCCGAAGATGCCGCGATCCAGGCGGGCCTTGCCCGTTTCCGCGGCCAGCCGGTCGCCGTCATCGGCCAGGAAAAGGGCAACGACACCAAGAGCCGCATCAAGCACAATTTCGGCAGCCCCCGTCCGGAAGGCTACCGCAAGGCGATCCGCATCCTTGAAATGGCCGATCGTTTCGGCCTGCCGGTGATTTCGCTGGTGGATACGGCAGGCGCCTATCCCGGCGTCGGCGCCGAAGAACGCGGCCAGGCCGAGGCGATCGCCCGCTCGACGGAAATGTGCCTCGGCGTCAAGGTTCCGCTCGTTTCCGTCGTCATCGGCGAAGGCGGCTCGGGCGGCGCGATTGCCATCGCCACCGGCAACCGCGTCTATATGCTCGAGCATTCGATCTACAGCGTCATCTCGCCGGAAGGCGCCGCCTCGATCCTCTGGCGCGATTCCACCCGCGCCCGGGAAGCGGCGACCAACATGAAGATCACCGCCGAAGACCTGAAATCGCTCGGCGTCATCGACGGCATCATTTCCGAGCCGCTCGGCGGCGCGCATCGTGATCCCGACAGCGTCATTGCCGCGACCGGCGATGTGATCGCCAATGCTCTGGCCGAAATGGCGTCGCGCTCCGGCGAGCAGTTGCGCAACGATCGTCGCCAGAAATTCCTCGCCATGGGCCGCAATCTCTAACTCAACTTCGGCTCTTCACCGATTGGGGCCAAATCTTGGCCACATTGATGTTATCTGTAACTTTCGCGCTTGCGGGGATGTTCGTGGCAAGTCATAGGCTGGTAGGGATTTATAAAGTATAAGCCGCCTATGATTCCTTCCAATGCCCGGACTCCATAGGCGGGACCGGATCGCACTATCTTTATGGGCTAGTTTGGATGCGCATACGTCATTTTGCCTATATTTCCCTCATGGCGCTGGCTCTGTCCGGCTGCAATGACGCGTTGGAAACCGCGCAGGTCGATCTTTCCAAGGTCAAGAACAAGGTGGAGCAGCCGCTTCCCCCACATATCCTCACCGCCATGGCCGCCAAGGGCATGGACCGCAATTCGCCGATCATGATCCGCATCTTCAAGGAAGAAGGTGCCATGGAGATCTGGAAGGCGAAGACCGACAACCGTTTCGACAAGGTCGCCGATTACAAGATCTGCGCCTGGTCCGGCCGTCTCGGCCCGAAGGTAAAGACCGGCGACCGGCAGGCGCCGGAAGGTTTCTACGAGCTGACGCGCGCCAACCTGAACCCCAATTCGAAATATTATCTGGCGATCAACACCGGCTTCCCGAACCGCTACGACGCGGCGAACGGCCGCAGCGGCTCCGATCTGATGATCCACGGCGCCTGCTCGTCCTCCGGCTGCTATTCGATGACCGACCAGCAGGTGCTGGAGATCTACGCCTTCGCCCGCGACGCCTTCAAGGGCGGCCAGGCAACGGTGCAACTGCAGGCCTTCCCCTTCCGCATGACCGCGGAAAACATGGTCAAGCATCGCCTCGACAGCAATTACGACTTCTGGAAGATGCTGAAGGTCGGCTACGACAATTTCGAAGTCACCAAGCGCCCGCCTGAGGTGAACGTCTGCGAGAAGAAATACGTCTTCAATCAGCAGGCAACCGACGGCAGCGCCTTCAATGCCGCCGGCAAGTGCCCTGCTATGTCGACACCGCCGGCGCTGACGGCGGCCCTTGCCTCCTACGGCAAGACCTATGATGCCGACTATGCCAAGGCGATGAGCAAATATGACGGCATGGCCTGGTACGATCCCACGGAAGCCGAGCGCAAGGCCGTGGTCGCCAAGCTGCGTAAGGGCCGCGAACTCGCTTACGCCCCGACCGGCACCTCGCTGGAAGCCGGCCGCATGGTCAAGGTGGCCGAACTCGAAGACCTGATGGCCAAGCGCACCGCGCAGGGCCTTGCCGCCAAGAGCGCGCCGGGCGCCACGCCGGCAGCGCCTGCCGGGCCGCAGGCAATCTCCGCCCAGCCGCAGGAAACGGCCGTCGCTGCCGCCACACCGGCGGTCGTGCCGGTGCCGATGCAGAATCCGTTGGCCTTTACCGCGCCCGAACCGCAAGAAACGGCAGACGCCGCGGCAAAGAAGCCGTTCTGGAAATTCTGGGCGAGGAACTGAACGGCTTGAACCCCGTTCTCTACGATCTTCGCGGCCTGAAATGCCCATTCCCCGTGATCAAGACACGCAAGAAGCTTGCCGCCATGGCAAGCGGTGCACTCATTCGCGTCGACACGACAGATCCGCTGGCTGTGATCGACATGCCGCATTTCTGCAATGAGGAAGGCCACGAGCTGGTCGAAACGGAAAAGACCGAAAGCGGCCATCGCTTCCTGATCCGCAAGCGCTAAAACGCGTCGTTATCGCAACACCGCTGCCGAGTTTTTCGCGACATGCTCTAAATTCGCATGCCGGGGATAGCGAGCGGATTGTCGGACAGCGCCGCGCGGTCGGGCATGTCGATGCGCGGCTTGCCGAGGAAGGCGTCGAAGAGGTCCTTCACGAAGGCTTCCGGCAGATCCCGGGTGATCAGCACCATGCGCGTGCGCCGGTCTTCTCCCGGCCAGGCAGGCAGCCGCACCGGCGGATGGAAGATGCTCTGCACCCCATGCAGCACCAGCGGCCGATCCGGCCGGTCGGAGACCGACACGATCGCCTTCATCCTCAAAAGCTTCTCGCCATGGGCCGAACGCAGGAGATCGATGAACATGTCGAGCGCCATCGGATCGATCGGCTTCTCCTCGATGATCGAGAAAGAGCGGATCGAGGCATCGTGACGATTGACGTCGTGCGGGTCCTGATCCGCATGCCCGTGATGATGATGGTGGTGGTGCCCATGGTGATCGCCATCATGCGCCTCATGCGCATCCTCGTCCTGCAGCCAGCGGCCGACATCGGCGATCTTCGTCGCCGGATCGTAAAGCCCGTTCACCAGCACTGCGGCACTGCCCGCCTCGGCACTGTCGGCATCCATCATCGCCGCCCGAGGATTGAGCGCCCGCAGGCGCTTTTCCAGCTGGGCGGTTGCCTCGGCCATCGCCTTTTTCGAGACGATCAGCCGGTCGGCGACCGCTGCCTGCTTGCGCGCTTCCTCATGATTGTCGAGCGTCTGCGGGCCATTCACGGCATCCACGACGGTCACGACGCCATCGAGTTCGAAATTTGTAGCGATGACCGGATTTCCCATGATCGCCTGCATGACGGGTGCGGGATCGGCAAGGCCCGTCGTCTCGATGACGACGCGTTTCACCGGCTTGACGCGGCCCGTCTGCACGGCATCCATCAGGTTCGCCAGCGTATCCACCAGCTCGCCGCGCACGGTGCAGCACAGGCAGCCATCGGACAGTTCGATGATCGAATCGCCGGAGCTTTCGACCAGGAGATGGTCGATACCGACATCGCCGAATTCGTTGATGATGACGGCCGCATCCTTCATCACCGGGTCTTTGAGGATACGGTTGAGCAGCGTCGATTTGCCGGCGCCGAGAAAGCCGGTCAGGATGGTGACCGGAATCCTGTCGTTGAGCGCGCTCATGTGATTTTACCTTGAAGCTTAAAAGGATGTCGGGCGCGGCATCGGCACCGGCACGTTGGCGATCGCGCTTGCGGTATCGCCCCGCGCCATCTTTTCCGGCTGCGCGGCCGGCTGCGGGTCCTGGCCCGGAATGAGGCCGGCGAAGACGAATCGCGGATCGTGGTCCATTTCCAGGATATAGGGCGACTGCACCCTCATCCGGCCGACCTCGTCGCGGGTTTCGCTGCGGATCTTGGCGCCCTTGGCGCTGCAGATATCGGCTGTGATGTCGGTCACCTGATCCTGTCCCGGGCCGTAGGGCCGCAGCGAACCCAGCGTGTCATTGCCGGGAAACTGCGCGGTGAATCCCTTCTGCAAAAGGTTCGCCGTCGCATCGGCGCGCGCCGCAAGACTGTCGGTACCGAGCACGACGGAGACGAGAGTGCGGCCGTTGCGCGTCGCCGAACCGATCTGGTTGAAGCCCGAGGCGCAGATGAAGCCGGTCTTCATGCCATCGGCGCCGGCGAAGCGGCCGATCAGCATGTTGAGGCTCGGCACATTCTGCTGGCCGGTTGTGAAGCCCTCCAGCGAGAAATAACCGGCATATTGCGGAAAATCGCGGCGCAACGCCACCGTCAGCACCGCGAGGTCGCGCGCCGTCGTATATTGCCCCTTGCCGGGCAGGCCGTTCGGATTGACGAAATGCGAATCCGTCATGCCGAGCTTCAGCGCCTCGCCGTTCATCCGCGTCACGAAGCCTTCCTGCGTGCCGCCGATGGCTTCCGCGACCGCGACGGCGATGTCGTTGGCCGATTTCACCATCAGGATCTTCAGCGCGCTGTCGAGCGTCAGCTTCTGGCCCGGCTTGAAATACATCTTGGCAGCCGGCTGCGCGGCGGCGCGCTTGCTCATGACGATCGGCGTATCGAGGCTGATCTGACCGGCGCGGATCGCGTCGAACACGGTATAGACGGTCATCAGCTTGGTCAGCGAGGCCGGATACCACTTGCGGAAGGCTTCTTCATGCTCGAGCACACGGCCGGTCTGCACGTCGACGAGAATATGCGGATTGGCCTGGGCAAGCGGAACGAAGGCAAGAAAACTAGTTGTCGCAGCGACGATGAAGCTCAACGGTCGCAGCGCTGCAAACAAACGGAAGTGGCTCGTCGACACAGTTCGTCCTTCGGATATCAGGAAAATCTCGAAACCTTCCCCTATTTAGCCTATATGGCTATGACATGGCAAAGGTCATTGACTAAGTAATTTCCAAAAGCCTCACACCCCAGCTTCACACCGTTGTGATGCGGTGAAAGATTGTCGGGATTTCATAACAGGAACGCGAATATGCCGATTTTGAACAGAGCCGCGGAGTTGCAGGACGAAGTCGCCGAATGGCGCCGCCACATCCACGCCCGGCCCGAACTCCTCTTCGCGGTGGAAAACACGGCCGCCTTCGTCGCCGAAAAGCTCAAGGAATTCGGCGTCGACGAGATCGTCACCGGCATCGGCCGCACCGGCGTCGTCGGCCTGATCAAGGGCAAGGGTGAAGGCCGCCGCACGGTCGGCCTGCGCGCCGACATGGACGCCTTGCCGCTGACCGAGATCACCGGAAAACCCTGGGCCTCGAAGACGCCGGGCAAGATGCATGCCTGCGGCCATGACGGCCACACCGCCATGCTGCTCGGCGCTGCGAAATACCTGGCCGAGACCCGCAACTTCAACGGTAATGTCGCCGTCATCTTTCAGCCCGCCGAAGAAGGCGGCGGCGGCGGCAATCTGATGGTCAAGGACGGCATGATGGAGCGCTTCGCGATTGAAGAGGTCTATGGCATGCACAATCTGCCGGGCCTGCCCGTCGGCCAGTTCGCCATCCGCAAGGGCGCGATCATGGCGGCGACCGACGAATTCACCGTCACCATCAAGGGCCGCGGCGGCCACGCCGCCCAGCCGCACCGGACGATCGACCCGATCGCCATCGGCGCCCAGATCGTCGCCAACCTGCAGATGATCGCCTCACGCAGCGCCGATCCGCTGCGCTCGGTGGTCGTCTCGGTGACCAAGTTCAACGCCGGTTTTGCCCATAACGTCATTCCGAACGATGCCACCTTCGCCGGGACGGTCCGCACCCTCGACCCCGAGGTGCGCACACTCGCCGAGACACGGTTCCGGCAGATCGTCGAGGGCCTGGTCGCAGCCCACGGCGCCGAGGCCGACATCAGCTTCCACCGCAATTATCCGGTTACTGTCAATCATCCCGACGAGACCGAGCATGCGGTCGCCACCGCCAGTGCCATCGCCGGTGAAGGCAATGTCAACGCCGAGATCGATCCGATGATGGGCGGCGAGGATTTCTCCTATATGCTGAACGCCCGCCCCGGCGCCTTCATCTTCATCGGCAATGGCGACAGCGCCGGCCTCCACAACCCGGCCTACGACTTCAACGACGAAGCCATCGCCCACGGCATCTCTTATTGGGTCCGCCTCGCCGAACAACGCCTCGGCGCTTAGCAACAATTAAGGCTTGGCTTCCCCCCAAGCCTTTTGTATGCATGGCACTCAAGTGGTCCCGTAGCTCAGCAGGATAGAGCACCAGATTCCTAATCTGGGGGTCGCGCGTTCGAATCGCGCCGGGATCACCAGTCAATCAGATGCTTACCTCCCTTGAAAGAACGCACGTTCCTGCGGACATGCAAGAACGCAATAATGATGTCATGAGAAACCGGCCTTTGATCGGTAATAGCCAGGCCAAGTGTCGCGCTGAAACCGCACGACCGAACTCTTCGGATGCAGAAATTGGCGATCGATTGGATTCGTTCAACTGGCTAGTTTTTCGACATCGGCGTCGATCTACGGTCAGTCAGCTCAAAATGCACGATCGCGTCTCAGCACAGACTGCCCCATCGAAGAAACACTCCGGCTAGAACCGCTGGATCAGGACGATCAACGAATATATTCGCAATCAGTGTTGAGCCGGTCGCAAATCTGCGCACATCGGAGCATGCTATCGCAAAGTGGATACAACCACGCTGGCGAATTAGCCGTCCTAAATTCAAAACAGTCTCCGCGATAACCGCGCGCAGCGTCGGCCCTGATGGTCAGCCATGCGAAGTCCTTGGCACGGCTGCCTCGGCATCCCAGCCCGTAAAGAATGGCACGCTTCTTGCGTTGTTTGGCGTAGTGCCGAGCATACTCGGCGGAAGCCCGTGAATTCCCACAACCGAAAGGTGGATGAGTTCTCGGGCATTTGGAATAGGCCGGTCGACGGCCCGGAGCAGATGACAACATATTCGATCGTTCTAGGACGCGAACGCCATGTCTTTCAGGATCTGAAATCGGTATTGGCTTGCGCTTCGCCATTGAAATCAGGTGACGTGCTGGCCGGGATCGCCGCGTCAAGCAACGAGCGGCGGGTGGCCGCCCGCTATCTGCTTGCGGATATGCCTCTCAAAACCTTCCTGGAGGATCTCGTCATCCCATACGAGATCGACGAGGTCAGCCGACTGATCGTCGACCGCCATGATTGGACGGCATTCGCGCCGATATCTCATATGACGGTCGGCGAGTTTCGCGATTGGCTTCTCTCCTATGACGCGACCGCCGAAAGACTGCTTGCCATTGCACCGGGCCTCACCCCCGAGATGGTCGCGGCGGTCTCCAAGATCATGCGCAACCATGATCTGATCACCGTCGCCGGCAAATGCAGGGTGGTCACGGCCTTTCGTTCCACGATCGGTCTGCCCGGCCGACTGTCGAGCCGTCTCCAGCCCAATCATCCCACCGATGACCCTGAAGGTGTCGCCGGCTCGACGCTCGACGGACTTCTTTATGGGATCGGCGATGCGGTGATCGGCATCAACCCCGCTACCGACAATCTCGAGGCCTGCACAAGATTGATGGTTCTTTTCGACCGGCTGCGCGAACGGTTCGATATCCCGACCCAATCCTGCGTGTTGACCCATGTCACCACGTCAATCAAGGCGATCGAGGCTGGAGCGCCGCTCGATCTGGTGTTCCAGTCAATCGCCGGCTCGGAAGCCGCCAATAAGGGTTTCGGCGTCGACCTCGCCCTCCTGAGGGAAGGCCAACAGGCGGCACTTTCCATGAAGCGCGGCACGGTCGGCAGCGATGTCATGTATCTGGAGACCGGCCAGGGCAGCGCGCTCTCGGCCGACGCCCATCATGGTGTCGACGAACAGACGGTGGAGGCGCGGGCCTATGCCGTTGCACGTGAGCTCGATCCGTTGCTCGTCAATACGGTGGTCGGCTTCATTGGCCCCGAATACCTTTTCGACGCCAAGCAAATTATCCGCGCCGGGCTCGAAGACCATTTCTGCGGCAAACTGCTTGGCGTGCCGATGGGGGTCGACGTTTGCTACACGAACCATGCGGAAGCCGACCAGGACGATATGGACAATCTGATGGTGCTGCTGACTGTCGCGGGTGTCAGCTTTCTGATCGCGGTGCCCGGCGCCGACGACGTCATGCTCAATTATCAGAGCCTTTCCTACCACGATATTGTCGGCCTCAGGCACCAGTTCAATCGTCCGCCGGCTCCGGAGTTCGAAGCCTGGCTTCATCGCATGGGCATGCTTGATCACACGGGTCGTCTTGCGCCTGCCAGCGCCTCGGGCGCCTTCTCCCGCAATCTCTTGAGCTACAAGGCATCGGCATGACTCCCTTCGAACGAGATCCGTTTGCACGGTTCCGCAACGCCACACGCGCCCGCATTGGGCTTGGCAGAGCAGGCGACGCCTTGCCGACATCGGCAATTCTCGACTTCCAGCTTGCCCATGCCCGGGCACGGGATGCCGTGCATGGGCAAGTGGATTTTGTCGCCCTTGCCAAGCAGCTTGCTCCCGTGCCGACGATCCGGATTCGGTCTCGCGCCAAAGACCGGACGATCTATCTGGCGCGCCCGGATCTCGGCCGTCAGACCAACGCAGCCGATCTCCCGAGCCCAGGCGATCGTTATGACATCGCCTTCATCATTGCCGACGGACTTTCGGCCTCGGCGGTCGAGCACCACGCGGTGCCGCTGTTTAACGCATGCATGAAGCGTCTCGGGGCCTTCAGCGTCGCCCCGGTGATATTGGGCGAGCAGGCCCGGGTGGCATTTGGCGATGAGGCAGCGGCGGCGTTTGGCGCGGAAGTTGCCATCGTGCTGATCGGCGAGAGGCCGGGACTAAGCGTGCCTGACAGCCTCGGCGCCTACATCACCTTCCGACCGCAATCGGGACGGCGCGACAGCGAGCGCAACTGTATTTCCAATATTCATGCCGACGGGCTCAGCTACGAGGTCGCGGCCGACAAGATCGTTTGGATCGTCCGGGAGGCGCTGCGACTGCAGCTGACCGGTGTCGATCTCAAGGAAAATGCCGAAGGCGCCATAGAAGCGCTGCCACACCAAGAAGCATAAAGTTCAATCTACAAAACAGGGGAACAATCATGTCAAATTCTCAACCGACGCTCGCCAAGAGCCTGACCGGGCTGCACTTATGGGGACTTGCAGTCGGCCTCGTCATCTCCGGCGAATATTTCGGCTGGAGCTATGGCTGGGCGGCGGCCGGTACACTCGGCTTCTTGATCACCACGATTCTGATCGCCGTCATGTACACCACCTTCATTTTCTCCTTCACGGAGTTGACGACGGCTATTCCGCATGCCGGTGGGCCGTTTGCCTATGCGCTCAGGGCCTTCGGCCCGCTCGGCGGCTTCGTTGCGGGTTTTGCAACACTGGTGGAATTCGTCTTCGCCCCTCCGGCCATCGCGCTTGCGATCGGCGCCTATCTCAATGTGCAGTTCCCGGGGCTCGATCCGAAACTGGCGGCCGTCGGCGCCTATATCATCTTCATGGCGCTCAATATCGTCGGCGTCACCATCGCCGCGACATTCGAGCTCTTCATTACCATCCTCGCCATTATCGAACTCCTGGTGTTTATGGGCGTCGTTCTGCCCGGCTTCTCCGTCGCCAACTTTGCGGCCAATGGCTGGGCTGGCGCTCCTGAATTCTCGGTCGGTGCCATTGGAGGCATCTTTGCCGCCATTCCGTTCGCCATCTGGTTCTTCCTGGCGATCGAAGGCGCGGCCATGGCTGCCGAGGAAACCAAGAACCCCACCCGCACCGTGCCGATCGCCTATATCGCAGGGATTCTCACCCTCGTATTCCTTGCTTTCGGCACGATGATCTTCGCGGGAGGTGTTGGCGACTGGCGTACGCTGTCCAACATCAACGATCCGCTGCCGCAGGCGATGAAGGCTGTCGTCGGAGAATCCTCCGGCTGGCTGCACATGCTCGTCTGGATCGGCCTGTTCGGCCTGATCGCATCGTTCCATGGCATCATCATGGGCTATTCCAGGCAGATCTTTGCGCTGGGTCGCGCAGGCTACCTGCCGGAAGTTCTCGCGAAGATTCACCCGAAATTCCGCACGCCCTACCTTGCTATCCTCGCAGGCGGCGTTGTCGGCATTGCCGCGATCTTCTCCGACAACCTGATCCAGATCGGCGGCTTGCCGCTGACTGCCAATATCGTCACGATGTCGGTGTTCGGCGCGATCATCATGTACATGGTCTCCATGGCATCGCTGTTCAAACTGCGTCGGACCGAGCCCGAGCTTGCCCGGCCGTTCAAGGCATGGGGCTATCCCGTTGTCCCGGCCATTGCCCTTGGGCTTGCCCTCGTCGCGCTGGCGGCAATGATCTATTACAACTTCCTGATCTTTTTGATCTTCCTGGCGATGGGCGCGGTAGCGTTCGGTATCTGGCGCTTGCTGTCCGGCGGCGTCGCCAAGGAAGCGGCCGCTTCCGCGTAACAAGGCTCTCCGGCCCGATCATCAAGCAGGCAACGGGACGAGCCTGTTTCGATCGATATCAACGATCCCCCCGCCGACATTTGGCGGGGGAATTCGAGCGCAAAGCCTAGCCCGCTCGCAAAATTCTTAATTTCCTCCTCGAGACAAGCTCGCACCAAGCCGCTTTCGCCGTCGTTGGTTACCGCACCTCACGATGGACCCGCCGCGTCCTCACCGCCTGCCGCGCGCCTAATCCCAGCAGCGCCGCCACGATCCAGCCACCGATAAAACCGATCGCGCCCCAGACAAGCCCGGCAAAACTGACCGGCACGCCGGGCACGAAATGACGCCAGGTATTGGCGAAGACGACGTCATCGGCATTGCCCAGCAGCACGAAGGGCTTGGCGACGGGTGCGGCGGTACCGAGGTGGAGCTGCTGCGACAGCAGCGTTTCGTAGCGCGTGATCGTGCTGCGCATCGAGACGCCGCGGTCGCGCAGGAAATCATCGGACGATTGCGCATAGGCGTTCAGCGCTTGCTGGCGATCGAGATGGTGTTCGGCCGCCTGGGCATTGAAATCCTCGACGATGACGCGCAATTCGTCGATCGCCCCGCCGATCCGCTGGCGGTATTGCTGCGCAAATTCCGGCGCCTGCGAAAACACCGTGCCGCCGGCAAGCCCGGCGACAATAGCGAAGATTCTTGCAATCGGACCCATGATCGATGCCTCCGGCTGTCCCCTGCGCTAACGATCCGCGGCCGTAAAGGTTTCTGCCTTCGACACAATCGGTAACGCTATGTGATTGAACCGACGGCGCTTCCGGCGAGTTGATGCCCTGACCAACCCAGAATGACCAACTCAGAAAGAGAGACTTGTCATGAAACAGATTATCCTTGCCTGCACGCTCGCCGCAGCATCTATCTTTTCCGCAATGCCGTCCCAGGCGGCAAGTGTAACCATCACCACGGACGACGCGCGTCCCACCTACCGTCATGCGGAACGGCCCTATTACCGCCATCACATGAGGCCGCGCCACGTCTCCCAGGATTGCTTCACCAAGACGGAAAAAATCCGCCGTCACGGCCATACGGTCGTCAAGGAAACCCGAATCTGCCGATAAGGCAAATCCCTACGGGAAAGCCCGGCTGATCTTCGCAGCCGGGCTTTTCATCTGATCTCGCCTCGATCTCGCAGATGAGGAACTTTCGCAATATCAGCCGCGTTTATTGCGAAACGGGAGTGTTCATCATGCGTATCAAGATGATTCTTTTGGCCATCGCCTATGTCGCCGTCAGCGCCGTGCTGCTGGCCATCGCCTACCAGCCGCAGGGGTCGGGCGCCATGCAGAAGACGGATCGTCTGGCCGGCTCGTCCTTCCTCGTCGAACGCTTCGCCGGTTGACCAGCTGAGCGCGGCCCTACCGGTGACGACGTGGAGATAGTCCTCGTCCGGGATGTTTGGCCCCGGAGCGAGCTTTCGGTTTAATGCGTGCCGTCAAGTGACAATCCACCAAGCGGGCCGCCAAGCAGGATTCGGTTCTGCACCGAATGCACGCCCTCGACCGCCTTGGCGACCACGGTTGCCCGTTCGATCTCGCCGACCGTGCCGACAGTGCCGGTGAGCACGATGTGGTCGTTTTCCATCGTCACCTCGACATCAGACGCATCGATCCCGCCGGCAATCGCCAGCGCATTGGCGACATCCGCCTCAACAGATGCACGATTGGCGATTTCCGCTTCCATCTCGGGCTCGAGCCCGTGAAATGTCTGCTCCTTGAAAACCATGATCCATTCCTCCGTGAAACCTGCTTAGCAAACGCCGTTCGACGGAGTTGGTTTCAGCGCCGCTACCACTGCACGCGATAGCGGAGATTGATGCTGCCGGTCTCACCTCCCGAAAACGGATTGTTCACCGAGGCATCGAGATTGAGGTTCGGCAGGATGGCCTGGTTGACCGCCACCGTGCTCGAGAAGTCGCCGCTGGCATTGCTGACGCCTGTGCCCGCCGAAAGCGACGTTCCCGTCCAGGGATGGATCAGTTTCAGCGCCTGCGATGCCGTCACCGAGGCCTGCCTGATATCGACCGCATCAAATTGAACGCTGATGGACCGGCTCGATTGCATATCGAGCGAATCGGACAGGATCCAGCTGCGCGAGCGGCTCAGCGTCAGCGCACCGCTGCCGCGCAGCGTATCGACGCTGACCTTCGCGCCCTGCTGCGATTGGCCCGCTGGCGTGACGGCCGTCTTTACGATCCTGCCCCAGAGCATTGCCTGTTCGGAATCGGGCAGCGGCGCCCCGCCTTTGGTCGAGGCAAGGGCTATGTCGGCGCCGGCGCTCGTTTCCCCTTCCGCCGGCAGGCGAAAACCCAAGGTCGCCTTGTAAGACCGGTCCGAAAGCTTGGCCGGCGACCAGATCACCAGATCATCAGCTCTCGCTGCAACGGTGAGCGAGAGCAGGATGGCGAAAAGAATGCATGCTATTTTGAATGTCGTCATGAAGTTAAGAACGTTTTGACCTGACACAGGGCCGCCGTGCCGAAACCGACCCAACAGCGGACATGAAGCGCTCGCAGCCGAACGCCATGGGGGATCACGGCAAGCCGTCCATCCCGGTTTCATCCTCGATTTAATGTTGGCCGAAAAGGCCGGCGGCAAGCGTGCCAGTTCTTCGATGGACGCCGCAGCGCCCCGAATTGCCATGCGACCGTGACCGGCCGCAGCGGAGTCGCGATTCCGCCAGTAACGTTAGAAGGATCACATCTACCTGCGGCTCTGTAAACCCCTTAAGGGTTGAAATCTGCTGCACCGCACACTTGCCGCCCCCTCCAAACCCTAGTAGAGCCTGAGCCTACGAGAGAAATTTTCGCGAAATTTCACATGATGACCGGCAAAAGCGCGCCGCGGCGCCTCAGCATCTTCGGTTCGACGGGTTCGATCGGCCAGAATACACTCAATGTCGTCGAGCACCTGGGCGGACGGGAGAATTTCGAAATCTCCGTGCTGACCGGCAACGGCAATATAGAATTGCTGGCCCGGCAGGCGAAATCATCCGGCGCGCGGCTGGCGGTAACGGCAAACGACCGGCATTACGAATCACTGAAAAGCGAACTTTCCGGCAGCGGCATCGCCGTCGCCTCGGGGAAATCCGGCCTGATGGAAGCGGCTGAGCGCGAAGCCGACTGGGTGATGGCGGCAATCGTCGGCACCGCGGGCCTGGCACCGACGCTTGCGGCTGCGCGCCGCGGCGCCGATATCGCCCTTGCCAACAAGGAATGCCTGGTATCGGCGGGCGATCTCTTCATCGCGGCGGTCCGCCAGGGCGGCGGCAGGCTGCTTCCCGTCGATAGCGAGCACAACGCAATCTTCCAGGTGCTGGAGGAAAACCAGCGCCACGCCGTCGAGCGCGTCATCCTGACGGCGTCGGGCGGCCCCTTCCGCACTGCCTCGCTACGGGAGATGGCCGATGTGACGGTGGAAACGGCGCGCGCCCACCCGAACTGGTCGATGGGGTTGAAGATCTCGATCGACAGCGCCTCGATGTTCAACAAGGCGCTGGAGATGATCGAAGCCCGGCACCTTTTCGGTCTCAGGCCCGAACAGATCGAAGTCATCCTCCATCCGCAATCGATCATCCATTCCATGGTCGGCTATACGGACGGGTCGGTGCTGGCGCAGCTCGGCGCACCGGATATGCGCACCGCCATCGGCTATGCCCTGTCCTTTCCGCGCCGGCCGAACCTGCCGATCGAGCGGCTGGATTTCGCCAAGCTCGCCAGGCTGGATTTCGAGGCGCCGGATGAGGTGCGGTTTCCCGCGCTGCGGCTCGCGCGCCTGGCGATGACGCGCGGCGGCGTTCAGGGTGCGGTGCTGAACGGCGCCAAGGAAGTGGCGCTCGAAGCCTTCATCGAGGGGCGGCTGCCCTTCCTTGCCATGGCCGAGATCACCGAGAGGGTCATGGACGATCTCGCCGGCCTGCCGCCGGCTGCCGGCATGGACGATGTCTTCGCCGCCGACAGGCAGGCCCGGCAGAGAGCGGCGGAGCTCATGACACCGGCGATCGCCGTGTGAAATGCCCACGGGCCGTTCGCCGAGAGGCCGCCCGCTTAACCCTGGCGGCCGCCATTACCGCAACCGGTTGCCGCCCTCGTCGAACAATCTGCAATCCGACGGTTCGAACAGCAGGCTCACCTGCTCACCCGCCGCGATGCTGACCGGTGACCGATGCTCGACGGTGAGCGACTGGCCATCGGCAAGCTGGCAATAGAGATATTGCGTTCCGCCGAGATACTCCGAAAAATCGACCCTGGCCGTCAGGCTGCCCGAAAGGTCGGATGCCACCTTCAGATGCTCCGGCCGCAGGCCGAGCGTTACCGCGGCGCCGACCGGCCTGTCTGCCGGCGGCAAGCCGCTGTCGATGCGCCGGCCGGCGACGTCGACCAGACCGCCCTCACCCCAGCGGGCATTCAAAAGGTTCATCCGAGGCGAGCCGATGAAGCCCGCGACGAAGGTATTCGAGGGATTTTCGTAGATTTCCCGAGGCGTCCCGGCCTGTTCGACACGGCCATCGCGCAGCACGACGATCTTGTCGGCGAGCGTCATCGCCTCGGTCTGGTCGTGCGTGACATAGATCATCGTGTTGCCGAGTTCGCGGTGGAGGCGAGCAATCTCGATGCGCATCGAAACGCGCAATTCCGCATCGAGATTGGACAGCGGCTCGTCGAACAGGAACACATCGGGCTTGCGCACGATCGCCCGGCCGATCGCCACGCGTTGCCGCTGGCCGCCGGAAAGTTGTCCCGGGCGCCGGTCGAGAAGATGGTCGATCTTCAGGATCGCGGACGCGGCCTTGACGCGCGTCTCTATCTCGGCGGCTTGCGTGCGCGCCATCTTCAAGCCGAAGGCCAGGTTGTCGCGCACGCTCATATGCGGATAGAGCGCGTAGGACTGGAAGACCATGGCGATGCCGCGCTCGGATGGATCGAGATCGGTGACGACGCGTCCCTTGATCTCGACCTCCCCGTCGGTCACGTCTTCCAGGCCGGCGATCATGCGAAGAAGCGTCGATTTCCCGCAGCCGGACGGGCCGACGAAAACGACGAATTCGCCCTCTGCGATCGTCAGGTCGATGCCGTGGACCACCTGCAGACTGCCATAGCTTTTTCGCACGTCCTGGAGCACGACGCTCTTGTTACTCATATCCTTCGTCATCCCCAAACGGCCTATTTGTCCGACTGGACCCAGACGAGCATCTCTCCGGGCGCGCGATTGTCCCAGAGATGATAGGGCACGAAACGCGCGGTGGCGACCTGCCTTTCGGCCGGCGCTTTGCGGTAGAGCGGCGTTCCCCAGTTCGATGTTTCCTCGCGCTCGACCTTGAGATCGAGAGCGACGGCATCGTTGAGATCCCTCAGCACCACGGTTTCGGCTGCCGGAAGCTCGCGGGGCAGGACGATGGCGTTGAGGTCTTCACCATTGTCCGTGGTTTCGACGCAATAGACGAGCGGGCCGCGCATCAATGCGACACGGCCGGCATCCTGGCGCACCTTCGGATTGGCATATTGCGGGCGAAGCGAAAGCGGCAGGTAGAGGGCGACACGATCGCCGTCGGCCCATTCACGATCGATCCTGATATATCCGCCCTGCATATTGGCGTTAACATCGAGCATCGTTCCGTTGACGCTGAGGGTGGCGCCCTCCGCCCAGTCCGGAATGCGCAGCGACAGCGCGAAGCGCGCCGGCTTCTCCAGCCGGGTGGTAAAGGCGACCGCGCCCTCCCACGGATAGTTGGTCACCTGCTCGAGTTCCACGTTGGCGCCGTTGGCAAGCTTCAGCCGCGCGGTGCTCTCGCCATAGAGATGCACGGCGATCTCGTTGTCGGCAACGGCGTACATGTAGGAGCCGATCGAGGTCACCAGCCGGGCGATGTTGGGCGGGCAGCAGGGGCAATGGTGCCACTTCCAGCGGTGATGCCTGCCGGCACTTTCGAGCGGATTGTCATAGAAGAACGTCTTGCCGTCTGTGGAAAGCCCGGGCAGCGCGCCATTGTAAAGCGCCTGCTCCATGATATCGGCATAGCGCCGATCCGGACCGCGGCCAAGCATGCGGCTCGCCCAGAACACCAGGCCGACCGAGGCGCAGGTCTCGGCATAGGCGGTGGCATTGGGCAGGTCGTAATAGTCGGTGAAACCTTCGTTGGAGGCGGCCGGCCCGATGCCGCCGGTAATGTACATCTGCTTGGTCGTCAGATCGTCCCAGAGCGTTTCCAGCGCCGCCGTCAGGCTGTCGTCCTTGTATTCGGTGGCGATGTCGGCCATGCCCGAATAGAGGTACATGGCGCGCACCGCATGGCCGACGACCTTCGTCTGCGCACGCACCGGCTGGTGCGCCTGCGCATATTCATAGGTCTTCTGGTGGTATTCGGAGACATTGCGGCCGTCCCGGCTTGCCTCGGCGGTGAAGAAATGCGGCTCGGTGCCGCGTTCGTCGATGAAATATTTCGACAGGTCGAGATATTTCTTCTCGCCGGTCACGCGGGCGAGCTTGATCAGTGCCAGCTCGACTTCCTCATGGCCGCAATAGCCTGATATCTGGCCTTCGCCGTGGCCAAAAATCTTGATCATGTAATCGGCATAGCGGCACATGATGTCGAGCAGCTTGCGTTTGCCGGTCGCCTGGTAATAGGCGACCGCGGCTTCCATGAGATGGCCGGCGCAATAGAGCTCATGATGGTCGCGCAGATTGGTCCAGCGGCGGTTCGGTTCGACGCGCTGGAACCAGGCGTTCAGATAACCGTCCTCGTCCTGCAGTTTCTCATACATGTCGATGATTTCGTCGGCGCGCGCCTCGAGCTTCGGGTTCGGCCGGCGATAAAGCGAATAGGCGATGGTCTCGATCGACTTGCCGAGGTCGGAATCCCAGAACATCTGCGTCGTCCCGCCCCAAGGCTGAATGGGAATGACGACCCCGGGGCTCGGCTGGCTGACATCGATCGCCTTGAGCATGCCGGCCTCGACGCAGCGGTCGAGCAGGGTCTCGGCGGTGGAATTGCAGACGGCGTCCTGCCATTTGCCCCAGAAGCCGCCGAGCTCGACATCGGGAACGGCGACGGGACGAAACTGGCGATCGTTGCTTGCTTTGGTCATGGCTCCACTTTCTCTCAAATCATTTCACCGCGCCGGCCATCAGCCCGCGCATGTAGTAGCGTTGCAAAAGCAGGAAGACGATCAGGCAGGGGATCGTCATGACGACGACACCGGCTTGGACCGCTCCCCAGTTGATGGCGCCGAGCCGTCCGGCGCGAACCGCCGTCATTAGCACCGGCAGGGTGTATTTCTCATTGCTGGAAAGCAGCACGAGCGCCGCGAGAAACTCGTTCCAGGCGTTGAGGAAAGCAAAGATCGCGACCGTCGCCACACCGGGAAGCACCAGCGGCAGAAGAACCCGGACCAAGAGCCTGAGGTCGCGCGCGCCGTCGATGCGCGCCGCCTCTTCGATCTCCTTCGGCACGGCGTCGAAGGCGTTGCGCATCATGAAGACAGAGAATGGCAGTTGCAGCGTCACATAGACGAGCGTCAGCCCAAGCAGCGAATTGTTGAGGCCGAGCTTTGCGAGGATGATGAAGAGCGGCGTCAGGATCGATTGGAACGGGATCATCAGCGTCGCGATGATCAACACGAAGAGCGCATTCTTCATTGGGAACCGGTAGCGCGAGAAGCCGTAGCCGGCGAGCAGGCTGACGGCGACGGTGAGCACCACGGTGGCGACCGAAACGAACAGCGAATTGATCATGTGCCGCCAGATGCCGGCGCCGAACGTATCGAGCAGCGCATAGGAATCGATGCTGACGCCGGAGGTCGGCCACGGCGGCAAGGGCGGCAGACTGGCCTCCGTGCCATGCCGGAAGGAAGACAGGAGCGTGATCACGAAGGGGGCGAGAAAGAAGATCGATATGGCGATACCGGTCAGGTGATAGGCCGATTTCGTCCGGATCGCCTTGCGCGCGCGGCGCTCTTTTGAGGTCATCATGGACGCTCCTCCCCGACGCGAAGCAGCCAGAGCTGCACGATGCTGATCGCCACCAGGATGGCGAGAAGCACGATCGAGAGTGCTGCGCCATAACCGAGATTGAACGACACGAAGGACTGATTGAAGATGTAGTAGACCACCGAGATCATCTTGTTCTGCGGTCCGCCTGCGGTCATGATGTAGAACTGGTCGAAGGCGAGGATCGAACCGGTGACGGAGACGATCAGCGCCAGCGCGATCGTCTTGCGCATCAGCGGCAAGGTCAGATGCCTGAACCGCTGCCAGCGGCCGGCGCCGTCGATGCGGGCGGCCTCCGTCAGCTCGGACGGAATGGCCTGGAGCCCGGTTAGAAGAATGATCATGGTGAAGCCCGCGATCTTCCAGACGACCATCACCACAACAGTCAGAAAGGCGGTGTCGAAGGTCGCGAGAAGATTGGGGCTCTTTTCCAGAAGACCGAGCGCCTTCAAGGCGGGACCGATGAAGCCGCTATCGACATTGGCAAGCCAGACCCAAAGCAGCGAGGCCGTGGCAAGGCCGACCACGACGGGCAGGAAGATGATCGTGCGGTAGGCGCTGACGAACTGCCGTTCCTTTTCGACGAAGATCGCCAGCGGAAAGGCGATCGCGAAGATCGCGACAGTGACGATCACCGTATAATAGGCCGTGAAATTCAGCGCCGTCATGAAGCGGCTGTCGTTGGCCATGCGAACGTAATTGTTGAAGCCGATCCAGCGCGACGCCCCCATCAGCGGCCAGTTGTGAAGGCTCATCCATCCAGTGAAGAGAACCGGCATGATGAAGAAGACGATGACCAGCGCCATAGCAGGCGCGATGTAGACGAGGCCGCGCCAGTTCGATTTGCGCCGTCGTCTGCGTCGAGGCAACAGGATCTCCGAACCGAAACCGGTCATCAAACGCTCCGCATCTGTCAATTGAAATTGGCCGGGAAGCTGCCACCGCTCCCCGGCCGCGGCCGAGGGAGAGTTATTGGCCGCTATCGATGATCGATTGCATTTCCGACTGGGCGCTCGAAAACGCGCCGTCGACGTCGTCGCCGAAGATCGCGGCGTTGGTGAAGCTTGCCCAAGGCCCGTTGGCGCTGTTGATCAGATCGTTGAACTGCAGCGTATAGGGCGTCTTGGCGACGGCAATCGCCTTGAGGCCAACCTGCATGCGCGGGTCGAGACCCTCCAGCACCTTGTCGGCGATATCACCGCGCGTCGGCAGGCTGCCATATTTCGCCATGATCTTCTGGCCGTCCATCGAATAGACGTATTCGAGGAACTCCTTCACCGAATCGATCTTCTTCGTGCCCTTGGTGATGACGAAATTGTCGCCGCCGGCAAAGGACGAAGGCTTGCCGTCGACACCAGGAATGAGGGTCACGCCGAAGTTGATATCGGGGTGTTCGGTCACCAGTGTGCCGATGGCAAAGGCGCCGAGGCTTTGCTGTCCGATCTTGCCGTTGGTGAAGGTCAGGAAGTTGGCGCCGTTGTCGCTGGCAGCACCCGCCGGCACGAGGTCCTTCTTGACCATGTTGCGGTAGATATCGACCGCCTTGCGCATCTGAGGCGTATCCAGCGTCGCCGTCTTGCTGTCGGCCGACAGGATATCGACGCCGGCGCCCCAGACCAGCGGCGTGAAGGTGAAGATCATGCAGCCGCCGCAGCCGCCGCCGGAGAAATAGAAGCCGTAGGTATCATCCCCCAGCGCCCGAATCTTCTCGGCATTGGTGGTGATTTCGTCCCAATTCGCCGGTGCCTTCTCCGGGTCGAGCCCGGCCTTCTTATAGAGATCCTTGTTCCAGGCGAAGACGGAGGTTTCGACCGAAAGCGGCAAGCCGTAGATCCGGTCCTGATAGGTGCCGAGGCGAACATGCGACGGCGAAAGCGAGTTGAAATAGGGAAGCGACTTCGCCCAGTCCGTCAGGTCTTCCAGCTGACCGGCCGCGGCAAAGGCAGGGTTGTAGATCAAGTCCATCGACAGGGCGTCCGGCGCCTGTCCGCCGGCGATCGCCGTCGCATATTTCTGCACGAGCTCGGAGAACGGCACCTCGGTCATCACGACCTTGTTCTCGTGACCGGAATTATAGGCTTCGACGACCTTCTTGAAGGCGTCGCCGATCCCCGAGCGAACCCACATCTCGACATTTTCGGCAGCCGACGCGGCCGACACCAGACATAAGGTAGCGATGCTGGTCGCCGCCAATAGACGCTTGATCATGATACTCCTCCCGATATGGCGCATCTCCCTGCGCCTTTGCTCATTCCCTTGTTCTCATTCCGTGGAAGCTTTGCTCCCGCATGACTGCCGGACGATCAGCCGGCAGGGTAATTTCCTCACGCCCGGCTCGACCGGCCGTCCTTCCGCGAGCGCCAGCACCGTCAATCCGGCCTGCCGCCCGAGCTCCTTCAATTCCATGTCCACCGTCGTCAGCGGCGGCCGCGTCTGGGCCGCGACAATCTCCCAATTGTCGAAGCCGATGACCGAGACGTCCTGGGGCACCTTGACGCCGCGCTCGCGCAACGCATCCACAGCACCGCGGGCGATCTGGTCATTGCCGCAGAAGAGCGCATCCGGTTTTTCTCCCGGTCTCTTCCAAAGCTGTTCGACCGCTTCATGGCCCCAGCTTTCCGACCAGACGCCGTAGAGCACCGGTTCGCGGTGACCGGCCACCTCGTGATAAGCGCCGGCACGTTCCCGCACCGAGAAGAAGTCCTCCGGCCCGGTGATATGCGCAATCCGCCGCCGCCCGATCTTCACGAGCCATTCCACCGCCAGCCGCGCACCCTGTTCGTCGTCCGACCGGAAGGTAACGCTGTTCTGCGTCCCCTCCGTGAAGGCGTAGACGACAGGCACATGCAAATTCGACAGATCGACGGGCAGGCGCCGATCCAGGCGTTTTCCGGTCGCGATGATGCCGTCCACCTGTTTGTCCAGCATCGCATCGACATGGATCTGCGCCAGCGCCGGATCGTCTTCGATGGCGCACAGGAAGACCGAAACGCCGTGATCGACGAGCGCATCCGAAATACCCGCCATGACAGGCAGCGTGAAACGGCCGTAGGTATCGTTCGTCAGCAGTCCGATGGTGAAACTGCGCTTGCTGAGAAGACCTCTCGCCAGCGCATTCGGCCGGTAACCGATTTCGGCGGCGATCCGCTTCACCCGTTCGCGCGTTTCCGATCCCATCCGGCCGGTATCGTTGAGCGCTTTCGACGCCGTCGAGATGCTCACCGCGGCAGCCGCCGCCACCTCGTGGATGGTGATCCTGCCTCTTTTTCCTCCCGATATGTTCAGACCTTCCTCCTTCTGAAGTGAGCTGAGAAAAGCTTTTACCAACTCGCATGTCAAGTGAGAAAAGGTTTTCTCATTCCCGCCGAGCATCCAGTCAGCAAGTGCAGTGGCGGAATAATAGCGATGGCGCGAGCAAGACCGGGCGCGCATCGGCGGGGCCGGATTGCCGGATGATGTAAGGGTTGGAGGAAATGCGATGGAGCCGGATCGCCCTGTCCTTGCGAAGACAGGTCTGCTGCTGCGCCTGATGATCGCCAAAACAGGCCGTTATCAGCGCCTCCAATGGAGGCGCCGCGTTACGGCCGAACGATCATCGAAAGATCAGGCGACGTGCCTTGCGAGTGCACAGCGCGACCAGAGCGAATGCAGCGCCTCGACCAGATGGGCGATATCGGCATCGGAATGCAGCGGGGTCGGCGTGATGCGCAGCCGCTCGG
>NZ_JACIFS010000016.1:0-53521 GCF_014197475.1 Rhizobium sp. BK212
CCGAGCGGCTGCGCATCACGCCGACCCCGCTGCATTCCGATGCCGATATCGCCCATCTGGTCGAGGCGCTGCATTCGCTCTGGTCGCGCTGTGCATTGGCGCGGATGGTTGCCTGAGCGGGGACCTATCCTCAGCAACTATCGGACACCGCGACAAAAGCCGGGGGTCTTTTGATGGGGATCAAGCGGCTATTCCTCTTCCAGCAGAAGAGCTGTGGCCAGGTAGCCCATGCTTATTGTGCTCGCGAAGAGATACATGAACAGCCCTTGGGCAAGGTAATTCTCAAGAGTGCCTGCCGCGGCGCTGGAAGACAAAAAACCGTTCTGCCAGACCAGGAATCCTGTGGCGCATCCAATTGCAAAGCCCGTGGCCAATCGAGTGAGCATGAAGCTGATCATGCGAGGCATGGCGGCACCTCAGAGTTAGCTCATGCCAACGGCCAGGCCACGAGAATGTTCCGGCCGCGGAGTGATCTTTGTCAACGACTGACGTGGCTGACCGTGCAAAAAGCGGACGGAACCGAGGGACCAAAGCAGTGCATCTCTTCCCTTTCGCAGCCGGCGCTTTTGCGCTTCTCATTTTGCCTGGGCCGACCAACGCGATACTGGCGATGGCCTCTCAGGGTCTGACCGCCGGGCGCGCGGTCATGCTGCTTGGTACGGTGGTCGCCGCCTATCTTGCCATTGTCGTTCCGGCGTCCGGCCTGGCCGGTCCTTTTCTCAACCAGCACCCGCTGGTCGCGCAAGGTGTCAAGCTTGCCTCAGCAACCTGGGTATTCTGCCTCGCGCTACGGCTCTGGGGCTCCGGATCCAGTCCCACCGAGGTTGTGACAGTACGGCAGTTGGCGATCACGACGCTGTTGAATCCCAAGGCGCTTATCATCGGGCTTACGATGATGCCCTCCGCGCAGGAGGTGTCTGGGATAGCCGCCACCGCGGCGCTCGCCTTCGTCGTCCTTTTCGCATCCTTGATCTGGCTGTCGACAGGCAGAATTGTTCTTGGAAGCGAAAAAGAAATGCCGTTGCTGGCCCGGCGATGCGGATCCGCAACCCTGCTGGTGTTCTCGGCCGCGCTGACCCTCAGTGCATTTTGACGGCACCAAGGATACCGCGAATACATCATGCCAAGCGCGGCCTTTTCGCTAGGAGATTTGCGTTAGGTCAATGAGCCTGTCTTGCGCGCCGCTAATGTACATTCGTGTTCAGAGGAGGCAGGCGATGATCGTCAATGACCGTGAACTGGCGGACTATTTTTCCGCGCTCGCCAATGCCAGCCGTTTATCGGTGCTGCGGAGGCTGGCCAAGGGCGAGATCTCAGCCACGGAGCTCGCCACAAGTGTCGGACTCAGCCAGTCGGCGTTATCGCACCATCTGAACGTGCTGAAACGTCAGCAGGTCGTCAAGGCGCGCCGCGAATGGCAAACGATCTACTATTCGCTCGCCAGCCATCGAAGCGAGAAAGCCGTCTCTCTCCTCAACGGCATATTGTTTCCCGACGGACTGCAGACGTCGATGTTCGGCTTCTCGGACTTCTGCCCAGAGGCCGCATGAAGATCGGCGATCGGCCGGAGCCTCGATCCTGCCAAGGGAGCCAGCCGCAGCCTGGCTGTTAGATCCAGGGTTCGATGGTCCGTTTCATTCGGTTGAATGGAACAAAGCCCTACGGGCCACAGCTTTACATTGAAGATCGGTTGGCTAACGAGTTTGGTGGAGCTAAGCGGGATCGAACCGCTGACCTCTTGCATGCCATGCAAGCGCTCTCCCAGCTGAGCTATAGCCCCATCAAGGTGGTCCGGCGCAGGGCCGGTCCTGGGATGCTCCTCAGGGCGTGCCCTGCGGAGTGGCGGCTTATTACTTCCGGTTTCCGGAGATAGCAAGCCTAAAAAATCCGGCCCGGAGAATTTTTTCCTCGCCGGGCCGAAATGCAATCGTCAAACTTCGTCGTCGTCGCCGGTCACGCCGATGATGTCGCTCATGTCATCATCGTCATCGTCTTCGTCAGGCGTGAGGAAGGTATCGTCGTCGTCGTCGCCTTCGATTTCAACATCGTCATCGCCGATATCCGGGATGTCGTCGCCGCCGGCGGCGTCATCGGCATCCTCAAGCGAAACCAGTTCGACTTCGGTGTTTTCAGTATCGACTTCCGCCACCTCGTCTTCCTCGGCAACTTCGGCGATCGCCGAGGTTTCCTCGAAGAAGGACAGAGGGTAGGACTTGCCGGTATAAGGAGAGACGATCGGATCCCGGTTCAGATCATAAAACTTCTTGCCGGTTTCCGGATCGGTACGCTTGGTTCCAAGTTCCGCTTTCGCCACTATAAGCCTCGTGAGAATGACCGAATTCGAGATTCGGCAAATGCCGATCAAGCCGGCGTTCCATCGGAATTTATAAGCCGGTCCCCTTAATCGCTGTGGCTTCCCATGTCAAAGCGAAACTTTATGAACGCCCTGCGGGGTTTTCCCCGCGCCGACGGATGACCGCCCGGCGCGTTTATGTTAACGAGCTGCGGCAGTCGCAGAACCGCGCGAGGATTGCGACCGGCCAAGCGTGTCCTGCTGTAAAAATAGACTGCGTTTGCAAAGGATTGCGCCATGCTTCACGGCTCTGCGCCCAGGCCCGCCACCGCCCGCAAATCCGCCGGCCTTTCCGGCCGCGTCCGCATTCCGGGCGATAAATCGATCTCGCATCGTTCCTTCATGTTCGGCGGGCTTGCTTCCGGGCAAACGCGGATCACCGGCCTGCTCGAAGGCGAGGATGTGATCAATACCGGCCGGGCGATGCAGGCGATGGGCGCCAGGATTCGCAAGCAAGGCGAAGAGTGGGTGATCGAGGGCACCGGCAATGGTGCGCTGCTTGCGCCTGACGCGCCGCTCGATTTCGGCAATGCCGGCACCGGGGTGCGGCTGACCATGGGCCTGGTCGGCACTTACGACTTTCACTCCACCTTCATCGGCGACGCCTCACTTTCGAAACGGCCGATGGGCCGCGTGCTCAATCCGCTGCGCGACATGGGCGTGCAGGTCAGCGCATCGGCGGGCGACAGGCTGCCAGTGACGCTGCGAGGGCCGGGAACCCCAAGCCCGATCCGCTATCGCGTGCCGATGGCCTCCGCCCAGGTGAAATCGGCCGTCCTGCTTGCCGGCCTCAATACGCCTGGCATCACCACGGTCATCGAGCCGGTGATGACACGCGACCATACCGAAAAGATGCTGCAGGGCTTTGGCGCCGCCCTTGCCGTCGAGACCGACGCGGACGGCATCCGCACGATCCGGCTCGAAGGCCGCGGCCGGCTGACGGGCCAGGTGATCGACGTTCCCGGCGATCCGTCTTCCACCGCCTTCCCACTTGTTGCGGCGCTGATCGTGCCCGGCTCCGATATCACCATCGTCAACGTGCTGATGAACCCGACCCGCACGGGGCTGATCCTGACGCTGCAGGAGATGGGAGCCGACATCGAGGTGCTGAATGCGCGTCTTGCCGGCGGCGAGGACGTGGCGGATTTGCGCGTGCGCCATTCCGAGCTGAAGGGTGTGGCCGTTCCCGAAGAACGGGCGCCGTCGATGATCGACGAATATCCGATCCTCGCGGTTGCTGCCTGTTTCGCCGAGGGCACGACCGTGATGAAGGGGCTGGAGGAACTGCGCGTCAAGGAATCCGACCGCCTTTCCGCCGTCGCCGACGGCCTGAAGCTGAATGGCGTCGACCGCGACGAAGGCAAGGATTTTCTGATCGTCCGCGGCCGACCGGACGGCAAGGGCCTCGGCAGCGCTGGAGGTAGCAAGGTCAGCACGCATCTCGACCATCGCATCGCCATGAGCTTCCTTGTCCTGGGGCTTGCATCGGAGCATGCTGTGACGATCGACGACGCAGCGATGATCGCGACCAGCTTTCCGGAATTCATGCAGCTGATGGCCGGCCTTGGAGCAAAGATCGAGGAGGTGCCGCAGTGATGGACCAACGCCTCGCATTTCCGCAAAGACGATCTCATTTGCCGTTCCCATGCGCTGCCGCAGGATTGATCGCATGACAACCAAGACTTTCATCATCGCCATCGATGGCCCGGCGGCTGCCGGCAAGGGCACGCTTTCGCGCCTTGTCGCCGAGCAATACGGCTTCCATCATCTGGATACCGGGCTCACCTATCGCGCCACGGCCAAGGCGCTGCTCGATGCCGGCCTGCCGCTCGACGACGAGGCGGTGGCGGAAAAGATCGCGCGCGAGGTTGAACTCGCCGGACTGGATCGCGATATACTTTCCAAACATGAGATCGGCGAAGCCGCCTCGAAGATTGCCGTCATGCCGGCGGTGCGCCGGGCGCTGGTCGAGGCGCAGCGGCGGTTTTCGGCGAAAGCGCCGGGGACGGTGCTCGACGGGCGCGATATCGGCACGGTCGTCTGCCCCAATGCGCCAGTGAAGCTCTATGTGACGGCGTCGCCCGAGGTTCGCGCGAGACGCCGCTACGACGAGATCCTCGGCAAGGGGACGACGGCGGATTTCGATGCGATTTTCGAGGACGTCAAGCGGCGCGACGAACGCGACATGGGACGGGCCGACAGCCCTTTGAAACCAGCGGTCGATGCGCACTTGCTTGATACGTCGGAAATGAGTATAGAGGCCGCGTTTCATGCCGCTCAATCGATCATCGATGCGGTCTTGAGCCGAAATGCCTAAATTCAAGCGATTTTGCGTGCTCTGAGCACGGATCGCTTCTAATGCAGCAGCCTGAAATTCCGTCCAAGCGCCGGATTGCCTTCGAGAGAGGGCGGACTGGGTTCAGGCCCGTTCAACGCAAACCAACCGGCGCATACGTGTCCGCTTCCGTTTAGGGCACGCAGGAGATTTTATGTCAGTAGCTACCCCCTCCCGCGAGGATTTCGCGGCTCTTCTCGAAGAGTCCTTTGCCAAGAACGACCTGGCCGAAGGCTATGTCACCAAGGGCATCGTCACGGGCATCGAGAAGGACGTCGCCGTTGTCGACGTCGGCCTCAAGGTTGAAGGCCGCATCGCGCTCAAGGAATTCGGCGCACGCGCCAAGGACGGTTCGCTGAAGGTCGGCGACGAAGTCGAAGTTTATGTCGAGCGCATCGAAAACGCGCTTGGCGAAGCCGTTCTGTCGCGCGAGAAGGCTCGCCGCGAAGAAAGCTGGATCAAGCTCGAAGCCAAGTTCGAAGCCGGCGAGCGCGTCGAAGGCGTGATCTTCAACCAGGTCAAGGGCGGCTTCACGGTCGACCTCGACGGTGCGATCGCCTTCCTGCCGCGTTCGCAGGTCGATATCCGCCCGATCCGCGACGTCACTCCGCTGATGCACAACCCGCAGCCCTTCGAAATCCTCAAGATGGACAAGCGCCGCGGCAACATCGTGGTTTCGCGCCGTACGGTTCTGGAAGAATCCCGTGCCGAACAGCGTTCTGAAATCGTTCAGAACCTCGAAGAAGGCCAGGTTGTCGACGGCGTCGTCAAGAACATCACCGATTACGGTGCGTTCGTCGACCTCGGCGGCATCGACGGCCTGCTGCACGTCACCGACATGGCATGGCGCCGTGTGAACCATCCGTCGGAAATCCTGAACATCGGCCAGCAGGTCAAGGTTCAGATCATCCGTATCAACCAGGAAACCCACCGTATCTCGCTCGGCATGAAGCAGCTCGAGAGCGATCCGTGGGATGGCATCCAGGCCAAGTATCCGGAAGGCAAGAAGATTTCCGGTACCGTCACGAACATCACCGACTACGGTGCATTCGTCGAGCTGGAGCCGGGCATCGAAGGCCTGATCCATATCTCGGAAATGTCCTGGACCAAGAAGAACGTTCACCCCGGCAAGATCCTGTCCACGAGCCAGGAAGTCGAAGTCGTCGTTCTCGAAGTCGATCCGTCCAAGCGCCGTATCTCGCTCGGCCTCAAGCAGACGCTGGAAAATCCGTGGGCAGCATTCGCCCGCAGCCATCCGGCCGGCACTGAAGTCGAAGGCGAAGTCAAGAACAAGACCGAATTCGGCCTGTTCATCGGCCTCGACGGCGATGTCGACGGCATGGTGCACCTCTCCGACCTCGACTGGAACCGTCCGGGCGAACAGGTCATCGAGGAGTTCAACAAGGGTGACGTCGTCAAGGCCGTCGTTCTCGACGTCGATGTCGAGAAGGAACGCATCTCGCTCGGCATCAAGCAGCTCGGCAAGGATGCGGTCGGCGAAGCCGCTGCATCGGGCGACCTGCGCAAGAATGCAGTCGTTTCGTGCGAAGTCATCGCAGTCAACGACGGCGGCGTCGAAGTGAAGCTCGTCAACCACGAGGACATCACTTCCTTCATCCGCCGCGCCGACCTCGCTCGCGACCGCGACGAGCAGCGCCCCGAGCGCTTCTCGGTCGGCCAGGTCTTCGATGCCCGCGTCACCAACTTCTCCAAGAAGGACCGCAAGATCATGCTGTCCATCAAGGCTCTGGAGATTGCGGAAGAGAAGGAAGCCGTCGCCCAGTTCGGTTCGTCCGACAGCGGCGCTTCGCTCGGCGACATCCTGGGCGCAGCCCTGAAGAACCGCGGCGGCGAATAAGCCTCGCATCCGCCTCTGAATTGAAGAACCCGCCGGAGCGATCCGGCGGGTTCTTCATTTTCAGGCGATAGAAATCTTATTCCCAGCCGACCATGCGCTGATAGAGCGCATAGACCGGGTCGGCGGCCGTGCCTGCCTGATAAACGGACGGCTCGGCATCGATCATCCTTGGCGTTCTTCGCCCGGGCGCTGCCTCGGTTTCTTCGGCATCAGGCTCGGCATCCTCGCCACCGGACTGCGCCTGCTGCTGATCCTCGGACGCGTCGTCGCGATGGTGCTGATGCTGGTGATGCGTTTCGCCTGCCGTCTCGTTCGGCGGCGTATCCTTGGCGAACTGGTAAGGCAGCTGGGCATAGGCAAACCCCTCCGGCATCTTTGCCGCCAGCGGCATGTAGGAAGCCTCGACGGTCTCGGACATCGGGATGATTTGCGGTTGCGCGGCGATTTCTTTCGGCTGACGGGCGACCGCGACCGCGCTCTCGATATCCATCTGCGAGGCGTGGAGCGCTGCGGATTGGCGAGCATCGGGAGCGACGAATTCGGCCGGCTGCCGGGTCAAGGTCTCGGTCGCATCGCTGAACACGGCGTCATCGAGGATCGTATCGATCTCCACCGCCGCCTCGACGGGGACATCCTCCAGCAGGGCTTCGACGTCCTGCTCGCGGATGATGGTGGCGATCATCTCGGAGGCTTCTCCGGTCATGGAGGCGACAATGCCTGTCCAGTTCTTCGGAATGACAGGATCGACTTTTTCCGATGTCGCGTGGGGTTGGATGGCAGGCGGCGCCGGCGTTTCCTGCGCGTCGTCGGCCGCTGCGGCATTCGTCGACAGCGGTTGCCGGTCTTCGATCTCCTGCGGCGCCGATTTTTTCGGTGCTACCTCGCTTGTCGCCGCCGGGGCGGACTGAGCCCGGTTTGCAGCCTGCGGCGTTTCCGGATCGGCAGCTTCCACAGCTTCGGCGATGACCGCTTCCTCGGCAGTCGCCGAAGTTGCGGCCTCGATCAGCGGATCGGCTTGCACAGGCGCCTTTTCCGCAGGCTGGCGCATGGCGGCAGGCAGGCTGTCCTCATGCAGCTGGATCTCGGGACGGGTTTCGGCGCGCATCGGCGAAGCGTCGTTCTGGCCATAAGAGCGGACGACGGCGCGGGCGGCGAGGTCGCGATCCTTGTAGCGGATGATTTCCAGATAGGCGACGATGCGGGCTGCTTCCGGGCCTGCCGGGTTCTTCAGGGCTTCGGCGATCATCCGCAACGGCAGGCTATGGCCCTCATCGGTCAGCTGGCGCTCGACCTCGTCGATCCTGACAGCCGGTAGCCGCCGGATGGCATCGGCAAGCCGGGAGGCAAAGGCAAGATTGGTCTCGTCCTCGCCGCGATCCAGCGAGATCGAGCGGCCTGCCGCATCGATGACATCGAAAAGCGCTTCGACCATACGCTCGCGCGCGGCCAGAAGCAGAATATTGAGCTTGCCGGCAATGGCGGAATTGAGATCAGCCGCTTCGACGGCGTTGACAGGCGCGGGGGCAATCACTGAACGACCGAGACCACCGGCGACGATCGCCGCAGTCTGGCCTTGGGACGAAAAGCTTGCATTGGACGCTGCACGAACGGGAGTCAACATGGCATGCTCCTTTCGCAAAGTGACGATGAAAGCAGGCTCTATAAAAGGACCGCGCTCATCCGGTCCCCTTGCATCCCAGCAGATCCTCCTGTCCGCATGACGCATTCTCGCGTCATCGAATGCATAAATATTAACTGGAATTTTAGGAAAGAGGCGTTAACGAATCGATAACGGCCGCAGGCAAACATGCCCACGGTCTTTGGTCACCTGTCGAAGAATGAATCGCTCAGCTATGAGCGAAGATATCGGCCTCTTCCCAGCCGAGCAGGTCGAGCTTGGCGCGGGTCGGCAGGAATGCGAAGCAGGCCGTCGCATGGTCGAAGCGGCCGTCGCGGATCAGGCGTTCCGTCAGCTTGTCGCGCAACGCGTGCAGATAAAGCACATCGGAAGCGGCATATTCGAGCTGGGCCGGGGACAGCGTCGCGGCCGCCCAATCGGAAGATTGCTGCGTCTTGGAGATATCGACGTCGAGCATCTCCTTGAGATTGTCCTTGAGGCCGTGGCGATCCGTATAGGTCCGGCTCAGGCGCGAGGCGATCTTGGTGCAGAAAACCGGGTTCGTCGTGACGCCGAAAGTGTGGAATAGTACGGCAATATCGAAACGGCCGTAATGAAAGATCTTCTGATGGGTGGGATCTTCGAGCAGAGCGACGAGATTGGGGGCCTGCTTCTGGCCGGCAGCAATGCGGATAACGTCGGCAGTGCCGTCACCCGGCGAAAGCTGGACGACGCAGAGCCGATCGCGGCGCGGCACCAGGCCGAGCGTTTCGGTGTCGATCGCGACCGCGCCAGTGTAGCGGGCGGCATCGGCCGCGGAAATATCGCCTTCGTGATAACGTATGGTAGCCGCCATGAGACAATCTTTCGTTCGAATGCATCCTCTACAGCGCGGTGCGTCTTTTCAGACGCGCAAAGGACGCTGTAGCGCTTTGAATGGCTGTATAATTTATCCTTAAATCCATGCCGATTTAAGCAATTATGCAGCAGCGCTATAGCGCAAAGGTGCAGAATGCGAAACCGCTTTCCTGCCGCAGAGCCGTCCCGTCCTCTCGGACGCACAAAGGACGCTCTACTCTTTTGATCTTCAATCTCCGCTTCGTGCGGCGGTCAGAATGTCGGCGGCGTGTTGATCCAGAGAATCACGGTTTCACCATCATGGCGATTACGCCAAGAATGGTAACGGCGGCTTTCGAAATAAAGTGAATCGCCTTGGCCAAGATCGAAGAACTGATCGCTGTCGAGCACTAGTTCGAGCCGGCCGGACAGGACATGCATGAATTCTTCGCCCTCGTGGCGATAGGCGCCTTCGCTGGCAGCACCCGGCGCCAGCACGAAACGATGGCAGTCCATCATCCTGCGGCCTTCGGCGAGGAGCTGCACCGTGACGCCGGGCGTCGTTTCCGGCCATGTCCGCCATTCGCCGGCGCGCACCAGCGTCGGCACGTCCGCGCGCTCCTCGCCCGAGAGGCGCGAGACGGTGGTGCCGTAATATTCGGCGAGATCGTGCAGCGTCTTGAAGCTGACGCCCTGCGAGGTGCGCTCCAGCGTCGAGAGCGTCGACGCGGTGACGCCGATGTCGCCGGCGACCTGATCGAGCGTCTTGCCGCTCGCATGGCGCAGGCTGCGCAGCTTGCGGCCGATGCCGGAATCCTGGCTCGCCTCGGCGCCATCGGCGGAAGGTTCCTCGCTCTCCAGCGCCTCCCGGATTGCCGCGGGATTGAGGCCACGTTCGACACGATACCAGGAGATGCGCTTCAGCCGCGCCACATCGTCGGCGCTGTATTGCCGATGGCCGGTTTGCGAACGGTCGGGAACCAGCAGACCCTGGCTTTCCCAGAGGCGCAAGGTCGAGGCCGAAACGCCCGCCAGCCGCGCGGCCTCCGCCACCTTGTAGCGCACAGGTCCGTTGTCACCCATCCGAAATATCCCTGATTCCAATCGCCCGCGAGCATTCATCAAAAGGCGTGATGTTTGAAGCAAAAAATCCCACTTGTTTTCTTGCAGGAAAAATGTAGGAGTTTTCTACATGTCTTGCAGAATTTATGCAAGATAGTTCTCAAGCCCCTTTTCAGCGCAGGAGCGCAACGATGACCGCGACAAGCCTTACGGACCGGAAGAACGCAGCCATTTCACGCGGCGTCGGCATGACGACCCAGATCTATGCCGATCGTGCAGAGAACGCCGAGATCTGGGACAAGGAAGGCCACCGCTACATCGATTTCGCCGCCGGCATCGCCGTTCTCAACACCGGCCACCGCCATCCCCGGGTCATCGCCGCAGTCAAGGACCAGCTCGACCGCTTCACCCATACCTGCCATCAGGTGGTGCCTTACGAAAGCTACGTGCATCTCGCCGAACGGCTGAACGCGCTGGTGCCGGGCAACTTCGAGAAGAAGACGATCTTCGTCACGACGGGCGCCGAAGCGGTCGAGAACGCCGTCAAGATCGCACGTGCGGCAACCGGCCGCTCGGCGGTCATCGCCTTTGGCGGCGGCTTCCACGGCCGCACCTTCATGGGCATGGCGCTGACCGGCAAGGTCGTGCCCTACAAGGTCGGTTTCGGCGCGATGCCGGGCGATGTCTTCCACGTTCCCTTTCCGGTCGAGCTGCACGGCGTCACGGCCGACCAGTCGCTGGCGGCCCTGAAGAAACTCTTCGCCGCCGATGTCGATCCACAGCGCGTCGCGGCCATCATCATCGAGCCGGTCCAGGGTGAAGGCGGTTTCTACCCGGCGCCCGGTGCCTTCATGAAGGCGCTGCGCGAACTCTGCGACCAGCACGGCATCCTGCTGATCGCCGATGAGGTTCAGACCGGTTTTGCCCGCACCGGCAGGATGTTCGCGATGGATCACCACGAGGTGGCGCCCGACCTGACGACGATGGCAAAGAGCCTGGCCGGCGGATTTCCGCTCGCCGCCGTCACCGGCCGCGCCGCCATCATGGATGCGCCGGGGCCGGGCGGGCTCGGCGGCACCTATGGCGGCAATCCGCTGGGGATCGCAGCCGCCCATGCCGTGCTCGACGTCATCAAGGACGAAGATCTCTGCAACCGCGCCAACCAGCTCGGCGGACGGCTGAAGCAGCGACTGGAATCGCTGCGCGAGACGGTGTCCGAGATCGTCGATATCCGCGGGCCGGGCTTCATGAACGCCGTCGAATTCAATGACCGGACGACGGGATTGCCGAGTGCTGATTTCGCCAACCGGGTGCGGCTGATCGCCCTCGACAAGGGGCTGATCCTGCTCACCTGCGGCACCCACGCAAACGTCATCCGCTTCCTGGCGCCGATCACCATCCAGGACGAAATCCTCGGCGAGGCGCTCGACATTCTCGAGGCCTCGATGCTGGAAGCCAGCGCGGCCAGCTAAGCGCGAGGAACCGGATTTCAATGGCTGCCGGCCACCGGCAGCCGCACTCCCCAGGAGGATATGACATGGCTTTCACCACTGCACTGACCAGGCACGTTCCCTTCTCCTCGCCCTTGCTGCGCGATGCCGGCTATATCAACGGCGTCTGGACATCAGGCGATGCCACGAAGACTTTCGACGTGCTCAACCCGGCAACCGGCGAGTTGCTCGCTTCGCTGCCCGATATGGGTGCGGGCGAAACGCGGACGGCGATCGATGCAGCGCATGCCGCCCAGCCGACCTGGGCTGCCCGCCCAGCCAAAGAGCGCAGCGCGCTCCTGCGCAAATGGTTCGACCTGATGGTCGCCAATGCCGACGAGCTCGCGGCGATCTTGACCGCCGAGATGGGCAAGCCGTTCGCGGAAGCGCGCGGCGAGATCCTTTATGCCGCGGCCTATATCGAATGGTATGCGGAAGAGGCCAAGCGCATCTACGGCGAGACGATTCCCGCGCCTTCCCAAGACAAGCGCATGATCGTCATCAGGCAGCCGGTCGGCGTCGTCGGCACGATCACGCCGTGGAATTTCCCGGCGGCGATGATTGCCCGCAAGATCGCGCCGGCACTTGCCGTCGGCTGCACCGCGGTGTCGAAGCCCGCCGAACAGACGCCGCTGACGGCGATCGCCCTTGCCGTGCTCGCCGAGCAGGCCGGTATTCCCCCAGGCGTCTTCAACGTCATCGTCGGCGTCGACGGCCCGGCGATCGGCCGCGAGCTCTGCGGCAATGAAAAGGTGCGCAAGATCAGCTTCACCGGCTCGACGGAAGTCGGCCGCATCCTGATGCGGCAGTGTGCCGACCAGATCAAGAAGGTGAGCCTGGAGCTCGGCGGCAACGCGCCGTTCATCGTCTTCGACGACGCCGACCTCGACGCCGCCGTCGAGGGCGCGATCGCCTCCAAATACCGCAATGCCGGTCAGACCTGCGTCTGCGCCAACCGCCTCTACGTCCAGTCGAACGTCTATGACGCCTTTGCGGCCAAGCTCGCCGCCAAGGTCGCCGAGATGCCGGTCGGCGACGGCTTCGAGCCGGGTGTCTTGATCGGGCCGCTGATCGACGAGCAGGGCCTTGCCAAGGTGGAAGACCATGTCAGCGACGCGCTTGCCAAGGGCGCCAAGGTGCTGATCGGCGGCAAGCGCATTGACGGCGCCGGCACCTTCTTTGCGCCGACGGTACTGACCGGTGTGGCGCGCGGCATGAAGGTGGCGCGCGAGGAAACCTTCGGGCCGGTGGCGCCGCTCTTCCGCTTCGAGACGGTCGAGGACGTCATCGCCCAGGCCAATGATACGGAATTCGGACTTGCCGCCTATTTCTATGCCGGTGACCTGAAGAAGGTCTGGCGTGTAGCGGAAGCGCTGGAATACGGCATGATCGGCATCAATACCGGCCTGATGTCGTCCGAGACGGCGCCCTTTGGCGGCATCAAGCAATCCGGCCTCGGCCGCGAAGGCTCGCGTCACGGCGCCGACGATTATCTGGAAATGAAATATCTCTGCATCGGCGGCGTCTGATCCGGGTCATCTACGATACAAGAAGCACTGGGACACGCGGCATTCAGCCGCGTGTCGTCAATAATGCGGCGGACGGGTGATACCAGGAGCTTCCAGCGACTGCTCCTCCAGCGACAGGAAGCGTTCGGTCAGCCGGTCGAGCTTGGTGCGCATCTGCTCCACCGTCTTCCATTGCTCGGCGAGCTGATCGGAAAGCTCTTCGATCGTCTTTGCCTGGTAAGCCAGCATTTCTTCCAGCCGGGTGATGCGGTTCGTCTCGTCGGACATCGATCCTCCTTTGCCGAAACCGGCAGAACAGATGGTTCTCCCAAAGCGGAAATAGGCCACCTCGTCAATGCTTTCCATGCCCAATGCAGCGATGCGCAAAACTGAACCGTTTGGTTACTAAAAGACCTTGCCGTGCCTGATGTTGTGGGGTAGGCCCTTATCCACCAGGGAGGAATACTGATGGATGCAGGGAACGGCTTTCTTCATCCGGACCGGCTTTTTCCGGCTGATCCGGCAACACGGACCATCGCGCGAGACCTCTACGAGACAGTGCGCAACCTTCCGATCGTCAGCCCGCACGGGCATACCGAACCCTCCTGGTTTGCCGACGACAAGCCCTTCGAAGACGCGGCCTCGCTGCTGGTTATTCCCGATCACTATCTCTTCCGGATGCTGCACAGCGTCGGCGTCACTTTGGACGAACTCGGCGTGCCGCGGCTCGACGGCAAGCCGGTGGCTGAGGGGCGGGCGATCTGGCGGAGCTTTGCCGCGCATTACCATCTCTTCCGCGGGACGCCTTCAAGCATCTGGGTCGACCATGCGATGTCGGCCGTGCTCGGCTGCACCGAGCCGCTGACACCAGACAATGCCGATGCGCTCTACGACCATATCAATGCTCAGCTTGCTCTTCCCGAATTCCGCCCGCGGGCGCTGCATCAGCGATTCGGCATCGAAACGATCGCGACGACCGAAGGCGCGCTCGACCCGCTGGCGCATCACCAGAAGATGGCGGCGGACGGCTGGATCGGCAAGGTGCGCACCACCTACAGGCCGGACAGCGTCACCGATCCCGACGCCGTCGGCTTCCGCGACAATCTCGTCAAGTTCGGAGAGATCACCGGCGCCGACGTAACGCGCTGGGACGGCCTGGTCGAGGCGCATCGCCGCCGGCGCGCCTATTTCCGCCAGTTCGGCGCCACCGCGACCGACCATGGCGTGCCCACCGCCTTTACCGCGGATCTGCCGCTTGCGGAAAAACAGGCGCTGCTCGACAAGGCCTTGAAGGGACCGCTTTCGCCTGCGGACGCCGAACTCTTCCGCGGCCTGATGATGACGGAGATGGCCGGGCTTTCGGCCGAAGACGGCATGGTGATGCAGATCCATGCCGGCTCCCGACGCAATACCGACAGCGGGCTTTTTGCGACGCGCGGCCCCAATATGGGCGCTGATATTCCGACACGCACGGACTGGGTCGGCGGCCTGAATGCGCTGCTTTCCAAATACGGCCATGCGCCGGGGCTCAGAGTGCTGCTCTTCACGCTCGACGAGACGACCTATGCGCGCGAGATGGCGCCGATGGTCGGCCATTGGCCCTGCCTGATGATCGGCCCGCCCTGGTGGTTCCACGACAGCCCGAACGGCATAAGGCGCTATCTCGACCAAGTCGTCGAGACGGCAGGCTTTGCCAATATGGCGGGTTTCAACGATGATACGCGCGCGCTGCTGTCGATCCCAGCGCGGCATGATGTCTGGCGCCGCGAAGTCTGCCGCTTCCTCGCCCAGCTCGCCGCCGAGCACCGGATTTCCAAACGCGACGCCGAGATCGTGGCGGGCGAACTCTCCTATGGCAATGCGAAGGAGGCCTACAAGCTGTGAGCGAACGACTGCAGACCCTTTCCGGCCTCGCCCCGACGGCGAAGCTTCCCGCCTATGACCGCAGCCGGCTGAAGAGCGGCATCCTGCATCTTGGGCCGGGCGCATTCTTCCGCGCGCATTTCGCGCCCTTCACGGAAGATGCGCTCTCGGCCGCGGGCGGTGACTGGGGCATCGATGTGGCAAGCCTGCGCACGCCCGATGTGGCGGATAATCTGACTGCCCAGAATGGCCTCTATACGATGCTGATCCGCGATACGTCAGGTACGACGGCGCAGGTGATCGGGTCGATCCTGAAGGCGCATGTGGCGCCGCGCGATCCGGCCGGCCTGCTGGCGCGGCTCGAAGACCCTGATATCCGCATCGTCAGCATGACGGTGACGGAAAAGGCCTATGGCTTCGATCCTGCGACGGGTGGCCTCGACCTGAAGCATCCCGATATTGTCGCCGACCTTGCCAACCGGCATGCGCCGCGGGGCGTCATCGGTTATCTCGTCGAAGGCCTGGCACGCCGGCGGAAGAAGGGCATAGCGCCCTTTACGCCGCTGAGCTGCGACAACCTGCCGAGCAACGGCGCCGTGCTGAAACGCCTCGTGCTGGAATTCACCTCCCGCATCGATCCCGACCTGCATCGCTGGATCGAAGCGAATGTACCCTTCCCCTCCACGATGGTCGACCGTATCACGCCGGCCAGCACGGACGCGACCTATGCCGATGCAGAGCGGCTGACGGGCCGCACGGATATGGCGGCGATCGAGACCGAACCCTTTACGCAATGGGTCATCGAAGACCATTTCGCCAATGGCCGGCCGGCCTGGGAAAAGGTGCACGGTGCGCTGATGGTCGAAGATGTCTCCGCCTACGAGAAGATGAAGCTGCGGATGCTGAACGGCGCGCATTCGCTGCTCGCCTATCTCGGTTATATCGGCGGCTATGAATTCATCCGCGACGTGATGGACGATGCCGGCCTTGCCGCACTTGCCTACCGGCACATGCATGCGGCCGCGAGAACGCTCGATGCGGTTCCCGGCATCGATCTCGATCACTATGCCAGCGAATTGATAGCACGCTTTGCAAACAAGGCGATCGCCCATCGCACCTATCAGATCGCCATGGACGGCACGCAGAAACTGCCGCAGCGGCTGCTGGAACCGGCCTGCGAGGCACTGGCCCTTGGCGACAGGGCAGAGACCTACGCGATCGCTGTTGCGGCTTGGATGCGCTATGCCATCGGCGAACACGGCAACGGCGATCGCTACGAGTTGCGCGACCCCCGTGCGGCTGAGATCGCCGCCCTCATCGCCGATGTCCCGCGCACCGGTCTGGCGATTTCGGCGGCACTCTTCACCCTTCCTGGACTTTTCCCGGCGGCTTTGACAGGACACCGGGCGTGGACGCAGGATGTCTCCGACAAGCTGGAGATTCTGATCCAGGACGATAGGTTGCCGCTGTTCTAGACTCCCCCGCTACGCCTTGATACGCGCCATATCGGGATCGTAGAGCGGCGACAGTGACACCTTGCAGGGGATACGCTCCCGCGCGACATCGAGCTCATAGGTGCCGGAGAGGACGAAATCCTCGGTCACCCCCTCGGGGCTGCGGACATAGCCATAGCCGATCGGCTTGCCCAGCGTGTAGCCGAAGCCGCCGCTCGAAAGCCAGCCGACGCGCTTGCCGTCGCGATAGATCGTTTCACGGCCGAGCAACACGGTATCGGCATTTTCGGGAACAAAGCAGGCAAGGCGCTTGTTCACCCCGCCTGCAAGCTGCCGTTCGATCGCTTCGCGGCCGCGGAAGGGAATGGCCTTGCGCATCTTCACCGCCCAACCGAGACCGGCTTCAACAGGCGTATGGTCGGGACCGATATCCGATCCCCAGGCGCGATAGCCCTTTTCCAGGCGGCAGCTCTCGATGGCGCGGTAGCCGGCATTGACCAGGCCGAATTCGCCGCCTGATGCCATCAGCACGTCATAGACCGTCGTCGCATATTCAACGGGAATATGCAGCTCGTAACCAAGCTCGCCGACATAGGTGATGCGCAGCGCCCGCACCGGGCAGCCTGATATGCCGATGGTCCTGACCCGGCCGAAGGGGAAGGCCGCATTCGAGACGTCGCTGCCCGTCACCTTTTCCAGCACGGCGCGCGAATTTGGTCCCATCAGTGACAGCACCGAATAGGCTGACGTGACGTCGACCAGCTCGGCATGCATCTTTGCCGGTATATTGCGGGCGATCCAGTCGAAATCATGGGTGGCAAAACCGGTGCCGGTGACGATGTAATATTCGTTCTCGGCGATGCGGGCGACCGTCACGTCGCATTCAATGCCGCCCTTGTCGTTGAGCATCTGCGTGTAGATGAGCGATCCCACAGGCCTTTCGACATCGTTGGAAGCGATCCAGGAGAGCGCTGCCTCGGCATCCCTGCCCTTCAGCACGAATTTGGCAAAGGAGGTCTGGTCGAAGATGACGGCCGCTTCACGCACCGCCTTGTGCTCGCGGCCGACGGCGTCGAACCAGTTCTGCCTGGCATAACTGTAGACATCCTTCGGCTCCTCGTTGGCGAAGAGATCGGCAAACCAGTTCGGCCGCTCCCAGCCGAGCTTTTCGCCGAAACAGGCGCCCTGCGCCTTCAGCCGGTCGTAAAGCGGCGATTTGCGGCAGGGGCGGCCGCTCGAATGCTCCTCGAACGGCCAGGCCATGGTGTAATGTTTGCCATAGGCTTCGAGCGTGCGGGTGCGCACCCAGTCGGTATCGAAATGCGGACGGCCGAAGCGGCGGATATCGACCGGCCACAAATCATAGGGCGGTTCGCCCTTCGTCACCCATTCGGCAAGCGCCATGCCGGCGCCGCCGGCCGAGGCGATGCCGAAGGCGTTGAAGCCGGCGCCGACGAAGAAATTCTTCAGCTCCGGCGCCTCGCCGAGAATGAAGTTGCCATCCGGCGTGAAGCTTTCCGGGCCGTTCAGCAGCTGCTTGACGCCGACATTTTCCAGTGCCGGAACGCGGCCGAGCGCCTGTTCCATGATTTGCTCGAAATGATCGAAATTGCTGTCCAGCAGCGTGTAGTGGAAGCCGTCGGGGATGCCGTTTTGCGCCCAGGGAATGGGATTCGGCTCATAGCCGCCCATGACGATGCCGCCGACTTCTTCCTTGTAGTAGGTCAGGCGATCGGGATCGCGCAGGGTCGGCAGGTTGGAGGGCACGCCGAAGGATTCGGTGATGATGTATTGATGCTCGACGGAGACCAGCGGCACGTTGACGCCGAAGCGGGCGGCAAAGGCGCGCGTCCACTGGCCGGCGCAGACGACGACGCGCTCGCATTCGATGCGTCCCTCAGCGGTGACGACGGCGCGGATCCTTCCCTTGTCGATTTCCAGGTCGATGACTTCGGTGTCCTCGAAGATCGAAACGCCTGACATGCGGGCGCCTTTCGCCAGCGCCTGGGTGATGTCGGAGGGATTGGCCTGGCCGTCCGTGGGAAGGAAGGCGGCGCCGACGAGATCGTCCGTTGTCATCAGCGGCCAGAGATCGAATGCTTCCTGCGGCGTCAGCAATTGCATTTCGAGGCCGAAGGACTGGGCGGTGGTCGCCTGGCGCCGGACCTCGGTCCAGCGCTCCTCGTTGCAGGCAAGGCGCAGGCCGCCATTCATCTTCCAGCCGGTGCCGAGGCCGGTCTCCTCCTCCAGCCGCTTGTAGAGATCGACGGAATAACCGAGAAGCTGGGTGATGTTGGCGCTGGTGCGCAGCTGGCCGACGAGGCCGGCGGCATGGAAGGTGGTGCCGGAGGTGAGCTTCTTGCGCTCCAGCAGGACGGTATCGGTCCAGCCGAGCTTGCCGAGATGATAGGCTGTCGAACAGCCTATGATGCCGCCGCCGATGACCACGGCTTTCGCCGTCTTCGGTAATTCCCTCGTCATTTATTGATCCTGTTCAAAGGCTTGATAGGCGCGTTCGAAACGCGCGAGATTTTCGGCCGTATAGGCGGCATAGTCGAAATCGATGCTGGAATGGATTTCCGAAATCATACTCCAGAGCGTCTCGCGCAGCAGCGAAGCGCATTTCATCGCGCCATAGCGCCTGCTGAGATCATCGGTCAGCGGCCGGTCGAAATAGGTCTCCAGCATCGTGTGTTCTGCCGTTTGCGGGAGCTCATTGTTGGAGGCCAATCCGCCGAGATCGAAAAGCGGCGTGTTGAAGCCGGCATAATCCCAGTCGATCAGCCAGAGCCGCTTGCCGTCGTCGAGAAAATTGGCGGCCAGCAGGTCGTTGTGGCCGAAGGCGATGTCGAAAGGCCCTGCCGCTTCTTCCAGCGCCTCGGCTCGGCCGACCAGCGCCGGCAGCAGAGGCAGATAGGCGCTGCCCGCGGCCTTCAGATTGGCGGCGTAATCGCGGATGACGTGAAAGACCCAGAAGATCATCGCCTGGCCGCGGAAATGCCGGGCGATGTCGCGGTGGCAGGCGCGCACCAGCGGCACGACCCGGGCGAGCGTTTCCGGCCTCCTGATATCATCAGGCGAAAGCGCTCTCGCCTCGATATATTCGAGCACCAGAACGCCCGGCGAATGATGGATGACGGCAGGCGATATGCCGGCGGCATGCGCCGCACGGCTTGCGGCAAGCTCGTTCTGCCGGCTGATGTGATGGATCGGGATATCGGTGCCGAGCCTGACGACGCAACGCGCGACGGCATCGCTGACCAGGTAGTTCCTGTTGGTGATGCCGCCTGCTATCGGCGAAATATCGATCGGGCCCTGCCAGATGCCAAGCGCATGAATCCTATCTTCAGGCGTCATGCTTATTCCCCTTCAGCCCCTTCGGAAATGATGGGGCAGAGGAGGATCCTATGTCAAGCAGCGCTTAGATGGTCTTGCCGGCGGCATCGAAGACGTGGCAGCGGGCCGGATCGAAGAAGGTCTTCACATTGGCGCCGCGCTCCACCTTCTGCTGGCCGTCAAGCGCAACAGTCAGGAGCTGGCTATCCGGCGTCGTGGTGTAGAGCATCGTGGCGCCGCCGAGATTTTCGACGAGATCGACATTGACGGTCGAGAGCGTGATGGCGCCCTCGGTCAGCGAAAGATGCTCGGGGCGGATGCCGAAGGTGACATCCTGTCCGGCCTCGCCTTTCAACCGGCGCGGCAGATGGACGGAATTGCCGCAGACATGGATGCTGGTTTCGGTCTCGCCGACCTGCTCGATGCGGGCCTTCAGGAAATTCATCTTCGGGCTGCCGATGAAACCGGCGACGAAGCGGTTAGCCGGGTTGTTGTAAAGATCGAGCGGCGCGCCGACCTGCTCGATGCGGCCGGAATTCAACACCACGATCTTGTCCGCCATCGTCATGGCTTCGACCTGGTCATGGGTGACATAGATCATCGTGTTGCCGAGGCTGCGGTGCAGGCGGGAGATTTCGACGCGCATCTGCACGCGCAGTTCGGCATCGAGGTTCGACAACGGCTCGTCGAACAGGAAAATACGCGGCTCGCGCACGATGGCGCGGCCGATCGCGACACGCTGGCGCTGGCCGCCGGAGAGCGCCTTCGGCTTGCGCTCTAGGAGTTTCTCGATCTGCAGGATCTCGGCCGCCCGCTTCACTTTCGGCTGAATATCGGCCTTCTTGTAACCCGCCGTCTCCAGGCCGAAGGCGAGGTTCTTATAGACCGACATATGAGGATAGAGCGCGTAGGACTGGAAGACCATGGCGATGCCGCGCTTGGCCGGCGCCACCTCGTTCATGCGCTCGCTGTCGAGCAGCAACGCGCCGCCCGAGATCTCCTCGAGACCGGCGATCATGCGCAGAAGGGTCGATTTTCCGCAGCCCGAGGGGCCGACAAAAACGACGAATTCGCCGGGATCGATCGTCAGGTCGATGCCATGGATCACGTCCAGCGAGCCATAGCGCTTCTCGACCTTCTGAAGAACGACACTGGTTGCCATCTTCTCAAAACCTCTCTTTTGCCGGTTACTTCGTTCTTGCGCGCCAATCGGCGTATTTCGGACTGTCGGGACCGACCGGCAGCGGCACTTCAGCGCCGCTGTCGGAAGACTGGTAGATGGCGGTGACGAGTTCCAGCGCGCGGCGCGCGTCCGTCGTTGTCACCGGCAGCGGTCCTTGACCGCTGAGGAAGGCATGGAACTGGCCCATCTGGGTGGTGAAGCGCGGCGCGACCGGCTGCCAGTCGCCGACCACCCGGTCGATCTTTTCCTGCACGTCATCATTCGCGGCGATGATCTTCCAGGGATCCTTGCCTGGTGTGTAGGGCTCGTGGGTGCTTTCGAAAGTGACATTCTCGAAATGCAGCCTCAGCCGGCTCATCTGTTCCTGCGAACCCAGCGTGCAGGACAGCGAGACGAAGGCACCGTTTTCCATCAGCAGGCTGGCGGAGGCGCAATCCTCGACCTCGATATCGTTGACGCGGGTGGCGACGCGGCCGAAGACTCTTGCCGCCGGACCCATGAGATGCATCAGCATGTCGTGCAGATGCAGGGCATGGGTGACGAGCACACCGCCGAGTTCCGTCGCCCATTTGCCGCGCCAGGGCACGGCGTAATATTCCGGCTTGCGCAGCCAGAAGGTTTCGACCGAGGCCGTATAGGCTTTGCCGGCAATACCGGCGTCGATGATCCGCTTGGCCTTCTGGATACCGTCGCCATAGCGGTATTGGAAGATCGGCATCAGCACGCCTTTGGCGTTCCTTTCCGCTTCCATGATGGTATCGACGCCGGCAAGCGAACCGGTCAGCGGCTTTTCGCAAACGACATGTTTACCGGCGGCGAGCGCGGCGACCACCTGCTCCAGATGGATGCCCGGCGGGGTGCAGATATCGATGATGTCGATCGTGTCGTCGGCGAGCAGCTCGGCGAAGGAGGTGGTACGCCGTTCGATGCCGAACTCGTCGCCGACGGCGGCCAGACGCTGTTCATTCAGGTCGCAGATTGCTGCGACCTTGAACTTGTCTGCATGCGGCAGATAACCCTCGACGATATGGGAGCGGCCGATACCGCAGCCGACAATCGCGACCGTCCTGATGCTCATCTCGTTCTTTCCCGTTGCCGCCATCAGCGCTTCATGCCCGTCGTGGCGATGCCCTCGATCAGAAGGCGCTGGAAGAACAGGAAGAAGAAGAAGACCGGCACCAGCGTCAGAGTCGACATGGCGAACAGGCCACCCCAATCCGATGCGCTGGTGGAATCCACGAAGGTGCGCAGGCCGAGCTGGATCGTATAGGTGTTCATGTCGTTCAGGTAGATCAGCGGACCGAAGAAATCGTCCCAGGTCCAGATGAAGGAGAAGATGGCGGCCGTCGCCAGCACCGGCAGCGACAACGGCAGCATGATCTTCCAATAGATACGCCAGGCGCTGCAGCCATCCATCATCGCCGCCTCATCGAGTTCGCGCGGGATTCCGCGGAAGAACTGCACCATCAGGAAGATGAAGAAGGCATCGCTTGCCAGGAACTTCGGCACGACGAGCGGCAGGATGGTGTTAACCCAGCCGAGGTTGAGGAAGAGCACATATTGTGGGATCAGCGTCACGTGATAGGGGATCATCAGCGTGCCGAGCATGATCGCGAACCAGAAGTTCCGGCCGGCAAAACGCAGCCGCGCAAAGGCGAAGGCCGTCAGCGAACAGGCGATAACATTGCCGGTCACCACCAGCAGCGAGATGACGAGCGAATTCCAGAAGAACCGGCCAAAGCTGACATCGAGGCCGACCCAGCCGCGCGCATAGGAGGAGAGATCGATCGACGACGGGATAAGCGAGGTCGAGGAGAAGATCTCGTTTTCCGGTCTGACCGATGCCGAAACCATCCACAACAGCGGATAGAGCATGAGAAGCGACGCGGCGATCAGCAGGGCGTGGATGATGAGCGACCCCGGCAGGCTGCGTTTGTTGATATCCGATGGCGGCCTGGCCGCAGTGACGGAAGCGGTCATCTCAGTCATCGTAGTGCACCCAATAACGCGAGGTCAGGAAGGAGAAAGCGGTGAAGATCGCGATGATCACCACCAGGATCCAGGCAAGCGCCGAGGCATAGCCCATGCGGAAATTGCCGAAGGCTTCCTGATAGAGGTAGAGCGTGTAGAACAGCGTCGAGTTGATCGGGCCGCCCGTGCCGCCTGATATGATGAAGGCCGGCGTGAAGGCCTTGAAGGCTTCGATCGTCTGGACGACGGCATTGAAGAAGATCACCGGCGTCAGAAGCGGCAGGGTGATCTTGTAGAATTGCCGGAATTTCGAGGCGCCGTCGAGGCTGGCCGCCTCATACATGTCCTGCGGGATCTGGCGCAGGCCGGCCAGGAAAATAATCATCGGCGAGCCGAACTGCCAGACCGACAGTGCCACCAGCGTGTAGATCGAATAGTTCGGATGCGAGATCCAGCTCGGACCTTCGATGCCGAAATGCGAGAGCGCGGCATTGACGAGGCCATCGCTGGCGAAAAGCTGACGCCAGAGCACGGCGATCGCCACGCTGCCGCCCAGCAATGAGGGGAGATAGAAGATGGCCCGATAGATCGGCAACCCGCGCAAGCCGCGGTTCAGCGCCATGGCGACCAGCAAGGCGAAGGTCAGTTTGAACGGGACGGAGAAGACGACATAGGTCAAGGTGACGTGCATGGCGGCCGAAAATTTCGGATCCGCCGTGGCGATGCGCACGTAATTCGCTATTCCCACCCACCTCGGCGACTGCAGCATGTCGAAGTCGGTGAAGGAGAGGTAGAGCGAAATCAGGGCCGGCCCGAGCGTCAGCCCGAAAAAGCCGATGAGCCATGGAAGAAGGAAGAGATAGCCGGGAGCATTGGCGTTCCAGAGACGCCTGAAACGTCCTTCGGCCACGGCCCCCTGATATCTTTCCACATTTATGGCCCCTGCGGGCGTGCGCATCGCATTGCTCATACGGGATCAGCCTCGTGCGAGAATCTGCGTGATTTCGGTGACAAGCTGTTTGCCGCCATCGGCAGGAGATAGCTGTCCGAAGGCCACCTGCTCGGCGATGTTACGCAGCATCAGTTCGCCTTCACCGGCGCCGGCGGGCGGCGGCGGCGGCAATTTGCCGGCGAGATCGCCAAGGCCGCTGACATATTCCAGCGGAACCTTGCCGTTCTCATCGAGCTTCGCCGCGACGACCTCGCGCATGGCGCTCGATTCCGGAATGCCGCGTTCGACATCCAGGAGGACCGCTGCCTCGGGGTTCTTGACGAAGAAATTGACGTAGTCCACGGCCAGGTCGACCGCTTGCGACTGGGCCGAGACCGAGAAGAACATCGAAGGCTTGCGATAATGGCCACCCTTCGAATCCGCCTTGATCCGCATATAGTTGGTCAGCGCCAGCTTGTCCTTGTTCATTGCCTGATAGGCGACGAACTGGTTGGAATGGGCGAAACCGGCAGCCGACTTGCCGAGCGAGACCGTGTTGGTGTCGATATCGTTCTTGTCGAGAGCCTGGACATCGGCGGGAACGCAGGCGCCGGCCTCACGGAACTTGGCCCACATGTCGTACCATTCGGAGGCGTCGTCCACGCCGAAGGCGATCTTGCCGTCGGCGGTATAAAGCGCCTTGCCGCGCTGGCGCAGCCAGTTTTCGAACAGCGGTTCACCGCCGCTGCCGTCGGCCATGCCAAACATGCCCTTGCGTTTACCGGCCTTGGTGATCTCCGCACCCATGCGGGCGAACTCTTCCCAAGTGGTCGCCTGCGTCGGCAGATCGACGCCGGCTTCCTTGAAGGCGGTGGTGTTCAGGACCGTGGCGGCCGAATTCGCGCCGAGGCTGACGCCATAGAGATGGCCGTCGACGCTGCCGCCTTCGATCTGCGCCTTGTCGAAATCGTCGAGGTTGAGCTTGGCCGGCATATAGGATTCGAGCGGGGCAAGCGCGCCGCGCCGGGCATACTGAACGATATAGCGGTAATCCATCTGGATGACGTCGGGCGCGTTGCGACCGGCGACCTGGGTCGCAAGGCGCGGCCAATAATCGCCCCAGCCGAGGAATTCGCCGGTGATCGACGTGCCCGAATTCTTAGACTGATAGAGCTGCGATACCTTGTTGGTACGATCTGCGCGCGGCTGCGAGCCCCACCACAGGAGACGCAAGCGCTTTTCCTGTGCCAAAGCGCTGGTTCCAAGCGCCGAGAGCGAAAGGAGCGCGGCCCCTCCCGCAACGAAATTACGTCTGCTTACACGTAGGGTCATTTTTTCCTCCTCCAAAGGGAAGCGCCTCCACACGCTTCCGAAACTAGTTACCCTTGCATAAATAACTAATTGGTTACAAGCTACGAGCAAAGCGGCAAGTGTGTCAAGCGGTGTCGGCCAGAGCGTGGTGCCGAAAAGTGTGAGCGGTTTCGGGCGACATCGTGCTCCGGCTGTTTGAGCCCTGCAAATTCGGTTTTTACAATTTCGCACCGAAGGCTTATGAGCGCAACATGCGAGACGGAGGTGGAGCGATGAACGACAGCGGGGAGAATGGGGAGAAGAAAAGGTCTCGACGTTTACCTCAGGAACGGACCACGCAACGCGATCCGGAACGGACGCGCGCCGCGATCCTTGAGGCGGCAACCCGGGAATTCGCCGAAAACGGCATGGGCGGAGCCCGCGTCGACGCCATCGCCGAACGCGCCGGCACCAACAAGCGCATGCTCTATCATTATTTCGGCGACAAGGAGCAGCTCTATCTCCGCGTGCTCGAAGAAGCCTATGTGGGCATACGCACCGCCGAGCGCGCGCTTCATATCGGCGACCGCAGCCCGGAGGAGGGTATCGGCGAACTGGCGCTCTTCACCTGGCGCTATTTTCTCCAGCACCCGGAATTCCTCAGCCTGCTCGGCACGGAAAATCTGCATCGCGCCCGCTGGCTGCGCCAGTCCGTCCGGCTCAAGGAACTGCATTCGCATCTGATCGGCGAGCTTTCTCAAGTGCTTGAACAGGGAAAGAAACAGGGTGTCTTCATCGAGACCGCCGATCCCCTGCATGTCTACCTGACGATCGCCTCTCTCGGTTATTTCTACCTGTCCAACCAGTACACGCTTTCGACGATCTTCGGCCGCGACCTGATCGAACCGACCCATCTCAATGCCTGGGAAAGGCATATCGTCCACGTCACGCTCGCCTCGATCAAGCGCTGAATTTCAAAAATCGGATTTGACTCTTGACAGCCGCGCCGCTCTTCTGCCATCAAGTAACTGTTTAGTTACCGGCTCGGGAGGGCCGGGCGACGATGCCCGCTCCCGCCGCAAAAGATTGCTGGGAGGATAAAATGGCACGCTTGGGGATCATCTTGCACGGCGTCACCGGCCGCATGGGTTACAATCAGCACCTGGTGCGCTCGATTCTCGCCTTCCGCGACCAGGGCGGCATCACATTGAAATCGGGCGAGAAACTCGAGATTGACCCGATCATCGTCGGCCGCAACGGCGCCAAGATGGAAGAGCTGGCGAAGAAGCACGGCATCAAGCGCTGGTCGACCGATCTCGACGCCGCGCTCGCCAATCCCGACGACACGATCTTCTTCGACGCCGGCACGACGTTGATGCGCGCCGAGCTGCTGTCCAAGGCGCTCGACGCCGGCAAGCACGTCTATTGCGAAAAGCCGATCTCCGACGACCTGCAAGTGGCGATCGACCTTGCCCGCAAGGCGCGCCGCTCGGGCCTTAAGCACGGCGTCGTGCAGGATAAGCTTTTCCTCCCCGGCCTGCGCAAGCTGGCGCTGCTCAAGGATTCCGGCTTCTTCGGCAAGATCCTCTCGGTGCGCGGCGAATTCGGCTACTGGGTCTTCGAAGGCGATTGGGGCGTGCCCGCCCAGCGGCCGTCCTGGAACTACCGCAAGGGCGACGGCGGCGGCATCATTCTCGACATGCTCTGCCACTGGCGTTACGTGCTCGACAATCTGTTCGGCGAAGTCAAGGCCGTCTCGTGCCTTGGCGCGACGCATATTCCGCGCCGCATCGACGAACAGGGCAAGCCCTATGATTGCGATACGGATGATGCGGCCTATGCGACCTTCGAGCTCGAGGGCGGCGCGATCGCGCAGATCAATTCCTCCTGGGCGGTGCGCGTCCGTCGTGACGATCTCGTCACCTTCCAGGTCGACGGCACCCATGGTTCGGCCGTCGCCGGCCTGACGAAATGCTGGAGCCAGCACCGCGTCAACACGCCGAAGCCGGTCTGGAACCCGGATCAACCGCAGACGATCGACTTTTACAAGACCTGGGACGAGGTTCCGGACACCCAGGCCTTCGACAACGGCTTCAAGGCGCAGTGGGAAATGTTCATCCGACATGTCGTCGAAGATGCGCCGTGGCCCTATGGCCTGGAAGCCGGCGCCAAGGGCGTGCAGCTCGCCGAGCTCGGCCTGAAATCCTGGGCCGAACGCCGCTGGCTCGACGTTCCCGCACTGGAGCTCTGAACCGTGACGACGATCAATCTCCCCCTCGACGGCAAGATCGTCCCCTATACGCTGACCGGCACGCCGATCGCGGTCGCCAAGCGCGACGCCAAGTCCTTTCCGCGCATCGCCTTTGCCGCCGCTCATGTCGTTGCCGATCCGCTTGCCGACAACGATCCGTGGCTGACGCCGGCGATCGACTGGGAGCGGACGCTTGCCTTCCGCCACCGGCTCTGGGATCTCGGCCTCGGCGTTGCCGAGGCGATGGATACGGCGCAGCGCGGCATGGGCCTCGGCTGGCCGGAAGCGCGCGAGCTGATCCGCCGGGCGCTTGATGAAGCGGCCGGGCGCAAGGATGCGATGATTGCCTGCGGGGCCGGCACCGATCATCTGACGCCTGGCCCCGACGTCACCGTCGACACTATTCTCAGGGCCTATGAGGAGCAGATCGAAACGGTGGAGGCGGCCGGCGGCCGCATCATCCTGATGGCGAGCCGGGCACTTGCCGCCGCCGCCAAGGGGCCGGACGACTATGTCAGCGTCTACGACCGCATCCTCCGCCAGGTGAAAGACCCTGTCATCATCCATTGGCTCGGCGAAATGTTCGATCCGGCGCTCGAGGGGTATTGGGGCAATGGCGACCATCTGAAAGCCATGGAGACCTGCCTCGAGGTGATTAGGGCCCATGCCGACAAGGTCGACGGCATCAAGATCTCGCTGCTCTCCAAGGAGAAGGAAGTGGCGATGCGCCGCCAACTGCCGAAGGGCGTGCGCATGTATACCGGCGACGATTTCAACTATGCCGAACTGATCGCCGGCGACGAAGCGGGTCATTCAGACGCGCTGCTCGGTATTTTCGATGCGATCGCGCCGGCAGCTTCGGCGGCCCTCGAAGCGCTCGGTCGCAAGAGCAACCATGAATTCTTCGATCTGCTGGAGCCGACCGTGCCGCTGTCGCGCCACATCTTCAAGGCGCCGACGCGCTTCTACAAGACCGGCGTCGTCTTCCTCGCCTATCTCAACGGTCTGCAGGATCATTTCGTCATGGTCGGCGGACAGCAGAGCACACGCTCGCTGGCGCACCTGGCGGAGCTTTTCCGTCTGGCCGACAAGGCGCGGGTGCTGGCCGACCCCGAACTCGCCGCAAGCCGCATGCGCCAGGTGCTCGCCGTCCATGGCGTCAACTGAAGCGAGACACCGGCTGGGAGGAGAATGACATGCAGGTCGAAGGACTTTCGATCAATCTGGCGACGATCCGCGAGCAATGTGGCTTTGCCGAAGCCGTCGACATCTGCCTGAAACACGGCATCACCTCGATCGCGCCCTGGCGCGATCAGGTCGCCAAGGTCGGTCTTGACGAGGCGGTGCGCATCGTCAAATCGAACGGCATCAAGCTGACCGGGCTTTGCCGCGGTGGTTTCTTCCCGGCTGCAAATGATGCCGACTGGCAGAAAAATCTCGACGACAACAGGCGCGCCATCGACGAGGCGGCCGCATTTTCAGCCGACTGCCTCGTGCTCGTCGTCGGCGGCCTGCCGGGCAGTTCGAAGGATATCGTTGCGGCCCGTCAGATGGTGTTCGACGGCATTGCCGCCGTGCTGCCGCATGCGCAGGCTGCCGGCGTGAAGCTCGCGATCGAACCGCTGCATCCGATGTATGCCGCCGACCGCGCCTGCGTGAACACGCTCGGTCAGGCGCTCGACATGTGCGAGCCGCTTGGCGAGGATGTCGGGGTGGCGATCGATGTCTACCATGTCTGGTGGGACCCCGATCTTGCCAACCAGATTGCCCGAGCGGGCCGCATGAAACGCATCTTTGCCCATCACATCTGCGACTGGCTGGTGCCGACCCGGGATATGCTGCTCGACCGCGGCATGATGGGCGATGGCGTGATCGACCTCAAAGGCATAAGACGGATGGTGGAGGCCGCCGGCTTCTTCGGTGCGCAGGAGGTGGAGATCTTCTCGTCCGAGACCTGGTGGAAACGCCCGGCCGACGAGGTGATTGCCACCTGCGTCGAGCGTTTCAGGAGCTGCTGTTAAGGCGCGAATTTGAGAGATCGCGACGCGCTTTAGGTCTGATTTCAGTATTTGTTTCATCACGCATGCAGGAGGATCATTCGATGGAGAAACGCCGTTTTGCCCTGATCGGCACCGGGAACCGCGGCACCACCATGTGGGGCAAGGATCTGCTGGCCGGCTGGCGCGAACATGTCGACCTCACAGCCATCGTCGAGAAGAATTCGCTGCGCGGCGAGCGCGCCCGCAACATGATCGGCAGCAACGCGCCGCTCTATGACAATATCGATTCCATGCTCGTCGAGCAGAAGCCGGATCTGGTCATCGTCTGCACGCCCGACCATACGCATGACGATATCATTGTGCGGGCGCTGGAGTCCGGCATCGATGTCATCACCGAAAAGCCGATGACCACCTCAATCGAGAAAATTCGCCGGATTCTCGACGCAGAAAAGCGCACCGGCCGCCGGGTCGACGTCTCCTTCAATTATCGCTATGCGCCGACGGCCGCCAAGATCAAGGAACTGCTGAACGCCGGCGAGATCGGCCGGGTGACCTCAGTCGACTTCCACTGGTATCTCAACACCAAGCACGGCGCCGACTACTTCCGTCGCTGGCATGCCTATACGGAAAATTCCGGCAGCCTGTTCGTCCACAAGGCAACGCATCATTTCGATCTGCTGAACTGGTATCTCGACAGCGATCCGGAGTCCGTCACCTCGTTTGCCGACCTGCAGAATTACGGCCGCAAGGGCCCGTTCCGCGGGCCCCGCTGCAAGCTCTGTCCGCACACGCAGGAATGCGACTACTATCTCGATCTTGAAGCCGATCCCTTCCTCGACCAGCTCTACGAGGACCCCTCGAAGATCGACGGCTACTTCCGCGACGGCTGCGTCTTCCGCGAGGACATCGACATTCCCGATACGATGGTGGTGTCGCTCCGTTACCGCAACAACGTCCACGTCTCATATTCGCTGAACACTTTCCAGCCGATCGAAGGCCATCACCTCGCCTTCAACGGCACCAAGGGGCGGATCGAGCTTCGCCAATACGAGGCCCAGCCCTGGGAAGAGCCGAAGCAGGACACGATTCTGCTGATCCGGAATTTTCCGAACGGCAAGGAGGCGGTGGAGCGCATCGTCGTTCCGCATTTCACCGGCGGCCATTACGGCGGCGACGACCGGATGCGCAACATGATCTTCAAGCCGGATATGGAAGACAGGCTCGCGCAGCGCGCCGGCACTCGGGCGGGCGCCATGTCCGTGCTTTGCGGTATTGCCGCGCTGACGAGCTCGCGCACCGGCAAGGTGGTCGACATCGCCGAGCTGATGCCTGAGCTTGCCAATGACGGTTCGCCGAATTCGCTGAGGTCGTCACGCTGACGCCTGCTGTGTAAGCTCGCTCGGCGAGGCACGCGTCAGGCGATGTTTTCGAGATTCTCCCGGCGGATTTGGTAGAGCAGCGGCCGACCGGCCACGAAGCGCTCGACCTCGTCAGCCGCCATCTCGCCGAGGCGCGCCCGTTCCAGGCCGACGGCGCCGGCAATATGCGGCGTCAGAAAGACATTCGGCAGATCGTAGAAAGCAGAATCGGGCTCAGGGATCTCCGGATCGGTGACGTCGATGACCGCGTCGATGCGGCCGCTCTTCAGCACTGAGAGCAGTGCGGCCTCATCGATAAGAATGCCGCGCGCCGTGTTGATGAGTGTTGCCCCGTCCTTCATCAGCGACAGCCTTCGCGCATCGATCATATGCTGCGTCGAGGGCAGCGACGGCGCGTGCAGGGAAACGATATCGGCTTGTCGCATCAATTCGTCGAGCTCGACCTTTTCCGCTCCGAGGCCGGCCGCCTCGGCGGCATCGAGCGTGGGATCGGAGAGCAGCAGCCTGTAGTCGAAGGGTTTCAACAGCTCGATGACGCGCCGACCGATGCGCGAAGCGCCGACGATGCCGACGGTGCGGCGGTAATTTCCGATCGCCTGACGCTGCATCGAATGGGTCCGGTCGCGGTTGCGGTCGGCGACATAGAGATCGCGGAAACGGAAGACGCGCTTGCCGACGAAGATGATCGCGGCCAGGGTGAATTCGGCAACCGGCACGGCGTTGGCTTCGGCCGCATGGCTGACCGGGATACCGGCTGCGAAGATGGCGTCGTCGATGACGCCTTTGACCGTGCCCGCAGCATGAACGATGAGCTTGAGGTGCGGCGCCGCGGTAAGCATTTCGGTCCCGACATACGGTCCGCCCCAGCCGGTGATCAGGATTTCGGCCTCGGCCAGCAGGCGCCTCGCACGCTCGTCGTCGAAGTGCTGCAACGGCTTGGAATCCAGCAGGCGACCGATACGGTCCAGCCGGCGCAGGACCTCATCCGGCAGGACATGCTCGGTGCGCGACGGTTGCATGGCAAGGGCAATCGCCGGATGGCTCATGGCATCTGTCCCGGCGCTTCGATGGCGCTCACCGTCACGCCCCTTTCCCTCACCAGGGCCTCCAGCGCGGCAATGTCGGGCGCTTTCGGCGGTCTTGTCCAGGCAGACGAAACGGCAGCGGGATCGTCAAGCGCCAGCACCGCCGTCGCCAGGATGGTTTCGCCGGCCGGAATCTGCCCGCGCAGCTGCGGCACGAGGGTTTTGGCGACGATCACATTGGTGTTGGGCATTGCCTTCTGGACGAGCCCGAACCGTTTGACCGAAGAGCCGAGATCGAGAATGCCGGTGAAATCGGTCGCGCCGATTGCATAGGCAACCCCATTCGAGGCGGACAGCCTATCCAGCTCGAAATCCCGGCGGCCGATGGCAAATCCGCCTTCGGCAATCCGCAGCGGCCGGCTTGTTCTCACCCGGTGGAGGCGGATATGCCAGGGTGCTGCGGGCACGAGCCAGGTTTCGACGCCGACATCCGGGAAAGGTGACCACTTCGCATAAAGCACGTCGCCTGCGAGGCGCGCCTCTTCATTGGTTTCGCGCACGCGGTAGTGCAGACCGTCATCGCTGAAGGCCAGCATCGAATCAAAGGCGGCGAGCGCAAAGGCGCGCTCATCGGCCTCGACGCTGAAGCCGTAGCGGGCGGAATAGGCGAATTTCGCGTATTTTTCCGTGCCGAACCGCATCTGCAGATTTTCCTGGCCGGAGGATAGCGCTACGACATCGCCGCCCGCCCGCATGATCACCATGCCGGGATGGCGCTGGGGAACGACCTCAGGCGCCTGCTCCGGCGCTTTTTCCGTCGCGGTCCAGAACGGATGATCCTCCGCGATCGCCAGCGGCAGGAAGGCCTTGAAGGCCCAATAGGGCGAACCGGTGGAATTGTAGCTTTCGGACATCAGCAGGTTCGGATAGCCGAAACCGATCGACAGCACGCCGTCGCGATCGGCAATCGGCTTGTCCTTCCACCAGCGCAGATGCTGCAGGCAGAGATGCTTGACCTCACCCCAGGGCAGAGCTTCAACATCGGCTAAGGCAAGCGCCGACCAGAAGCCGGCGCAGGCGAAGCGATAGGTCAGACTGCGGCCGAAGGGGATCGTCGCCCCGTCAGCGGCGAACCAATGCCGGAAATCCCGGGCAAAAAGGATCGCGCGCTCGCGATAGCGCTTTGCATAATCGTCGTCGACGAGCTTCGAATAGATCAGGCCATAGAAATGCATGGCAAAGGGAATGTAATGGTCGATGCGGCGCACGTTGCCGTCGCGATACCAGCCGTCGCCGATATAGAAGCCTTCGAGTTCCTGCAGATATTGCCGCGTCAGGCTGCGGTCGAAATCGGCGCCGAGACGATCGAGCGCGATGTCGACGAAAATCCGGAAGAATTTCCAGTTGTTGTCGGCATAGTCGAACTGCCTGACATGCTTGAGATAGGCGATCACATTGCCGCGGGCACGCGCATCGAGCGGTTCCCAGATCTTTTCCGGTACCAGCGCCAGGGCAAAACCGAGAGCGGCAAGCTCGACCATCCGCTGATCGCGGCCATTGACCGTTCCCCAATATTCGGGATGGGCGGGATCGGTGCCGTTTGCGAGGCCTTCGGCGAAACGATGCCAATGGGCAAAGTCGCCGTTGCCGGCACCAAGCGGCGCCAATCCCCAGAGCGGCCGGGCGAAGCCTTCGAGGTCGGCCGCCGCCCGGTCGAAATGGGCGGCGGTGCCGCTCAACCTGACGCGGGCATTGTCCTTCGAAAAGCAGGGAAGCAGCGGATCGAACAGATCAAGGAGGGCGCGGCTCATATCGGCACGGGTTTCGAGCGGATTGCCTGCGAGCGGGTTGGCGCTGGCGGGATCATAGGTCATCGGCGTCACTCACGGGGTTCGACGTTCACAACGGTCCCTCCCGGAACGGGAACGACTGCCTGGCACATGTGGCGCGCCGGTGCCGTCCTGCTGCGGAAACGGGACAGCATCAGCGAAACGGCCTCGCGCCCGAGGGCGGCGCGGTCGACGCGCATGGTGGAAAGCTGCGGATTGGTCATGAGCGCGCAGGGCAGATCATCGAAGCCGACGATCGCGAAATCTTCCGGCACACGCAGACCGGCTTCGGTGACCGCCTCGAGCACGCCGACGGCGATGAAATCATTCATACAGAAGGCGGCGGTGAAACCGGCATTTTCGGCAAGGATCGCAGCCGTGTGTTCATGGGCCTCGCGGCTGGCGCTGCCCTGCAGCGTCATGGACACGAAACGGCCCTCGGCACCGGGGACGGCGGCGATCGCCGCCTCGAAACCGCGCACGCGCTCCCGGATCGTATGGCGGTGGGAGCCGCTCAGATGCAGGATGCGGCGATGGCCGGCCTTGGTCAACCGGCTGGTCGCCTCATAGGCTCCAAAGAAATTAGCCGGCGAAACGCCATCGAACTGCATCCTGGGATCGGTGCCGTTGACAAGAACGGTCGGCGTCATGTTGGCTTGCAGCCAGCCGCGCAACATCTCGTTCGGATCGATGCCGACGAGGAAGAGACCTTCGGCGCCTGCCGCCTGCATATGGTCGCGCACGGCATCCGGTGTGGTGCGATCCTCCCGGACCAGCCGGACCTCGAACGGCATGCCCGCGTCGACGGCTCCGGCACGCAGGCCGTCGACGATCGCTTCATAGAAAACGCTGAGACCGCCCGTGACGCCGTCGCTGGCAATCAGCGCCAGTCCCCCGGCAACGGTTTCGGAAGCCGGCTTGACCGGGTAGCCGTGCTCGGCCGCCACCTTCAAGATCTGGCGGCGAACGGTTTCGCTGATACCAGGTTCGTTGGCAAGCACGCGCGACACCGTGGAGACGGAGACGCCGGCCAATGTGGCTATATCGGCCTGACGCGGCCGTCTGATCTTTTGGTCGTTCATAGGCAAACATTATGCAAGTTATGCAAATTTGCAAGAAAATGATTACTTCTTGCAATAAATATTTTTTTGCGTACCCTGTTTGCCGAAATGCCCCGACAGGCCATTGGAGGATGGCAGCGGGGCATATTGGGACAAGGAGGATATCATGCAGGTCAATCGCCGTTCATTCCTGATGGGTTCAGCCGGTGCGGCCGCCGGCCTCGCCTTCGGCGCTGGAAGCGCCATTCCAGCCTTTGCCGAAGATGCGCAGCTCAGGGCTATGTGGTGGGGTTCCAACGACCGTGCCAAGCGCACACTCGATGTCGCCAAGCTCTATCAATCCAAGACGCCCGGCGTCACCATTGTTGGTGAATCGCTTTCGGGCGACGGTTATTGGACGAAGCTCGCAACGCAGATGGCCGGCCGCTCGATCGCCGACATATTTCAGCTCGAGCCGGGAACGATTTCCGACTATTCCAAGCGCGGCGCCTGCCTGCCGCTCGATGAATTCGTCCCTTCGACGCTGAAGGTCGACAGCTTCGGCGCCGACATGCTGAAACTGACCACCATCGACGGCAAGCTCTATGGTGTCGGCCTCGGTCTCAACTCCTTCTCGATGTTCTTCGACACGGTCGAATTCGAGAAGGCAGGCATCCCGCTGCCGACGGCCGACCTCACCTGGGATGAGTATGCCAAGCTCGCCGTAGAACTCGCCAAGTCCTCGGGCAAGGGCGGCGGCCCCTATGCGGCGCGCTATGCCTATGTGTTCGATGCCTGGCTGCGCCAGCGCGGCAAAAGCCTCTTTGCCAGGGAAAGCGCTGGGCTCGGCTTCACGGCCGACGATGCCAGGGAATGGTTCGACTACTGGGAGACACTGCGCAAGGCGGGCGGCACCGTTGCTGCCGACGTGCAGACGCTCGATCAGAATACCATCGATACCAATTGCCTCGGTCTCGGCAAATCGGTGATCGGCATGGCTTATTCCAACCAGATGATCGGCTATCAGTTGATCATCAAGAACAAGCTCGGCATCACCATGCTGCCGCGCGAAAAAAAGGGCGGTCCATCCGGCCACTATTACCGTCCGGCACTGATCTGGAGTGTGGGTGCAACGAGCAAACAGGGCGAAGCCGCCGCGAAATTCATCAGCTTCTTCGTCAACGATCCCGAAGCCGGCAAGATTCTCGGCGTGGAACGCGGTGTGCCCATGTCAACGACAGTGCGCGAAGCCATCCTGCCGCAACTCAACCCGACGGAGCAGGAAACGGTCAAGTACGTAAACCTGCTCAAGGATCAGGTCGGCGAATATCCGCCGCCGGTGCCGATGGGCGCAACCCAATTCGACCAGCGGGTGCTTCGCCCCATCTGTGACGAACTCGCCTTCGAACGGGTCTCGCCCGCCGATGCGGCAACCCGGCTCATCGAAGAGGGTAAGGCAACGATCAAAGGCTGATCTGTTGCCGGATATGAGAGGAGAGGCCCGCAAAACCCCGGCGGGCCTTTCTGTTTTCCTGGTTCTCAGTTGCCCAGGCTTTCAACCACGCGCCAATCCGGCCGGCCGAGATCGAAGGGCCAGGCGTGCACATCCCGATCGTTGAAATAGACCACCTCCTGCAGATTCGGGAAGGCGCTCTGCTTCAACGTGGCGGTTTCGATCCACGGCTTCATATAGGCGTCGCCGCCTTGATAACCGAGTTCCGCCACCCAGATGGGCTTGCCGTAGCCGGCGACGAGATCATAGCCCTGCTTCAACGCTTCCGAGAACGTCCGGTGCTCATTGTGGGCAAGCTCGTCATAGCGCTGCAGGCCGAAGACCGAGAGTCCGACGAGGTCGACATAATCGTCGCCGGGATAATAGGCCTCGAGACCGGGCAGTCCCTTCGGCGACCACATGATCTGTGTGCCGGGCGCCTCCTCGCGGACGATATCCATCATCCGCTTGTAGGCCGTGATATAGTCCTGCGGGCTCCAGCCGGACCATGAGAACCGCCCCGACGTGTCTTCCATCTCCTGCCCCCAGCGGACAATCACCGGGCTTTTCAGCTGGGATATCATCTGCGTGATCGCACGCATGTTGACATCGTAGTCGCCGCGCAGGACCTTTGCGCGGAGCTGAGCGGAGGTCAGCCGCCAATCGACGTCCCAGGACCAGGGCTCCACTGTTATCAGCAGGTTGCGGCCTCTGGCCAGCGCATAGGCATCGGCGACGCGCAAGGTTTCGAGGTCGACGTCCTCCCAGGGCAGGAACAAGGCTTCGGTCGCGACATTCGCCTGCGCGCCGAAATCGCCGTGCGGATCATAGGCCCCGAACTTGATGCCGTCGGCATGAAGGACGGGGCGTTTGTCGATGATCGTCCGCACGGCCGCCGCCGGGTTCGGGACAATGCCGGCATATTGCACCTCGCTTCGGCTCGGCAGATCCGCGACACACAATATCAGCAGCGCCATCGCGGCGGTCGAGAGGTGGTTTTTCATTAGCTTCTTCATGGCTCACCCTCCTTTTCGGGCTACTTCCTGGCTCAGCAGGATCTGCTTCAGTTCGCTTGCCTTCGCGCTCACAGTATCGGCGGCAACAAGCTTCCCGAACTCATCGTCCTGGCGCACCGACGCATGGCGGAAGACGTACCACTCGCCGCTCGGCTGGCGCCGCTGATAGATCGTGTCGCCGACCTTGCGATGCCCGAAACAGGTGCTGGCGCGAGCCGCGCCCTCGGCATTCGTCCAGGTAGCGCGCATGCAGAGCTGGCCGAGATCGTCGACCACCCATTTGCCTTCGGCGAAAGACGGTTTCCCCTTGTCGTTGCTCCAAGCGACGAACCGCCGACCATCGTCGAAGAAACGGCCGCCTCCGGTATTCCAGGTCCAGGTCTTGTCGCCGTAGATCCGATAGAGCTCATAGGCGCTCAGCGGCGTCGGCGCCTTCGTTTTGGCGATCTCGGCGCCGTGCGCCGCCACCGGCAGGCACAGGCTGAGAGCAAGCGCTGCTCCCCATAGTCTCGATCCGATACTCATTACATCCTCCATACTCGACACTTGCCGGTTCCGCCGGCTTACACACCACGTTCGTCTCGGTCGGTTCTGCCGAAACCATTCCATCTCAAGTGGAATTTCACTATCCTGGTCTTGCCGCCGCCGAGGCCGGCCCCGGCCACGGCAAATTGCGATTGCGTAAAACTGACGAGCGTCTGGCCGTGGGAAAGGGCCTCGAGGCTGTGCAGACCATGGGTACCCGCTTGCATGCCGCCGGTGATGCAGATCGCAAACCCCATGGCCGTCGCAAGCCACAGCCCGCGTGATTGCGGCCTTAATGGCAGACCGTTCTCGATTGCGTGGCGAATGACGATCAGCACCGTCAGTGACAGATAGATCGAAAGATTCATCGCCGCGAAAATATAGAAGCCCTGAGCGGCAGCGGCCTCACTGGCGAGCACCATCGCGACAGCGCACATCCCGGCGAACGCGATATAGGGTGCGATGACGCGCAGCGGCAGCGACTGCTGCTGCTGCCTTCCCTTCGGCGTGATGCGAAAATCGACGAAGGAGCCGCAGATATGATCGCGAACGGCCGCCAGGCTGCCGGCCAGCGACCATGGCCAGCGCAGGAATATGAAGGCAAGCCCTTCCCAGCCGAACAGTTTCGCATCATAGGGCCGGAAGGTCGCCGTGGCCCGCCAGAAGAAGGCAAACAGCGTCAGCACGATCGAGATCGGCACGAAATGCAGCAGGAATTCCGGATAGGTCACATTGACGAAGACATGGCCCGTCAGAAGCGCGGCAACCGGCAGCAGGAACATCACGGCCATAAAGGCGGAAAAGAGCGGATACCACAGCTGCGAAAACACGAACTGGAACCTCAGCCGCCAGGGCAGGTGCATGACATGGTGGCGGGAATGTTGCAGCAGAATGGTGACGAGGCTGCGCGACCACTGGAATTCCTGGACGACGAGATCGGCGAAGTTTGCCGGGCCGTCGCCATGGGCGATCGCATCGACGGCATGCACACCGCGCCAACCGCCGGCATTCATCATCAGCGTCGTCGAATGGTCTTCGGCAAGTTCGGGACCGAGGCCGCCGATCTGACGAAGGGCTGATGTGCGAACCGCATAGTGGGAGCCGATGCAAAGAGGCGCCCAGCCATTGTTGTAACCGGTCTGCAGCGAACCATGCAGGCTTGCCTCCGCATAGAGCCTGCCGCGCGCCGCCCAGCTTGCCCCGGCGTTGGCATCGCAGATGCTGGGAGCCGAGACATAACCGACCTCAGGATCGGTGAAGGGGCGCAGGATTTCACGGAGATAGGTCGGCGTCGGTACATGGTCGGCATCGAACTGGGCGACGAAATCGTAGCGCGCATAGCCGAAGTGGTCGTAGAAATAGGCAAGGTTGCCTTCCTTGCAACGTGTGCGACGCGGCCAGATGGTGCGATGATACTCCGCCACGCCCTTTCGGGTGGAGATCAGCACGCCGTGCGCCGCACACCAGCGCCTGGTTTCCTCCGAAGGGTCCTCGTCGGCCAGCCAGACATCGAAATCGACGCCAACCTGGTCGAGCATCGCCTGCAGCGTGGCGCGGACGACGGCAAAGGGCTCGGACGGCGCCTTGGTGACGACCATTGCCACCCGCCCTTCCGGCAGCCGTGCGCGTGGGCTGATCGTCCTCGCATCGAGGAAGATCAGGATGAAATAGGCCGGCACCAGCGTAATCCAGGCAAGCACGAGGGTGATGAGCACGAAAGCCGCCCAGGAAATGATATGGGCGGACTGGCACCACCAGATCCAGAAATAGCCGAGCGACGCTAGCCAGCAGAGGATGCCGAAGCCATAGGCGACGCGGTTCCAGCCGGTGAAAACAGGATCGAATGCATCGGCCGCGGTGGCGGCTTTCGCCATGCCGACGCCGTGGCCAACTTGCGAAGCGTCGCTCATGCGGTCATCTCCAGTCCGAAGGTGGGACCGGCGGTGCGGATGATCGTATCGATATCCGAGAAAACCGGCACGAAGCCGAGTTCCGCCTTCGCCCTTGCCGTGTTGGCAAAGAGGATCGGCGGATCGCCGACGCGGCGGGAGCGATAACGGACCGGAACTTCGCGGCCGCTCGCGCGATGGATCGCTTCGAGAATCTCGCGCACCGAGGTGCCCCGGCCGGAGCCGAGATTGACGCTGAGCGAGCCGCCGTCCGCCATCAGGTGGTTGACGGCGGCGAGATGCGCCTGCGCCAGATCGCTGACATGAATATAGTCGCGAACACAGGTTCCGTCCTCGGTCGCATAATCGGTGCCGAAAATATCGAGCCGCTCCAGCCTGCCGGCGGCGGCGAGAAGGGCGCGAGGAATGAGATGGGTTTCGGGGTCGTGGCGCTCGGCAAGCTCACCGTCCGGATCGGCTCCGGCCGCATTGAAATAGCGCAGCGCGGCAAAGCGGATGCCATAGGCAGCGGCAAAATCCTCAAGGGCCATCTCGAATATCAGCTTGGTGCGCCCATAGGGATTGACCGGCAACCGCGGGCTTTCCTCTCGTATCGGCAAGGAGTCGGGAACGCCATAGGTGGCGCAGCTGCTCGAAAAGACGATCCGGTCGATATCCTGGTCGAGGCAGGCCTCGAGCAGCGTCAGACTGCCGACGACGTTGTTGCGGTAATATTTCCTCGGCATGTCGACGGATTCGCCGACATAGGCATTGGCGCCGCAATGGATAACGCAATCGGGCGAAAACTCTGCGAGAGTCCGGCGCAGCATGGCGGCGTCGGCAAGCTCGCCCCGAATGAGGGGGCCCCAGCGGACACTGTCGGCATGTCCCGTCGACAGATTGTCGTAGGTAACCGGCGTCATGCCGGCGCGCGACAGCGCTTTGCAGATATGACTGCCTATGAAACCGGCGCCGCCGGTAACCAGAATGTAGCGGGGCATCTCATACGATCTCCGCCTTCTCTGTGCCCGCCAGCAGTCCGTCGAAATAGTCGACGCTGCGAGCCAGACCGGTTTCGAGCCCGATGCAGGGCTGCCAGTCCAGCTCTGCCATGGCCCGGGAAATATCCGGCCGCCGCTGACGAGGGTCGTCGGCGACCGCAGGCAGGTGGACGATCCGCGAACGGGAATTCGTCAGGTCCCGAATGATTTCCGCCAGGCGGCGAACGGTGATTTCGGTCGGGTTGCCGAGGTTGATCGGACCGTTGCAGGCGCTGCCGGCAGCCGAAAAACGCAGGAAACCCTCGATAAGATCATCGACATAGCAGAAAGAACGGGTTTGCTCGCCATCGCCATAGATCGTCAGGTCGGCATTGCGCAGGGCCTGCACGATGAAATTGGAAACAACCCGCCCGTCGTCCAGGCGCATGCGTGGCCCGTAGGTGTTGAAGATGCGGCCAACCTTGATGTCGACGCCGTAAGTCCTGTGATAGTCGAAGAACAGGGTTTCGGCACTGCGCTTGCCTTCGTCGTAGCAGCCGCGCGGCCCGATCGGGTTGACGTTGTCGCAATAGGATTCGTGCTGCGGGCTGTGGGTCGGGTCGCCATAGACCTCCGACGTCGACGACTGAACGACGATCGCACCGGTCTTTCGCGCACAGTCCAGGGTGTTGACCGCACCGAGCACGTTGGTGAGCAGCGTTCCCACAGGATCCCGCTGATAATCCGGCGGAGAGGCGGGAGAGGCGAAATTGAAGATGAGTGACGCGTCGATATCGAAGGGCTGGCGAACATCGTGCTCGACGATGTGGAAGCGGCTATTCGATAGAAGGTGATCGACATTCACACGGCGGCCGGTCGAAAAATTATCAAGGCATATGACCTTGTGGCCGCGCTGCAGAAGCCTTTCGCAGAGATGAGAGCCGAGGAAGCCGGCCCCACCATTCACAAGGACGGTGCGCGCGCCTTGGGGCACCGGCATGCCTGACACTTGAGAATAGCCGTCGTTGGGAACGAAACTACGCATTACAAACTCCTTCCCATGTTTTTAGTCTTTTGATTTGGGTATGCCCGTCATATCTCCCCTTATCCGCTTGGATATTCATTATGATGACTATCAAGTCTGAATAACTTTCTGAGTTATTCTTCGGATAACTGAATTATTATTTCAATGATAAGTCTATTAGTGACAAGGTCAACTTTAAAAATTCTATGTATCCAAAATAATTACGCAAATATTCTTCAAAGTAACAAATGATTAATCACTCCGGACACTTTTCCGCCGCAACGCCCATCATCCATTGCTTAAGCTTCAGGCAATGAAACTAATATAGAATGGACGGCGTGCAGCTTGGCCGCGCGGCCGGTCTTGCATCGGGGAGCGCGATATGCGAGGGGTTTTGGCCATGTTGAAAAAGCAAGATGTAGCGCAGCTGAAAGGCTGGCGTCTTCGTTCGACAATGTTTGTCTGGGGAATGGCGCTTCTAGCGACCGGGCCGACGGCCTGTACGGCCGTCGATGACGATATCGCCGTCGTCGCGAAAAAGAATGTCGTCGTGGTCGAGGCACCGCGTGTCTCGAAGGCCTATGCTTATCCGGCAAGCCGGACCGAGCGCCGGGCTGCGGCAACGGTTCGCACCGTCGCCTATCACGGCTCAGCGCCTTATATCTGCTCTCCGAGCGGCTTCGGACAGAAGTCGCGCTGCTTTGCGCGTCCTTCGATCTGAAATAAAACCTTTAGATCAATTGCGCCACCGGCCGGACATGTCGTCTTCGCCGACGGGATGCTCATTGAAGAAGCGGGATGCCGCTTCGGTGCGGTTTCGGACGTTCATCTTCTTGTAGATGTTGCGGACGTGAACCTTCACGGTGTTTTCGGAAAGATGCAGCTTGTCGGCGATGATCTTGTTCTGCGTCCCCTTGCAAATGAGGTCCAGGATCTGAACCTCCCGGGTTGTCAAAGCGGAGATGCTGTCGCGTCTCAGCTTGAGCGCATTGCTGCGCGCCACATCGACCGATTTTGTCTGATACAGCGAAGGTTCCAGCTGGGCATTCTTGTTGGTCAGACGATTGAGAAGCGCTGACGGAAAATGTTCGCCGCCCTTCATCAGCAGATCCACTGCGGCCATGAAGACATCGAGCCGGAGATTGAGCGGCAGGACACCATCGATGATCCGTGCCTCGACCAGCCGGCTGACATAGGGTTCGAGCATGTCTATCGCTTCAACGACGAGCCCGATCGAGGTTTCGGGGTGGTTTTCGCGGGCAGCCTGCAGCGCTTCATGAAGCTCCGGGGCGGGTATATGGTAAAATAAAACGAGCTTTATATCGCTGGTGTCTTTTTCCAGCATCGGCTTTGTACTCGCTATACTTGTCACTTCACAGTTCGGAAATTTCTTTGCGAGTGCTTCTACCATGCACTCTGAAAACAGATCCGCCTTGGCCACCACTAGTATAGTATTTCCGGACGAACCCAACTTCCTTCCCTGGTCCGCATTCTCCATTCCTGAGCCTGTCATGAACATATACGCCTCCCCTAGCGTTACACTTTACTCAAACGTGGAGCGATGGCGGGTATTAAATAGTATGAAATGCCGGCCCCTGATGTCACCGCTTTATTTTTTAGACATTTCTTAATTATGTTAATACGGATTGAGAAGGAAGGAAATGGCCCAAAGTGATTAGTTTTCGCGGACGAAAAACGATACGTTACAATGCTTTGGTTGTATTTTCACTGCGATAGATACTTCAAGGTTATATTTGTCGTGACTATAGATGATCGACTGAATGTAATATTTCAGTACAAATTGTCATATTTTCGTCATGCGGGGATGCACCGGGATGAGGCAGAGACGTGTCGAAAGTCGCCTCTCAACCCAGCCGCGAATGCCGGGCGTCCGGCATTCCAGCTGCTCAGCAACATCGATTCCGACAAGGTCTTAATGCTGCCGCGACGGGGTTATCCGGACGTGGCAGATCCGCCTTAGCCCGAATTGATATCTATCGGATCCGCATTTTTTCCACCAATCTGTGGTCGTCGTCCAAGTGGTGACATGGAAGAGCCATGTATCGGCATGCCTTTTTTGATGCATGACTTCCATTTATGGCAACTCAACTAAAAGAAAACCTGAATACTCCTTATCCTCTTCAGGATAGGGAGTCGGATATGTGCGACCTTGTACTGAGTACGTGCGTTCCCAATACGATCGATTTGATCAACAAGTCGCGACAAACCCGCAGATGACTAGTATCGAATACATCTGCCGATGTTCACCGCATCGGAGCGAGCGCGAGCAAAATCCCATTTGAGATGAGAGGGATTTCGAAAAGCTGCTCCGGTTTTTTTCTGGAGTAACTGCAAATGTCTGACGACTATAAGCCCCCGAAATCTTCGGGCGACGAAACCGAAATCACGAAGGTCGGGGCTCTGGCCGACGGCTTTGCAAACAGCGCTGTCAATTCAACTGAAGTCGACGACGGCTCGACCGGTTATGTCGGCGTCGCCAATGGCGACAATCGCGACAATACGGACAACAGCGTCGACGTCGACGTTAAGGCCGAAATCTCCGCCAGCAATGGCGACAACCGCGACAACGACTATGACTGGAGCTACAAGTCCGACGACGATACGAGCGTCAAGACCACGACGATCACCGATACCGACACCAAAACCGATTACGACTGGAGCTATGACAGCAAGTCGTACAGCGACAACGACACCGACACCAAGACGATCACGGATACCGACACGAAGACCGTGACCGACACCGATATCAAGACTATCACGGATACGGATACCAAGACGGTCTCCGACAGCAACAATACCTCCGACAGCTTCAACAAGACGGACACAGACTTCGCTGTGATCGAGGACGTCAAGGACTTCGACAACCTCGGCGTTGCCGGCCACGACCTCACCTTCAATCTCGGGGACGACTTCTCCTTCACGCTCGACGTCGACAGCATCCTGAACAATTCGCTGTCCGGCGAGGGCAATGACAGCGGCTTCAGTGCCGTCCAGGCAAACCATCTGGCCGACCAGGACCAGGCCTGGAACATCAAGATGGACAATGGCGGCGCCGACAACCACCTGAAGGCGGACGCCGGTCACGCCGACAGTGCCGAAGGCATTGAGATGGACGGCAAGGGCTGGGACCTCAAGGCGGGCGACGATGCCAGCGGCTCAAGCGCGGCCGATGCTTCGGCAGTCCTTGCCAATTCCGGCTTCCACCTCGAGCTCGTTCAGGGTGCGAACCTGCTCAGCAATACAGTCGACTCCAGCGTCATCGGCGGCAATTCTCATGTCTCCGACGTCGGCGAGGATACCGGCACCTGACACTGACCTCCACCGACCAAGACGAACTGCACCGGCTCCGGCCGGTGCAGTTTGACTGCTTGAAAACGATTTGACGACCACACCACGGCTCCCAACGAGGGGCGCCTGATAAGGCCGATCGTCATTTCGAATGGGAGGGCCGAACCATGCATATCGAGAAGATTTCGGAAATCATTGCGCATTTCATCGGTGTCTTCGAGATGACGATCGACGAGATGAGGTTGCGCACCAATTATGCCGAAGGGGCAGGACCCGGCGCGGATGGACCGGCTCTGCCGGATCAGGATGCCTTTACCGCCGCCTTTTCTTCCAATCTCGAGCACAGGGACTACGATCCGGGCGTCATTTACCAAAGCGGCAGTTACGAGATCGAATATGGTCCGACGCGCCATGTGGGCCGCGTCCTCGAAGAAAGCGTTGAGAAGCTGGCGGCGATTGCCGCAAAGGACATCCCGCTACCGCATTTCGGCGATCCTACGGATATCGTGCTGTCGGATGAGCCGGAACTGACCGTCTTTGCCGGGCCTGGCTCGGCTATCAGCCATGTCCTTCAGGTCAACGTTCTCTACGACGACGACTATCTCGACATGACGAATGGCATCCATGCGCCTCGCGACACGAGTTTCGTCATCGAACGGCTCGCGGATTTCAGCGCCAAGGCCGAGATCTTCACGCCTTTTTCGAGCCTGCACCGGATTGATACCTATGATGGCGCGCTGAAGATTGCCGAGCATATCGAAACCTATATCCAGAATGCCCAGAATACCGAGGACAGCGGAACAACCTCGCTCAGCACCGACCCGACGCATCATTTCGTCACCACCGATCTGGTGGGCGACGGGCCCATCGTCTATGTCAATGGCGAACGTCAAGCCGACATCCCCGTCCTCGACGACTTCCTGCCCGACCGCGGTCTCGCCAAGCTCCAGGAAGAAGCTGACGACAGCAATTCATCCGTCGAGCAGACAGATCCCAGCGGCAACAGCCTTGACGTGACCGCCGGCGCAAATTTCGTGGTCAACATCGCCTCGGTGATCAATACCGGCGTCATCACCTCGGTCACCGCTGTCATGGGCAATTACCACCAGATCGACGCGGTCTCCCAGGCCTTCGTCTACAGCGATAATGACGAGATCGCCTCGACGCTGCGCTCATCCGGCCATTCGGCCGAGGAGGCGGGAACGATCGCCAAGAATATCGCCGTCTTCGAAAACAGCACCTTCGCAGCATCGAGCCACGCCGACACCGATGCTGCCGACCCGACATTCCCGAACAGCTGGCGCGTCAACGTCATCGATGGCGACGTCTCCTTCGTACAGTGGACCGAGCAGTATCACTTCATCAGCGACAACGACACGATGACGGTCACCACCTCGGGATCCGAAGCCACGGTTCTGACGGGTGGCAATACCTCCATCAACTTATCCTCCTTTTTCGGGATGGGCATGCAGTATGATCTGGTGATCATCGGCGGCAATGTGCTCGACATCAACAGCATCACGCAGATCTCGCTGCTCTACGACAATGACTGGGTACGGGCGGAAGACGGCGTCGATCCGGGCGCCGACATCCAGACCGGCAACAACCTGATCTGGAATTTCGCCTCGATCCACAATGTCGGGACGGGCACCCCGTTCGAGGCCATGCCGGACTATATGATCGACGCGCAGAAGGCGATCGAAGATCGCGATCCCAATATGCCGGAAGGGCTGTCGTTCGATGTGAATTTTCAGGGATATGCCGGCCTCAACGTGCTCTACATCACCGGCAATCTCTACGACATGACGATCATAAAGCAGGTGAGCATCCTCGGCGATTCCGACGATGTGACCCAGGCGGCGGCGGCGCTCCTCGGCAACAATCCCGATGCGACGGTGACGATCGACACCGGCAGCAATGCGGTCATCAACATCGCCGAGATCGTCGACTACGACAGTTTCGGCCAGACCACCTATCTGGCAGGCCAGCTCTATTCAGACGCCATCCTCATTCAAGGAGGGCTGGTGGAGCATGATGCGACGCAGCCGCAGTCAGCCGACGACAGGCTCGCCAACGAAGTCATCGCCTTTCTCGATGACGACGATCCCACGGGCGGCTGTTCCGCCGATGGCGTCATCCATGCCGAGCATGATCTTTCATGGTCGTCGGCGCACCCCGCCGACGTAATGCAAGCCATGGTCGCGTGACCTTAAGTATTGCGAAGGAACCACGATGAACCAGATTTCGAAGCAAGTTTTTGCAGCAGGCAGCGCTCTCGATCTGAGGTCGGGCAATATTCCCTCCGCTGCCCCTTCGGAAACGGCGCCGGCCAATCTGTGCATCTCTGCGATCGACGAGGCGGTCGAGAACCTTCGCAGGCTCAGCGGCGCTGCCGCTTCACCGACCGAAGGCGGCAAGAAGACGGCCGAAGTTGCAGTATGCGAGGCTGCCGCTACGGCGCGCGAAGGCACAACGCCACCACCCCTTGCGCAAAAGGTGGTGATGCCGGAAGCCTCGCCGAAACCTTCGGCCGCGGAAACGGCGCCTTTCGCCGCGGTGGTGCAGGCCCCGGCCACAGTAAAACCGGCGGAAGCACCCGCCCAACCGCAGATCGAAGCGCGGGCGGCGCCCGAACTGCCGAAAGAGACGACCGAACTCAAATCGAACCCGACGATGCCCTTCGGCAAGACGATCGAAGGCGAGGGTGGTCCGATCAGCGAGAATGACAGACGGCTGCGCACCGGCGGCGGCGGAACCGGCAAGGATTCCGATCCCGGTGGCGGCGCGGGCGGGGGCGGGGGAAGTGGCGGCGGTTTTCACAAGCGCAGTGAGCCTGTGAATTTCGCCGCCAGCCTCTCGCGCGGCATGGCGGCGGTCCGACGCAACATGGCTGTGGTCATGATGTTCACGATCGCCATCAACGTGCTTCTGCTGGCGATCCCGCTCTATCTCTTCCAGATATCCGACCGGGTGCTGACCAGCCGCTCCATCGACACGCTCGTCATGCTTTCGATCGCCGTGCTCGGCGCCGTGCTGCTGCAGGCCTTCATGGATTCGGTGCGGCGCTTCATCCTGATGCGCACCGCGGTGGAGCTCGAAGTACAGCTCGGCGCGCCGATCCTCAGCGCTGCGGCGAGGGCGTCGCTGCATGGCAGCGGCAAGGATTATCAGACGCTGCAGGACCTGCAGCTGCTGCGCGGCTTCGTGACGTCAGGCACGCTGATCGCATTTCTCGATGCACCGCTGATGCCGTTCTTCGTGGTCGTCGTCTATTTCGTGCATCCGCATCTCGGCATCATCATCATGGTCTGCTGTGCGGTGCTTTTTTTCATCGCCTATCTCAATCAGAAATTCACCGCCCGGCAATTCGCCGAATCCAACGGCTATCTCAGCCGGGCGAATTTCCATCTCGATTCCATGTCGCGCAATTCGCAAATCATCAACGCCATGGCGATGATCCCCGAGGCGGTGAAGATGTGGGGCCGGGAGACGGCGGGCTCGCTGAAATCGCAAGTCGAGGCTCAGGACCGCAACATTATCTTCTCGGGCATATCGAAGGCCTGCCGCATGATTACCCAGGTTACCCTGCTCGGCTGGGGCGCGCATCTGTCGCTCGCCGGAGAATTGACGGGCGGCATGGTGATTGCGGCCTCGATCATTTCGGGACGCGCGCTGGCGCCGATCGAAGGCGCCATCGAGGGCTGGCACCAGTTCAACCGGTCGGCAGCCGCCTATGGCAGGATCAAGGGACTGCTGTTGAACTCTCCCTTGAACTTCCCGCGCCTGCGCCTTCCCAATCCGGAAGGCCGGCTCGATGTCGAGCGCATTCTCTTCGTGCCGCCGCCACAGAAGAAGGTCATTCTCAACGGCATCTCCTTCTCGCTCAGGAAGGGGGAATCGCTTGCGATCATCGGCAATTCCGGATCGGGCAAGACGACGCTCGGCAAGATGCTCGTCGGCTCGATCGTTCCGACATCGGGAAATGTGCGCCTCGATCTGATGGATCTGCGCAACTGGGATCAGCGTCAGTTCGGCGAAAGCATCGGCTACCTGCCGCAGGACGTGCAACTCTTTCCCGGTACGATCAAAGCCAATATCTGCCGCATGCGCGACGACGTCGACGATCATCAGATCTACGAGGCAGCAGTGCTCGCCGACGTGCACGAGCTCATCGCAAGCTTCCCGCAGGGCTATGAAACCATCGTGGCGGCAGACGGCGCTCCGCTTTCGGGCGGCCAGAAGCAGCGCATCGCGCTTGCCCGCGCCTTCTTCGGCAATCCCAAATTCGTCGTTCTCGACGAGCCGAATTCGAACCTCGATACCCAGGGCGAGGCAGCGCTTGCCAAGGCGCTGATCCACGCCAAGAAGCAGGGCATCACCACGGTCACCATCACCCAGCGCCCCGCCCTTCTCCAATGCGTCGACAAGATCCTCGTGCTCAAGGAGGGCACTGTCGCCATGTTCGGGGAAAGGATCGAGGTGCTGCAGGCGCTTTCCAAGAACAACGGCAATAACGGTCAACAAGCACCGCGTATCGAAGGGTGAACGACATGGGACGCAAAAATCGGGAGACATCAGGCCCGGCGCAACTCGAATGGTATAGCGACGTGCCGCGCTCGATCCGCGTGCACAGCATCGTCGGCCTGACGGTTCTCTTCACCTCGTTCGGCGGGTTCGGCTTCTGGGCTGCGACGGCACCGCTTGCCTCGGCCGTCATTGCCCAGGCGAGCTTCGTTGCGACCGGCAACAACAAGATCGTCCAGCATCTGGAAGGCGGCATCATCAAGGAGATGCGCGTCAGCGAGGGCGACACGGTGAAGGAAGGCGACGTCCTGCTGACCCTCGACCCGACAGCATCCCGCTCGAACGAACGGATGCTGCAGCTTCGGCGCCTGCGCCTGGAAGCCGTCGTCGCAAGGCTCCGTGCCGAAGCGCAGGGCCTGCGGGAATTCCAGGTTCCCGATATCGTCATGAAGGAAGCAAGCGATCCAGACATCAACGCGATCATCCAGAGCCAGAACGTCGTCTTCCACAGCAAGCAGATCAAGCTCGAAGAGCAGCTCAATCTGATCGAGAAAAACATCAAGTCGCTGGAATACCGGTTCGGCGGCTATAAAGGCCAACGCGAATCCTTCGAGAGACAATTGGCGCTGCTGACCGAGGAACGCGATTCCAAGGCGCGCCTGGTCAAGGTCGGCTATATGCGCAAGACGGATCTCCTGGCAATCGAACGGGCGATCGCCGATGCGATGGGCGATATTTCTCGCCTGAACGGCGAGCTCAACGAGAGCGAGGCGGAGATCGCCAAATTCCGCCAGGAAGCCATCATCGCCGTCAACTCCAACAAACAGGCGGCACTCGATGCGCTCGAGCCCGCCGAATCCGATCTGGACAGCGTGCGCGAACAGATGCGCGAGGCTGCCGGCGTGCTCGAACGCACCACCATCCGCTCACCGGTGACGGGCACAGTGGTGCGCTCCTATTTTCATACCGCCGGCGGCGTCATCACGACCGGCAAGCCGATCATGGAAATCCTGCCGGCGCATGTGCCGCTGATCCTGGAGGCGCAGGTGCTGCGTACCTCCATCGATCAGCTGCACGAGGGAGAAACGGCCTCGATCCGCCTGACGGCGCTCAACCGGCGCACGACGCCGGTGCTGCAGGGCAGGGTCTTCTACGTTTCGGCCGACTCGATCGAGGAAAGTTCGGGGGTCTCGGTCAAGGATGTCTATATCGTCCGCGTCGAAATACCCGATTCCGAGATTTCCCGAGTGCACAATTTCCATCCCGTTCCCGGCATGCCGGCAGAAGTGCTGATCCAGACGTCGGAACGCACCTTCTTCGAATATCTGAGCAAACCAATCACCGACAGCATGTCACGGGCTTTCAAGGAACGCTGATCACTCGCAATCAGGCAGAGAGCGGTCCGGCAATATGACGGCCTCGTCCATTGTTCTGATATAATGTCGGCACGTATCATCCCCTTGGGGATGGATCGTCCCTTCAGGGGGAGAAAGGGTAGAGCATGGCGGCGATGTCCGATGTCCTGTTGCGGGTCGGCCGCCTGAACTATGTCTGGACGAATACCGAAAGCCTGCTGATCTACATCATCGCCCATCTTCTCCGGGTCGAAAAGGATGCGGCGATCGTGGTGTTCCTGACGCTCAACACGACGCGCGCCCGGATCGATCTCATCGAACGGCTTGCCAAGCTCGCTTCGACCTCAGCTTCCGACCGGAAGGCGATCCTTTCAGCCATGTCGCGGCTGAAGAAGGAATCCAAGACACGCAACAAATACAATCACTGCATCTATTCCTTCGACGAAAAGGGAGAGATCTCCAGCACGCAGTTGATGCGACTGGTCGAGGACGACAAGGAGATCCGCTATGGCAAGATCGAGCAGATGGACGCGCGCGAGCTCGACCTTCTGGAAAAGTCGATCGCCGAAATCGTCGCCATCAGCCGGACGCTCTGGGCCTTCATCCATGCAAGCCCGCAGATCGCCGGCGAGCTCTGAGTAACTCTTACGAGTATCTCTTTCCAAAACCGTTGCACACTTTCGGGCGAGATAAATTGAAGCGTCGCATTCGACAGGGGCATCGGGCTCTATGTCTTTGAATTGATATGTGATCTTTATTGAAAACCGACTTCGATTTTGGGTTAAGCGCCGGCTCAGGACTAATCATATTTAAGCTCCGCAAATCATCCGGACGGTTTATTTGAAGATCGGTGTTTCCCATTAGAATGAAACCTCCCGAGTGACGTATGGGGTATTGGGGGGCGGACATGCGCATAGATATTATCGACACCATTGCCGGGTTCGAGGCGCTACGCGACAACTGGGATCAGGTCTTCATGGAAGATCCCGACGCGCAGCATTTCCTCTCCTGGATCTGGCTGAAGAATTATCTCTCTCGCCGGCGCCGCTGGTTCATCCTTGCCCTTCGCGAGCGCGATTCCGCAGCACCTTATGTCGCCTTCTTTCCGCTGCGCCTCATCACCCATCTGAACGAGAAGACCGGGCTCTTCTACGACGAAATCATAATGGCCGGGAATTTTGCGGCCGATTACACCGGCTTCATCGTCAGGCCGGATTACGAGCATCTTGCCATTGCCGGTTTTGCTTCGTTTATCAAACATCAGAACTGGACCGATCTGAAGATCGAATATTTCAGCGGCCCAGCGGGCCGGCGTGAGAAGATGATCGAGGCGCTGCAAGGGCCGGAGGTGATGTTTCGCGACAGCTCGCCGATGAACAGCGAGAACATCGACAACACGATCTGCCCGATCGTCCCGCTGCCGGCAAGCTTCGACGATTATCTCGAACAGCGCATGAGCAGCCAGACACGCCAGAAGCTCCGGCGGTTCCTGCGCAAGGTCGAAGGCGACGATATCTACCGGATCACCATGGCAACCCCCGAGACCATCGATCGCGACCTCAACATCCTCTTCAATCTCTGGCGGATCAAATGGAGCGCCCGCAAGGGTGCGGAGCGGACCGAGCGGCTGATCGTCACCACGCGCGAGATGCTGATGGACTGCTTCAACAGCGGCAATCTCGACGTGCCGGTCTTGTGGTACGGCGACCAGCCGCTCGGCGCGCTGGCGAATATCGTCGACCGGCAGAAGAAGGCCATCCTCTTCTATATCACCGGCCGCGACGAGAACTGGAAGACGCCGTCTCCCGGCCTTATCCTGCATGGCTACTGCATCCGGCGGGCGATCGAGGACGGTTTCAAGACCTATGACTTCCTGCGCGGAAACGAACCTTACAAATATATGTTCGGGGTAGAGGAACGGCGGATCAGTTGCACCCTGTTCCGCACCCGCAACGGCCAGAACCTGCATGGCGTGCTCAACCCGCGCAGCATTCGCTTCGTCTATGAACAGGCGCTCGATATGTACCGCAACGGCGCCCGCGGTAAGGCGGAGATTGCCTTCAACCAGGTCCTGCAATCGGCTCCCGGCCATACCGGCGCGGAATTCGGCCTTGCCAATCTGCTGTTCGACCGCGGCAAGCTGACGGAGGCACTGACTGCCTACAAGGCACTCACCGAGCGAGCGCCCGATCCGACACCGATCCAGATGCGGCTTGGCGACACGCAGCTTGCCCTGCATCAATACGACCAGGCCGCAGAGACTTTCCGCCAGGTCGGCGAGATCGGGCCGCATCTCATCCAGGCGCATTACAAGCGTGGCATCGCCCTTACTGCCAGCAGACGGCTGGCCGAAGCAGAAGCCGTCTTCGCTGCGATCCAGGGAGTGCATTCGGACGATCCGGCCGCACTGGACTATGCCGCCAAGGCAAGTGCGGCGCTTGAACGCATTCGCGAATGTGCCGAGCCGGCGGCCCGCAAGACGGACATCGTGCCGGAAACCATCGCCCGCTGGAACCGGGGACGGCCGCTCAGCGAACGACGCCGACCGCGTCTGCATTGAGGACTTTTTGCCATGGTGCGGAAAGGCGGTCCGACAGTTCCGGCACGACACATTTTCCGTTTCCACGCTGCCATGGGCTCTGGGGCGAGTGCTGAAGCCTTGGCTTAATTCCATCTGGAAACGCCAAAAGCCCGCTGTATAGCGGGCTTTTTTATATCTGGTTGCGGGGGCAGGATTTGAACCTGCGGCCTTCAGGTTATGAGCCTGACGAGCTACCGGGCTGCTCCACCCCGC
>NZ_JACIFS010000017.1:0-31154 GCF_014197475.1 Rhizobium sp. BK212
TTGTGTTAAATTATATCTCGCGGGGTGGAGCAGCCCGGTAGCTCGTCAGGCTCATAACCTGAAGGCCGCAGGTTCAAATCCTGCCCCCGCAACCAAACTTCTTTCCAACAATCGGCACCTATCCTATCGCTGGCGCGAAGACTTCATCTTCGCTGGCGATGGTAGCTCCTCGTCCTGCGGACCATAACCTGAAGGCCGCAGGTTCAAATCCTGCCCCCGCAACCAAATCCCACATAGACCGCCATACACACTGATACAAAAAGCCCGCCTCGTGCGGGCTTTTGGCGTTTCCAGACGTGCGAGTTAACGCCTCAACAGGTGTCCGCAATAGGGACAGGCGATGATGAATAGCCGATCTGCCTAGATGCCCGTTCGAGTGTCTGAACCACGCCTTCGCCCCGGTAGGTCAGGCGTGCATAGTCCTCGGATCAACCCATTTATCGGTTCTTAAGCAAAGAATGACAGCTTAGCTCCAATCGATGGTGAGGGTGCATTCGTGGTAAATGGTTTGATGTCGCGGGTTCGCATTCAGACGAAGGTGCTCGTACTTTTGGCGCCATTCGTCATTAGTCTATGCGCAGTGGGACTGACGGGGTACTACGCGTCCAGCCTTCTCGAGGGACGCATGGAGATCTCCAACCATGTTTTGCAGTCCCTGAACGGGTTCAAACATGTTTCGTCCAGCATGACCGGCTTTCTGATGAAGCCTTCGCAGGAAGCTCGTGATACCGCGCTTGCCGACGCCCGAGAGCAACTGACAAACCTGCAGCAGACGATCGAGAGGCTAAGGCCGACGACCGATGTGGGGCTTCTTGACCGGGCGCTAGATCAGTCGCAAATCATACCGCAAAAGATCGAAGCGATCTGGCAAATCGAAACGGGACAGCAGAAAATTCTGAGCGATGTGGACGCTGCTTCCGCGGCACTTCTTGACCTGCAAGGGCAGGTTGGCAAGCGCTCGTTCATGCTGATGGCCAGTGCGAAAAAGATGGAAAATGCCAACAAGAGCGGCCTGAGCAATTCCGTCTCCATCAGCGCCGCCGCCAGTATCGCGACAAAACTTCGCAATGACTATGCGAGCGTGACGACGCCGGCTGACAAAGTTGGCCTGTTAGCCAAATATGCCCCCGATTTGCAAAAGGCAAAGGAACAGCTTTCGCCTGCTGTAGGGACCGACAAACAAGCCATCGCCGCCCAGTATGCCGCTGCCGTGGATGCTGTCGCCAACGCTTCGAAGGTGTCGCCTGACACTTTGGATGTCCCAGCAACGGATACCGCCGTCGCCGATCTTGCTGCAACTGGCGACAGCCTCAAGACGATTGGCGACGATCTGATGCGGACCTCCGTGTTGGCGCTTGCCGCGTCGGACAAAGATATCTCTCAGGCGACCAATGTCGGCAACGAACTGCGCGCCATTGTTAACAGCAATAACGAGATCCGCGTCGGCTTCGCCGAACTCGCCGGCAATCCAGACGACGCGCGAGTGAAGAAAGTCCAGCAGTCGATCTACATGTATCAGACCGAGCTCGGCCGTCTCGCCGGCGTGGTGAACGACGATCCGGTCTTTGCCGAAATTCCGAAGAAGGCTCAACCCGTCCTCGATCTGCTTGCGGCGAACGCGGCAGCGCTTTCCGAAGGTGCGGTGCGCAAACTGGCTGAGTTCGACAGCGCTGCGGGGCAGATCGACAACACCTGGAACCTGCTTGCTCAATTCGCCGAGACGCAGAGGCAAAATGCTGGGCAGGATCGTCAACAGGCCAATAGGATATCCGGAGGCGCGATTGTCATCGGCATCCTGATTGCTATGACCGCGGGTGCCGCACTGGTCGTCACCCTGAAGGGACCGATCACCCAGATTACCGCAGCGATGCGCAAGATCGCAGAGGGACGGCTCGATACCACAATCACCGGCGAGGCACGGGGCGACGAAATCGGGGAAATGGCTCGTGCGCTTTCCGTCTTCAAACAAAATGCGCTGTCGAATGTCGAAATGGAACAACAGGCCGAGATCGCGCGCAGTGATGCGGAATCTGAGCGCGCCCGCAACGAACTCCAGCGACGTAGCGCCAAGGTCCAGGTTGACGCCGCAATCGAGGCGCTTGCAGAGGGGCTCACGCGGCTGTCGCGCGGGGAGTTGATTTTTTCGATCGATACGCCCTTTGCCGCCGAACTCGACCGGATCCGCACCGATTTCAACATGTCGGTGGCGGGTCTCAGAGAGACGCTCTGCGATATCCGCGAGACGTCTTCCCTCATCAACGACAATGGCCGACAGATGGCGGAAGCCGTTGATGACCTGGCCCGTCGAACGGAGAAGCAGGCGGCTGCACTTGAGGAAACCGCAGCGGCAGTGGAGGAGATTTCTTCCGCCGTCAATACCTCGTCAGGACGGGCAGCAGCAGCGCTTGCGCTTGTCCAACGCGCCAAACAGGGCGCCGACGCCTCGGCTTCAGTGGTCCAAAACGCGGTTTCGGCCATGGGACGGATTGAGGACGCGTCAGGCAAGATCGTTCAGATTGTCAGCGCCATCGACTCCATCGCTTTCCAGACCAATCTCTTGGCCCTAAATGCGGGAGTCGAAGCGGCGAGAGCGGGTGAGGCCGGCAAGGGCTTTGCTGTCGTGGCACAGGAGGTGCGGGAGTTGGCGCAGCGATCGGCTCGTGCAGCCAAGGAAATCGGCGAGCTCATCAACAATTCCGTCCGCGAGGTTGCGTCCGGCTCTGAATTCGTCGGCCGTACCGGCGATGCGCTGATGGAGATTTCCAGCGAGATCGTCCACATCGTCGGCCATATTGAACTCATTGCCTCGTCAAGCCGCGAACAGGCCACGACACTCCATTCGATCAACGCGTCGGTCAACGATATTGATCGTATGACGCAGCAAAATGCGGCGATGGTGGAAGAGACGAATGCTGCCACCCAACAGCTATCGTCCGAGGCGCTTGCCCTTACCGACATGATTGCACGCTTTCGGCTTGAAGGCCGCGAGAGCCCGGCTTCAAGAGGGTACGAGGCTGCGGCATGACGGCAGCATGTATTCGCAAAGCACTTGCTTTGAGATGCATGGTTTCCGATCAGAAAGCTGATGAGCGATACGTTTCCCTTGATCAGTTTTCAGGCGCACGATAGTTGCTAAATTAGCAATATTCTAATATACGTGGAGCCGGCGTTTTAATATTTTCGCAGCAGTAAGCAACGTCCCTCAAATTTGCGGGCGTTTATTATCCTATTCAGCAGGGCGTTCGATTTCATGAAGTAGATTAGAGATTTATAGGGGGGAGGAATAATGGGAAAATGGGGATCTTCTCTGCTGACGACTCCGCATGGAAGGCGTCGTCTTCGGTTTGCTATCTCGGGATTGCCACCGCTCTGCGCAGTGGTGCTCTTCGCAGGCGTCGCGTCCGCGCAGGCGCCGACTGAGGAGCAGCGCAATGCGATCAGGGCGGAATGCCGTTCCGATTTCATGGCGCAATGTTCCGGCGTCACGCCGGGCGGGATGGAGGCACTCACCTGCCTGCAACAGCATAGCGCCACACTTTCAGCCGGCTGTAAGAAAGCTGTGTCGGCGGTTAGCAAACCGAAGTCGACATCGGCGGAGCCGTCTCCGGCCGCGCCGGCAACCACCGGAGCGGTCACCCCGGCGCCCGCGACCGGCGCGCCGGCGCATCAGCCGACGCAGGCGCAGCGCAACGCCGTCAAATCAGCCTGCCAACGCGATTTTATGGCGCAATGTTCCGGCGTGACGCCGGGCGGCGCAGAGGCGCTCAGCTGCTTGCAGCAGCACAACGCCGCTCTGTCGGCACCGTGCCAGCAGGCCGTTGCTGCGCTCGGAGGGGCAGCCGGATCAACCCCGGCCACCGGCGGCGGCGCTGCGGCGGTCGCGACCACGCCTGCTCCTCAGGCCATGATGCCGGCCTTCTCGCCACGCGAGGAACTGATGATCCTGCGTGAAACCTGTGGATTGGACTTCCGGGCCTTGTGCCGGATGGTGCCGCTCGGCGGAGGGCGGGGTATCGCTTGCCTCCGGGACAATCTGCAACGCGTATCGCCGGCCTGCCACAGAGTGTTGACTTCGGGATTATAGCCTGGTCAGACCCCGATCTGTGAAAGCGGTAATCCGAACAGTATCGCGCTTCAGCGTCATTCGGTGAGCGCAACGCGGTAAAGACCGGCAGGTGGCCGGTCTGGCACATGCACAGTTCGCGTCTGCACACTTCATCTCCGGCCGGAATCGGTTCGGCACCTGCATATCCGATGAAATCAATGACGGTACATATGAAAGGCATTGTCATGTCATCGACTTTCTGTTTCCCGCGATTGAAGCGGATGCTTGTTTATATCTCGCTCGCCGCCGGCCTGGCGCTGCCAACGAGCGCTTGGGCGGATGATGCAAAAGCCCTACTCAAGACGATGTCCGATTTTCTGGCGGCGCAGAAGACGATATCCTTTAGCTATCAATCGTCGCTCGAAGCCGTGACACCCGAGTTCGAGAAGCTCCAGTTCGTCAGCTCCGGGACAGCCAACCTGACCCGTCCCGACAAGCTGCGTGTCACCAGAACCGGCGGTTTTGCCGATCTCGACGTCAGTTTCGACGGTTCGTCGCTGACGGTGCATGGCAAGAACCTCGACGCCTATGCCAAGATCGATGGCAAGGGTTCGCTCGACGAACTGATCGACAGGCTTATGACCGCGGGGGTCGAAGCGCCAGGCGCCGATCTCTTGTCCTCCGACGTCTATGATGTGCTGATGTCTGATGTGACCGATGCCAGGCACATTTCCAGTGCTTTCGTGGATGGCGTCGAATGCGCATACCTGGCCTTCCGAACGCCTGAAATCGACTGGCAGATCTGGATACAGACCGGCTCGCAACCGATACCGCGCCGTTACGTTATCACCAGCAAGCACGTCGTCCAGGCGCCGCAATACACGCTTGAAATCAGCGATTTCAAAAGCGGCGCTGATGTCGCGGCCGTTTCCTACAGCATCGAAGTTCCGGCCAGTGCGAAGACGGTCGATCTCAGCGAGCTGCAATCGCTTGATGAGCTTCCGGCGCCTGCCGATATGGGAGAGGTGAAATGACCTATAACAAGCTGTTCTTCGCTCTCGGCCTCGCCGGCGTCGTGACATTCACCGACATTCGCATCGAGGTGCAGGGATTTCTGCCGTTGTCGATCGGCTTCGCCACGCCGGCGGGCGCCGTCATCGGCAGGCCGCTGACGCCGCTCTCTTATGCGGGCGTGGCCCGTCGGACGACGCGGCGGGTCGTCACACGCACGACGACGACCATCGCCGTGCTTCCGGCAGGCTGCCGCTATGGTCCCTATTACGGCGGCTACTATTATCGATGCGGCGCGTATTATTACGCCAAGAGCGGCAACGTTTATGTGCAGGTGATCGTCCAATAATGCTGCGGTCGTCTATCGGACGTTCGATATCTCCGCCTCCGTCACGCTCGCGGCCGTGTTTGCGGTCGCTCCGCGCCGTTTCACATATTCCTCGAGGCGCTGCAGCAGGACGTAGAAGGACGGTACGAAGAGCACGGCAAGACAGGTCGAGGCGATCATGCCGCTGAAGACCGATATGCCGATCGACTTACGGGCCGATGCGCCGGCGCCCGTCGCCAGCACCAGCGGCAGGACGCCGAGGATAAAGGCGAAGGACGTCATCAGAATTGGCCGGAAACGCAGCCGCGCGGCCTCGACGGCCGCATCCAGGATTTCCATGCCTTCCGCCCGCTTTTCCCGCGCATATTCGACGATGAGGATGGCGTTCTTCGATGCAAGTGCGATCAGCAGGATAAGGCCGATCTGCGTATAGAGGTTGTTGGCAACACCCGCAGCGGTAAGTGCTGCTACCGTGCCCAGCAGAGCGAGCGGCACGGCGAGTATGACCGCCAGTGGCAAGATCCAGCTTTCATACTGACCGGCGAGCACGAAATAGACGAGCAGCATGGCGAGCGCGAAGATGAAATAGATCTGCCCGCCCACGGCCTTCTCCTGATAGGAGAGCGCCGTCCACTCGAAGCCCGTGCCCGGCGGCAACGTCTGGTCGGCAATCTGTTCCATGACGTCGAGCGACTGGCCGGAACTGAAGCCGGCGGCAGGACCGCCGACGATGGTTGCTGTGGGGTAGAGATTGTAGAGGCTGATCAGGGAAGGACCTTGCGTCGTCGTGACATCGACGACCGTGCCGAGCGGCACCATCGTCCCGTCGCCGGCTTTGACCTTGAGATTGCGGATGTCTTCGGCGCTGACCCGGAAATCGGAGGCGGCTTGTGCATAGACCTGGAAGGTGCGGCCAAATTTGTTGAACTGGGTCACATAGCTCGATCCGACATAGCCGGAGAGAGCGGAAAAGACCTGGCCCACGGTAATTCCCAGCGTCTCCGCTTTGATGCGATCGACGGAAACAGCCAGCTGCGGCACGTTCGAGCGAAAAGGCGTGCTCAGCCTTTGCAGCGACGATTGGGCACTGCCGTTCCTGACGATCGTATCGGCAAGCGATTGCAGCAGCGGGTAGTCGGAAATGCCGTTCCTGATCTCGACCTGCATGGTAAAGCCGCTGGCATTGCCGACGCCCTGGATCGGAGGCGGCACGATCACCAGCGTCTTGGCCGTGAGCACGCTTTGCAGCGCGCCGTTCAGATGTTGGTAGATCGACAGCAAGTCCTGCCCCTTCTGCTTGCCGCGTTCATCCCAATCCTTCAGCACGACATAGGCGACGCCGGCATTCTGCAGGCTGGCATTGTTGTCGAGAACGGAGATGCCGCTGATGGTCAGCACCTGGTCGACGCCGGGTGTGGCTTCGGCGATCTTGCCGACCGCGTCCATGACAGCATCGGTGCGCTCCTTCGAGGCACCGTCCGGCAATTGCGCATTGATCAGCACGTAGCCTTGATCCTCGATGGGCAGGAATGCCGTCGGCAGGCGGGCAAGCCCCCAGGCTGCGACCGCGATCAGCACCAGTGCCGCGACCGCCATGATTCCGGCGTGACGGGTCATCGATCCGATCAGCCCGGCATAGCCGCGCTCGCCTTTGTCGTAGACCCTGTTGAAGCCGCGATAAAGGATGTTGCGTTTCTCGGGCGGGGCGGGCGGACGCAGCCAGAGGGCGCATTGCGTCGGTTTCAGCGTGACGGCATTGATCGCGCTGATCAGCGCGGTCGCGGCAATCACGAGGGCGAACTGCCTGTAGAGCTGTCCGGTCAGGCCGGGCAGGAAGGCAGCTGGAATGAAAACGGCCATCAGCACCAGCGTGATGCCGATGACCGGGCCGAGCAGTTCCTCCATCGCCTTCTCGGCGGCCTTTCGGCCGGACATGCCCGCCTCGATGTGCCGGGCGACACCTTCGACGATGACGATGGCATCGTCGACGACGATACCGATGGCGAGAACGATGGCAAAGAGCGTCGACAGGTTGACGGTGAAGCCCAATGCCGCCATGGCCGCGAAGGCGCCGATGATGGTGACCGGAACGGTGGTCGCCGGCACGAGCATCGCCCGCCAGTCCTGCAGGAAGACGAGAATGACGATGAGAACGAGAACGCCGGCCTCGATCAAGGTGACGTAAACCTCGTCGATGGAGGCCTCGACGAATTTCGTCGTGTCGAGCGGTACATGATATTCGAGGCCCGGCGGAAAGCTCTTCGAGAGCTCTTCCATTTTCGCCCGCACGGCCTGTGCAACCGAGATCGCATTGGCTTCCGGCAGTTGGAATATGCCGATGCCGGCCGCCGGCCTGCCGTTCTGCATGAAGGACTGGCTGTAGGTCTGGGCGCCCAGTTCGACGCGGCCGATATCGCGGATCCGGGTCACACGGCCGCCCTGTCCGCTTTCCACTTTGACGACGATATCCTCGTAGTCGGCCGCCTCGTTCAGCCGGCCATTGACGTTCAGCGTATATTGGAAGACCTGTCCCTTCGGCACCGGCGGAATGCCGATCTGGCCGGCGGCGACCTCCTGGCTCTGCTGCTGCACCACGCTGACGACATCCTGTGGGGTCAGGCCGCGCGCCTGCAGCAGGTTCGGATCCATCCAGATGCGCATGGCATATTGACCGGCGCCGAACACGGTGACGTTGCCGACACCTGGCAGGCGGGCGAGTTCATTCTGCAAGTTGATGACGGCGTAGTTCGACAGGAACAGGCTGTCATAACGGCTGTCTGGTGAGGTCAGGCTGACGAAACCGAGGATCGCCGTCGACTTCTTCTGCGTCGTCACGCCCTGAAGCTGTACCGCTTCGGGAAGCGATGACATCGCTATGGCAACGCGGTTTTGTACCAAGACCTGAGCCTGGTCGGGATCCGTGCCGATGGCAAAGGTCACGGTCAGCGAGTAAGTGCCGTCGCTGGCGCTGGTTGACTGCATGTAGAGCATGTCCTGCACGCCGTTGACCTGCTGCTCGATCGGCAGCGCCACGGTGTCGACCAGGGTCTGGGCGCTGGCGCCGGGAAAGCGGGTCGTCACTTGCACCGTCGGCGGAACGACATTCGGATATTGCGCCACGGGCAGTTGGATGAGGGCCACCGCGCCGATGAGCACGAAGACCAACGCCAGGACGTTGGCGAGTACCGGTCGCTCGATGAAGAAGCGCGAGATCATGCTGCTGTCCTCAGACGTTCAGATGAACCATGATGGCGAATTCATTGCGTGGTGGTCTTGGCCTTGGCATCGCCGGCGGCAGTTGCCGGCGGGTTCATTTCCATCTTCTCGGGCGTGACCTTGCTGCCGGGAATGGCCTGCTGGATACCTTGGGTCACCACCCAGTCGGCTGCATCGAGGCCTGACTCGATGACGCGGAGCGAACCTTCACGCTGGCCGGTCTTGACCTGCTTCTGCTCGATGACATCGTCCTTGCCGAGAACGAGCAGATAGCTGCCCAGCTGGTTCGTGCCGATCGCATCGTCGCGCACCAGTAGGGCCTTGTCGTTATGGCCGACCGGCACGCGGACCCGGACGAAGAGACCGGGCAACATGGCGCGGTCCTTGTTGTCGAACACGGCGCGCACCTGAAGCGTGCCTGTGGAGGCATCGAGCTGCGGCGATACGTAATCGAGATGGCCCTTGTGCGGATAACCTTCTTCCGTCTGCAGGCCAATTTCCGCCGGTATGGTTGGAAGGTCCGTCTGCTTGAAGGTGTGCCCCTGCTTTGCCAGGGTTTCTTTGATCGTCAGCACCTGGGTTTCGCTGACGTTGAAATAGGCATAGAGCGGATCCAGCTGCACGATGCTGGCGAGTTTGGTGGGACCGGATACGCCGACCAGCGCGCCGATATCGACGAGGTGGTCGGTGACGGTGCCGTCGAAGGGGGCAAGCACTTCCGTGTATCCCAAGTTGATCGTCGCGAGCTCGAGATTGGCCTGGGCATTGAGGATGGAGGCATTCGCCTCGTCGAGTGTCGCCTTGGCGCTGTCGACTGCGGTCTGCGTGGTGACCTGTTGCTTCGACAAATTGAGCTGCCGGTCGTATTCCTGCTGCGCGCCGACCTGAGACGCCTGTTGCGAGGCGAGCGATGCCTTCGCCTGATCCAGTTGCGCCTGATAGGTGTCGCGCTCGATGCCGAAGAGCTTGGTGCCCTTCTTTACCGTCATGCCGTCCTGATAGTCGATGGATTGGATGTAGCCTTGGACGCGCGCCTCGATATCGACGGAATTGAGCGGCGCCGTGTTGCCGGTGAGCTCGAAATAGAGAGTGACCGGTTGCTGGACCGGCTGGGCGACGCGAACTGGAGGTGGTGGAGGAGCAACATAGGTGTTGCCGCTTTCCTCGCAGCCAGCAAGAATTGCCATGCCGGCGAGCGCCACAGACAGGCACAGACCCTGATACAATCTCACACGCATTGCCGCCGCCCCGATGTTGAAGAGCCCCAGTCTTGATGCGTGCCTCGGCGGAGACGACCCCTCTCCGAAAAGTTCCGGGCATGCGATATTATGTCGCGGCATTGCTAAAAATTGCAATAGCTGCTGGTGCACAATTGAACTGTGTTGGAGTCATCTCTTGAGAGACGTCAAAACACTACGGTTTCCCGAGCCGTTCGATGGCGGATTGCAGAGGGGCATCCGAAACACGGATCAGCCCGACATAGGGATTGGCCATATCCGAAACCAGAAAGATCGCGCCGGCGACGGACAGGGCGCAGACAAGCAGAATGGACAGCACCGTCGGATTGGCCGGCGCCTGCAGCCCGAAGGTCGCAAAAAGCAGCCCGAGCCAACAGACGAGAACGGCAAGGAAGGCCCAGGGTAAACCCTCCTTACCGGATTCGACCAGCAGCCAATGGGTCTCGGCCAGCATGCCGCTCACCTCAAGAGCGCGCGCCTGCAGAGAGCGCTGCACGGCATCCTTCGGCAGCAGGGATCGAAGGTCGCCCTGAACCGCTTCGATATCCTGATATTCTCCCAGCGCCTTGGCGGATGGCTCGTCGGTCGTCTCCGTCGTCCAGCCGCGGCTCAGCCGTTTCTCGATGAGTTCACGCAGCAATTGACGCGCCGTGTCGGTTTCCGGCCCGTATTGCGCCATGACGCGGTCAAGCAGGAGCACCCGCGCCGCCGCCGTTCTCATCTCCACTTCGGCATTGTCATAGCTCGACTTGGCGGATGCGATAAGAAGGCCGAGCGCCAGGGCCGACAGCGTTCCGACCACCGCGGTCGCCAGCCTGATGACATCCTTGGATTCCGCATTGAGATGATGATCCGGCAAGTGGGCGCGCACCATCAACCCTATCGATGTCGCCGTCGACAGAAAGATAAATACAAGCCCGCCAAGCAACAGTGAGCTCAAGTCCGGCCTCCGTATCGTTCACGATCCTGCAGCCACTATGATCGCCAAAATATGCAAATCTCCCATTATCATAGCGGAAGACGGTCGAAGCTTGGAACTCTTTACTTTCCTGATCTTGCGGCCGGGCGTCATTGCTGGAAAATCAGCAGCACATAGGCCAGGAAAAGCACCAGATGGACGGCACCCTGCATGAGATGGGTGCGGCCGCTGGCAAAGGTGATGATGCTGACGGCAAGAGTGAGCAGGAGCATCACAAGATCTCCATGCTCGAGGCCGAGTGTCACGGGGTGTCCGTAAAGCTGACTGACAACAAGCATCGCCGGCACCGTCAGCCCGATCGTCGACAGCACCGAACCAAGGAAGATGTTGACGGAGCGCTGCAGATTGTTGGCGATGGACGCACGCACGGCGCTGATGGCCTCGGGCGTGGCGACGAGGACGGCCATGACAACACCGCCAAATGCGGTTGGAGCATGCAAGGTTTCGATAATGTAATCGATCGGCCGGGCAAGCTGTTCGACCAGAAAGACGACAGGACCCATGTAGGCGAAAAGCAGGATGGCATGAGGCCATACCGGCCCATGGCGAGGAGCACGTTCGCCGGGAGGTTCGTGACGGTTGCTGTCGTCGCTGAAATAGTCCCGATGGCGGCCGGCCTGAAGAAACAGAAACGTGGCGTAAAGGCCGACCGATATGATGCCCAGTATCAATTGCCGCGCCGCCGATGGATGTTGTCCGTCCGGGCCTGCAAGAAATGTCGGCATCACCAGGCTCAGGGTCGCCAGCGGTACGATGACTCCGAGATAGGCATTGGCGCCCTGCAGGTTATGCTGTTGTTCCGGTCGCCGCCATGCACCCAGCAGCAAGGACAGGCCGACCATGCCGTTCAGGATGATCATGACGACTGCAAACAGAGTATCGCGCGCAAGCGTGGGATTGTTTTCGCCGTGAAGCATGACGGCCGAAATCGCCATCACCTCGATCGAGGTGATGGCAAGCGTCAGAATGAGCGTGCCGTAAGGCTCCTTCAGCCGCTCCGCCAAGTGATCCGCGTGCCGCACTACCGACAGAGCGGAACCGAGGACGGCAGCGAACAGCCAGACAAAAACGACAGTGAACCAAAGCGGATCGGAAAGCTGTCCGAAGAGCTGCTCCTGGAAAACAAGAAACGCCAGGCTGGTCGCGACGCTGACGCCCAGGAACCATTCCTTGCGTAGCAGGCTGTTTGCGCCGACAGCGCGCAATGCCGGACCGTGCGTCATTGAAGCCACCCGTCTTCTGGCAAATGTCGCCGCAATGCGATCCCCAAGACCATTGTGTCCGTCCGCTGTCTCGCGCCCATCACGTGGGCAGGCGGAGACGAGGCTGCCTCAAGGCGAACCGAACCTCAAGCCAGATCGTGTGTCATTGACTAAAACTTGCAGGTCTCTCTCGTCTGATCATCCACTGACGGCGGCTCACGTCGCATCTTCCGTTATTCGCGGCCGGTCGCTGGGATTGCCGCGCCGGTGACGACGGCTGCGGCCGGCGAAATCAGGAAGGCGATGAGGCGGGCGATCGATTGCGGCGAGACCCAGCCGTCCGTCTTCGCATCGGGCATGGCCGCGCGGTTCTCAGGCGTGTCGATCGTCCCTGGCAGGATGCAGTTGGCGGTGACGCGGTCGTCGCGGCATTCGGCAGCGATCGCTTCGGTCAGCCGGATAACGGCGGCTTTCGAGGCGGCGTACGCGGCCTGCCTGGCGCCGGCCTTCAGTCCGGGTGCGGCAGCAACATGAACGATGCGGCCGTAGCCTGATGCCTTCATGGTCGGGAGAACCGCGGCGCTGATCGTCAGGGCGGTGCGGGCGTTTGCAGTCATCATCGTCTCCCATTGGGCAGGAGCGTCCGGTCCGACCGGCCCCATCTGGAAGCCGCCGACGGTGTTGACCAATGCGCTAACGCCGCCGAAACGCTTGACGGCCCGCGCAACAGCGGCGGCGCAGGAGGCGTAGTCGGTGAGATCGGTTCCGGCGATCGACAGAAACTCGGTGGAGGCGGGAAGAGTGGCGGCCAAGGCTTCCAGCTCGTCGCTCGAACGGTTCATGCAGACGAGTTTTGCGCCGGCGCCGGCAAGCTCACGGACAACGGCGCTGCCGAGGTTGCCGCCGGCGCCCGTGACAATCACGGCTTTCTGGTCGTTCATGATAGTTGATCTCCTGACGGTGCCGCTGCTGGACGATGCGCGCATTGTTGATCCAGGCTGCGCGCCAGCGCAAGCCCGCCGCAAGGCTTATGTCGACACGTCTTGCGGAACTGCCGGCGAGTTGCCGCGGGCAGCTTCGTCTATCATCACCCGATGGTCGTGCCGGCCGGCTGTCAGTGATATTTCGCCCGTTCGCGGCCGAGGATGACAGGCGCGTCGAGGCTTGAGATGGGACGGGTGACATCGCCCGGGATGTCGCCGGTGAGCTGGAGATCGAGATAGCGGGCGCAGCAGACTCGCAGGAAGGACGTGAAGTTTCCGAGATCATGTCCGGCATCGATCGATTCATGGTGCAGCCGGGTGATCAACTGAACGACATTCATGCCGTCGCGCCGCGCGATTTCCTCCAGCTTCGACCAGAAGAAGTTTTCCAGCCTGACGCTGGTGACCATGCCGTCGATGCGCAGCGACCGGGTGGTGCTTTCCCAGAGCCGTGCATCCGCCTTGATGAAGAGTTCACACATGTCGTCCTCCCGTGCCGCCTTTTTAGGCGGCGTTGGTTTCCAACAGGGCTGCGGCATCCAGCACAGCCATGAACTGGCGTAGCCATGAGGGATGCGCCGGCCAGGCCGGCGCCGTAACCAGATTGCCGTCCGAGACCGCATCGCTGATGGCGATGTCGGCATAGATGCCGCCGGCAAGTTCGACTTCCGGCCGGCAGGCGGGATAGGCTGAGCAGGTGCGGCCCTTCAGCACGCCGGCAGCGGCAAGCAGCTGCGCGCCATGGCAGATGGCGGCGACGGGTTTTCCGGCGTCGAAGAAATGGCGGACGGATTTGATGACGTCGGCATTGAGGCGCAGATATTCAGGTGCGCGGCCGCCGGGGATGACGAGCGCATCGTAATCTTCGGCCCGCACGCTGTCGAAAGTGGCGTTCAGCGCAAAATTGTGGCCGCGTTTTTCGGAATAGGTCTGGTCGCCCTCGAAATCGTGGATGGCGGTAGCGACGGTCTCACCGGCCTTTTTGCCGGGGCAGACGGCGTCGACCGTATAGCCGCAGGCAAGCAGCGTCTGGAACGGCACCATCGTTTCGTAATCTTCGGTGAAATCACCCGTAATCATCAGGATCTTTGAGGCTGGCATCGTTTCCTCCCTTTGAAACCAACAGGCGGAGAGTAGCAAAGCGCGAGAGGCAGAGGGTACTATGGGAATACTACAGACGAAATTCCCTGGAACAGGATGATTTTAGGTCCGGTTGGCCCACAATCTGAATCCCGTTCTAAATTAGCTAGTTAGAGGATGATGTCGCCCGAAAGCCGCTTACACTTTTCGGCATCATGCTCTAGACGGACCTTACTGTCACATCCGGGATGGCGCAGGCCTCGCCGCCGCCGAGGAGGCGGGAGCGGGTGAGGAAGCGCTTCTCGCGGCCGTTGTCGAGCGAGAACATGCCGCCGCGGCCGGGCACGACGTCGATGATCAGCTGCGTATGCTTCCAAGCCTCGAACTGGCTGGCGCTGATATAGACCGGCACGCCGCCGATCTCGCCAAGCTTGACGTCGCTGTCGCCGATCATGAAGTCATCGGCGGGATAACACATCGGCGAGGAACCGTCACAGCAGCCGCCGGACTGGTGGAAGAGGATATCGGGATGATCCCGCCTGATCTCGCCGATCAGAGCGAGTGCCGCGTCGGTTGCAAGAACACGCGGTTCGCCGTTGACGGTCGTTTCCATTGTTCTTCCTCCGAAGTTTCGGGAGGGGTTTGAGACCCTCCCGCCATGTTGCATCTCAGAAGAAGCCAAGGGCTTTCGGGCTGTAGCTCACCAGCATGTTCTTGGTCTGCTGGTAGTGGTCGAGCATCATCTTGTGGGTTTCACGGCCGATCCCCGATTGCTTGTAGCCGCCGAAGGCGGCATGGGCCGGGTAAGCGTGGTAGCAATTGGTCCAGACGCGGCCGGCCTGGATCTCGCGGCCGAAACGGTAGCAGCGATTGGCGTCTCGGCTCCAGACACCGGCGCCGAGGCCGTAGAGCGTGTCGTTGGCGATTTCGAGCGCCTCCTTCTCGTTCTTGAAGGTCGTGACCGAAACCACCGGTCCGAAGATCTCCTCTTGGAAGACGCGCATCTTGTTGTGGCCCTTGAAGATCGTCGGCTTGACGTAATAGCCGTTCGCCAGTTCGCCGCCGAGATCGTTGCGCGAGCCGCCGGTCAGAACCTCCGCACCTTCCTGCTTGCCGATATCAAGATAGGCGAGGATCTTTTCCAGTTGCTCCGACGAAGCCTGGGCGCCGATCATCGTCGCGCTGTCGAGTGGGTTGCCCTGCTTGATCGCCTCGACGCGTTTGACGGCCTTTTCCATGAAGCGGTCGTAGATCGATTCCTGGACGAGGGCGCGGCTCGGGCAGGTGCAGACTTCTCCCTGGTTGAGGGCAAACATCGCAAAGCCTTCGAGCGCCTTGTCGAGGAAGTCGTCGTCATCAGCCATCACATCGGCGAAAAAGATGTTCGGCGATTTGCCGCCGAGCTCCAGCGTCACCGGAATGAGGTTCTGGCTGGCATATTGCATGATCAGCCGGCCGGTCGTCGTCTCGCCGGTGAAGGCGATCTTGGCGATGCGGGGGCTGGTCGCCAGCGGCTTGCCGGCTTCGAGGCCGAAGCCATTGACGATGTTGAGCACGCCGGGCGGCAGGAGATCACCGACGAGTTCGGCCCAGAGCAGGATCGAGGCAGGCGTCTGCTCGGCGGGCTTCAGGACGACGCAGTTGCCGGCGGCAAGCGCCGGAGCGAGTTTCCAGGTGGCCATCAGGATCGGGAAATTCCAGGGAATGATCTGGCCGACGACGCCGAGCGGTTCGTGGAAGTGATAGGCGATGGTATCATGGTCGATCTCGCCGATCGAACCTTCCTGAGCGCGGATGCAGGAAGCGAAATAGCGGAAGTGGTCGATCGCCAGCGGAATGTCGGCCGCCATGGTTTCGCGGATCGGCTTGCCGTTGTCCCAGGTCTCGGCCTGGGCAAGCAATTCCAGCTTGTCTTCCATGCGCTGGGCGATCTTCATGAGGATATTGGAGCGCTCGGCAGCAGAGGTGCGGCCCCATTTTTCCTTGGCCGCATGGGCAGCGTCGAGCGCAAGATTGATGTCTTTTTCATTCGAGCGGGGAATGTCGCAGAGCTTGCCGCCGGTGACGGGCGTAACGTTTTCGAAGTATTTGCCTTCGATCGGCTCACGCCATTCGCCGCCGATATAGTTGCCGTATTTCAGTTTGAACGGTGACTCGACGATTTTCTGATGAAGCATGTCATCCTCCCTTGATGATCCAGGTTCCCAAGCGAACCAGTGGGAGGAAAATGAATATGTTTTGGCGCAGGGACTAGGGTGGGTCTTCCATACCGCAGTGCACAGTGTCGCAGAGCTGCGACAGCATCGGGTCGCGAGTGCCGCAGCGGCGGAACCCTTGAGGCTGATCAGTGGAGATCGAGCTTCTTCATCTTCCTGTGCAGCGTAGCGCGGCTGATGCCGAGCGCGGTCGCCGCCCGTGAGACGTTGCCGCCGGCGCGCGACAGCGCCCGAAGCAGCGCTGCCTTCTCCGCCTCGATGATCTCATCCTGCTGCGAGACGCCAGCCTCATGCAGGGCATCGGCGGCCGGAATGCCGGCGGCAATGCGTCTGTCGTCCAGCTGCAACGCGATGCGGGCGGCGCGCGTCGCGCCGAGCACCAGATCGTGCCTGTCGACGGCAAGCAGAGCGGCGGCGGAATTGGCGCCGGCCGGGACCATGAGGAAACGTGCGCCTGTAAAGGCCGAACGGAAGAGGTTGAGCTCGATGCGCATCGCCGCATCGCGCACGGTTTGCGTCAGGATCGCCAGCGTCATCTCGTTGACGTCTTCGCGGCAGGTGGAGATATCAAGCGCCGCGGCCAGCCGGCCACGATGATCGCGGATCGGCGCCGTCGTGCAGCTGAGGCTGGTGTTCGAGCAGAAAAAATGCTGATCGCGGAATATGGCGACGGCACGCTCGTCGGCAAGTGCGGTGCCGATGCCGTTGGTGCCGATGCTCGCCTCTGTCCAGATCGAGCCGGTCCAGAGGCCGAGTTCGCGGAATTCCTTGTCGTCGCCGGCAGCCCCCCGGCGCTCCAGCGCGATGCCGTTCTTGTCGGTCAGAAGCAGGCAGCAGCCGGCTTTGCCGACGGTGGTAAAGAGACGATCGAGCTCTCCCGTCGCGCTGGCGATCAGCTGTTCGGATTGCTCGCGTGCATTGCGGAATTCCTGATCGGTAAGGCGCAGCGGTGCCCGTTCGTCCTCGGGCGCGAGCTGGTGCATGGTCATGCATCGACGCCATGAGGCGACGACCGGAGAACTGGCTGCGGCGGAATCGCGCTGGGCAGACGTGTAGACGTGCTCGGCGTGCGCTGAGTGTTCGTGCATCGGCTCCTCCCACCGAAGTTCAGCATAGTCTGATGGAAAAGCGGCCGGTTTGCAATTGCAAGTGTCGACGGCCATCCTCCCCTTCGCCCCGGCAATCAGGGCACAATGCTGCAAAGCGTCAGCGATCTTTGCACGGCATCATCCGTCATTTCATTGATCTAGATCCGGTTCGAGATCATCGGCATCGACAGCAACAGCCAGGCCTCGATGCCGCGCGCTGCCGCCCGGCCGGTCGCCAGGCAGGCGGTGAGAAGATAACCGCCTGTCGGCGCTTCCCAGTCGAGCATTTCGCCGGCGACGAAGGTGCCCGGCAGCGCCTTCAACATGTAGCCTTCGTCGATGCCGCTCCAACAGATGCCGCCGGCCGAGGAGATCGCTTCGGCGATCGGGCGGGTTTCGATCACCGGCACCGGCAGGGCCTTGATCAGGCCGGCCAGGCGTTCGGGATCTGTCCGGTCGCGCTCGGGCGCGAATTCGCGCAGCAGCGCGGCCTTGACGCCGTCGAGGCCGGCGCTCTTGCGCAGGCGGTTTGAAAAGCTGGATTTAGGGTCCTGCCGCGCAAGATCGTGGCGCAGCCTTTCGATGGTGCGGCCGGGTGCGAGATCGAGCGTCAGGACGGCGCTGCCATGGTTCAGCAGTTGGTCGCGGAGGCTGGCGGTATGGGCATAGATCAGGCTGCCCTCGATGCCGCTTCCGGTTATGACGAATTCGCCGGGAAAGGTGCCGGCCCCGGAGGTTGCGGTGACCGATTTCACCGGCTCGCCGGCGAAACGCTCGCCGAAGTTTTTGCTCCAGTCGACGACGAAGCCGCAATTGGCGGGTTTGAAAGCCTCGATCTCAACGCCCCTTGCCGATAACAAGGGTAGCCAGCTTGCATCGGAGCCGAGGCGCGGCCAGCTTGCGCCACCGAGCGCCAGCAGGGCTGCGTCACAACGGATGATGCTGCGCCCTTCGGGCGTTTCGAAGACATAGCCGTCTTCAGCAAAACCGATCCAGCGATGGCGGGTGCGCAGCGTGACGCCCTGTGCTTCCAGCCGCCTGAGCCAGGCGCGCAGCAAAGGCGAGGCCTTCATCACCTTCGGGAAAACCCGGCCGGATGAGCCGACGAAGGTCTCGGTCCCGAGGCCTGCGGCCCAATCCCTGATATCATCTGGGGTAAAGGCATCAAGAGCGGCGCGTAGATGGGTGGAGGCGGGGCCGAAACGCGTGGCGAAACGGGCATAATCCTCGGAATGGGTGATGTTGAGACCGGATTTGCCGGCCAGCAGGAACTTGCGGGCGAAGGTCGGCATGGCGTCGTAGACCGTCACCGCATGACCGGAACGGGAAAGCAGTTCGGCAGCCGCGAGACCCGCCGGGCCGCCGCCGATGATGGCAATCCGCTTCTGGTTCATAGAGGTCTTCGCCCGATTCTGTCTGCATTGAGTTTTGGCGCGGGCGCGGATCGCCTGCAAGGGCTGAGATCAGTGGTGCGGATGCGTGCACTGGCCGTGGTCGGCGAGAACCTCGATGACGCGGCATTGATCGACGCGGCCGTGGCCGCAGCCTTCCACCATGGTTTCCAGCTCGGCCTTCAGCGCCTTCAGGCTGCGGATGCGCTGCTCGACCTCGATGAGGCGGGCCTTGGCGATGGCGTCGGCCGAGGCGCAGGACTGGTGCGGATCATCTTGCAGGGTGAGCAGCGTGCGGATCGCCTCGATCTCAAAGCCGAGTTCGCGGGCGTGGCGGATGAAGGCGAGGCGGCTGACATCGGCCGGTTCGAAGGAGCGCTGGTTGCCCTCGCTGCGGCTCGGGGCGGCGAGCAGGCCAATGCTTTCATAATAGCGCACTGTCGGCACCTTGACGCCGCTTTGGCGCGCGGCTTCGCCGATCGTGATCTTTTTCATGATTTTCCTCTTGCACCTCTAGTCGCTAGAGGATGTAGGAGAGATGCTTCTATTTGACAAGGAAGCGGATCATGGCTGAGAGCGAGACACGATACCGGGTCGGCGGCATGGATTGCGCCGCCTGCGCAAACAAGATCGATACCGCGGTCAGACGCGTAGCGGGTGTCGCCGATGTTTCCGTTTCGGTGATGGCGGGCACGATGACCGTCCGGCATGACGGCAGCAGCGATCTCAAGGCGATTGAAAGGAAAGTGACAGGGCTCGGCTATTCCGTCGCCCCGCTTGCCGGAAATGCTGCGCCTGTGCATGCCAGCCCGCAGCATCGTCACGACCATGGACATGATCACGACGACCACGCGAGCCATGACCATGACGGCCACGATCGTGCGGGTCATGACCATCCGCACGATCACGGCGCGAAGGAAATCGAGGGGCTGCACGGACACGACCAAGCGCCGATGGCCGGTCCCTGGTGGCAGAGCCGGAAGGGCCGGCTGACCATCCTTTCGGGTGGCGCACTCGTTGCCGCCTATGCCGTCGGCCAACTCGTACCGGCGATTGGTTCTTATGCCTTCATCGTCGCCATGCTGATCGGGCTGGTGCCGATCGCGCGGCGCGCCGTCATGGCCGCCTTCTCGGGAACACCGTTTTCGATCGAGATGCTGATGACGATTGCTGCCGTTGGCGCCGTCATCATCAATGCCGGCGAGGAGGCGGCAACCGTCGTGTTCCTGTTCCTGGTCGGCGAGTTGCTGGAAGGGGTGGCGGCGGGCAAGGCACGCCAAAGCATCCAGTCGCTGGCGGCCCTGGTGCCGAAGAATGCGCTGCTCGAAGACAATGGCCAGACGCGGGAAGTGCCGGCGGAAAGCCTTGCTGTCGGCGCCATCATCATGGTGCGTCCGGGGGACCGGATTTCGGCGGACGGCATCATTGTTTCCGGCGAGAGTGCGATCGACGAGGCGCCGGTGACGGGGGAGAGCACGCCGGTGCGCAAGGGCGTCGATGCCGTCGTTTTTGCCGGCACGGTGAATGGCGATGCTGTGCTCAGGGTTCGCGTCACGGCGGCGGCCGCCGACAATACCATCGCCCGCGTCGTCAAATTGGTGGAGGAAGCGCAGGAATCGAAGGCGCCGACCGAACGCTTCATCGACCGCTTCTCGCGCTATTACACGCCCGGCGTGGTCGTGGTCGCAGCATTGGTTGCCATCGTTCCGCCGCTGCTGTTCGGCGGGTCGTGGGACGAATGGATCTACAAGGGCCTCGCCATCCTGCTGATCGGCTGCCCCTGTGCGCTTGTCATCTCGACGCCGGCGGCAATCGCCGCTGCGCTTTCGGCGGGGGCGCGGCGCGGGCTGCTGATGAAGGGCGGCGCGGTGCTGGAAACGCTCGGCAAGGTGACGATGGTCGCCTTCGACAAGACAGGCACGCTGACCGAGGGCAGGCCACAGGTGACCGACATCATTTCCTTCGGATTGAAGGAGGCGCAGGTGTTGTCGCGCGCGGCGGTGCTGGAGCAGGGATCCAGCCATCCCTTGGCCCTGGCTATCCTCAACCGCGCCAAAGCGGACGGCGTTCCCGTGCCGCCAGCCTTTGAGCTGGAAGCGCTGCCGGGCAAGGGTGTCAGCGGCAAGGTCGGCGGCGAGACACTGGACCTGTTGTCGCCGCCGGCTGCCCGTGCGCTCGGGGCGCTCAGCGCGGAGCAGGATGCACGCATCACGGCGCTGAACGACGAGGGCAAGAGCGTATCGGTGCTGCTCGGCAACGGTATCGCGGCCGGCCTGATCGCCATGCGCGACGAGCCGCGCGAGGATGCCGAGGCCGGGCTCGCTACCCTCAAATCGGCAGGCGTCAAGGCGATGATGCTGACAGGCGACAACAAGCGGACGGCGGCAGCGGTGGCCGGCATGCTCGGCATCGACTGGCTCGGGGAGATGATGCCTGAGGACAAGCAGCGTGTTGTCGGCGAATTGAAGCGCCAGGGCTTCATCGTCGCCAAGGTCGGCGACGGCATCAACGATGCTCCGGCGCTGGCCGCTGCCGATATCGGCATCGCCATGGGCGGCGGCACCGATGTGGCGCTGGAGACCGCGGATGCCGCCGTGCTGCACGGACGCGTCGGCGACGTGGCGCGGATGATCGAACTTTCCAAACGCACGATGGGCAACATCCAGCAGAACATCAGCATCGCGCTGGGGCTGAAGGCGGTGTTCCTGGTGACGACGATCATGGGCATTACCGGGCTCTGGCCGGCGATCCTCGCCGATACCGGCGCCACTGTGCTGGTGACGATCAACGCGCTGCGGCTGCTTCGGATAAAGATATAAGCATTCCCCGACTTCATCCTCCGGCGCCCGTCACCGGCGGGATGTCCCATCGACGATTCGGGCCTGATCTCGAATCGAAATCTTTGGACCGGTCATAGGTCGGCTCCCCTCGTGGGGCTTCTCCACAGCCTGCTGTCTTTAAGCTTTGGTTATCCATGTTCTTCACAGGAATGTAGCGATTTCAAACCTGTCGTAACGCAACGCACAAACCATCCGTTGACGCGAATTTGGATTGGCGTACTATATCTAGTGTTCGAGGTTCCATCGATTCGTAAGGATCGATGGCTAAGACGGGAATTCGGTGCGCTTCGCCATCATGGCGCGGCAATGCCGGAGCTGCCCCCGCAACTGTAAGCGGTGAGCAACTGTCCGATTTCAGGTCACTGGAGCATGATGCTCCGGGAAGGCTGGGGCAGGGTGCATCGACCCGTGAGCCAGGAGACCTGCCTCGAACAAAACGTCCACGGGCGGGGTGTCCGGAAGGTCGCGTTTGCATGGCTGCGGGGATCTCCGCATCGCGTTTCGCAGGCCCGAACCTCGGCCCCTGAAACCTTCGCATTGAGCCACTTCGGGGTGAAGTCATGTCAGTATCTCAATTCAGGCCGCCACCCGCGCAATATAAAGGGCACGTCGCGCCCGGCGGCTGAACGAGCCGCATAGCTGCAAAATACAGAGCCTTTTCGACGGATATCGAGAGATTTCCGATCGATGTCCTGCGTCCCAATCGCTTCGTCACGAGGAATACTATGACCATTACCGTCTACAGCAAGCCTGCCTGCGTCCAGTGCACTGCCACCTACCGCGCCCTCGACCGTCTGGGTGTCGATTATGACATCGTCGATATCTCGCAGGATGCCGAAGCGCTCGATCGGGTCCGCAGCCTCGGCTACATGCAGGCGCCTGTCGTCATCGCCGGCGAGCAGCACTGGGCGGGCTTCCGCCCCGACATGATCAGCGCGCTCTCCTGAGTGAGGACAAGCGGTGGGGTTGATCGTCTATTATTCCAGCCGATCCGAAAATACCCATCGGTTCGTCGCCAAGCTCGGACTGCGCGCGGCGCGCATTCCGACCGGTGGCGTTGACGCGTTCCATATCCACGAACCCTTCGTGCTTGTTGTGCCGACTTATAGCGGCGACGGCGGCAAGGGTGCCGTTCCCAAGCAGGTGATTCGTTTCTTGAACGATGCGGAAAACCGAGGACACATCCGCGGCGTGATTGCCGCGGGCAACAGCAATTTCGGCGAGACATACGGGCTCGCCGGCGACGTGGTCTCGCGGAAATGCCTGGTGCCGTACCTCTACAGGTTCGAGCTCATGGGCACGGAAGACGACGTCGCCAACGTCAAACACGGGATGGAACGATTTTGGACACGGGAACAACTCTGACGCGGGATGCGGGCGCAAAACCGCATAACACTTTTGCTCATCCCGCAGGCGAACGCCCTTTGAAAGCGGCGGAAACGCTCGACTATCACGCGCTGAACGCCATGCTGAACCTCTATGACGAGGATGGGCGGATCCAGCTCGACAAGGATCGTTTGGCGGCCAAGCAGTATTTCCTGCAGCATGTGAACCAGAACACGGTGTTCTTTCACAATCTGAGGGAAAAGCTCGATTACCTCGTGACCGAGGGTTATTACGAGCAGGAGGTTCTCGACCAGTATTCCTTCAATTTCGTGCGAGACCTGTTCGACCAGGCCTATGCCAGGAAATTCCGTTTCCCGACCTTCCTCGGCGCCTTCAAATATTACACCAGCTATACGCTGAAGACCTTCGACGGAAAGCGCTATCTCGAGCGCTACGAGGACCGCATCTGCATGGTGGCGCTGGCGCTTGCGCGCGGCGACGAGGGCCTTGCCCGCGACATGGTGGACGAGATCATTTCCGGCCGTTTCCAGCCGGCGACGCCGACCTTCCTCAATGCCGGCAAGAAGCAGCGCGGAGAGCTGGTTTCCTGCTTCCTGCTGCGCGTCGAGGACAATATGGAATCGATCGGCCGGTCGATCAATTCGGCGCTGCAATTGTCGAAGCGCGGCGGCGGCGTGGCGCTGTCGCTGACCAATATCCGCGAGGCCGGCGCGCCGATCAAGCAGATCGAGAACCAGTCGTCTGGCATCATCCCGGTGATGAAGCTGCTCGAAGACAGTTTTTCCTATGCCAACCAGCTCGGGGCGCGGCAGGGCGCGGGTGCGGTCTATCTCAACGCCCATCACCCCGACATCATGCGCTTCCTCGATACCAAGCGTGAAAATGCCGACGAGAAGATCCGCATCAAGACGCTGTCGCTCGGCGTCGTCGTGCCCGACATCACCTTCGAGCTCGCCAAGAACAATGAAGACATGTACCTGTTCTCGCCCTATGACGTGGAACGCGTCTATGGCGCGCCTTTCACCGAGATTTCGGTGACGGAAAAGTACCGCGAGATGGTGGCGGATGCCCGCATTTCAAAGAAGAAGATCAAGGCGCGCGAATTCTTCCAGGTGCTTGCCGAAATCCAGTTCGAGAGCGGCTACCCCTATATCATGTTCGAGGACACGGTGAATCGGGCGAACCCGATCGCCGGGCGCATCTCGATGAGCAATCTCTGCTCGGAGATCCTGCAGGTGAGCGAGGCCAGCGAATACAATGACGACCTCTCCTACAAATATCTTGGCAAGGATATTTCCTGCAATCTCGGCTCGCTGAACATCGCCGCGGCCATGGATTCGGCCGATTTCGGCAAGACGATCGAGACGTCGATCCGGGCGCTGACGGCCGTTTCCGACATGAGCCACATTTCCTCGGTTTCCTCGATCGAGAAGGGCAATGAGGAGAGCCATGCGATCGGCCTTGGCCAGATGAACCTGCACGGCTATCTCGCCCGCGAACGCATCTTCTATGGCTCGGAGGAAGGCGTCGATTTCACCAACATCTATTTCTATACGGTCACCTATCACGCGATCCGCGCCTCGAACCTCTTGGCGGTCGAACGCGGCACGAGCTTCAAGGGCTTCGAGAATTCGAAATATGCTTCCGGCGACTATTTCGACAAATATACCGACCAGCTCTGGGAGCCGGCGACGGAGAAGGTCAGGGCGCTGTTCGAGACCGCGGGCATCCATATTCCGACAAGGGAGGACTGGGCCGCGCTGAAGAAGGCGGTCATGGCCTCCGGCCTCTATAACCAGAACCTGCAGGCGGTGCCGCCGACAGGCTCGATCTCCTACATCAACCACTCGACCTCCTCGATCCACCCGATCGTCTCGAAGATCGAAATTCGCAAGGAAGGCAAGATCGGCCGCGTCTATTATCCGGCACCGTTCATGACCAACGACAATCTCGATTATTATCAGGATGCCTACGAGATCGGACCGGAGAAGATCATCGACACCTATGCGGCGGCGACCCAGCATGTCGACCAGGGGCTGTCGCTGACCTTGTTCTTTCGCGACACGGCGACGACGCGCGATATCAACAGGGCGCAGATCCATGCCTGGAAGAAGGGCATCAAGACGATCTACTACATCCGCCTTCGCCAAATGGCGCTGTCCGGCACTGAGGTGCAGGGCTGTGTGTCTTGTACGCTGTGAGTTGATTTCGGCCGCGAGCCTTTAAGCAAATGGCCCCCTCATCCGCCTGCCGGCACCTTCTCCCCTATGGGTAGAAGACATTTGCGGCAGGCGCGACATCCCCTCTCCCCTCGGAGAGAGGGCAGGGTGAGGGGGCTCCGAGCGCCATCAGATCTATTGAGGACATAATCACCATGAACATCGCCGTAAAGCCGATCAGCCGCGTGCGCGCCGTCAACTGGAACCGTATCGAGGACGATAAGGATCTCGAAGTCTGGAACCGGCTCACCGGCAATTTCTGGCTGCCGGAAAAGGTGCCGCTTTCGAACGACATTCCTTCCTGGGCGACGCTGACGTCGGTCGAGCAGCAACTGACCATCCGCGTCTTCACCGGGTTGACGCTGCTCGACACGATCCAGAATGGCGTCGGTTCCATAAGGCTGATGGAAGATGCGGCAACGCCGCATGAGGAGGCGGTGCTTTCCAACGTCTCCTTCATGGAGGCTGTGCATGCGCGCTCCTATTCCTCGATCTTCTCGACGCTGTGCTCGACGCCCGATGTCGACGATGCCTATCGCTGGTCGGAGGAGAATGAATTCCTGCAGCGGAAATCGGCGCTGATCATGGAGCAGTACGGCTCCGGCGATCCGCTGAAGAAGAAGGTCGCGAGCGTCTTCCTCGAAAGCTTCCTGTTCTATTCCGGCTTCTACCTGCCGATGTACTGGTCGAGCCGCGCCAAGCTGACCAATACGGCCGACATGATCCGCCTCATCATCCGCGACGAGGCGGTGCACGGCTATTATATCGGCTACAAGTTCCAGCGCGGGCTGGAGCGGCTCGGCGAGGAGAGAAGGCAGGAGATCAAGGATTTCGCCTTCGAGCTGCTGCTCGAACTCTACGATAACGAGGCCAGATATACCGAAGCGCTCTATGACGGCGTCGGGCTGACCGAGGACGTCAAGAAGTTCCTGCACTACAATGCCAACAAGGCGCTGATGAACCTCGGCTATGAGGCGCTTTTCCCGGCTGATGCCTGCAAGGTCAACCCGGCGATCCTGTCGGCACTTTCGCCGAATGCCGACGAGAACCACGACTTCTTCTCAGGCTCCGGCTCCTCCTATGTCATCGGCAAGGCAGTGGCGACCGAGGACGAGGACTGGGATTTCTGAGGTTTGATCGCCGTCTCCCCTTATCATTTGCTTCCCTATCGCCCACATTCAGCGGAAACTAAATTCAGTACTCGCCGATATGGCGCAGCAGGAGTTTTTGATGTCGTCTCTTTTGGACAAGGCCGGGACTACCGTCGAAGCGGATGATGGCGTCTGGCCGATCCGCAGGAGACGGATCCTCGACTGGCTGGTGAACGAGACGCGCGGCGAGCGGTTCATCGACAACATCCTGGTGGAGATGTGCGAGAAGCTATTGGCATCAGGGGTGCCGGTGGCGCGCGCGACATTGCATTTCAGGACGAACCATCCGCAATGGATTGGCGCCCGCATCCTCTGGAAGGAGGGTCTGACGGAGGCGAAGATCAACACTTTCGCCTATGGTGTCGAAAATACCCCGGAGTTCCTGAAAAGTCCCGTCAATGCGATCCATCAGGGTGCGGAGGAGGTGCGCAAACAGCTGGAAGATACAGCCGACGGCGACGAGGATTCATTCTACCAGGAACTGCGCGACGACGGTCTCACGGAGTATATCGCCTGGCCGGTCGAGCATACGTTCGGCAAACGGCACGTCGCGACATTTTCCACCAGCCGGCCGGGCGGTTTTACGAATGATCATATCGATTCCCTGCGCGACCTGCTGCCGGCCCTGACCCTCGTCAGCGAAATCCGGCTGAAGAACATCATGGCGCGCACGCTGCTGCAGACCTATGTGGGACCGCATGCGAGCGAGCAGATCCTGTCGGGTGTTACGACGCGTGGCAGCGGCGCGACCGTCGGCGCGGCGATCATGATCTGCGATCTGCGCGACTTTACGGCGATTTCGGATCTCTGGCCGCGCGACGACGTCATCCATCTGCTCAACGATTATTTCGACGCTATGTCCGACCCGATCGAGCGCTATGGCGGAGAGATCCTGAAGTTCATGGGCGACGGCTTGCTGGCGATCTTCCCGCTGAGCAAGGAAACGGCCTGTCATGATCTGCTGCAGGCGATCCGTGAGGGCCAGGAGTTGATGGCGCAATTGAACCAGCAGCATGCGAGCAATGGGCGCGAACCGCTGCGCTACGGCGTCGGCGTGCATGTCGGCGATGTCATGTACGGCAATATCGGCTCGCGCCGGCGGCTGGATTTCACCGTCATCGGGCCGGCGGTCAATGTCGCCTCGCGGCTGGAAAGCCTGACCAAGGAGGTCAAGCGTCCGGTGCTGCTATCGCGGGCCTTCGTCGAAATGGCGGGCTGCGCGGAGGAGATGGACAGTCTCGGCACCTTCCCGCTGCGCGGGCTCGGCGAACCGGTCGATGTCTTCGCCTTTCCAGAGGGCAGGTAGCTCAGACCCCTCGCTTGTTTCCCCAAAGCAGCACGTGCAGTTGAGGCAGCACGCGGGCTGCAAACCATTGGTCCGCCGTCACCTTGTCGACAAGCCAGTGCATCCGATCCATCACACCGTCGATATCAATGCGGGCGTCGTCATCGTCGGGCGGCGGCGGGGTGTGGTTGCCGGGTTGGAGGAACAGGGGAATTTGCGGATAGCGCTCACCTGCCCGTCGGGCGAATGCGTAGTCGGCATCGTCGAAGACGACGATCTTCAGGACGATCTCGGGGCCGCTGGCGGCTAGGTGAAGACAGTGGTCCACCTGGTCCCAATCCGTCGGCATGCCGCTGGATGGCGGTTTGGGGCTGATGACCAGGACGTCGAGATCGCGAAACCAGGCCTGGGCTATGCTTCCCTGCGTTTCCAGTGCAAAGCGGTATCCTTGGGAATGGCCAAGTTCGATCAGCGGCCTTAAGGGTTGTATCGCCGGATTGCCTCCGGAAAGGGAAACCGTCAGTGGCTTTGCCCCGGAGAGTTCGGTGACCTTATGCCAGATCGCCTCGGGGGACATCGGAATCCATTGATCGCGGAACGCGCTGTCGACCGCGTGCAGGCTGTCGCACCAGGAACATCGATAATCACAGCCGCCTGTTCTGACGAACACCGTCGGCAGCCCGATCAAGGCGCCTTCACCCTGGATGGTCGGGCCAAAGATCTCGCTGACGCGAATGGTTCCGCCACTCACGGTCTGTACTCCGCCCAGGTTTTCGGCGTCTCGCTGACGCGAACGGACGATGTCTCCGGGAAGCGCTGCTTGCACCAGTCGTAAAAGTGCCTTGCCAGGAACTCGGAGGTGACTTTCGAATGGCCGAAGACGTCGTTCAGGTGCCGATGATCGAAGGTTTCGTCGATATAGCGCTTGAGCGACGAGAGGTCGTGGTAGTCACGAACGAAGCCGTCATCATTCAGGCTTTCGGCGGAGAGCTCGATGACCACAATGTAGTTGTGGCCGTGGAGCCGAGCGCATTGATGGTCGGCGGGCAGATGATCCAGCTGATGGGAGGCGGAGAGGTGAAACTCCTTGGTGATGCGGTACATCAACGCGCCTCCGTCGCCGAATATTGGGACAGGGCCGCTTTCCAGAAGTCCCGGTCATCGTACTCCGTCGGATCGGGAACGCCGGCCAGATGGAAGGCCTCGCGGCGTTCGACGCAGGTTCCGCAGCGCCCGCAGTGGAGCCTGCCGCCCTTGTAGCAGGACCATGTTTCCGAAAACGGCGTGCCGTGTTTTTCGCCGTCAACCACGATCGCCGCTTTGGGAACATCGACATACGGTGCAAGCAATTTCACGCTGGCATAACCCTCCAGCGCTTCGTTCTGCATGCGCTGGAAGGCGTCGATGAAGCCCGGCCGACAGTCGGGGTAAATGAAGTGGTCGCCACCATGCACGGCGACGGCAACGGCATCTGCCTTTTGCGCTGCCACCAGACCGAAGGCGATGGCCAGCATGATGGCGTTGCGGTTCGGGACGACCGTGGCTTTCATGGTCTCCTCGGCATAGTGGCCGTCGGGAACCTCGACATTGTCGGTCAGGGCCGATCCGCTGAGATGGCCGCCGATGCTGGCAATGTCGATAATATGATGGGGAACGGAAAGGCGTGCGGCACACTTCGCGGCGAATTCGAGTTCCTTGCGATGCCGTTGGCCGTAGTCGAAGGAGATTAGGCCGATAAGCTGTTTTTCCGCGGCTATCCTGTGGGCAAGCGAAACGGAGTCCAGTCCGCCGGAGCAGACGACGATGGTTTTCATATTTTGGATCCCTTGTTTTGACCGGGTGGGCTGCGACCGGATTACGCGGTGCTTCTAGGACAAATCACGCGTCATGCAAACAGTTTTAAGAGGTCGGCCGTCACAGCCGAGCGGTTAACCGACCGGAAAGTTGATCTGCGGCGGCAGCAGAAGCTGCAGATCTTCGGCGTCCGGATTGTTGATGCGCTGCAGCAGCATGCGGCCGAGATCCTCGCCGGCGGCCGTCAGGTCCTCGTGGATCGTGTCGACCTTCGGCTGCAACTGGCTGAGAAGGCGGGACGTCTCCTTGGCGACGATATCGTAATCGATGGCCAGTAAACGGCCGGCATCGCTCATGCCGCTGATGACGGCGAGCGCCGAAACTTCGCCGGGACAGATGAAACCGTCAGGAGCATCCGGGGCATCAGCGCGGCCGCGAATGAAGTCGCGCAGCACACCCGCCGGTGTATCGAGATCGATGGCCTCAGGGATCTCATAGGCGATGCCTGCTTCGCGCACCGCCGTCATGAAACCATGCAGAATATGCTGGCAGAAGGTCAGCCGTTTCGGCGGCAGGATCACCGCCACCTTTCTGCGGCCCTTGGCGATCAGCCGGCGCGTCGCCTCATAGGCAAAGGTGAAATTGTCATAGTCGACATAGGGGTGCGGCGTCGAAAATTCGGTGCGGCCGTGACAGATGAAGGGAAAGCCGGTTTCGAGCAGGAGGCGGACACGGGCATCGAGCGGTTCGGTGCGTGTGAAGATCAGCCCGTCGGCGAGGTGGTTACGGATAATGTATTCGGCGGCTTCGACGTCGGTCGTCGACAGGAAGTTCGGGGCGACGACTAGATGGTAGGCGGTCTCTTTCAGCGCCTTGGCGATGCCGTACATGATCGAGGTGCTGAAGCCGACCACCTCCTCGTGCGAATCGAGCAGAATGGCGATGACGTTGGTGCGGCCGGTCTTCAGACGCTGCGCGGCCCGGTCGGGGAGATAGCCGATCTCGCGGGCGATACGGTGCACGCGTTGACGGGTCTCCAGCGAAATCTGCGGCGCGTCGGAAAGCGCCCGTGACACCGTCGTCACGGCAAGACCGGCGATCGTGGCGATCGTTCGCAAGGTCGGCTTGCCGCGCCTGTGTGCGATATCGAAATTTTCGCCGCGTTGCGGCCGGGACGGTTCGGTCACCCTGAGCTTTCCATGGTGGATTTGCCGACACAATAACACGATGAATCCGGCACGCAATCAACGAATGAAAACGTTTTAAATTTTTACGTTTTGTTAATCTTATAGAAAATATCTATTAATTTCAATGCCATGGCGAAATAACCATATTTTTCTCGACAGTCGAGAAAGGACTTGACGATCAAAGAGTTATAACGTTTTAAATTAGCAACCGCGCGGAGGAGCGCGGTCGTATGTCGACCGCCACAATGGGTGGAAAACATCGGGCGGCAGGGAGGGTCCCGCCGCCGATTTGCAAATGGGAGGAAATTCATGCGCAAGTTTTTGAGCTCGGCAGCGATTGCTGTCGTGATGATGGCCGGCCTGAGCGCAGCGCAGGCTGCCGACGTGAAGGAAGTGCAGATGTTGCACTGGTGGACGTCGGGCGGCGAGGCAGCGGCGCTGAACGTTCTGAAGCAGGATCTGTCGAAGGAAGGTTTTGCCTGGAAGGATGTTCCGGTGGCCGGCGGTGGCGGTGACGCGGCGATGACGGCGCTGAAGGCGATGGTGGCGGCCGG
>NZ_JACIFS010000018.1:0-27835 GCF_014197475.1 Rhizobium sp. BK212
ATCGGATGCTTGGTCATAGGACTACTCCTAGTGTTTGCACTAGGACTTCCGATGTTCGCATCAACCTCGCAAGACGGCCCTCACCGTGGGCTTACCTCTTTCTCGTCGTACTAGTTTTGCCTATTGCGAATTCGCACGCCATCGCAGCGCGGTTAGGTGTGCGTATACCTGTTGCCTACTCAATGAGCCTATGCCATGCGGAGACACAAAAGGGAGACATCGTGTCCCCCTAACCATCCCAGAAAGCCCGGTTTCTAAGGCTTTTAGTCGACGGTGGGCGCTTCCTCCGGGCCTACCACTTTGTCCGCGTCGGCCCCCTTGGCGGAAACCGCTCAAGTTGGCCCGACGGTCGAAGAGCAAACCAATCTCACGACAGCGCAAAAATCCTCACCTCCCGCCCGATGCCCTGAAGCTCCGCCAGCCGGGAGACTGATGAGATGCCGCCGTCGCGCAGGATCTCTGAAACCTGGGCATCCCCGACGATCGCCTCCGTCGTCATGATCACATTGGGATCGGCAAGGCCCTGGACGCGGGAAGCGATATTGACGGTCTGACCGAAATAGTCCTGTCGGTCGTTCAGGTTGACGGCGAGGCATGGTCCTTCATGAATGCCGATCTTCAGCAGAAGATCGTCGCTGCCGTGTTCGGCATTCAGCCGAAGCATCGCCTCGCGCATCCTGAGTGCTGCCGCCACCGCCCGGTCCGGGCTGGGGAAGGTCGCCATTACGGCATCGCCTATGGTCTTGACCACGGCTCCGGCCTCTGTGGCGACGATCTCGTGAAGAACCCTGAAATGCGCCCGCACCAGATCGAAGGCGGCGAGATCTCCGACGCGCTCGTAGAGCGCGGTCGAGCCCCTCAAATCGGTGAAGAGGAAGGTCAGGCTGGTGATCTTGAGCCGCTGGTCAACGTCGAGCGTGTCGGTGCGATAGATGTCCCGGAAGCTCTGGTTCGTCAGCAGCCGCTTGGCGGTCAGAAAAGGCCGCCTGCGGCCCAGGAGCTCGTGCAGTTCGTCTCCGGCGATGCAGACATTCGGTACCACTCGGCGATCGGTGTGGTTCTCGAGGGTGAGCCGCAGCAGGCCGGGACGAAGGGTCAGCGTTTCGTTCAGCGCATGTGTCCGGCTGATGATCATCGAGAGGGTTTGACGTTCGTCGGTGGGCTCGCCCTGCACGTCGATGAACTGCGCCGAATGGGTGACCGCATCGAAGATGATGACGAACTGCGCCGGCAGTTGCAGGGAGACGAACGCCTTCTCGCCCGGCGCCAGCTCGATCATCTCCAGCTGGATCCGATCGAACTTCGCCTCCAGGTCCTCCGGCAGGTCGACGCCGGAGCTGAAGAAGATCTGGCGGTAATATTCAAGCGGAGGCAGCCGATCGGGGTCGTGGGCGGCAATCCTGCGCACCCTCGGACTGACGGTGAAGGTTACCTCGACCATCTCGTCGAGGGTCGGTTCGTATCCGGCGGCGCAGAGCGCGCAATGGTAGGTGTCCTGGACGACCCCTTTGAGGGTTGCGCCGCTGTCGAGGACGCCGCCGCATCCCGGACAAAGGACATTCCAGGTCATTTCGAAGACGCCGATGCGGGCGGCATGCAGAAGCGCCGCAATGGTTTTCTCTTCATCGAGATGATGCTTGTCGGCAAAGGCGAGCGCATTGATGCGATTGAGATCGCGATCCGAGCCATGTTTGACGACGTTTTCGATGCACTCAACCGTCTGCGGGTCAGCCGCCTGTCGCAGGGTGGCAAAAAGCACGTCCATTTCACTCATGAGACAAGTCTCCGTGTGCAGAACCCACGGCGGACGACGCCAGGGCCGGGATCATAACACGGGACTTTCCCAAGCGAAATCTATCAGCTTGGATGCGGCTTACTTCCCAAGCGCGCGGGGATTTCAGTTCCCCTTGTATATCCGTTTCAGCGCCATCAGCAGCGCGTCCATTTCGTCGCGCGAAAACAGCTCAAGGAAACGCCGCTCATGCTTGTCGATCAACTCACGCGCCCGCGCGAGCATCGCGCGTCCCGCTTTCGTCAGATGCAGTTCCTGGCGGCGGCGGTCGGCCGCGGAGGGGCGGCGTTCGATCAGGTCGCGGGCGGCCAGCCGGTTGACGAGGGCCATCATCGTCGCCCGGTCGGTGCCGAGCGTGTTGGCAAGGTCGATTTGCGATGCGCCCGGATTGCCGGCGACGAGTTCCATCACGGCGAGCTGCTTCTGCGTCAGCGCCAGCTCCTCCATGGTTTCGGCAAAGTCGCGATAGATCGCGACATGCGCCATGCGCAGATGGAAGCCGAGCAGATCGCCAAGGCGGCCGACGTCGAGCACCGGCGTCGCGGGGGCATCTTCGCCCTCGACATCGTCCTGCGGTGATTTTGTGCCCATGGTTCGCTCTCGCTTCATTCAGGGTCATAACCATCAAAATCAGCGGGTTAGTCAATATCGGCATTGCGGATTTCCCCGCGTCCATTCGAACGGTCGGGTTTGCCTTGAACAGCCTCTTGCATCTCAGCTGAAAAATATTAGTATGTGTTACATACAAATTTGATGCCGGCTGCGGAGGAGCGGCGGGCATGGGAGGAGAACATGGCGCATTCCTTTTCCGGGATGGTTTCGTCGGCAGATTGCGGACTGGTGACGGATGATCCGATCTTTTACCGCGCGCGCGTCGCACCGGACCGTCCGGCTCTGTTCGAGATCGCCACCGGCCGGCAGCTTACCTATGTCGGGCTCGATGCGCGGATCGCCCGCTGCGCCGGCTTGCTCAACGATATGCTCGGGGCGCGGCGGGATGGGGCGCGTGTCGCCATGCTGGCGCGCAATTCGGTGGATTCGATCGTGCTTGCCTTTGCCTGCCAGCGCGCCGGCGCCATCTACGTGCCGCTCAACTGGCGCCTCAACGCCGCCGAGCTTCGGCCGATCCTTGCCGATTGCACGCCGGCTCTGCTCGTTCACGACGAGGAGTTCGTGGCAACGGTGGTAAGCGTCGCGGCCGTCGATCCCGAAATGGCGGTGATATCGACGGCCGATGGCCCGGCCGGGCTCGCCGCGCGGATCGAGGCGAGCCGTCCGGCCGGCCCGGTGCCTATCGATGCCGATGAACCTTGCGTGCTTCTCTACACCTCGGGCACGACGGGGCAGCCGAAGGGCGTCGTCATCACCCGCCGCAACGCCTTTTTCGCCGCCATCAATTTTTCCATGGTCGGAGAGATCGGGCCTGGAACCGTCGCCCTCTGCGACCTGCCGTTCTTTCACACGATCGGGCTGATCGCTGTGGCGCGCACCACGTTGATGCTGGGCGGCACGCTTGTCATTTCCGACCGCTTCACGCCGGCGCGCACACTCGCCGCCCTTGCCGACCGGCAGCGCGGCATCACCCATTATTTCGCCGTGCCGCAGATCGCGCTCGCCTTGCGCAACGACCCCGCCTATAGCGCCGCGGCGCTTGCCGGCCTGCATGCGCTCTTCGTCGGCGGCGCGCCGCTGACGCAGGCGCTGATCGAAAGCTATCTCGACGATGGCGTTGCGCTGGTCAACGGCTACGGCATGAGCGAGGCCGGAACGGTGCTGCATGTGCCGATCGACCGGCGCGCCGTGCAGGATAATCCCGGCAGCGTCGGTCTTCCCGCGCCGTTGCTCGACATTCGCATCGTCGGCGAGGACGACCGCGACGTTGGCGAAGGCGAGATCGGCGAACTCTGGCTGCGCGGGCCGGCGGTAACGCCGGGCTACTGGAACAAGCCGCGGGAAACGTCGGCCGCTTTCACCGACGGCTGGTACCGCACCGGCGATCTCGGCAGGCGCGAGGCGAACGGCTTCTATCGCATCGTCGACCGGCTGAAGGACATGTATATCAGCGGCGGCGAGAATGTTTACCCGGCCGAGGTCGAAGCGGCGCTCGCAAGCCATCCCGATATTCTCGATGCCGCGGTCGTCGGCATTCCCGACATCAGGTGGGGCGAATGCGGCGTCGCCTACATCGTGCTGCGGCCGGGTGCTGCGACCACGGGCGAGGCGATCGCCGGCCATTGTGCGGCAAGGCTCGCCGCCTTCAAGCGTCCGGCGCGCATCCTCTTCGTCGAGAGCATTCCCCGCACCGCCTCCGGCAAGGTGCAGAAACATGTTCTGCGCCAGTACCATTCCGACGAAACCCTTCAACGACAGGCCTTGTGACGCGGCTTGCGCCTTCACGCCGAAACCAATGGAGTAAACCATGACTGAAATGAAATCGCCGGTTCTGGTCGAATTCGATAACGGCATCGCTTTCGTGACCCTCAACCGCCCGGAAAAGCGCAATGCGATGAATCCGGCCCTGAATGCCCGGATGCTCGAGGTGCTCGACGAACTCGAGGGCGACGAGCGCTGCGGCGTCCTCGTCCTGCGCGGCGCCGGCGAATCCTGGTCGGCCGGCATGGATCTGAAGGAATATTTCCGCGACAACGACGGCAAGCCGCGTGACGCCACGCTGAAGGCGCGGCGCCAGTCCGGCAACTGGTGGAGCCGGCTGATGTATTTCGAAAAGCCGACCATCGCCATGGTCAACGGCTGGTGCTTCGGCGGCGCCTTCACGCCGCTCGTTTCCTGCGATCTCGCCATCGCCGCCGAGGAGGCGAAATTCGGCCTTTCCGAGATCAACTGGGGCATTCTGCCGGGCGGCAACGTCACCCGCGCGGTTGCCGAAGTGATGCGCCATCGCGACGCGCTCTATTACATCATGACCGGCGAGCTGTTCGATGGGCGCAAGGCTGCCGAAATGGGTCTCGTCAACGAGGCCGTGCCGTTGGCCGAGCTTGAAGCCCGGGTCCGCAAGATCTGCGCCAGCCTGCTCGAAAAGAACCCGGTGACGCTGAAGGCTGCCAAGGACACCTACAAGCGGGTGCGCAACCTGCCATGGGATCTCGCCGACGATTACATCTACGCCAAGCTGGAGCAGATGCTGTTTCTCGACAAGACCAAGGGGCGCGACGAGGGACTGAAACAGTTCCTCGACGACAAGACCTATCAGCCGGGGCTCGGCGCCTACAAGCGCGGCTGAGGGCGCGTTGATTTCGGGAGGAGGACAGAATGAAAATCCATGCCGCAGTGGCGCGTGCGCCGCATATGCCGTTTTCGCTGGAAAGGCTCGATCTGGAGGAGCCGCGCGAGGGTGAGATCCTGGTTCGCGTCGTGGCGACAGGGGTCTGCCACACCGATATCGTCATGCGTGACCAGCACCTGCCGGTGCCGCAGCCGGTCGTGCTCGGCCACGAGGGCGCCGGCATCGTCGAGCGGGTCGGGCCGGGTGTCGCCAAAGTGGCGCCCGGCGATCACGTGGTCATGACCTTCAACTCCTGCGGCCATTGCCCGAGCTGCAACGATCATGAGGAGACCTATTGCCACGAGTTCTTCCCGCGCAACTTCTTCGGTGCGCGTGCCGATGGGTCGAGCGGGCTCTCCTGCGAGGGAGAGCGGGTTCACGGCAATATTTTCGGGCAATCCTCCTTCGCCAGCCATGCGCTGTGCCATGAACGCAATATCGTGAAAGTGCCTAGAGATGCCGATCTGGCGCTGCTCGGGCCGCTCGCCTGCGGCATCCAGACCGGCGCCGGCGCGGTCATGAACGCGCTCAAGGTCGAACCGGGAAAAGTGCTCGCGGTTTTCGGCATGGGCTCTGTCGGTCTTGCCGCGGTGATGGCGGCACGGGTCGTCGGCGCTTCGCGGATCATCGCCGTCGACGTCAACGAGACACGGCTGGCGCTTGCGGCGGAACTCGGCGCCACCGATATCGTCAACGGCAAGACAAGCGACGCGGTTGCCGCGATCATGGCGCTGACCGGCGCCGGCGTCGACTATGCGATCGATGCCTCCGGCGTGCCCGCCGTCATCGAACAGTGCGTGCGGGTGCTGGCGCCGCGCGGCACCTGCGGCATCGTCGGGGCCTCGCCGCACGGCGCGACGCTGACGCTCGATCTCACCCATATCCTCTCCGGCGGACGCCGGGTCCGCGGCATCGTCGAGGGCGATTCCAATCCGGACGTGCTGATCCCGCTGTTGATCGACCTGCATCGGCAGGGGCGCTTCCCCTTCGACAGGCTCGTCACCTTCTATGATTTCGCCGACATCAACCAGGCGGTGGAGGATTCGGAAAAGGGCATCGTGCTGAAACCGATCGTACGCCAGCCTGCCGTCTGACACCGTTCAAGGGAGGAAACAATGAACACTGTCACCCCGATCGCCACCGATACCAGTGCCGATGCGATGAAGGCGCTGCTGGACCGGCAAAAGACGTCTTTCCTGAGGGAAGGGCCGCCAAGCATCGAGACCCGCATCGATCGCATCGACCGCGTCATCGCTCTTCTCGTCGATCATAAGGATGCGATCGCCGCGGCCCTCTCGGACGACTTCGGCAGCCGCAGCGTCGAGGCGAGCCTGCTTCTCGACGTCTTCACCTGCGTCGGTTCGCTCAAATATGCCAAGGCCCATCTTGCCGAATGGCTGAAGCCCGAGCAGCACGAGGCATTGTTCCCGGACGCGGTGGCCGAAGTGGTCTATCAGCCGAAAGGCGTGGTCGGAATCCTCAGCCCCTGGAATTTCCCCTATCAGCTCGCCCTTGCGCCGCTTGCCGGCATTCTCGCCGCCGGCAACCGCGCCATGATCAAGCCGTCGGAGGTGACGCCGGCTTCATCAGCCTTGATGGCGGAGCTCATCGCCGGCGCCTTCGACGAAACGGAAATCTCAGTCGTTCAGGGCGGGCCGGCGACAGGCACGGCCTTTACATCACTCGCCTTCGACCACCTGATCTTCACCGGCGGGACCGCGATCGCCCATCATGTCATGCGCGCGGCGGCGGAAAACCTGACGCCGCTGACGCTCGAGCTTGGCGGCAAATCGCCCGTCATCGTCGGCCGCTCGGCCGATCTCGCAGACGCGGCGCGCCGCGTCATGACGGTCAAGACGCTGAATGCCGGCCAGATCTGCCTTGCGCCTGATCATGTCTATGTGCCCGAGGAAAGCGTCGAAGCCTTTGCCGGACATGCAGTCACAGCGGTCGGCGCGATGTATCCGGCGCTGAAGGAAAATCCCGATTACACCTCGATCGTCAACGCCCGCCATCACGCCCGCGTTCGGGGCCTGATCGACGATGCCAGGGCCAAGGGCGCTCGGATTGTCGAGATCAACCCGGCGGCGGAGAATTTCTCCCAGCAATCGGCTCATCGCATACCCCCGACCTTGATCCTCGATCCGACGGAAGACATGCGCGTGCTGCAGGAGGAAATCTTCGGGCCGGTGCTGCCGGTCATTGCCTATCGCGATATCGCCGACGTCATCGATCGTATCAATGCGAGGCCGCGCCCCCTCGCTCTCTACTATTTCAGCCAGGATCAGCAAGAGGAACGGCGTGTCCTCGACAACACGACCTCCGGCGGGGCGACGGTCAACGACTGCATGAGCCACGTCACGGCGGAAGGCCTGCCCTTCGGCGGCGTCGGCCATTCGGGCATGGGAGCCTATCACGGCAAATTCGGCTTCCTCGCCTTCTCGCATCCGCGCGCCGTCTATCACCAGAGCAAGATGGCGGAAGCGGAATACATGATGCGGCCGCCCTATGGCGAGGCGATGCGTGGCTTTTTGGCTGCGGCGATCTGCAAGTAGTGAAAGAGCCGGGATCGTGACCGCGGGTGCGTTATGAACAGCAGCGGCGCGATCTCTCTCGTAGCTTCACGAGCGCTTTGGCGCGCAACACGATAGTCCAAATGCGCATGCTTATCCGGATAGCGCAACTATTGCGCTATCCGGATAGATGTCCCGAGGCCCAGGATGCAGTTGTTAAGCATGCCTTATCGCATCGGGCGCTATCCGTTGAACTGCAGCGCGTTGCGGACATGATGTCTCCTGCCGTCTTCGGGCATGACCTTTCAATCCGGTTCAGCGTCTTTCCCATGTCGTCAAATCTGGCAGCAAGGCCCTGCGCACACCTCACCGTCTCCAGCACTCGCTTCGGCCCGGAGACGCATCTGCAAATGAAATAGCCTGATGAGTCTCCGATTTAACTAAGCTCAAACCAGTGTTGCCCTATGATCAGTTCGGTACATGTATTGGAAGGTGGATCCAACGCAGTGAGTGGCATCTGGACGCAATTCGGTGGCAACCTTTCTTTCGTGTGCCTGGCAATTTCGCTCTGGGCGCATTTTTCGATCCAGTTTCAGCGCAGTTCGGCCAGGCAGGAGAAAATCGCCTTCGGAATCGTGGCCGGCGCGGCCTCGATCGGATCGATATTGCTGGCCGTCGAATTCAATCCCGGCCTCTATATCGACTTGCGCTTCTCGCCGCTTGCTTTGGCGGGCATGTTCGGCGGACCGATCGCGGCCGTTTTTGCCGCGTCGCTGGCGATGGCCTTCCGCTTCTGTGTCGGCGGCGCGGCAATGGTCGACGGCCTCATCGTGATTGCAGTCGCGACCGGCCTCGGCCTGGTTGCCAATTTCTGGATCCGCAAGAGATCTCCCCGGCTCATGGACGTTGGCCTGCTAGGCCTCGCGCTCGCCGGCGTACTTGTCGTATCGATGGCGACGCTACCCACCCTGGTGCACGCCCGTGTGCTGGCCATCATCGGTCTGCCCATGACTGTGTTGAATTGCCTGGCGACTGTGCTTTGTGGTTTCGTTCTGTTGAAGACCCAGCAATGGGCGCTGGAACGAAGCATATTGGTGACCGCATTTTCGCAGTCGCCCGACTATCTCTACGTGAAGGATCGAAACAGCCGGTTCATCACCGTCAACGAAAATATGATCCGCCTCTATCGTTTCAAGACGACGGCGGAGATGACCGGATTGTCAGATTTCAATCTCCTGTCGCGCCCGCTCGCCGAAGAATTGTATTATCTCGAACAGCAGCTTATGGACACCGGGGTGCCTCTGATCGACTCTACCGAGCATATCGAAGGCAGATCCCTGCTCGCCTCCAAGGTGCCGCTGCGGGATAGGCAGGGGCGGGTGATCGGCCTTGCGGGCGTAACACGTGACATTACGGAGCGTACCGTCCTGGAGCGGGAATTGCGCGAAAGCAAGAACCTGCTGTCGCATGCGATGGCCGGCATGTCCGACGGTATCGCCATGTACGACAGCAAGGGTTTTCTTGTTTTCTGCAACGAGCAGTATCGCACCGCCTTTCCACTATCCGGGGATGCGCGCGTGGTTGGCGCCCATATCAGCGACATTCTCCGCCGCGTCGCCGAAACAAACGAGCGCACCGGTATTCCGGACAATGGCCTCGAAGAATGGATCAAGGTCGCCAGTGCTGCGCTGCACAGCAACAAGGACGAAGAGGTCCAGCTTTATAACGGCGACTGGCGCAGCATCCGGACAAGGCTTGCCGAAGACGGCACGGCGATGGCCGTCGTCTCGGACGTCACCGCGACGAAGCAGGCGGAAATCGCGCTCAGGTTGTCGGCGGAGCAGCTGAAGTCCCTTGCCGAGACCGACGGGCTCACCGGCATCGTCAATCGTCGGGCCTTCGACGAAGCTTTCGCACGCGAGACCACCGGCAGCGCCAGGAAGAACACGCCGTTCAGCCTGCTGATGGTCGATATCGACCGCTTCAAGGCCTATAACGACACCTACGGTCATCCCGCCGGAGACCAATGCCTGCGTGTCGTCAGCAAGTGCCTTCGCCAGTCCGTCAGCCGGCCGGCAGACATCGTCGCACGTTACGGCGGAGAGGAATTCGTGGTTCTGCTTCCGGCGACCAGTGCGAAAGGGGCAATGATCGTTGCCGAGCAATTCGCACGTCTCCTAAAGCAGGAGAATATCGTTCATTCCGGCAGCGAATTCGGACGAGTGACCGCCAGTATCGGCATATCCTGCGCGACCGGCGCCACCTTGAGGGTCAACCCGAACCGTCTCCTGACGGAGGCCGATGCCGCGCTCTACGACGCCAAGACGCAAGGCCGCAATCGCATCCTGGCCCATTCGCCCGATGAACGACATGCCATGAAGGACGTTGGTTGATTGAATCCTTGATAGGTTTTTCCTATCGATCCATCGCTCCTGCGGCCTTGATGTTTTCCTCGCTTCGACAATACAGGGCGCATGGACAAAAAATTCATTGGCAAGAAATCGGCGGCAGCCGGCGGCTGGGGCGCGTTGAAGAGCTGCGGGAAGCAGTTGCTTCAAAGCGGCATGCCGATTTCCGGGGCGCGGACGATGCTGAAGGCGAACCAGCCGGACGGGTTCGATTGCCCGGGTTGCGCCTGGGGCGATCCGGAACACGGATCGTCGTTCGAGTTCTGCGAAAACGGTGTGAAGGCCGTCGCCTGGGAGGCGACGGAGAAGCGGGCAACGCCCGCCTTCTTCGCTGACAATACGGTATCGCAGCTTCGCCGGCTGACGGATTATGAGCTGGAACTCAACGGCCGCCTGACGCATCCGATGCGCTACGATGCGGCGAGCGACCGTTATCTGCCGGTCGTGTGGGGGGATGCCTTCGCCGAAATCGGAGCCATTCTCAAGGGGCTCGATCATCCCGACCGGGCGGAATTCTACACGTCGGGCCGGGCGAGCAACGAGGCGGCCTTCCTTTACCAGCTCTTCGTGCGCGTCTACGGCACGAACAATTTTCCCGACTGCTCCAACATGTGCCACGAGGCAAGCGGCATCGCCATGCGCCAGGCGGTCGGCGTGGGCAAGGGCACGGTGCTTCTGGAGGATTTCGAAGAGGCCGATGCGATCTTCGTGATCGGGCAGAACCCGGGCACCAACCATCCCCGCATGCTCGGCGACTTGCGCCGGGCGGCGATCCGCGGCGCGCGCATCGTCGTCTTCAATCCGATCCGCGAACGCGGCCTGGAGCGCTTCTCCGATCCGCAGGACAAGATCGAGATGCTGCGCGGCGGTTCGACCGACATCGCCAGCCTTTATCTCCAGCCGCAACTCGGCGGCGACATGGCCGCGGTGCGCGGGATGGCGAAGGCCGTGCTGGCTGCGGAAGAGGCAGCGGTCGCCGCCGGTCTGCCCTCCGTTCTCGACCATGCATTTCTCGCCGAACACTGCGCGGGTTTTGCGGAATACCGGGCAGCGGTCGAGGCGACGAGCTGGGCTGAGATCGAGGACCAATCGGGACTGAGCCGGCAGGAGATCGAGCGGGCCGCCGATGTCTATATCAACGCCGAGAAGGTCATCTGCACCTGGGCGATGGGCGTGACCCAGCATCTGCATTCGGTCGCGACGATCCGCGAGATCGCCAATTTCATGTTCCTGCGCGGCAATATCGGCCGGCCGGGTGCCGGCCTTTGCCCGGTTCGCGGGCATTCCAACGTGCAGGGCGACCGCACCGTCGGCATCAACGAAAAGCCGTCGGACGATTTCCTCGATGCGCTGGAGAAACACTTCCGCTTCGCCGTTCCCCGCGAACATGGCCACAATGTCCTTGCCGCCATCGGCGCGATGCTCGACGGCTCGGCCGAGGCCTTCATCGGGCTTGGCGGCAATTTCGCCCGCGCCACCCCCGACAGCGCCCTTGTCGAGAAGGCGCTGCGGCGGCTGAAGCTGACGGTGCACATCGCCACCAAACCCAATCATTCGCATCTCATGCCCGGCGAGGCCGCCTTCATCCTGCCGTGCCTCGGGCGCACCGAGATGGATCTGAACGCGGCGGGCAACTCCCAGCTCGTCAGCGTCGAGGATTCGATGAGCATGGTGCACGGTTCCGCCGGCATCAATCGCCCCGCCTCACCGCATCTCCTCTCGGAAGTCGCCATCATTGCCGGCATTGCGCAAGCGACGGTGGGCGCCGCCGTGGTCGACTGGACAGAGCTCGCCGGCGACCACGACCGCATTCGCGATCATATCGCGGCGACTATCCCGGGCTTCGAAAACTACAATGTGCACCTGCGCAAGCCGCGCGGTTTCCACCTGCGCAACACGGCCGCCCACCGGGAGTGGGATACGCCGGCAGGCAAGGCGTCATTCTCTGCCGAGCCGCTTCCGGAAGAGACGGTGCATCAGCGGGCGCGAAGGGGTGAGGGGCGTTTCGCCCTGCAGACCTTCCGGTCGCACGATCAATACAATACGACGGTCTATGGCCTCGATGACCGATATCGCGGCGTTTACGGGGAGCGGCAGGTCATCTTCATTCACCCGGCGGATCTGCAGGCGATGCATGCCGAGGCCGGCGACCGGGTCGACGTGGTCGGCGAGCATGAGGACGGTATCGAGCGCATCGCTGAGAATTTCCGCTTTGTGCCCTATGACATCCCCCGGGGAAGCATAGCGGGTTATTACCCCGAACTGAACGTGCTCGTGCCGCTTGGCAGCGCCGGCAGGGAAAGCGATACGCCCACTTCGAAATCGATCATGGTGTCCTTCCGCCGGCGAAAAGCCGCGTGAGCGAAGAGGCCGCTGAGGTCGATCGCTTTCTTGCCCTCGTCGCAGCGGCGCAAGGCAGGGATGCCAAGCTGACGTCCATACAAGCCGGCCTGCTTGTCGCCGCGGAACTCGGAATTGCGCGTGACAGCCGCACCTTTGCGCGCATGCTGGGGATCGCGCATTCTCTCGTCCTCAGGGAACTCAACGCCCTGGCGGAACGCGAGGGCGTGCTGCAGATCGTCAAGCGCGATCCAAGGACGATGAGAGTACATTACACATTGCCGTCGATAGACGAGACCTAAACCGTTCGCGTTATCGCCGGATCACGCGCTTCCTGGTGTCGGAAGGGTATTCTCCGTATGTCGTCTTGTAGACCGAGGAAAACCGGCCGAAATGAAAGAAGCCCCATTTGAGGCAGATGGCCTTCATGGTGTCCTTGCTCTCGGGATCGAGCAGATCCTGGCGTGCCGCACGCAGACGAAGGGTCAAGAGGTAGGCGGCGGGAGAGGTTCCCCTGAAGGCACGAAAACCGGTTTCGAGCGCCCGGCTGGATACGCCGGCCGCTTCGGCGACCTTCGGCATGGTGATCGGCTGATCGATATTGGCGTGCATGAATTCGATCGCCCGGCGGACATGCCGGGGAGCGATCAGGGCCGGGCCATTCTCCAGGAAATGCGACAGCCGGTGCGGCACCAGGCGCACGACCAGATCGGCCAGCGCCTGCGTCATATGCGCCATGGCGATCGGCGACTGCAGCAAGGGGCCATCGTCGCGCATGCCCGCGATGATCGTTTCCGTCAGATTGCTGATCAGGCGGCCAGCTGGCTTCGACAGATCCAGTTCGGGCAGCAGATCGAGAGAGCCGCTGAACGGCATCTCGAAAGTCTGGCCGATCGTCTGGAGGATGAGCGGCCAGTTGATCAGCAACTCGTCGATGACGTTCGATCGCCCATGCATGATGACGCTGTTGGGCTCGAAATTATTGTAAAGAAGCAATTTTCCTTGTCCGGCCTCGGCGACGCGGGACCCATAGGTGACCCCCATGCCGCCGCTGCGCGGCACGACGATCGACAGATATTCGGCCGTATCGACGGTCGGCTCGATATTGAACTGAAATTCCGCCTCATGATAACCGGTGAGCAGGACGGCACTGTCACATGCCGAGAAATCCAATCCCCAATGGAAGTCCTGGCTGCGGCCGACAGGCTCGGCATCAAATGCGCCAAAGGCGCCGCCCAGCGTTTCGACCATGTTGTCGAAGGACGAACCGCTAAATCGAAATGAGAATGGGGCAGTGCTATTGTCCGTCATGCCGCTCCTATCGTTTCAATGGGGCTGTGTTGACTTGTCCTTCTCCGTCGCTCGCCAATGCCGGCGCAATCCATGATAGCGCTGTCATGCTGATGCACGTGCCTCCAATCGCTTCGCCTGATACCATCGATCCTCCTCCTCCGCTTCGTCAGGGCCTGTGGACGCAATTGATTGGTGAGGCGTGGCTATATATTAGCCGATCGGAGCATGCAGCGCAGCAAGTCTCAACGGAGCAGGGGAATCTGCACTTGGTGTGGCTATCGGGATCAGTGGTTTGCGTAAGCCGATGCAGACCAAACGCGGGCGTGACGAGCGTCAAAAAAACCAACCCGTTAAATGCATTGCCGACAGTTGCCATCATACTCGTTTTCGTAGCCTGACGTCAGGAACTGGCAGAACCGGGAACGGTTGGCAAGCCATCGGGCTGATGATGAAACGATTACGCAGAAGGGTAAATTTGTCGCCTGTATCCGCCAGGCCACTAAAGCGCATCGCGCCACTGCAGATTCATGCGGCGCGTCTTAGGATTTTGATTCAAAGTGATAGAGCGGTCTTGGCACGTCCGAAAAAACGCGGCCGCGCTCAGCGGGCTTAAATGCAGCGGGTCTTGCCGAGAGGAGCGATATCTGAAGCTTATCGAGCGGGCCCCCGATTTTGCAAGTCGCGCAGTCGCCTGCCGAAGGTTCTATAGTGGACCGCTTAAAGAGGGCCTTCGGCAGGCTGACAGGCATGCAGGCATACGCACGGGATGGAGTGCGTATGTATGATCCCTTCCATCCTTTTGGGGGTGATGGATGAACGGGTTTGGTTTTAGGACCGCAAACCATCATGGCATTGGTCGGGATTGATCTTACTGTTCCTCAGCTATGGAGCAATTGTCCGGTCCCGATATTGTCGGCCGAGCGGCTTTTCGTGGCGCAGTCTGGACTGATCTTGCGCAAAATGTATATGAAGCCGCTCCCCTGAAGCCGTCTATTCTGCGCAATGCGCTGCGCAAAGTGGATAGAGATCTGTAATTTCTCAATTAGCCGAACGAGGACATTGTCGGCATGGTTGCGCACTGGTCCACTGTGCGCGCGCTTCTTCGGCTTGGTAATGATTTGCTTTCACTGAAGGCACAAGCGGCGGATCGTTTCGAGTACCGCTGCGTCGACTTCGAGGCTATCGGTTTCCGCGGTACATGCGGACATCGCTCTGTCGCCGGGGATGCGAACCCCCTTGGCGCGCAGCCGCTCCAATTGGGCCGTGGCTCGCGCCTGAAAATCCGGATCTACTGCTGCGGGAAAGAGCGCGATCACGGTCATTCCGGCATTGACCGGATGCTCGCCTGAGAGAAAGTGGCCTGCATCGAGCGACCACGCGGCTCCGGAAAGACCCGCGGAAAGCATCTCGACGACAAGGGCGATATTGGCGCCCTTATACCCGCCGAAGGGCAGGAGCGCGCCGAGCATCGCCTTGACCGGATCGGTGGTGATTGCGCCGGTCTCATCGATGGCGATGCCGTGAGCGATCGGCGACTGCGCCTTGGCCGCCTCGGCAAGGGTGACGAAGGCCGTGGCACTCGTCGCCTGGTCGATGACGAGAGGCGGCAGAGGGTCCGGCATGGGCGCGCCGAAGGCCAGCGGATTTGTGCAGTAGACGCGCTCGCCGCCCTCGGCGGCGGCCATCAATGGTGGGCCGTTGGCAGCGGCGATGGAGATCAATCCGTCCTGAGCCAGGCGCCTGATGTAATATCCCAGTTCGCCGGCGGTATAGCTGTTTTTCTGCGTGAAGACTGAAATGCCGAAGGTTCTCACGCGTTTCGTGAAGTCGTCGTAAATGAGGTCAAAGCCGAGCTGCGCTATGCCGCCATCGGCGTCGGCCTGGATTAGGGCCGGCAGCACATGGTTGAAGCGGGGCTTGGCGTTTCCGTTGATCCGCCCCTCGCGCAGGCTGGTGAGATAATCGACGAAATGCGGAAAACCCAATTCGGGGCGTCCGAAACGGGCGGCCGACAGGGTTGCATCGACGAGCGCCTTCGCCATGGCCTGGCTGGCACCGCAGGCGATGCAGGTTTCGAGCGCCAGTTGGCGGAGCTCGTCGATCGGCATTCTGATCCTCTGCCCGGTCATCAGAGCTCCAATGCGGCTCGCCTGCCCTCATAGAAGGCATAGGGCGCCTGGCGCGGCGCGGCGCAGTCTCCGATCTCCACGATATGGCGACCGCTCGAGCGCAGTTCTTCGCCGAGCCAGTTGGCGGCTGCATTGGTGGTGGCGAGCACCAGGCTGTCGCCTTCCTCGAAGAAATGCTCGCCGGTATTGTGATCCAGCAGGGTGACGCCGTTGCCGTGCCACGCCAGCACGCTGACCTCCAGACGCCATTGGACACCCAGCCTCTTCAAGGTCCGACGCAGCGGTACGTCGGCGGTGGTGCGCTGAAGTTCCTTGCCGATGAAGGGATCGGGCGAGAGCATGGTCACCAGGTGCCCATCTTCGGCGAGCTTCCAGGCGGTTCCGCAGCCGCGCCAGCCGCCACCCTCGTCGAGCAGCAGGACCCTTTTGCCCGGCCTTGCCTGCCGCGCCATGACAGCCTCGATGGTGAAGACGTTTCCCTTTTCGATGCCGGGCAGCGTCTCGACCGAGGGGAGAGCCTTCTGGAAGCCGGTTTCGGGAGAATAGGAACCTGTCGCCAGGATGACGGCATCCGCGCCGATCGCTTCGACATCCGATGCCTCGACATAAGAGTTGAGCCGGATCTCGACGCCGAGTTTCGTCAGCTGCCGCTCGTACCAGCCGATGAGGTCGAGGATCTGCGCGCGGCGAGGCTGCAGTCCGGCCAGCAGGAAATTGCCGCCGAGCCGGCTGGAGGCTTCCGCGAGGATGACCCGGTGGCCTCTCTCCGCGGCTGCACGGGCGGCTTCCAGACCGGCAGGCCCGCCGCCGACCACCAGCACCGTTCTCGGCTGGCCGGCCGGGCTGAAGCGGTCGCCGCCCCATTGGTATTCCCGTCCGGCCGACGGGTTGATGAGGCAGCTTATCCAATAATCACGCGAGCGCCGGCCCCAGCACATCTGGTTGCACGAAATGCAGCCGCGAACATCGTCGGGGCGGTCTTCGCCGGCTTTTCGGGCGAGATGGGGATCGGCGATCTGGCCGCGCACGATCGAGACGAGGTCCGCCGTTCCTTCTCCCAGAATGGTTTCGCCATTCTCCGGTGTTCTGATATGGCTTTCGGCGATGACGAGCGCATGCTTGACGGACCGCCTGATCGTCGCAGCGAGATCGGCGCCGAGCTTCTCCTGGTAAAGGAATGTCGGCATCAGCTTGTGGAAGTCGAGATAGCCGCCCGAGCCGCAGGTGACGTAATCGACGAGGCCGAGATCGTCATGGAGGGCGACGATTTCGGCAAGCTCGTCCCGCGTCAGCGCGACGCTGTGATCGGGCTCATCGCTGATCGCAAGCCCGATGATGAACTGCTCACCGCAGACCGCCCGGATGCGGCTCATGATCTCGCGCGAGAAACGTGTCCGATTTTCGAGCGAACCGCCCCATTGATCCTCTCGCCGGTTCGACCAGGGCGTCCAGAACTGCTCGATGAGGCCGAGATAGGCCGCCCAGACCTCCACGCCATCGAAACCGGCCTCACGGCAGCGGCGCGCCGCCTGCACGAAGCCGTCGATGGTTTCTGAGATTTCCGCCTCGCTCATGGCATGCGAGCCGTCGCTGTCGTGATAACTGGGCAGACCGGACGGCGACCAATGCGGGTGGTATGAATTATCGGAATCTCCATGCGCGCCGACATGGTAGAGCTGCTGGATCGCGACCGCGCCGTTCTCCCTGATCGCCGTCGTGACCTTCCTGAAGTGAGGAACCACACTATCGTCGCCGGGAAGAAAATTCCCGCGCGTCAACACGGCGGCGGGATGGACCGGCATCGGTTCGACCACGATCATTCCGGCGCCGCCGATCGCACGCTCGGCATAATAGGCGACATGCCGGTCGCCGGGCACGCCGTCGCTCGCCATGTTTGCCGTATGCGCGCCGAAAACGATCCTGTTGCGCAAAATGTGTCCGCGCAGACTGACGGGCGAAAACAGACGCGGAAAGAGTTTCGACATGGTGATCCCCAAGCGTCAGGCGGCCGACTTTCCATTTCCTGCGATGGCGACGTGTCCGATATCGGTATCGCCAACGAAACGGAGAGACGGCCGCATTTGAGCTTCAGAGTGCGACCGAGAGGGCACTATCGCGTCGGGGAGCCACCTCCTGCGAGTTCACCATCGCGCCTGCGAGTTGGCGGAAGGTGACGAGACCCAATGCTTCGCCTGATGGTGAAATCACCCTGGCATCGTCGTCCGGCGCCGATGCCAGGATCCGGACGGCCTCTTCGACTGTCGTGCCTGACGCAATCGTCAATCCGCCGGGTACTGCGCCGGAATGCAGGGGGGTCATGACGGCTTCGACATGGATGACGCGGCCGCGATTAACCTCCTTGACGAAATTGGCGATGTAGTCGTCCGCCGGACGCAGGACGATGTCCTGGCTGGTGCCCTGCTGGATGACTTCGCCGTCGCGCAGGATCGCAATCTGGTCGCCCAGGCGAAGGGCCTCATCGAGATCGTGGGTGATGAAGACGATGGTTTTCTTGATCTCCCTCTGAATGTCGAGAAGGACCGTCTGCATATCCGTGCGGATCAAGGGATCGAGCGCCGAATAGGCTTCGTCCATCAAAAGGACCGGCGCATCGTTGGAAAGGGCGCGCGCCAGGCCGACACGCTGCTGCATGCCGCCGGAGAGCTGGTTGGGATATTTCTGCTCGAAGCCCTTGAGACCGACCCGCTCCAGCCAGCGCATGGCGACGTCGACGGCTTTCGAACGCTCCATGCCCTGCACTTCGAGGCCGAAGATGGTGTTGTCGAGAACATTCCGGTGCGGCAGAAGCGCGAACTTCTGAAACACCATGGCCGTCTGGTGTCGGCGAAACGCCCGCAATTCGGTCTCGTTCATTTTCACGACATCGACGCCGTCGACAAGCACTTCGCCGGCGGTTGGATCGATCAGGCGATTGATGTGGCGGATGAGGGTCGATTTGCCCGAACCCGAGAGGCCCATGATGACCTGGATGCGGCCCGAAGGTATCTCGATATTGATATTGCTCAAGCCCAGCACGTGGCCATGCTTTTGGTTGAGCTCGGTCTTCGACAATCCTTTTTGGACGGCATCGACGTAAGCGGCAGGATTGGGACCGAAGATCTTGTAGAGATGGCGGATCTTGATGCCGCCGAAACGTTGATCAGCCATGGACGATCTCCCGATGCTTCTGGAGCCTCTTGCCATATGCCTGGCTGACCCGGTCGAAGATGATGGCGATGCCGACGATGGCAAGGCCGTTGAAAATGCCCAGCGTGAAGTACTGGTTGGCGATCGCCTTCAGAACCGGCTGGCCAAGACCCTGGACACCGATCATCGAGGCGACGACGACCATGGCGAGCGCCATCATGATGGTCTGGTTGATGCCGGCCATGATGGTGGGAAGCGCCAGCGGCAACTGGACCTTGAACAGTTTCTGCGAACTCGATGTCCCGAAGGCGTCGGCCGCCTCCAGCACGTCCTTATCGACCAGGCGGATGCCGAGGTCGGTCAGCCTGATCATCGGCGGGATGGCGTAGATAACGACGGCGATCAGTCCCGGCACCTTGCCGATGCCGAGCAGCATGACGACAGGGATCAGGTAGACGAAGCTCGGCATGGTCTGCATGACGTCGAGGATCGGGTTGATGACGCGCTGCAGCCGGTCGGAACGCGCCATCAGGATCCCCATCGGGATGCCGATGGCGATCGAGAGCACGGTACAGACGAAGATCATCGAGACCGTCCGCATCGTATCGTCCCACATGTCGAAATAGCCGATCAGCAGCAGTGTCACGAGACAGCCGAAGACGATCTTCAGGCTGCGGCTCGCAAACCATGCGATGACAAGGATGATGGATGTGATGATCGGCCACGGCGTCTGCGTCATGAAGCGGTCGGCGGCGATGAGAAAATGCTGCAGCGGGGAGAAGAGGCTTTCGATCGCGTCGCCATAGCTGCGAGTAAAGGCGCGAAAGCCGTCATCGATCGCCTTCTTCAGATTGCGAAGGGCATCATCATCCATATGCGGGAATTTATAAAACCATTCCATTCGGTTCCCCTTTTTCTTCAAAGAGCCGCGGCAGTCTTTTTGATTTTATCGGCAGCGAGAGGCGGTGCGCTTTGAGCGCACCGCAATAGTCGGCGTTAAAGCGCAGCTTCGATCTTCGCGGCTGCCTCAGGCGAGACCCACTTGGTCCAGAGGTCCTTGTTTTCCTTCAGGAAGTGCTTGGCGCCATCTTCGCCGGTCGCCTGGTTGTCGGTCATCCACGCCATCAGCTTGTTGACCGTGTCATTGCTCCAGGAGCGCTTCGTCAGATAGTCCATGACCTCAGGCCCGACCTTTTCCGAGAAGGGCTTGGCAACCAAGGTCACGACGTGATCGACCGGCCATGCGTTCGGCTTCGGATCGGGGCAATCGGCGACGGTGATGCAGCGCTTCCATTCGGCTGCATCCTGCGGCACACCGGCTTCGAGCTTGACCATCTGATACTTGCCGAGCAGCGCGGTCGGCGCCCAGTAATAGCCGGCCCAGCCTTCCTTGCGTTCGTAAGCCTTGGCGATCGAACCATCGAGGCCGGCGGCTGAGCCGGTATCGACGAGGGTGAAGCCGGCCTTCTCGGCTTCGAAGGCCTTGTAGAGCTGCGTGGTCACGACGGTGCCGCCCCAACCCTGCGGCCCGTTGTAGATGGCGCCCTTCTTCGGATCTTCCGGATCGGGGAAGAGATCCGGATGCTTCAGCACGTCGCCGATGGTCTTGATATCGGGATGGGCATCGGCAACATATTTGGGAATCCACCAGCCCTGTACGCCGCCATCGGGCAGCGGAGAGCCGACCTGGACGATCCGGCCTTCATCCGTTCCCTTCTTGACGACATCGGGAAGCAGGTCGATCCAGGCTTCCGGCGCGATGTCGGGCTGGCCCTTTTCGGCCATGGAGGTGATCGTCGGGACGGTGTCGCCGACGGTGATGTCGGCCTCGCAGCCATAACCTTCGTTCAGGATGAACTTGTCGAGGTTAGAGAGAACCTCTGCACTCTGCCAGTTCATGCTGGCGATGGTCACACTGCCGCATTCGGCGGCGCTGGCGAAAGACGCCCCGCCGATCAGGCCGAATGTCAGGCATGTCGATGCAAGTAGTTTTTTCATTTCGTTCCCTCTGCTTAGCGGCCGATTTTGACGAGCGGGGCGCCGCAGGAACCCGCTCCAACGGTTGTCAGGAAGCGTCTCCCATACTCACCGATTTCTTGAATGCCGCCGACAGTCCCTTGGCGACGGAAGCGTCGAACCCGGCAGCGCGCATGCCTTCGATGGCTGCTGCGGTGGTGCCGCGATAGGCGAGAAAGGTTTGAACGACGTCGTCAGGACATTCGTCACGGCGCTCCAGCAGGCGGCCGGCGCCGGTCATCACCGTGTTGACGGCCCGCTGCGCAATCTCCGCCGGCAGGCCATGGGTGACGGCGTCGCTCATCATGGCGGCTGCGAGCAGCGCCGGGAATGCCGGTCCGGATCCGGAAAGGCCGGTGAGATAGTCGATGTCGCTTTCCCCTCCGACCTCGTCCTCAGATCCGCATGCCTGGAAAATGGCGCGGACGACTGCCCGATCGTCTTCCGTGACGTCGCTCGCGCCAGTCCAGGGCGTATAGGACCTGGTTACTTCGGCAGCGGCATTCGGCAGAGCGCGGACGACGCGATCGGTGTTGTGGCGTCCCGAAAGCGTGTCCAAGCGGATGCCCGCCATGACCGAGATGACGAGCTTGCCGCCGGCATCGAACTCCAGAGCATGCCAGTCGGCCGGACGAACGGCGAGAAGGATCACATCCGAGCGGTCGGCAAGCTCCTGATTGTCGGTGGTCAGGAAAGAATTCGGGAAACGGCGCGGCGGCTCGCTGCGATAGGAGAGGGAGAGATTTCGAGGGCCGACCAGGCCGGCATCGAGGATCGAGCCGGCGATTGCTCCGCCAAGCCATCCGCCGCCGCCAATGATGCCGATCCTCAAGGAAACGCTCATCTCGGCCTTCCCTAACCGGGCCTATAGCCATGCCGGGAGAAGAAGCGATCGAGCTCCCTCTGCTGCGGCACTTCGCCGGTGTAGATCGCAATATACTCTGGAATCCGTTTCATGCGGACGGCGAGTTCCTCCCTGGACTGCATGGAGATATAGCCGATCTGAACGAGGTAAGTTGTTCGCGCTCTGACATCTGATGTCGTTTCTGGTAGTCCGAACCGGATGAACATGCGCTTGAGGGCTTCGAGGCGAAGCTGATCGGCTTGCCGGACTTCGGCGAGAATCTCGTCGGACTGCAGCGCCCAGCTGCGTACGGCGAATTCAAACCTGGCGTCGAACAGATCGTTGTTGAGCCAGCAATCGAAGACGTTGAGCATCGCCTCGGCAAGCGATTCCGCATAAGCTTCCGACTGCTTGACGATGTTGCCGGTGTTTTTATCGCGCCAGCGCGCCACAAGCGCGGCCAACAGCTCCTCCCGATCCTTGAAGAACCAGTAGAAGCTCGTGCGCGAGAGATTGAGCTTCTTCGCCAGCGGCAGAATCTTCACCGAATCCACCCCGGAATCCAGCAGCGAGTGATACGCTGCTTCCAGCCATCCCTCCTGTGATCCGCGCCAGCCAGTGTCGTTCAAAGCCTGATCCATGGGTGTTTCCTATCAAATTATCAAACCACGCACAAGAAAAATGTACATCAGTGTCGAAAATAACGACCCGTTTGTTTTCCTCGTTGACACTTATGTACATTATGCTTAGCGTCTCCTCTGACGTTTTTAATCCGGAACCACGGCCCATGTCGAATGACCCCCTTCTTCAGCCCTATCAGCTCAAGCATTTGAAGCTGCGCAACCGTCTCATCGTGACCTCCCACGAGCCTGCCTATCCGGAAGACGGCATGCCGAAGGAGAGGTATCGCGCCTATACGGTGGAGCGGGCAAAGGGCGGCGTGGCGCTGACGATGACCGCAGGCTCGGCCGCGGTCTCCAGGGACAGTCCGCCGGTTTTCAACAACCTGCTCGCCTATAAGGACGAGATCGTCCCGTGGATCAGGGAAATGACCGACGCCGTGCATGAAGAGGGGGCGGCGATCATGATCCAGCTCACCCATCTCGGCCGGCGCACGCGCTGGGACAAGGGCGACTGGCTGCCGGTCGTGGCGCCGTCGCATCATCGCGAGGCATCCCACCGCGCCTTCCCGAAGAAGATGGAAGATTGGGACATCGAGCGCATCATCAAGGATTTCGCCGATGCTGCGGAGCGCATGAAGGCGGGCGGCATGGACGGTGTCGAGCTGGAGGCCTACGGCCATCTGATCGACCAGTTCGCGTCGCCGCTGACCAACGAACTCGATGGTCCCTATGGCGGCCCTCTCGAAAACCGCATGCGCTTCTGTCTCGATGTGTTCAAGGCGATCCGGCAAAGGGTGGGTGACGACTTCATCCTCGGCGTTCGTTATACCGCCGACGAATGTCTTCCCGGCGGTACCGGCAAGGCCGAAGGCATGGAGATTTCCAAGCGGCTCCGCGATAGCGGCCTCATTGACTATCTGAACGTCATTCGGGGCCACATCGATACCGATGCGGGTTTGACGGATGTCATTCCGATCCAGGGCATGGCAAACTCTCCGCACCTGGATTTTGCCGGTGAAATCCGGGCCGCGACCAATTTTCCGACGTTCCACGCTGCCAAGATACCGGACGTCGCGACCGCGCGTCACGCGATCGCGGCCGGGAAAGTCGACATGATCGGCATGACCCGCGCCCACATGACCGATCCGCACATCGTCCGCAAGATCATCGAAAAACGGGAAGAGGATATCCGCCCCTGCGTCGGCGCCAATTACTGTCTCGATCGCATCTACCAGGGCGCCGCCGCCTTCTGCATCCACAATGCCGCCACCGGCCGCGAACTGACGATGCCGCATATCGTGGCGAAGGCCGACGCCAGGAAAAAAGTCGTCATCGTCGGCGCCGGCCCGGCCGGTCTGGAAGCGGCGCGCGTCGCCGGGGAACGCGGCCATCAGGTCGTCGTTTTCGAGGCGGCGAACAATCCCGGCGGTCAGATCCGGCTCACCGCCCAGAGTGAGCGCCGCAGGGAGATGATCAGCATCATCGACTGGCGCATGAGCCAGTGCGAGAAATACGACGTCACCTTCCACTTCAACACCTGGGCGGAAGCCGACACCATCGAGGCCGAAAATCCCGATGTCGTCATCATAGCGACCGGCGGCCTGCCGCATACCGAGGTTCTCACGAGCGGCAACGAGCTGGTGGTCTCTTCGTGGGACATCATTTCCGGCGACGTGAAGCCTGGAACCAACGTGCTGATCTTCGACGATGCCGGCGACCATGCCGGCCTGCAGGCGGCGGAGTTCCTTGCCAAGGCAGGCGCCAAGGTCGAGATCATGACGCCGGACCGGTCCTTCGCGCCTGAGGTCATGGCCATGAACCTGGTGCCCTATATGCGTTCTCTTCAGAAGCACGACGTGACCTTCACCGTCACCTACCGTCTGGAAGCCGTCGAGAAGAGCGGCAACCAGCTGGTCGCTCATATCGGCAGCGATTACGGCGGGATTGCCAGGCAGCACAGCTTCGACCAGATCGTCGTCAATCATGGGACCATCCCGCTCGATGAGCTCTATTTCGAACTGAAACCCAGTTCGAGCAATCTCGGCGAAATGTCGCACGACCAGCTTCTGTCTGGAGAACCCCAGTCCATCGTCCGCAATCCCGACGGCAGGTTCCAGCTGTTCCGGATCGGCGATGCCGTGGCCGCACGCAACACGCATGCGGCCGTCTATGACGGACTGCGCATCGCAAAAGATATCTGATCGCAAGATCAGCCGCCTGTCGGGCGGGTCGTTTCGGGAGGTGGTGACATGAGTTTGCGCAATGAAAGCCTCCAGATTTTTGTGGATGCGGCATTCGTGGCTTTCGACCAGTTTGCCAGGGCGCCGGAAGCCCGGCGCTCGATTCGTCAGATTTCTACGGCGCTGGAATGCCCGGGAGATGCACGCGCAGGGGAAGGAAGCCGATTGCCCGTGTGTGCGCTCCTTGATGTGGCGCTCTCGATCGATCCGTCCTATCCTTCGCTGACGCGTTTGATCGAGGGGTTCAAAGGCATGGAGCCAATGCTTGAATGGCGTCGGCGCACCAAGTATGACCACACGGCCAGCGACAATTTTGTCGATGGCCATGCCAATGCGATGATCATCGGCCCGGGAGGATTGGAGGAGCGGAGCGACCTGTGGATCGGCGTGACGTTGATGGCGCCTCACATGCGCTACCCCGATCACGATCATGCACCGGAGGAAGTCTACCTCGTGCTTTCCGAGGGAGAATTCCAGCAGGGGGAAGGGGACTGGTTTTCGCCTGGTATCGGCGGATCCTTCTACAATCTCCCTGGCATCAAACATGCCATGAGGTCGCTCGACACGCCGCTCTTCGCCTTCTGGGCATTGCTTGCCGAACGGCCGCACTGACGGCCGGTAGTCTAGAAATAAAGGGGGTCACCCATGAAAATTCTCGTGCCCGTCAAACGGGTTGTCGACTACAACGTGAAGATCCGGGTTCGTCCGGATGGCACGGGTGTCGAGCTTGCCAATGTGAAAATGTCGATGAACCCGTTCGACGAGATCTCGGTGGAAGAGGCGCTGCGGCTGAAGGAAGCCGGCAAGGCCGAGGAAGTTGTCGTGGTGTCGATCGGTCCTGCCAAGGCCGAGGAGACGCTGAGGACGGCCCTTGCCATGGGCGCCGACCGGGCGATCCTGGTCGAGACCGACGATGCGGTCGAGCCGCTGGCGGTTGCCAAGATCCTCAAGGCTGTCGCCGATGCCGAACAGCCCGGCCTTGTTATCGTCGGCAAACAGGCGATCGACGACGACAGCAACCAGACCGGCCAGATGCTGGCGGCACTGCTTGGCATGCCCCAAGCGACCTTCGCCTCGAAGATCGAGATTGGGGATGGCAAGGCGACCGTCACCCGCGAGGTCGATGGCGGCCTGCAGACGATCGAGATCAAGCTGCCGGCGGTGGTCACCTCGGACCTGCGCCTGAACGAACCGCGTTATGCCTCGCTGCCGAATATCATGAAGGCGAAGAAGAAGCCGCTCGACAAGAAGTCTCCTGCCGACTTCGGCGTCTCCACAGCGCCGCGGTTGAAAGTGTTGAAGACCGAGGAGCCATCCGGCCGCAAGGCCGGCGTCAAGGTCAAGTCGGTCGCCGAGCTGGTCGACAAGCTCAAGAACGAAGCCGGCGTGCTTTAAGCCAGAACCAGGGAGCCCTCATCATGACCATTCTTCTTCTGGCTGACCACGACAATCAAAGCCTTTCCGACCAGACCGCCAAGGCGCTGACGGCAGCGTCCAAGATCGGCGGCGACGTGCATGTGCTGGTCGCCGGCAAGGGCGCAAAGGCTGCTGCCGATGCGGCTGCCAAGCTTGCCGGCGTCTCCAAGGTGCTGCTGGCCGAAAGCGATGCGCTGGCCAACAATCTGGCCGAACCGCTGGCCGAGCTGATCGTCTCGCTGGCCGGCAACTACGACACGATCCTCTCGGCTGCGACGTCGGTCGGCAAGAATGTGCTGCCGCGCGTCGCTGCCCTGCTCGATGTCGCCCAGGTCTCCGAGATCATCGAGGTGATCTCTGCCGATACCTTCAAGCGGCCGATCTATGCCGGCAATGCCATCCAGACGGTGCAGGCAACCGATGCCAAGAAGGTCATCACCGTGCGCACCGCCTCCTTCGCCTCCGCACCGGAGGGTGGCTCCGCGCCGATCGAGACGGTTGCAGCGGTTTCCGATCCCGCTCTGTCGCGCTTCGTCGCCGATGCGCTGTCGGCCTCCGACCGTCCGGAACTGACGTCTGCGAAGATCATCATCTCCGGCGGCCGGGCGCTCGGCTCTGCCGAGAAGTTCCGGGAAGTCATCCTGCCGCTGGCCGACAAGCTCGGGGCTGCCGTCGGTGCAAGCCGTGCGGCCGTCGATGCCGGTTATGCGCCGAACGACTGGCAGGTCGGCCAGACCGGCAAGGTGGTGGCGCCGCAGCTCTATATCGCCTGCGGTATATCAGGCGCCATCCAGCATCTGGCCGGGATGAAGGATAGTAAGGTGATCGTCGCCATCAACAAGGACGAGGAGGCGCCGATCTTCCAGGTCGCCGACTACGGACTGGTCGCCGATCTCTTCGACGTCCTGCCGGAATTGCAAAAGGCGCTTTAGCGGGGAGACCGAACGTGGCGCGCACGGTGGGACGTCCAATCAAACCTGGTGCCGACCTTCTCCTGAACGATGACGAGAAGCCGGCATATATACGGCTCCACGACATCGGAAGGGAAAGGCGTTCTCGGCCGTTGCAGGAATTCCTCAACGATGTCGGCGGGCTGATGTTGTCGGCGGAGGCTCCAGCCGTCGCCAGCTTCGTCGCGGGTAAGGTTCTCCAGAGGCTGCTCAAGACCGGCAAGGTGCGCCCGGAGGGCGGGTCGCTTCCCGGCACGCCGGAAGGGCTTGATGACGCCATCGCCCATCTTGCGAAATCGGGACGGAAATATGAGGCGATCGCCAGCCAGTTCCATAGTCTCGCCGACAAGCTGCTCTGGAGACGCGGCCGTTCCGGTCCGTTTGCAAGCCTGAATTTTGGCGATACGCATTCCCATGCGGTTGTCGTCGGCCCGGGCGGCATGGAGGAACGCGCCGATCTCAGGGTCGGCGTGATCTACATGGATCGTTACACCCGTTTCCCCGATCATGTTCAGACGCAGCCTCGTGCCTTCCTCCTGCTTTCGTCCGCTGAAATCTCCCTTGGCGATTCCCAATGGTTTTCTGCCGCTACCGGCACAGTCTTCGCGAACGATGCCGGGCAATCCTTCGCGATAAGATGCACGGCCCGGCCGCTTCTCGCGGTCTGGTGCCAGATCGAGCCGGAGACGAAATAGATGACCGAGACGACTGAGCTGCCCGAACGCGAGAGCATGGAATTCGACGTCGTGATCGTCGGCGCCGGTCCGGCCGGTCTTGCGGCGGCGATCCGGCTGAAGCAGGTCAATCCGGAACTCTCGGTCGTGGTGCTGGAAAAAGGCTC
>NZ_JACIFS010000019.1:0-27449 GCF_014197475.1 Rhizobium sp. BK212
CCGGCGGTTACAGCCTGCATTTCGACGGCATGCAGCCGGCGACCGGGCCGAACTATACCGAGGAGCGCGGCCACTTCACCATCCGGCGCGCCGGTATCGCGGTGGCCGATACCTGGTCGGCCAAGCGTCTTTACACCGCCCGGCAGATGCCGACGACGGAGGCCGGCATCCTGACCTTCGGGCTCAGCCAGCTCTATGTCTCGCTCGGCGACGCCACCAAGGACGGCGGCATCGTCGTGCGCATCTGGTGGAAGCCGTTCATTCTCTGCATCTGGGGCGGAACGGTGATCATGGCCTTCGGCGGCCTCGTCTCGCTCACCGACCGCCGCCTGCGCGTCGGCGCCCCGCGTAGGAAGGCGAAAGCCACGAAGCCTGCTGCTGCAATGGAGCCGGCGGAATGATGCGGCGTCTCTTGCTGGCTTTTGCTTTGCTGCTGATGGCGGCCCCCGCCTTTGCCGTCAATCCGGACGAGGTGCTGGCCGATCCGGCGCTCGAGGCGCGCGCCCGCGCCCTGTCGGCGGAACTGCGCTGCATGGTCTGCCAGAACCAGTCGATCGACGATTCCAATGCCGATCTCGCCAAGGATCTGCGCCTGCTGGTGCGCGAGCGCATCGCCGATGGCGACAGCGACGAGGCGGTGCTGAACTATATCGTCTCGCGCTATGGCGAGTTCGTGCTGTTGAAGCCGCGTATCGGCATGAAGACGGTGCTGCTCTGGGGCGCGCCGGTGCTGCTGGTGATCGCCGGCGGGCTGTCATTGCTGGTCTTTGCGCGCAACAGGGCCGGTAAGCCGACCGGCAGCAAGCTGACAGCCGACGAACAGGCGAAGCTGAGCGAGCTTCTGAAGAAATAACCGACCGGGCTGAGCCGGCGGACGAGCATATCTGGCCGCGTCCGCGCTACCCGGGAAGCTGGCGGCACGTTTGGCCAAAAGCAAACATTACAAACATTACCAACTTTTCATTGGCCGGACAGTTCGCAGTAAGGTGCGGCGTCCTATATCTTCATTCATCGACTGATCCGGCGTCGCCGGTCTGAAGATTTAAGAACAAGAGAAGGTGCTCCAATGCTCAAGAATTTCAACGGACGTCCGTCCCTCGCCACTGTGCTCAAGGCTTCTACCGTCGCCGGTATCGCAGCCGCTGTGCTCGCAACCGGCGTTCCGCTCGAAATCACCCGGTCTTATGCCGAAGCTGTCAAGGTTCAGGCGCCTGCCGTTCCGAGCTTCGCCAATGTGGTCGACGCCGTCTCGCCGGCTGTCGTTTCCGTCCGGGTCGAAAACCGCGTCAATCCCGTCTCCGACAACAATGACGGCTTCTCCTTCGATTTCAACGGCCGCGGCTTCGACGACCTTCCCGACGATCACCCGCTGAAGCGGTTCTTCAAGCAGTTCGGCCAGGATCCGAATGACCAGCAGGGTCATCCCAGGCGCTTCGGCCAGAACGGCCCGAATGGCGGCCCGAACGGTCCGGGCGGCAAGGGTCGTCTGCGCCCCGTCGCCCAGGGCTCCGGCTTCTTCATCTCCGAAGACGGCTATATCGTCACCAACAACCACGTCGTGTCCGATGGCCAGGCCTTCGTCGCCGTGATGAATGACGGCACCGAGCTCGATGCCAAGCTGATCGGCAAGGATCCGCGCACCGACCTCGCCGTCCTGAAGGTCGACGGCAAGGGCAAGAAGTTCACCTACGTCAACTGGGCCGACGACAACAATGTCCGCGTCGGCGACTGGGTCGTTGCCGTCGGCAACCCCTTTGGTCTCGGCGGCACGGTCACAGCAGGCATCGTCTCGGCCCGTGGCCGCGATATCGGCTCCGGCCCTTATGACGATTACCTGCAGGTGGATGCTGCCGTGAACCGTGGCAACTCCGGCGGTCCGACCTTCAACCTCAGCGGCGAAGTCGTCGGCATCAATACCGCGATCTTCTCGCCGTCGGGCGGCAGCGTCGGCATCGCCTTCGCCATTCCCGCCTCGACCGCCAAGGATGTCGTTGCCGATCTGATGAAGGACGGCCAGGTGTCGCGCGGCTGGCTGGGCGTGCAGATCCAGCCGGTGACCAAGGATATCGCCGAGTCCATCGGCCTGTCCGAGCCGAGCGGCGCCCTTGTCGTGGCCCCGCAGGCCGGATCGCCGGGTGACAAGGCCGGCATGAAGGCGGGCGACGTTGTCACTGCGCTGAATGGCGAAACGATCAAGGATGCACGTGATCTCAGCCGCCGCATCGGTGCGATGCAGCCGGGCAGCAAGGTCGAGCTTTCGGTCTGGCGTGCCGGCAAGGCCCAGTCTCTCACCGTCGAGCTCGGCACGCTGCCGATCGATCAGAAGGATGCGTCGGCCGATGACAACAACCAGCCGCAGCAGCCTGAGGCACCGGCTTCCGAGAAGGCGCTTGCCGATCTCGGCCTGACGGTCGGTCCTTCCGACGACGGCAAGGGCCTGGCGATCACCGGCATCGACCCGGATTCCGACGCTGCCGACAAGGGCATCAAGGAAGGCGAGAAGATCACTTCGGTCAACAACCAGGAGGTCTCCAGCCCCGAAGATATCGTCAAGGTGCTGAACCAGGCCAAGAAGGACGGCCGCACCCGTGCGCTGTTCCAGATCCAGTCCGGTGAAGGAAGCCGTTTCGTTGCGCTTCCGATCAACGGCCAGGGCTGATCCTTAAGAAAACGAGAGCCGTGCGGACGAAAGTCCGCGCGGCTCGATTCTTCTGAGCTTTGAAGGATGATCGCCATGAGCGCCGCCCCGCAGGAAAATGCTTTGAGCCTTGCCGAAACGCAGCCGGTGGGTAATGTCGGCCGCATGAAGATTCTCATCATCGAAGATGATCTCGAAGCCGCGGTCTACCTCACGAAAGCCTTTCGTGAGGCGGGCATCGTCGCCGATCACGCCAGCGACGGCGAGAGCGGCCTGTTCATGGGGTCGGAAAATACCTACGACGTCATCGTCATCGACCGCATGTTGCCGCGCCGCGACGGGCTCTCCGTCATCAGCGAGCTGCGCCGCAAGGCCATCCATACGCCTGTCCTCATCCTCTCTGCACTCGGTCAGGTCGATGATCGCGTCACCGGTCTTCGCGCCGGCGGCGACGACTACCTGCCGAAGCCCTATGCCTTCAGCGAACTTTTGGCGCGCGTCGAAGTGCTCGGCCGCCGCAAGGGCACGCCGGATCAGGACGTCGTCTATCGCGTCGGTGATCTCGAACTCGACCGGCTCTCCCATGAGGTGCGCCGCAGCGGCAAGGAGATCCTGCTGCAGCCGCGCGAATTTCGCCTGCTCGAATATCTGATGAAGAATGCCGGCCAGGTGGTGACCCGCACCATGCTGCTCGAAAATGTCTGGGACTACCATTTCGACCCGCAGACCAACGTCATCGACGTGCATGTCTCGCGCCTGCGCTCGAAGATCGAGAAGGACTACAACCAGCCCCTCCTGAAGACCATCCGGGGCGCGGGGTACATGATCAAGGATGAGGGATGAGCCGTTTCAGGGTTCTCTTCAAGTCCACCGCAGTCCGCCTTTCGGCACTCTATATCCTGCTTTTCGCCATCTGCGCCGCGACGCTCGTCTTCTATGTGACGGCGATGTCGGAACGGCTGCTGACCGGCCAGATCCGCGACGCCGTCCGACAGGAGGTGGAGCAGGTGCAGCGCGCCTATGACACCGGCGGCATGAACCTTCTCCTGCGCACCATGGAGCGGCGCGCCCGCCAGCCGGGCGCCAATCTCTACATCATCGCCGGTCCCTCGGGCGATATTCTCGCCGGCAACGTCGCGTCGGTGCAGCCGGGTGTCTTCGAGGAAATCGGCTGGACCTCCGCGCCCTTCATTTATCAGCGCTATACCGACAGCGGTATCGAGCGGCGCCACAAGGCGATCGCCAATATCTTCGTGCTCGACAACGGTCTCAGAATCCTGATCGGCCGCGACCTCGGCGATCCCGAGCGTTTCCGTCTGCTGGTGCGCCAGGCGCTGATGGTGGCTTTGGCGATCATGGGGCTCGGCGCCATCATCATCTGGTTCGCCATCGGCCGCAACGCGCTGAAACGCATCGACCGCATGTCGGATGCCAGCAAAAAGATCATGGCCGGCGACCTGTCGCAGCGCCTGCCCGTCGGCGGCTCGGGCGATGAATTCGACCGTTTGTCGATGTCTTTGAACACCATGCTGGAGCGTATCGAGAAGCTGAACGAGGGTCTGCGGCAGGTGTCCGACAACATCGCCCACGATCTCAAGACGCCGCTGACGCGGCTGCGCAACAAGGCGGCCGATGCGCTCGATATCAGCGATGGCGAGACGCGGCGCGCAGCACTGGAAGGGATTATTTCCGAATCGGATCAGCTGATCCGCACCTTCAACGCCCTGTTGATGATCTCTCGCGTCGAGGCCGGATCGGTCGCCGCCGAGATGTCGCCGGTGGAGCTTTCGGCGATCGTCTCCGATAGCGCCGAGCTTTACGAACCGGCGGCGGAAGAAGCCGGGCTTGACCTCAGCTCCAGCATCGAACCGGATGTCGAGGTGCAGGGCAATCGCGAGCTGATCGGCCAGGCGATCTTCAATCTGCTCGACAATGCGATCAAATATTCCTCCGATACCGAAGGCGCGGGCAAAGTATCGCTGAAGCTTTCCCGCCGCCCTGATGGTATCTGCCTGTCGGTCGCCGACCACGGACCGGGCGTTCCGGCCGACCGGCGCGACGATGTGGTGAAGCGCTTCGTCCGCCTCGACGAAAGCCGGTCAAAACCCGGGACGGGCCTCGGGCTTTCGCTGGTGGAAGCGGTGATGGAGCTGCACAACGGCCGGCTGGAACTCTCCGATACCGATCCCGACAAACCCGAACAGCGCGGATTGACCGTCAGCATGATCTTCCCGGCCAAGGCTGCCTGATCTCTTCCGCCGAAATACGATCGGTTGAATCGCGTATTGGCGGTTTTCGGCCAAGACCCTAGTTTAATCTCGATCGAAGGCGCGGACTGCGATTCTGCGTCGTCGTTTCCTGAGGTGCCAAAGCAGGGAGAGCGCATGCTGACGAAATCGACGCATGGCCTGAAGGATGTCGCCGAAGGGCTGCTGCGTCCGCTGAACCAGACGGAATTGAAGTTGGCGCTGGCCGACCTTCAAGAGGCCGGCAAAAGCGAGCCGTCGGTGGCGACGATGCTGAAGACGGAAGGGCCGCTTCGCGATTTCATTGCGGCGGTGCTGACGCTGTCGCCCTACCTGCGCGAAATCGCCAATCTCGACCCCGCCATCCTCGCCGGCGCCGTCACCGAGCCGCTGGAGCCGCAGATCGAGGCGCTGGTCGCCGAGGCCAGGGGGTGCTGGCGACCGGACGGCGAGGGGGCGGCACCCGCCGAATCCGTGGTGATGAGCAGGCTGCGCATCATCAAGCGCAAGGTGGCCTTCCTCGTCGCGCTCGCCGATCTCTCGCGCATCTTCGACGGCCGGGCGACGACGGCCTGGCTGAGCGAGCTTGCCGAGGCTTCGGTCGCTGCTGCCATCGACCATCTGCTGCTTGCTGCGCATGAGGGCGGGAAGCTGCGGCTGCGGGATCCGGCGGCACCGAGCAACGGCTCAGGGCTGATCGTGCTCGGCATGGGCAAACTCGGCGCATCCGAACTCAACTATTCCTCCGATATCGACCTCGTCGTCTTCTTCGACGAAGAAGCAGGCATGGTACCCGACCCGGATGACGCGATCGAGGTCTTCCCGAGAATGATGCGCCGGCTGGTGCGCATCCTGCAGGAGCGCACGGCCGACGGCTACGTCTTCCGCACCGATCTCAGACTGCGCCCCGATCCCGGCTCGACGCCGCTGGCGATCCCGGTCGATGCGGCGATGATCTATTACGAGGGCAGGGGCCAGAACTGGGAGCGGGCAGCCTTCATCAAGGCGCGCGCGGTTGCCGGCGACTTGGCGGCGGGCGGCGATTTCCTGCGCGGACTCGCCCCTTTCGTCTTCCGCAAATATCTCGATTACGCGGCGATCGCCGATATCCATTCGATCAAGCGGCAAATCCACGCGCATAAGGGCCACGGCGCGATCGCGGTCAAGGGCCACAATGTCAAGCTCGGCCGCGGCGGCATTCGCGAAATCGAATTCTTCGTCCAGACCCAGCAGCTGATCGCCGGCGGCCGCATGCCGGCCTTGCGCGGCCGGGCGACGGAAGAAACGCTCTGTGAACTCACCAAGGCGAAATGGATCGACGCGGAAACCCGTGACGAACTGACGGAGGCCTACTGGTTCCTGCGCGATGTCGAGCACCGCATCCAGATGGTGCGCGACGAGCAGACCCATCTGTTGCCGGAGACGGATGCCGACCTGAAGCGCATCGCCTTCATGATGGGATTCACCGACACGCCGAGCTTCTCCGAGCGGCTGGTCGGCGTGCTGAAAACGGTCGAGCGGCGTTATGCCCACCTGTTCGAGCAGGAGAGCAGGCTTTCCACCGATACCGGCAACCTGGTCTTCACCGGCCAGGGCGACGACCCCGATACGCTGGAGACGCTGAAGAAACTCGGTTTCACCAGGCCGTCCGACATTTCCCGCATCATCCGCACCTGGCATTATGGCCGCTACCGCGCGACGCAATCGGTGGAAGCGCGCGAAAGGCTGACGGAATTGGCACCGGAGCTCTTGCGGGTCTTCGGCGAAAGCAAGCGCGCCGACGAGGCGCTGCTGCGCTTCGACAGCTTCATCTCGGGCCTTCCCTCCGGCATCCAGCTTTTCTCGCTGCTCGGCAGCAATCCGGCGCTCTTGTCGCTGATCGTCAACATCATGTCCTCGGCCCCCCGGCTTGCCGAGGTGATCGCCGCCAAGCCGCATGTCTTCGACGGCATGCTCGATCCCGGCCTGATGGCCGAACTGCCGACCCGCGATTATCTCGGCGAACGGCTGAAGGGCTCGCTCGCCCAGGCGCGCCACTATGAAGAGGTGCTCGACCGGCTGCGCATCTTCGCCGCCGAGCAGCGCTTCCTGATCGGCATCCGCCTGCTGACCGGGGCGATCAACGGTGCGATGGCCGCACGCGCCTTCACCCATCTGGCCGATCTCATCATCGCGGCGGCACTCGATGCCGTGGTGAGCGAAATGCGGGCCGCCCATGGCGACTATCCCGGCGGCCGCATCGCGATCGCCGGCATGGGCAAACTCGGCAGTTTCGAGCTGACGGCGGGTTCCGACATCGACCTGATCCTGCTCTATGATTACGACGATGCGGCCTCTGAATCCGATGGACCGAAGCCGCTCGACGCGACGCGTTATTTCACCCGCATCACCCAGAGGCTGATCGCCGCCTTCTCGGCGCCCACCGCAGAAGGTGTGCTCTATGAGGTGGACATGCGGCTGCGTCCGTCCGGCAACAAGGGGCCGGTCGCCACCCGCATCAATGCTTTCGGCAAGTACCAGCGCGAGGAGGCATGGACCTGGGAGCATATGGCGCTCAGCCGCGCCCGACTGATCTGCGGCAATGAAAGCCTGATCGCCGAGGCCGAGCATATCGTCCAGGAGGTGTTGTCGACCGATCGCGACGTTGCCAAGGTGGCGCGTGACGTCGCCGAGATGCGCGAAATGATCGACAAGGAAAAGCCGCCATCCGGCCCGTGGGATCTGAAGCTCATCCCCGGCGGCGTCATCGATCTCGAATTCATCGCCCAATATCTGGCGCTGATTGCGCCGACCAGGGGCGTCGGCATTGCCGTGAACGGGATGAGTACCGGCGAGGCCCTGAAGGTGCTCGGCGACCGGCTGATGGCGACAGCCGATCTCGACACATGCCTTGAGGCCTTCGCGCTTTATACCGGCCTCTCGCAACTGATCCGCCTGTCCATTGACGGTTCGTTCGATCCGAAGGAGGCGCCGTCGGGTCTCGTCGAACTCGTCTGCCGCGCCGGTGACTGCCCTGACATCAAGACCCTGGAAGCCGAGGTAAAGCGGCTTTCGAAAGCGGTTCGGAAAATATTCCAGAATGTCGTGAAATCAGGCAATTCCAGCGCCTGATTTCACATCAGCTGGAATGACCGCGAGGATTATCTCGAACATGGGCTGTCGGAATCTCGCTTAGCCGGTCGTCTTCAAGGCAGGCACGCTCGGGAGAACACCAATGACGATTACCATTACCGCCTTTGAACACTCGCCCGATCGCGGCAAGGGGCTGGCGCGTGACATGCGCGTTCGCTGGGCACTCGAGGAAGTGGGGCTGCCTTACGACGTTCGCCTTGTTTCGTTCAAGGCGATGAGAGAACCCGCGCATCTCAGACTTCAACCGTTCGGACAGATTCCGACCTATGAGGAAGGCGATCTCGCGCTGTTCGAGTCCGGAGCAATCGTCTTCCATATCGCCGAGCGTCGTGCGGGCCTGCTGCCGGAGGATGCGAATGCCCGGGCGCGCGCGATCGCATGGATGTTTGCCGCGCTCAACACCATAGAGCCGCCGATCTTCGACCGCGCTCTCGCCAGAATCCTGGAGCGCGACGAGCCTTGGTATGAGCAGCGCCTGCATGCCCTCGAGGTCAGCATCCGGAAACGGCTGGACGATCTTTCCCGTCGCCTTGGCGATGCCGACTGGCTGGACGGCGCCTTCAGCGCCGGTGATCTTCTGATGGTGACGGTGCTGCTCAGGCTGAAGGGATCGGATATATTGGACGATCATCCGAACCTCTCCGCCTATGTCGCCCGCGGCGAAGCGCGGCCTGCATACAAGCGTGCTTTCGCCGCTCAGTTGGCGGTTTTCACCGCCGCATCTTCCGGCTGACAACGGTCGGATTTTGACGTGGCCTTTAAATATCGTCGGGGATGCGCAGCGAGATCACGGTGCCCACAGCTTCGCGTGAGCGGATTTTCATGCGGCCGCCATGCAGCGAGGTCAGCGAGCGGGAGATGGCGAGCCCGAGGCCGGAGCCGCCCTTGCTCTTGGCATACTGGCTTTGCACCTGTTCGAAGGGCTGGCCGATTTTTGCCAGCGCCGAGCGGGGAATGCCGATGCCGGTGTCGGCGATGGTGACGAGGACGGCGCCGTCGACGCGGCGGGTGCGCACCGCGACGCGGCCGCCATTGTCGGTGAACTTCACCGCATTGGAGAGCAGGTTGAGCAGCACCTGTTTCATTGCCCGGCGGTCGGCCATCAGCGTCAGGCCGGAGCAGATGCGTTGTTCGATGACGATGTTCTTTTCGGCCGCGGGCATGGCGGTGAAGCGCAGGCTTTCCTCGATCAGCGGCACGAGGTCGATGCGCTCGCGGTGCAGCCGGAGGTGGCCGGCCTCGATCTTCGACATGTCGAGAATGTCGTTGATGACGTTGAGCAGATGTTTGCCGCTGTCATGGATATCGCGGGCATATTCGTCGTATTTCAGCGAGCCGAGCGGCCCGAACATCTGGTTCTGCAGGATTTCCGAGAAGCCGAGGATGGCGTTGAGCGGCGTGCGCAGCTCATGCGACATATTGGCGAGGAATTCCGATTTCGCCTGGTTGGCAGCCTCGGCGCGTTCCTTCTCCGCCTGATAGTTGGCGTTGGCCGTCGAAAGCTCGGATTTCTGGATCTCCAGCGTCTGGCGCGAGGCCGAGAGATCGCCGATCGTCGCCATCAGCCGGCGTTCGGATTCGCGCAGCCGCTCCTGATGGCGCTTCATCAGCGTGATGTCGGTTCCGACCGAGACCCTGCCGCCATCGCGGGTGCGCCGCTCGTTGATCTGCAGCCAGCGCTCGTCGGCAAGCTGCACTTCCGTTGTGCGCGAATAGCCCGAACCGTCGGCATCGGCGATCCGCCGCTCGATGACGGGACGGGCGGCGGCGGCATTGACCACCGAGCGCTCGGTGCCGGGCACCAGCACACTGTCCGGCAGGCCATAGGCCTGCTGGAAATGCGTGTTGCACATGACGAGGCGATCGTTCTTGTCCCAGAGCACGAAGGCTTCCGAGGTGCATTCGATGGCGTCGGCCAGGCGCTGGTCGGCTTCTGCGTAGCGCTGGGCGAGCCGATGCTGTTCGGTCACGTCCATGGCGATGCCGATCAGGTGCATGCGGCCGGAATTGCTGCGGATCACCTGGGCGCGGGCGCGCATCCAGACATAATGGCCGCCGGCGTGGCGCATGCGGAAGATCTGATCGACCTGGCCGGAATCACCCTTGGCGATGGCGCGGGCGATCTCGTAGAGCCCGCCGTCATCGGGATGCATCAGCCGCGCGGCTTCGCCGAAGCCCATCGTCTTGTCGGAACCCGGCAGGCCGAGCATGTCGTACATCGAACGCGACCAGAAGAATTCGCGATTCTCGAAATCGAAATCCCAGAGGCCGCAGCGACCGCGCGACAGCGCCGTCTCGACGCGCAGGTTCGATTCCAGGAAGATGTCGTCGGCATCGCGGGCGCGCTTCACCTGGGTGTAATAGGCGTAGAGGATGACCAGCAGGATCGAGGAGATGCCGGCAAACAGCGTGACGTTAAGCGCCAGTTGCTCGCGCCAGAGCCGGCCGATCTCGTCGAGCGAGGTGGCGGCGACGATATAGCCGCCGGCATTGCCCATCAGCGTGATCTCGGCATAGTGCGGCACGCCGCCGATCGTCGTTTCGATGACGCCGGCGCGATCGCCGAAACGCCGGATCGCCGAGACCTCGGGGAAGAAATCGCCGACATTGCTGCCCACATGCGAAAGCCCGGCGGTGGTCGAGGCAAAAACCTTGCCGCTTGCCTGGACGAGCAGCACGAAGGCGCCGTTGTCCAGCCGGTCCTGCGGCAGGAATTTGGCAAGCCGGGCCTGCGCTTGGCCGACGTCGCCGCTATCGAAGATGTCGGCTGCATCGGCAAACACGGCAGAGGCGGTTGCCGCCGAAAGGGCCGTGGCATGGCGGGCCGAGGACTCCAACCGTCCATATTCGCTCATCATGCCGAAGAAATGCGAGGCGGCGACGACGGAGAGGAAAGCGACGATCAGCGCCGGAATGGCCCGCTTCAGCACGAGCTCGGCTTTCGGCAGATGCCGAAGCAGCGGTTCCGATGTCGCGCGGCCTGAAAGGCTGTCTCGCCAGGCTTTCAGCCCGTCAAAATCGACACGCAGCCGTCCTTCGGCCACGGTTGCCCGTCGCACGTCCATCATCTCTTCGCCTTGTCCCTCGTGTGATTCGCGCGCCGCTCGCTCGAACCTGACTTAGAGAATCATGGGTGATTCGCCTTGTCCAGAGGCAAAGGTAAAAATCCGTTAACTATTTATAATTTTGTGCTTTTCAGACGATTCGAACCGATCGGCGACCGGCCGCCGAGTTTTCGTCGGCGGCCAGTCGAATCAAAACTACCCTTTAAGCGTGCGCTCGACGATATCGCGCACGTCGGTCGAAAGATCGGCCGACTGCTCGATCTCGGTCAGCGCCGATCGGGCGTGATCGGCCCGCACCGGTTCCAGCGAGCGCCAGGAGCGCATCGAAGTGAGAATGCGGGCGGCAAGCTGGGGGTTGCGCTCGTCGATATCGAGAATCTGGCCGGCGAGGAAGCGATAGCCTTCGCCGTCGGCGCGGCCGAAACCGGTCGGATTGGTAAAGGCGAAGGTGCCGACCAGCGAACGCACCCGGTTCGGATTGGTCCGCTTGAACAGCGGGTCGTCCATCAGGGCGAGGACCCGCTCCAGGGTTTTTGCGCCAGGAATGCCGGCCTGGATCGCGAACCATTTGTCGATGACCAGGGCATTGTCCGCGAAGCGGTCGCGGAAAGTTGCCAGCGCCTCGCTGGTCTCCGCGCTGTCAGGGAAACGATGGGCGAGGATCGTCAGCGCATGGCTGAGATCGGTCATGTTGTTGGCCGCATCGAAGGCGGCCTTGGCGCGGGCCGGAGTCTGTTCGGCATGCGAGAGGTAGGTGAGGGCGGTATTGCGCAGCGCCCGCAGGCCGGCGCTTTTCGCATCCGGGCTGAAATCGCCTGACGTCGTCATCGCCGCGTAAAGGCCGGCAAAGACGTCCTTTCCGGCATCGGCGATCTGGTTCAGGATCGCCTGCCGGCCGGCATGGATGGCATCGGGATCGTTGTTGCCGCCGAGTTCGCGGGCGATATCGGATTCGCTCGGCAGAGCCAGCGCCTGGGCGCGGAAGGCAGGTTCGAGGCTCTCGTCGGCCGCTGCCGCAATCAGCGCCTCGACGAAAGTCGCCTCGCAGACGACTGGCTTGCCCTCGCGGGCGTCGCGTGCCGCTTTCAGGAGGTTCGGCAGCGCCAGATCGGTCAGCGCCTGCCAGCGAGCGAAATGATCGGTCTCATTGCGGGCGAGACGGGCGAGGTCGGCCGGGCTCTGATCGAAATGGAGGTTGATCGGCGCCGAGAAGCTGCGGTTGATCGAAACGACCGGCCGCGAGCCAACACCATGGAATACCGCCGTCTGGGTGCGGCCGGTGAGATGCAGTACCTCGCCGGCATATTCCGCACCGTCGACCGCGGTCGGTTCGATCTTGCCGCCGTTTTCGCCAAACAGCGCCAGGCTGAGCGGAATATGCATCGGCTCCTTGCTCGGCTGGCCGGGCGTTGCCGGGATCATCTGTTCGAGCGACAGGGAGAAGCTGCCGGCTGCCGCATCATAGCTGCCCGATGCGGTGACGAGCGGCGTGCCGGCCTGATGGTACCAGAGCGAGAATTGCGTGAGGTCGCGCCCGGTCGCATCCTCGAAGCATTTGACGAAATCCTCGATCGTCACTGCCTGGCCGTCATGGCGGTCGAAGTAGAGATCCATTCCCTTCTTGAAGCCGTCCTTGCCGAGCAAAGTCGCGATCATGCGCGTGACTTCGCTGCCCTTTTCATAGACGGTCGTCGTGTAGAAATTGTTGATCTCGCGATATTTCGTCGGCCGCACCGGATGAGCGAGCGGGCCGCTATCTTCCGGGAACTGCTCCGATTTCAGATGGCGCACTTCGGCAATGCGCTTAACCGGGCGCGAGCGCTGGTCGGACGAGAATTCGTGGTCGCGATAGACCGTCAGGCCTTCCTTGAGGCACAGCTGGAACCAGTCGCGGCAGGTGATGCGGTTGCCGGTCCAGTTGTGGAAATATTCATGCGCGATGATCGCCTCGATATTGGCATAGTCGGCATCGGTCGCGGTCTCGGGATCGGCGAGTACGTATTTGGCGTTGAAGACGTTGAGGCCCTTGTTCTCCATTGCCCCCATGTTGAAGTCGGAGACGGCGACGATCATGAAGATGTCGAGGTCGTATTCACGTCCGAACCGCTCTTCATCCCACTTCATCGAGCGTTTCAGCGCGTCCATGGCATAGGCCGCGCGCGGCTCCTTGCCGTGCTCGACATAGATCTTTAGCACCACCTCGCGGCCGGACATGGTGGTGAACGTGTCTTCGACGACGCCGAGATCGCCGGCGACGAGCGCGAAGAGATAGCTCGGCTTCGGATGCGGGTCGAACCAGGCGGCGAAATGTTTGCCGGGGCCGTAGCCGGCGCCGCCGAGGAAGTTGCCGTTCGACAGCAGCAGCGGGTTGGCGTCCTTGTCGGCGATGATGTTGACGGTGAACGGCGCCAGCACGTCGGGCCGGTCGGGGAAATAGGTGATGCGGCGGAAACCCTCCGCCTCGCATTGCGTGCAGTAGATGCCGCCGGTGCGGTAAAGGCCCATCAACTGGGTATTGGCTTCGGGGTTGATGATCGTGGTGATCGTCAGTTCGAAGGGCGCGCTCTCCGGCAGGTCGCGCACCGTCAGGCTTTCCGGTGTTGCGTCGTAGCGCGAAGGCTCCAGCTCCACCTGGTCGAACAGCAGTCCCGACAGAGCCAGCTCATCGCCGTCGAGGACGATCGGCGCTTTGAGATCGGCGCCCGGACGACGATGAAAGATCAGTCGCGCCTCGACCTTTGTCTCCGTCGGGTCGAGCTCGAAAGTGAGGTCCACGCGTTCCAGCACGAAGTCGGTGGGACGGTAATCTGCCAGATGAATGACCTGGCCGGTATCTGTTCGCATGGTGTTTCCTGAAGACCGTTATTAGACAACCGCGGAATACAGAGGCGGGCGCACTCTGCCATAAATTTTGCCGGGCATGATTACATTAAAGTCTGAACTAAAGTTAAAGCAAATTGCCCGCAAACGCGAAGTTCGCGGGCAAAATACCTTGTTGGGGCTGATGAACGTGGTCGCCAGGGGGAAGGACTCTACTTAAGATTGAGCGCAGCCTTGATTGTCGCGTCGTTTTCGGTCTGCTGCACGACGACGCCGTACCAGCCGAGCCCGTCATAATCCTCATAGCCGAGCGTACGCGCGAAGGCGACGATCGAACCGTTATTATCGTAGTAGCTGCCTTTTGACTGGCCGGACGGGTTGGCGAGCACGAAATGGGAAAACAGCAAGGCAGGATTGGTGGTGGCGATGACCCGGCTCTTGCCGTCGAGCAGCATGACCGTCGTTCTTTCCGCCAACTGCGGCGGCAGGTTCGCCTCTTTCTCGACGATCGCCTGGCCCTGGTTCTGCCAGTCGAAATAGACGCCGAGCGTGCCGATCAGTCGTCCGTCGAGCTTGCCCTCTTCGCGGATGCCTGTGGCATAGACGAGCGCATGCCTGTTGTCGTGCAGCGGGCTCGCTTTGACCTCGTCGACAATGTAGGCGTCGCCGGAAGCGCAGCCCGATGCGGCGCGGAACCACGGATCGCCGGCCAGGCTCGTGCCGGCGATCTTGCGCTGGAACTTGGGATTGGCCGATGCGATCACCTTGCCCGAGAGATCGGTCATGACGAGATCGAGATAGACGGTGTAGAAGCGGTTGATGGCGCCGAGACGCTCCGCCGCAAAGGCGACGATTTCCCGGTCCGGGTTCTGCAGCGCCTGCCAGAGCGCCGGGTCCGTCGCCCACCAGCGCACATCGGCGGTGCGCTCGAAGAGATTGCGCACGATGAGCTGCACCAGCGTCTGCGCCAGATCGGTGAGGCGAACGCCCTCCATCTCCTCGACCAGCGAATCCGCCATGGCGCGGCTGAGGCCGATGCGGCCGAGCACGTTGCTCTCGAACCGGCCGGTAATGTCGGTTGCGATCTGCGCCAGCCGCTGCACCTCGTTGGCAACGACGGCAAAGCCCTTTCCGGTCTCGCCGGCCCTTGCTGCCTCGATCAGCGCATTGATCGCCAGCAGCTTGATCTGCTTGACGATATGCGTGTTGTCGGCGCTGAAGCGTTCGAGGTCGGTGCTGATGCCGTCGGTGACGACGCGCATCGAGCGCGGAGTCGCATTCTGCGACTGGGCAATGGTTTCGGCGCTAAGCGGCTTCATCAAAATGATCCTGGCAGGAACGGGCAATTGTTTGTGGCGAAGAAAATTTCGGGATAAGCCACAAACGATGCTTGCCTATGGTTTTCAATTGGTTAACGCCGAGCGGTCAGCGGTGAACATTTTAGGGTGAAACGGCTCAAGACAGAAAGATTTAAGGGCGGTGGCGCGGTTGAGGCACGGTTGCGCCTGTGGCCGAACGCGATTTTATGATTCTCATGCGTGGCTTGCGGTTTTTTCGCCCATCGGGATTTTCTTTCGCTACGATGGCAGATGTCATCCATTGCGTTCCCGAGTCGAACGCGTCTCCCCATCCGCTTAAGTCGATATAAGAGCCAGGATCATGCACTCGGTTCTCAGAAACCCGATGAGAGGCATTGCGCTGAAAGTCTCGTCGGTCGTGGTCTTCCTGGCCATGCAGACCTTCATCAAGCTGGCCGGCTCAGACATCCCGCCGGGTCAGGTCACCTTCTGCAGGTCCTTCTTCGCGCTCTTTCCGATCATGGCCTATCTCGCCTATATCGGACAGTTGCGCGCCGCCTTCTACACGTCCAATCCGATCGGTCACCTCAAGCGCGGCACGATCGGCATCATGTCGATGGCTTTCGGTTTCTATGGCCTGCTGCATCTGCCGCTGCCGGAGGCGATTGCGCTCGGCTACGCCCTGCCGCTCGTCGCCGTCGTCTTCGCTGCGGTTTTTCTCGGCGAGACCGTGCGTATCTATCGCTGGAGTGCCGTCCTGGTCGGCATCGTCGGCGTCGCCATCATCTCCTGGCCGAAACTCACACTGTTTCGCAACGGCGGCATGGAAGCGGAACAGGCCGTCGGCGCGCTCTGCGTGCTGCTCTCGGCCGTTCTCGGCGGCATGGCGATGATCCAGGTGCGCCGCCTCGTCGAGGAGGAGAAGACGGCAACGATCGTGCTGTATTTCTCGATCACCGCATCGGTCTTCTCGCTGGCTTCTCTTCCCTTCGGCTGGCTCCTCCTGCCGTGGCCTTCGGCGCTCTACCTGATCGCCGCCGGCTTTTGCGGCGGTGTCGCGCAGATCCTGCTGACGGAAAGTTACCGCCATGCCGACGTCTCCACCATCGCGCCGTTCGAATATACCTCGATCCTGCTCGGCGGCATCGTCGCCTATTTCGTCTTCGGCGATGTGCCGAGTGTGACCATGCTGATCGGCACCGCGATCGTCATCGGCGCCGGCATCTTCATCATCTATCGCGAGCATCAGCTCGGCATCGAACAGAGAGAGGCGCGCAAGGCCTCGACGCCGCAAGCCTGACACCCGCAAGCACATGATATCGAAGGTTTTAACGCGGGGATTGCTCAAGCTTGAAGCTTGCTCTCAAAGCGTGAAAAGAATGGTGAATTCTTGGGATACCACCGGCCTGCGGAATGTGATTGTTGAAGATGAGAGAGTATCATTTATTCCAAGCTGTGCATGTTTGAATGGCCGCTGATGCCGGAGGAGCTCTCGGTGTCGTTGCTCCGAACGCTGGCCTGCGAGCGGAGGTGGAGAAAAGCATAATGACATTCACAGCGGCGCAATTGGCGGGGAACCCTTCCTTTCTGATGAGCATCCGCTTTTTGGCTGGGCAGATGCGCGGCATGTTCGATGCCGGTCCGCGGTTGGCGCGACTGCTCGCCTCGCATCAGCGCTGGCTTCTGACCCAGACGGCCTATGCCCTCAACCTGGAATATGATCCGCGCGACCCGACGTCGGGTTTCACCGCCGTCCGGCTGACAGCACGCATCACCGGGCACAAGGTGGCGAGCCGTAACACCGTGCTGGCCTTCATCGAAGAGCTCTTTACCTACCGCTTCATTGTCCACACGCCCGGCGACGAGCGGCGGCGGCCACGTCATTTCGAGCCGGCCGATGTCAGCCATCAGGCGATGTTTGCCTGGATTCTCGGCAATCTCGCTGCGCTCGACCTGCTCGACGGCGGTCAAAGGGCGGTCTTTTTCCAGGCAAACCCATCCTTGATGCGGCTCGTTCAGCCGCGCATCGCCCGCCATTGCCTGGAAGATGCCGCCTGGCGCGAGCCGCCGGAGCAGGTGGCACTGTTCCTTTGGACGGAAGCCGGCGGCCTCGTCGTCGACAACTTCATCGCCCGGATGGATATAGAAAGCCGCGAGCCGGACAGGTTTTCCGTCGGCCGCGTCGAAACCCGGGCGCTCGCTGCCGATTTCATGATGTCGCGCACCCATCTGCAGCGAGTGCTGGCGAAGGCGGCGCAGCGCGGCTGCGTCGGTTGGTATGACGAGCCGCGCAAGACGCACCTTTGGATATCGCGGGATTTCGTCGAGGAATATTGCGCCTGGCAGTCGGTCAAGTTCGCCTACGTCGACGAAGCTTTCGAATGGGCGAAAGCCCAGATCGAGGATATGGCCGTCTGATCAGAGGACGATCGCCGCAGCGCCTGCGCCCATACGCTCGCCGCCATCAGCCGGATTGACGGAAAGCTCCCGCTCATATTCCCGCGCGGCGCAGACGGCGACGCGGATATGCTCGAAGGTTTCGATGTTGCGCAAAAGCGATATCAGGATTGTCGACATTGGCGTTACTCTTGATACGAAAGGGCAGCAATTCAACGTGCGACAGCGTCCTTTGCGCGTCCGAAGACGCGCAGCGGCTGTCGGCGGCTGCCGCTCAATATTGCTGGAAGTCCGAGAAAATCGCGTCGGGGCGCGCCGTGCGGCTGTTGATGCCGGTGCCGCGGGCAATCATCTGTTCGTTCGTGGCAAAGCCGTAACGGCTGTAGCCCTGAGTGGAGCGAACATGGTCGCCGGCGAGGCGAAGGGTTTCAAACCCGCAATGGATAGGACGAAAACGCTTGTTCATGGCCTTGGTTCCTGTGATTCCTCCCAAGACACATCTTCATATTGCGATGCAGCATTGATTTCGCAATGCGTCACGGCGGGATGCAGCCATGCGAACGGTGCATGGCTTGATTCATAAAATATTCAACATTGGCTAATTTCTAAGCAAAGAGAGGGACTTAAGCTTTGCTTGAAAGGCGAGCAGGTCGTTCCAGGCCAGCCGCTTGTTGACAGGTGCGGTTAATAGATCCTGCGGATGCAGGCTGGCTATGGCAGGAATGACACAGTCCGCAACCGCAATCTCCTTCCAACGGCCGCGCAGGCCGTGAATCGTGTCGTTTTCGCCGAAGAAGAAACGCGCCGAAAAATTGCCGAGCAGCAGGATCGCCTTGGGTTCGGCAAGCGCGATCTGCCGTTCGATGAACGGGCGGCATATGTCCATTTCCGCCGCCGACGGCGCACGATTGCCAGGTGGCCGCCAGGGGATGACCTGCGTCAGCAGAACGGTCGAGCGCGTCAGCCCGATCGCCGCCAGCATCTTGTCGAACAGCTGGCCGGATTTTCCCGAGAAAGGCGCACCTTCGCGATCGTCTTCGGCGCTCGGCGCCGAGCCGATCACCATGATCCCGCTTTCGACATCGCCGCTGGCAAAAATCGTCGAGCGGGCGCTGTGCTTGAGATTGCAGCCGTTGAAGGCTTCGATCGCGGTCTTGAGCTCCGCGAGCGATCGCGCAGTTTCGGCGACGAAACGCGCCTGCTGCACCGCCTCGCCATCCGGAATGGCAGGCTGCGGGCCGGACGCTGCGCGTTCGGCAGGCGCCGGGCGCGCCGCTGCATTCGGACGCGGCGGTGTCTGGCGTTCGCCGGCGGGCGGCTGTTGCTGCTGCGCCTGTGTCGCCGCCGGGCGGCGGGCGGCCTTCATCGCCTCGAACTCGGCGAAGCGGTCGATCGCCTCTTCTTCCAGCAGCCATTCCACGCCGGCATCCGCATGGAAATGCAGAAGTGCCGCAAGCTCGGCGGGGGAAAGGTCGTTGGCGGAGATCATGCGACAGGTTTAGCGGAGAGACAGTGGCATTGAAAGGGCAGGCGACGGATTGCAGGCCCTTGTCAGCGCTATTGCACAGTCCATTGCCCGATGTCGTCGCGTTCGCCGATCAGCGCCAGGCCATGGGCGATCGACAACAACTCGCCGCCGCTTTCGATCCGGTCGCGCTCGAAGCGTTCGGTGAAGATGCGGCGCACCGCCGGTACGAAGGAGGTACCGCCGGTCAGGAACACCTTGTCGATCTCCGAGGGCTTCGTCTCGGTCTTCTCGAGCACGTCGTCGAGTGCACCTTCGATGCGGGCGAGATCCTCGGCGATCCAGCCTTCGAAGTCGCTGCGCTTGATGCTGCGACGCCCGCCGCGACCGAGCGGTGCGAAATCGAAAGGCGCCTCTTCCGAGGCCGAGAGCGCCATCTTCGTCGCCGACACCGCCTGATAGAGCGGGTAACCCTCGTCATGGTCGATGAGGTCGATGAAGATTTCGAGCTTTTCCGGTTCCAGGCTGGTGCGCACCAGCTTCTTCAGATCCTCGAATTCGCGCGTGGTCTTGAAGATCGACAGCTGGTTCCAGCGGCCGAAGCTGGAATAGTAGTTGGACGGCACTTCGAGAATCTTGTCGAAGCTCTTGAAATGGCTGCCCTTGCCGATCAGCGGCGCGACGATGTTGTCGATCATCCTGTAGTCGAAATGGTCGCCGGCGACGCCGACGCCGGAATGGCCGATCGGCGTTGCCGTCAGCCTGCCGGCAACGGTCTCGAAGCGGATCAGCGAATAGTCGGTCGTACCGCCGCCGAAATCGGCGACCAGCACGGTGGCATCCTGCTTCAGGTTCTGCGCGAAGTAGAAGGCGGCGGCGACCGGCTCATAGACATAGTGGATTTCGGGAAAGCCGAAGCGCGACAGCGCCTCGTTGTAGCGCTCGGTCGCCAGCGCCGGATCGGGGCTGGAGCCGGCAAAATGCACCGGCCGGCCGGTGACGATGCGGCTGACGTCAGAGGGCCAGTTGTCACCGGCATAGTTGCGCAGGCGCCTGACAAAGACCTCCATCAGATCTTCGAAATTATGCCGCTTGGCGAAGATCAGCGTGCCCTGGAACAGGGCGCTCGCCGCAAAGGTCTTGATCGATTGCAGGAAGCGGCATTCGCCGGGATTGTCGATGAACTGCCGGATCGCCGCATGGCCCGCCTCCACCTTCAGCGCTGATGCGCCGAGCTGTGCATCCTTCATGAAGGAAAGCGCCGTGCGCATGCTGTCGGCCGTGCCTTCCGTGCTCGTGAACGCCATCGAGCGCGTCGCCCCGCCATCTGCCAGGGCGAGAACCGTATTCGTCGTGCCGAAGTCGAAACCCAGCGCCTGAGCCATGCCCGCACCTCTTCATGCCGATTGTTGTTGGAGACGGAGCTTTGCTCCGCAAGGGCGAACGAACGCCCGGATCAAGGAGGGCGGGTGATGCCACAGAGGCGTGACACATTCAAGAGGAGTGGAAGTTGATGTGATCGCGGCGCACTTCCTCTCCCGGTTGGAAGAAGAAGTGCGCCGCAAGGGCTGATCGGCAATGCCGAACTCAGAGGGCCGTCATCACTCGGCAGCCATCGCCCTTACCTCCTGCACCTTCGGCTCCTCGACCTTCTTCTGGCCGATCAGCCGGCCGAGGTAGTTTCCGAAGCGGTCCATCTCGACGAAGATGACGGGGGTGATGAACAGTGTCAGCATCTGCGAGACAACAAGGCCGCCGACGACGGCGATGCCGAGAGGCTGGCGCAGCTCCGAGCTTGCGCCGGTGCCGAGCGCGATCGGCAGGGCGCCGAGCAGGGCGCAGAAGGTCGTCATCATGATCGGTCGGAAGCGTCGCACGCAGGCCTCGTGGATCGCCGCTGTCGCCTTTTCTCCGGTCGTGCGCATGGTCTCCACCGCCACGTCGATCATCATGATCGCGTTCTTCTTGACGATGCCGATCAGCATCAACAGGCCGATAAGGGCGATGATCGACAGGTCGAAACCCATGATCTTCAGAGCCAGCAGCGCACCGAAGGCCGCGGCCGGCAGGCCGGAGAGGATGGTGAGCGGATGGATGAAGCTTTCATAGAGCACGCCGAGCACGACATAGATGGTCAGAATGGCCGCCAGGATCAGATAGGGCGTATTGCCCTGCGACTGCTCGAAGATCTCAGCCGTGCCGCCATAGGAGGTGAAGACGTCGGCCGGCGTGGCGATGTCCTTCTTGATCTGATCGATCGCCGCCGTCGCATCGCTGAGCGAGACGCCTTCCGGCAGGTTGAAGGAAACGGTGGTCGAGACCAACTGGCCCGTCTGGTTGATGGTGACCGGGCCGGTGGTGCGCTGGACATGCGCGAAGTTCGAAAGCGGCACCAGGCTGCCATTGGACGAGGCGACACGGATCTCCGAGAGCTTCTGGTCGTCCCAGGGTTTGCTGGTGTCGTATTCGACGATCACGTCGTAGCTGTCGCCGGTCGACTGGATTTCCGCCGCTGAATAGCCGCTGAAGGATTCCTGCAGCGTCGTACGCAGCGTGTCGTTGTCGATACCGTAGGCTGCTGCCCGCTCGGTATCGATGACGATATTGGCCTGCAGCGCGTTGTTCTGGGCGTCCGACGTCACGTCGGTGAACAGCCGGTCCTTGCGCATCGCCGCCTGGATCTTGCCGGCCCAGAGGTTGGTCTGATCGGCACTCAGCGCCTGCACCACCAGCTGATACTGGCTGGCGGTCTGGCGGCCGCCGAAGCGCAGGCTCTGGTTCGGCGTCACGAAGGCCTGCAGTCCGGGGATCTTGTTGATCGCCGTGCGCAGTTCGCGCAGCGTCTGGTCGAGCGGCGGGCGCTCCGTCTTGTCCTTGAGTTCGACGAACATCGAGCCGTTGTTCTGCGGTTTGTTCGGGTTGCCGCCGATCGTCGACATCACGTGGTTGACCGCCGGGTTGGCCTTGACGGCCGCTGCCGCCTGCTGCTGCAGCGCCTCCATGGCGGAATAGGAAATATCCTGGCGGGCCTGCGTGCTGATCGTCAGGCGGCCGATATCTTCCTGCGGAAAGAAGCTCGTCGGCAGCGTCATGAAGAAATAGACCGTCAGCGCCACCGAGCCGAGGAAAATCCCGAGGATGGTCAGGCGATGTCGAAGGCACCAGCCGACCGCCCGGTCGTAGCCGTTGAGCGTCCGCTCGAAGCCGGCATCGAAGATGCGGATGAGCAGCGGCGGGCGGCTGTGATTGTTGGAGAGACGCGAGCCGAGCATGGGTGTCACGGTCAGCGAGACCACGGCCGACGAGATGATGGCGATGGCGACCACCATGCCGAATTCGTTGAACACGCGGCCGACGACGCCGCCCATCAGCAGGATCGGGATGAAGACGGCGATGAGCGAAACCGACATGGAAATGATGGTGTAGCTGACTTCGCCCGCACCCTTGATCGCCGCTTCCCGCACCGGCATGCCTTCCTCGACATGGCGCAGAATGTTCTCGAGCATGACGATCGCGTCGTCCACCACCAGCCCCACCGCGAGCGTCAGCCCCAGGAGCGAAATGTTGTCGATGCTGTAGCCGAGCACATACATCATGCCGAAGGTCGAGATCAGCGACAACGGAACGGCAAGTCCCGGAATGATCGTTGCCGTGGCGTGGCCGGTGAAGAGGTAGATGACGAGAACGACGAGACCGATCGTCAGGAGCAGCGTGAACTTCACGTCGGCGATGGCGGCGCGAATGGGTTTTGCCGCGTCGTTCATGACCACGGTGTTGACCGAAGGCGGAATTTCGGCGTGAAGCTGCGGCAGCTTGGCGTTGATCGCATCGACCACATCGACCGTGTTGGCATCCGGCTGACGCTGGATGGCGAGGATGATGCCGCGCTGGCCATCATACCAGCTGCCGGTATACTGGTTCTCGACGCTGTCCTGCACATCGGCGATGTCGCCAAGGTGGATCGGCGCGCCGTTCGGATTGGCAATGACCAGCGAGCGGAACTGTTCGGCGTTAATGCGCTGCGTATTCGCCGTAATGGTCATGCTCTGCGAATTGTTCTGCAGCGTTCCCACGGGCTGCTGGCTGTTGGCGGCAGCAAGCGCCTTGTTGACGGTGTCGATGCCGATGCCGCGGGTCAAAAGCTTGTTGGGGTCGACCTCGACGCGCACGGCGTAGGTCTGGGCGCCATAGACGCTGACCTGGGCAACGCCGGGAAGCGTGGAAAGCGATGGCGAGATGATGTCCTCGGCGATCTCGTCGAGCTTGCTGCGCGGCATGGTGTTGCTCTGCACCGAGAGCAACATTACCGGCGCATCGGCCGGGTTCGTCTTGCGATAGCTCGGCGGCGTCGTCAGGTTGTCGGGCAGTTGCCGGGTCGCATGCGAGATTGCCGCCTGCACGTCGGCTGCGGCCGCGTCGATATCGCGGTTGAGGTCGAACTGCAGGACGATGCTGGTGCTGCCGAGCGAACTGGAGGCGCTGATTTCGCTGATCCCGGGAATGGTCTCGAACTGCTTGATCAGCGGCGTCGCAACCGAGGTCGCCATCGTCTGGGGCGAGGCGCCGCTCAACTGCGCCGAAACGTTGATCGTGGGAAAGTCGACCTGCGGCAGGGCCGCGACCGGCACGAGTTGGTAACCGGCAAGGCCGGCCAGAATGACGCCAATGGCAAGCAGCGTCGTCGCGACAGGGCGCTGGATACAGAAATTGGGGATCATTGCTGAGCTCCGACCGTGATCGTCTCGGACTGCTGCTGCCGAGGCTCTTCGGCGGAGGCGACATCAAGCGTCTTTTCGTCGAACTGCTCGTTGATCGCCTGCTGGTCGCTCAACTGGCCCTGGCCCTCGACGACGACATGGTCGCCAGCCTGAAGGCCGGATTCTATGGCGGTGAAGCCGCCATTTGCGCGGGCGATGGTGACGGGAGTCAGATGCGATTTGCCGTCCTTGGCGACGAAGGCGAAGAAACCCTCGGGACCGGGGCTGACGGCAACCGTCGGCACCACCACCTGCTGTTCGTCGTTGTTGAAATGCACCACGATGTTGACCGACTGGCCGGGCCAGAGAGCGCCGGAAGCATTCTCGAATTTCGCCTTGGCGAGGATCGTGCCCGATGCCGTGTCGACGGTGTTGTCGTAGAAGCTGATCTCGCCCTTCCTGACCTGGCCCTTGGCGGAACTGGGCGCGGTGCTGACCTCGACCGGACCGGCTGCCAGAGCTTTCTTCAGCTCACGCAGATAGCGCTCCTGCAGGTGGAATTTCACATAGATCGGATCGTATTTCGCGATGGTGACGATTGCCGAGCCGGCATTGAGGAAGGCGCCCTTGCTGATGGCGATATCGCCGAGCCGGCCGTCGAAGGGAGCGCGGATGTCGGTGTTCTCGAGGATGATCTGATCGGAGGCAAGCGCGGCCTTGTCGGCATCGACGGTGGCAGCGGCGGTGTCGCGGGCGGCGACCGCCTGGTCGAGGCTCTGCTGGGTCCCGGCCTTCTGGTTGAAGAGATCCTGCGCGCGCGTCAATGCGGTCTCGGATTCCGACAGGGTTGCCCTGTCGCGCACGATCATCGCATTGTCCTTGTCGACAGCCGCCTTGGCCGTCCGGTCGTCCAGCTTGGCGATCAGGTCGCCGGCTTTGACGGTTGCCCCATCCTGCGCATGGATGCTGACGATCAGGCCCTGTTCCTGGGCAGCGATGGTCGTATTGTCATCGGCATCGGCCCAGCCGGAAGCGGTCACATCCGTCGGCAGCGTCGTTTTCACCGCTGCGACTGTTTTGACGACGGTCGGGCCACCACCGCCGCGTCTGCGCCCACCGCCCTGATGTTGCCCACCGTTCTGCGCTTGATCGGTTTGCGCCTGATCGGCCTGCTGCCCGCCGCCATTGCCGGCTGCCGGCTGCTTGATGAACTGCGAGAGGTAGGGGATGCGGGAGGCATAAGGGATCAGATTCCCGAATTGCCAGACGCCGACGGCGGCAACTGCGATAACGCTGACGGTGATCCAAAATTTCTTCATGGGCGAGACCGGTCTTTGGGCAAGGTTGCGGGGGGCAAGGTTGCGAATTTTATGCTCTGATTGAGCCGCTTATATTGCGGCGCAAAAAAGACATAATTCCCGGAGCGCGATCACTAAGTGGTTATAACGGCTTAAATTTTTGTAATGAATATTCCGTAATATTCAAACTATACTAATATAGATCCAGTGTAACCCGATGGCCGATGCGCAGGCGGTTTGCCCGGCGATAATGTCGATCTGCATGCCGTCCATCGCGCGGGAAGAACACGGGGAAAAAACCAGAGAAGGCAGGTCGTCATGACTGAGTTGGATGCCAGCGAGTTTCGCTCCCTCATCACAAGCGTATTTCCTGAACTCACGGCCTCCGTCTTCAAGCTGGCGGCGAAGGGCTGGGATTCGATGGCGGTCGACGTCGATGACACGCTGATCTTCAAGTTTCCCCGCAATCTCGGCGCGGAGAGAGCGCTTCAGAAGGAAGCCGCCTTGCTCGACATCGTTCGTCCGTCGCTGTCGATGGCGGTTCCAGACATGCGCATTCATGACGGGCCGCCGATCTTCTCCAGCCATGCCAAGCTAGACGGCGAGCATCTCATTGCCGAAGATTACGACGCGCTTCGCGAAGGCGATCGTCAGCACCTCGCAGAAGATCTCGCCCGTTTTTACGCCGAGTTGCACGTGCTCGATGCCGATCGGCTGCGCTCGGCCGGTGCCGGCCCCATTCAGCCATGGCAATCGCCGGAGGCGGTGCGAACGAGGGCCTTGCCGCTGCTGCCGCCGGACATCAAGAGCTTTGCCCAGGCCATCATTTCCGATTTCGAAGCCTTGCCGCCCGATCCTTTTGGCAGCATCTACGGCTTCTTCGACGGCCATGGCTGGAACATGGCCTTCGACCATAGGCAAAAGCGGCTGAACGGCATTTATGATTTTGCCGATTCAGGCTTTGGCCCGTTGCACCAGGAATTCATCTATTCGAACTTCATCTCGCCCGATCTGACCGCCCGCATCGTATCGGCATATGAAATGCTGACCGGACGCAGGCTCGACCGGCGGCGCATTGCGATCCTGACGGGTTTCCATCGCCTTTCCGAACTCGCCGAACTGGCGGACGATCCGGCGAACGTCGAACAGATGATCCGAAGTGTGGCGACATGGGCGGCGGCCGCCCGCGTCGGCTGAGAGGCGATGGTCAGACGGACCGTGCCGCGCCGCCGTCGCAGCGGATGAGCGAGCCGGTGATGTAGCTTGCCGGCTGGCTGCACAGGAAGGCAGCCGTTGCGGCAAATTCCTCCACCTTGCCGTAGCGGCCGACCGGAATGCGCGCTTCCTTGTCGGCGCGGATTTCCTCGAGGCTCTTGCCCGTTCGCTTAGCCGCAGCCCCATCGAGATCGTCTAGCCGTGCCGTCAGGATGCTACCCGGCAGGAGCAGGTTGGTGGTGATGCCGAAGCCTGCGACTTCGGAGGCAAGCGTCTTGCTCCAGCCGGCAAGGGCGGGGCGCAGCGTATTCGACAGCGCCAGATTGGCGATCGGTTCGATCACGCCGGATGAGGCAACCGTCAGGATGCGGCCCCAGCTCTGCGCCTTCATGCCGGGCAGCAGCGCGTTGGTGAGCGTGATCACGCGGGCGACCATGGAGAAGAAATAGGTCTCGAGCTTTTCGCTCGTCATCTCCTCCGTCGTGCCCGGCGTCGGTCCGCCGGTATTGTTGACGAGGATATCGAGCCCGCCGAACTTTTCCTTCACCGCCGTCGTCGCCATCTCGACGAAGCGTTCGTCGCCGAGATCGGCCCAGATCCAGTCGGCCCGGCCTTTGCCTTCGCTGTTGATCGCCTTGCAATTGGCTTCCAGCTGTTCGCCGCTGCGCCCGCAGAGCAGCACGTTCGCGCCTTCCCGCGCCAGCGCCACGGCGATGCCGAGGCCGAGGCCGCGCGAGGAGGCGAGGACAAGCGCCCGTTTGCCTGTGATGCCGAGATCCATGATATCCTCCGATATTTTTCCAGCGATGTATAAGGCGCAGGCGGCGGAAAAGGAAAGGGAATGTCGCCGGGTTGGTGGCGTTTGATAATTGACGTTGACGTAAACGTTATATAATTCTGACTGGTGAGGCATATCATTGTGCGAATTGGAAGATTGGCTGTCGTATCCCGGCTCGACAATGCTTTCTCGTTTTGACAAGAAAGTGCCATGACGGGGATGACGGCCGCGTGCGGCCAAGCGGAGACGAGTGAATGACCGAGACGACTGATCTGCCCGAACGCGAGAGCATGGAATTCGACGTTGTGATCGTCGGCGCCGGTCCGGCCGGTCTTGCGGCGGCGATCCGGCTGAAGCAGGTCAATCCGGAACTCTCGGTCGTGGTGCTGGAAAAAGGCTC
>NZ_JACIFS010000020.1:0-11956 GCF_014197475.1 Rhizobium sp. BK212
GGCGCGGACTTCAGGTGAAAATTTGTTTGTTGTCTTGCTCATATCGGCTCCACTTTCTCAGAAGTTGGAGCCTCCGGCAAACCCGGTGCGGTTCATTGGGATGGGAATTCCGGAGCGAGAGTCAGGCACCGGTAGCCAGTATTTACAAAGCAACAACCGGAATACCTTCAATCTTCTATCGTGCCGACATGGACGTTAATACCGACGGCGGCCCTCGATCGTATCACCCCGACGATCCCCGAGGGAAGACAAAGGCGCTCAACAATATCGTCAATGCAATCTCGGGTATTTACAGTAGTTACGGCGGCAAATGGATTGGATGCAAGCCTAAATCAGGCGATTGCTTCGATAAGTACGTATCTGTATTCGAGGAGGCTCGGGACGCCCGCTATAGTGCGTCAGCAGGGACGCGATGGGTCATGACCGACGGAATGATCCCTTGGAAATACGACCTAGCCCAGAAGAGAAAGATGCCGTGCATCGTAACCGAAGGTAAGTACAAGGGCTATTTCGTTTCGCAGACCGCGTACACGCTCAGAGTAGGCGACAAGTGCGATCCAGCACGGTATCTCGATAGCGTCGCCATCAACGCAAACGTCTTGCCACAAGGTACCCATTGGGAGTCTGAAGGTGTTTTGACGGATGGTTTTGATCTCGTTGTCGTTGTTGGAAAAGATGATCGAACAGCGTTTGGTGTCAATGGCGATCGAGGTCCAGCCACATCTATTGGCGAAGTTTCGGTTGCCATGGCCGCTGAGATAAATGCCGTCGAACTTAGTGGAAATGAAACCTACCAGCAGGTCAAGGAACTGGCGCTTGATGAGGTCAGTTATTTGATCTTTCCCAACATTGACATAAAGCGGTTGAAAGGCCCCTCTTTCACGCAGGAAGACGTCGACGAGATCGGAGAGCAAGTATTCCAAAATTGGGGCGGATTGGAAAGACTCCGCCGTTGCAGGACTACACTCAAGAAGCACGGCGATCATTAGAATTCCGATATCGATAGAGTAACTCGTTTCAAACTGATCAGGGCTAATTGGATCGGAGGGCAGATGGATACTCGATTTAAATGTTTGTTCGTTTTAGCTGGAACAACGTTTCTAAGTGGATGCCCCGGAGGACCCCCATCGGAACCGCCTATCCAGCAAATTGGTGGAAGAGAACTGCGACCGCCGAGGGCAGGCATTGAGGTTGGGTCGCTCTACTATGTAAGAGAGACGCCAACAAACGACCTGCGCCGTCCTGCGAATTTGGAACGACTATGTGATGTGAACCTAGCACGATATAACGTCAGCTCGTCATCGGCGAAAGTCAGCGACATCGACCTGCTCGGCAAATTGGATGCGGACGGGTCTCTGAATGTCGCCAAACAAGCCTTGATAAATGTAGGTCTGTCTGCCCAGTTATCCAGATATTACGAGTACAAGCTCGTCAACGTCGTGCAGACTGACATCTCTTTCGAAGATGCTCAAAGAATTTTTAAAGATCGAGCCTTCCGAGGTGATTGCACGAGTTGGCGAGGGAACATCGCAGGTCAGAATTGGGGACAATATCAGATCACCGCGATAAAAACTGGCGATATCCAATTCTCTCGAAAATCCGACAGTGGGCTAAATGCGGATCTATCGGCTAAGCTCAAAACAATCGAACCGGGCATAAAGGCCTCAATAAAGAACGAAACAAAGGCGGACTTTTCAGGTAAAGGTGTCGTCGCCGTCTTTACTCCAATTCTTCGTAGTGAGGCTGCCCGCCGATAGCAACGAGCTGCGACGAGATGGTCAATATGGGCCAGGCTTTCATCGACACGGGTTTCTGCCAGCAGCAGCGCGGCCAGTCACCAGCGTACTAAGTCACTTTGTAGCAACAGCGGCATTTGCATGCGTAGCTTAACGGCGCATTAAGAGGAGAACCGAATGGGAGGCCGGTACTGCAGATTGCTCTTCAGGCACTTATTCACAGGAGTGATTGCGGCCGGGATGCTAACGCATGCTTCCAGTCCAACCATAGCAGCGGAAAACGAAATCAGCAGCTTCGCGGAATTTGAAAGATCGAGCCTGCCGGAAGATATTCTCTGGAAAGTCTTGGCCCGAAATGGCAAATCAAAAACATACACGCAGGTCTTGCCGTTGGACGGCGGCACCGTCGGTATCGCCAATTTCGCCCGTGGTGGGCTCGCAGGGCTCTACCGGTTGATGGATACGCAAGAATATTTCGGCCGGTCCGAAGACGACATGGTGGATAACTACTCCAGCAATTGCAGGCCTGGGACGCGCAGAGGCAATGACACTGGATGGGGATGCTATTCCCAAAAATGGTGGCGCGAAGGCATGATTCGCTTTGTCAATAGCCCCGGTTCGCATGATCTGCAGAAGCGGGCCTGGATCAACGAGATGAAGCCGACGGTTGAACTGAGCTTAGAGCACGGTTGGCGAAGTAACAGAGATCTTGCGATAGCGACAGGAATTGCAAATTCTCTCGGCAGCCACACGTTCAGAAAAATTGCCGCGGGCCACGGCTGGCGGCCGGAAAAGGTTTTGTCCGCCTACGTTGGAAATAATGAACATCGAAAGAGACGGCGGGATGCGATCAATGCGGCTTTTCCGCGATGAAGCGGTTGATGCGCACGCGACCCGGTTCCATCACGCTCGACTGGATGACGAGCTCCATGAGTCGCATTCGATGGGAGAATAGTTACTGCGTGACCTGGACTCGCCCGTGCGTAGCGAACTCTGTCTGCCATCTGCTGTTTCAGAATAAACGAGTGAGTTCTAATGCGGGTGAGCGGGTAAACGATAAACGATGCGGAACGCAACGGCGACCGCGCTGAAGAGCGATCTAATGAGAACAGAGATCCGATCGAATCGACCTCGGATCAATCCCACGCGTTCGATAGCCGCCGATGGTGGAAGCCAAGCAAACGAGAGGCCGGCAAGATTGAATTGACGTCCCGAGACGAATTTGGAGTTGTAATCCAAAGTAGATACTCAGTTAGCCACAATTTGCTAATTGGCACGAAGCGTACTCAAGTTTAAGTTGAGCGCAATACCAAAGCATTCCTCGCCGGAGAATATGATTTGGCTCGCGGGATCGAGCGCTAAATCGAATCGGTTTCCCTGAAGCTACCGAACGTGATGATAGTGCGTTTGGCCAAGATGATCTCGAAACCGCACGATCGGGCTCCGTACGGCTTGGATGGCGCCAGTGAGAGGGTCTTACTAGTAAAATAACCGCATGCCGGAGTAAGCATATACTGCCCAGTTGAACGAGACGCCTCGGCGGAAGCCAAACGCCCCGTCCTCAAAAACCATGGTTGCATTTTGGGTGGCTCCATCGAGAGCCATCAGTGTCTGACCGCATCGGGCTCGTCCCGATTAAGGCTCAATTTAATAGGGGGATTAAATGCTTAGAAGACAATTCAACATTGGCGCGGCCTCTCTCATCGCAATGGCAATCGCCCAGCCGGGGCGCGTCCAAGCGAATGAACAGGACGAACTAGTTGCCAATATGAAAGGCTGGATCGCAAGCAATGCTGAGTGGATCTCGGTGGAAAGCGAACCCGGGAAGGGGCCAAGAATTCTTGCACCGACCGATCAGCATGTAATCGATGCGGCGAAGTACCTTTCCGCTTTGCCGAAGGACAAGACACCGATCGACCTCGCGAAACTAATGATGGACGATCCAACGTATGGAGGGGTGTGGGAATGGCCGAGTGAGAATAACATGTCACCCGCTAACCCTCTGATTGTAGCGTTCTTCGCGTCGACCAGCACAAAACCCGAAGGCGATGTAACCCCTTGGTGTGCAGCGTTCATGGGTTGGGCGCTCCGCCGCTGCGGCTATTCGAGTTCAGGAAGCGCGGCCTCCTCCTCGTACCGTGACTTCAACCAGTTCCCGGTGGTGCTCGGGGATCAAAATCATCCCGCAAAAGTCGGCATTGGACCAGAACAAACAGGCGATCTTATCGTGTTCAGGGACGTGGGCGACAACGCCCACGGGCACGTCGCCTTTTTCGACGGGTGGGTGGACAACGATAAGACGGTGGCTTGGTGTGTTGGCGGCAACCAACATGATCGGCTCTCGCGCCAACAATTCAGGCTCTATTCCGGTCCCAAGCGGCTCGTGGCACTCCGGAGGCCGATGAAATGACGTGGCCTATTGGTACGCTGGTCTGTGTACTAACCCTCGCTGCGGCCCGTGCTGCAGCGGGGCAGGATGGCTTGCCTAAGCCGTATTATGAAACGGCGATCGATGATTCTGCAACGGCGATAAGCATTGTCGACAATAATGGTGAACCACAAACCTACTATTCCGAAAGCCATGCTCTTGTCGTTGGCGAGGTCAATTATACCGAAGGATGGGACAGTCTGACTTTGATCCCACCCGAAATTAAGAAACTTACGAGGGGGCTTGAGCATCAGCGATTCAAAGTAGAGGTGCATTTCGACTTAAAATCTGCAGACTTGATTAACGTCGTTGACGCCTTTATGCGCAGATACGGAACGAAATCGGATTCGAGACTTATCATTTATCTTTCAGGTCACGGCTATACCCGGAAAATGATCAGATACAAAGTCGGGTACTTTGTCCCCGTAGACGCGAAAGATCCGCGGAAGGCGGAGGAAAACGAGGTGGCACAGCGTGCGATTCCGCTTTCGATGTTTGCAAGCTGGGCAGAAATGCCGGATCCGCGCCATGTATTGTTTATATTCGATTCCTGCTTTTCTGGTGCATTCTTCGGGTATGAAGGCAACCCATCTGATGCCCAGTTTGCTAATCCGTACTCTATGAAGGCGCAGGCCCAAAACCAAGTGTTCCCGATGGATGCGGAAGGAAACTGGATTTACAAGCCGAGTGAGCGGCAGGGCATCGATTTGCCATTTTTTGCCCTAGCGCAAGCGCGCAAGCCCGCCCGTATTTTCCTGACCGCCGGGACCGGTACCGACGTGGCGCCTACGTCTTCCGTAATGACAGATCTCCTCTCCGACATTCTACTAGGCCGCAATACCGAATTCACTGACTTCGCAAGATGGACAACATTCGGAGAGATCGGCCACTATCTTGCACAAGAAACGCCGCCAAGGATTTCGCAGAAATTGGGTTCGGCAAAAGTTGCTTTTCCGGTGTTTCGCTATCTTCCGGATGACCTATATTATCAGGAGGGAAGTATGGTGTTCTTTCGCGACGATTCGGCACTGCAATCCCTCGTCCAAAATGACGATGTGACGAACGCTTGGAAACGGGTTGAGACCTCAACGTTCGACGTCGCCTCTGTCGGCTTAAAAAAGGACACGAAGGTGTTCGCCGATACCCTCCTCACATATAAGTCTTCACTTAACGATGTTCAATTAAGCCAGCTGAACACTACCATGTCGGCAGGGAATATTAAGGACCTGCCCGGTGATCCTGACCAGTGGTCGTCTTTGTTTGCCAAAGATGCGGCCGTACTTGGGGACGATCCAAAAACTCGCGTCAAACAAATCGGCGCGATCTTGTCGGTCGCTAACAGTGATAACGATCCCGCGGCCAGACAGGTCGTAGATGCTTCCGCAGCCCTGCAAACCAAGATTGAAGACTATCAGGCGTATTCAGATTTAGCTGTTGCGCCGCCTGACCAAAATGACAATACGACAGAGTTAGATCAAAAAACAATTGATCGGTACCGAGATCTGACCAGTCTACTGTTAACCGATGACACGCCAACTCGGCACAAAGCACGTCTTGACCTTCAAAAGGCGCTACTTAATGAAGAGCAAAGCACACGGGGACACCTGATCGCCATTCTTTCACAGCAGCTTTCAAAGAAGTCGTATCGGTATCAACTGGGCCTAGGAGTCGCCCTTGCTGGACAATCCCTAGATATCTCGGCGACGGACGCAGCACAATCCGCTACGGAGTTCGCCACGGCTCTCAAAACTGCTCAAAAGATTCCGCCGGCTAAAGGAAAGGAGCTAGTTAACAACCTTTCGGAAGCAAAAGTTGCTCTCTGCAAAAGTGCGCCGGCAGCCAAGGACGCATGCAAATAACGTCCGCAACCGTGCGGACATGTCCATTGGCCCATTCTGAAACTGGTCTACTCGTCTGAAAATTGAGCCAGGGCCGGGAACAATGGGCGTATAGGGCGCAACTCTGCACGCCTTGAAGGGATTTGAACCTTCGATCCGTAGATTTTCATGGCGTGACAGGCAGCGGATCCGGCCCAGCCACCTTCGCAATCCACATTCCGTTTGCGGTGCCTCTAGCTGTGGCTCGAACGTCACGTCGGAAGGCGCAGGCTTAGAATAGGTTTTTCATTCCGTCGCAACGACGATGATTGACCTAGGCAAAGACTGCGGCGGTCACCATTAGTTCAATAATCATTACTATAAATCCTCGGGCAGATTGATCAATGTTGCGAGGGGATTCGCATGGGCCGCATCGAATTTATACTTTTCGCCGTATCGCAAAACATGAACCAGGCAAACACCAAGTGACGCGCGCATCGCCTGCACGACGGAAACGACGCGGACAGCTGCGCAGCGCCGATCCTGGTGTGTTGTTGGCGGCTCGGCTGGAAAGTGTGAAGAGCAGCCCTGTGCCGATCAATCCTCAGAAGTTCGAGCGCCAGATGGTCAAATCCGCCTGGAAAGAAGCCGTTCTTCGAGCCAAGGGCTGCCTAGGGTTCTCCGTCGAAAGACGATTTTCTCTAGAAATCGTACCTAACGGTGGGCGCTTTGCGGAGATCGACTGCACAGAGCGCCCGTTTAAAATCCGCGTTAGCTTAGGATTGCCACCATTCATCTACAGGATCTCCCGTATTCTGGCGTCTCGCACCTATGCTTTTCTGGACGACGGAACGACGCCGCCTGCCGCTGACGATAACCCCCCGATCGCGGAAGCCGTTGAACGCATGCACCGCGCGTTCTTTTGGTACTCCGCCATTGGCACCTCCACTATCCACCAAGACTACGAGATCGACCACAGGCAAGCTCTGTTCGGAAGCTTTATTGCATTCGAGGCTGAGATCTTTCTCGTCTGCCACGAAATTGCGCACGGTTTGACCGCGTGGCTTGCGAAAGACGCGCCTGATCTCCTCGCTTGGCTCAGCATGGGATTGGAGGGGGTTTCTTCAAGTTGGCGCGAAGAACTCGTTGCCGATCGGCTCGCGCTGATATTGGCGCTTGGCAAGCGAGATCAACGACGCCATGTGCACCATCTCGCGATGGCCTACGCAGGTTGGGAGTTTGCCTTCCTCTTGCATCGTGAATGGGAGCGCTATGAGGAGTTCGAAACGTCCGACAAGCTCTCGTCCAAAACTCACCCGCCGGCGAGGGAACGCCTCGCCAACTTGAGAGAAACCTTTCGTCGTTACGTCGGCGATGAGGCTTCTCATCGTCTTACGTCTATTGCCGAAGCACTCTCAACGCTGTTCCGAAATCTGGTCGATACAATGTTTACTGAAGAATTTCAGACGTCGGCGGCTTCGAGGGACCAGGCCCGCGCCAGGAAACTGAGAGAGCTCGCGATTGATTGCGACGAGGCTGGTTGCCCTGACTACAGTCGCTTTGTGCCTGCGGCGCAAGATATTATTCAGCAAGGGGAAAGCTGGACATTGGTTGACCTAGTCGCCGACATGACCGCGCCGATGCGACGTGAAATAGAGTTCGATGCAACAAATTTTGGCATCGCTAAACTCGTCTGGCGGGCCACCGAGGATCTCCCTGATCCTCTGTACTCTGCTTTCAAGAAGCAGATACGAACACCAAATCTTATCGACCGCAGCAGACGTAATATGCAGAAAGTTTGATCGTTAAGCGGTGAACGTCGACGTGTTGCTGCTGGAGCAGCACAGATGACATTTCTATGGGGAGGTTATCTTAGCGGCGAGACCAGAGGCCTCTTCAATGCACGCCAACAGCGCTTCATTCGACAAGACGGACATACGAGCAACCAGGGTAATCGCCGGATGAGAAAGGACATTACGAATGATCAACGATCGCGAGCATCCCCCAGGATGGACCGCCACCCTCTCATGGCAGGTGCCGGCGGCTTTCTCCAAACGACCTAAGAAGGATCGCTTATGATACCCACGTGGAAAATAGCCGAAGCGAAATTGAGCGTCGAGATAAATGGCACTTTCGTGCCCTTTAAACAGGCTCCTGACTCGCTGCAGCGTTTTGTGCGTCCCGCCCTGTTTTCCACCGGAGAGGAGAAATGGGAGTTAGAATTCTTCGGAACTTCGTTTCTCGGCAAGTATCGTGGGTGGCATTTTGGTCTGGCCACAGGCCATCAGACAGATACGCTCACAGGTGCGCCGCAAGCCGAGAAATTCGTAGTATTGGCGGAGGTCAGTGGCAGGACGCTCGCAATTCCACCAAAAAATCTACACATACCATCTGTCGAACACGACCAAGATCAAGCTCTAAGAGACTTGGTATTCTTCGATTATGGCGACGTGGATCCGAATCATCGAGGCAGCCATTTGGAGTTAACGAAGGTTCTATGGTCTGACGACGCTGGCGAACCTGACTACGCTTTCCTTGTAGGATACCCAACACATTCCACTCTTACGGCGCTGGATCCGAATGACTATTCCGCTCTCTCCAGCTTTACCGCTCGCTGGATCAGGCAGGACCTGCAAGGCGCGAAATCGCAACCGCTAGACACAGAGCACCGCAATATTTTTGTCAAGCACGAGCGGTCCACGCGTCTCAGTATAGAACCTGATGGACTGAGTGGTTCTCCAGTTTTTTCGATAACCCGGTCCGCGAATGCAGAGCGATTTCTACGCTTCGAAGGGATAGTCACAAACGCGCGGGGCGATCGCTTTGCAGTCTACCCGAGCGTCTACATAAGGGACATGTTGGACGACATCGTCGGCAAAGCGCTATCGTAAGCCGATCACCGCTCAACCTCGTCCATCAGCTCGACTGTTACCGCTAGGTCGAGGAACGCGCTTCTAGTGGGCCGAAAAGTGTGTTTGCCAAAGAGGTAGTTACTTTATTCCAGAACAATTTTGTGTAGAAATCAGCTCTATATTGCAGGCAAATTCATTGGGTGCGGCGACATATCCGTTCGACCGAGGGGGAGCTTTGATCAAAAAGGCGGCTGTTGTCATAGGCGTGGACCGGACGGGCGACCTTCCGGCCCTTGAGGGGTGCGCCACCGGCGCGGCAGCTGTTGCGAAATGGCTTAGCAACGAGGGGTTTGATACCATTGAACTGACGGATGCAAACAATGGTGCTGTCACTGCCGCCCTCGTGAAGGACGCAGTAAAGAAATTCGTCGCTGCCCGGATCTACAGCCAACTCCTGATTTTCTTCTCCGGTCATGGCTACTGGAAGAACGAGAGTGAGCTCTGGTTGCTTTCCAACGCGCCACATGATGCCGATGAAGCCGTTAGCTGGATGGAGACCGCTGAGTTCGCTAAGGATTGTGGGATCCCGAATGTCGTCCTGATTTCAGATGCATGCCGGTCACCTCCTCAAACAAAGACCGCGATGCGCGTTCGCGGGAGTGTCGTGTTCCCAAATGAAAGCTTTTCCAGCTCGCGCAGCAAGGTGGACAAATTCATGGCAGCCGCGGTCGGGCAGGCCGCTCTGGAAACGAAGCTGGGTACGAATGGAGGGCGGTCGAGTGTGTTTACCCATTGTTTGCTCGAGGCCTTCAGCGCGCCGGATCCAGATACTGTGGATAAGGTCGAGGTAAGCGGTACATCAGAATTTGTGGTCACCAACCGAAAGCTAGGCCCGGCCCTGCAACGGCGAGTTTCGGAAGTCTTGGCGGCGATTAACCCGACCTACACTCAAGATGTAGATGCTGAGGTGCTGTCAGACGACGGCGTCTATATCGCGAGAGTGAAGCCTCCCGCGGCTGGCGCACTGCCGCAGGTCAGTTCTGCTCAAAATCATTTTGTGACGCTTCGTGAGGTCGCAGCAGTTGCTGTGTCAACACGGCTCGGAAATCAGCTGAACTTGTCAAAAAGAAAGCACACGCTTGTCACACAGCTGGCCAAAAAGTCAGGCTTCGACAAGAAGGTTGATGACGCGGCCTTGGCCGCGGACGTCCGTCACTTTGAAACCGAGACCGGCTTTGCAGTTCTAGGAGCCGCTGTGGCTGACGTAGCAGCGACGAATGGCGCGGTCGCGGAAGTCCTAGCCCGGGGCAGTTCTGACGGACCTGGCGTAATTCGCGTCCAGTTGACCGGCCGAGCGTGCAGTGTCGGGATTCGTTTTGACAACGGCCGTGCGACCGTACTTGCAGCTCTGTTCGGCTACATCGCGCATGTGACCGTGAAAGACAACGCGGTTGTAAGCGTCAACTACGTTCCGTCGGATAACAGTTCTCGCTGGGGGTCATATCTCGAACGCCGCGAAGAGATAGAGAAGCTGCGGGCCGTCAGTACCGCGGCGGCCAGAAGTGGCGTCTTCCGCCTGACAGACAACGAGGAGGCTGTCGCTTTCGCGAAAAAGGCTCGGGTCGAAAAGGGCATCGACCCCTCCCTCGGGCTTTATGCTTCCTACGCATACTCCCAGGCGGATCTGCGCGATGCAATCATCTCGGTGAGGGACTACATGACCTCAGATTTAGAGGTCGTACTTTACGACGTGGATCTGCTTGCTCGAAGACCAAGGGAGAAAGCCGCCGGAGATCGAACGATCGTTCCATTCTGCCCGATGTTGACGCAGGGATGGAATTTGCTTCGATCAAGGGATGTGAAATTTCCAAGTGTTCTCGACCGGGCGCAAGACGACCTGGAGGCGACGCTGTGGACAACATTCAAGCCGGAATCCGCTGCTGAGATTCTCGAAGCGATCAAAAACGGGGAGTTGGGATGAGACTTTTGTTCGTGCATGGGCGAAGCCAAGGGGGAAAGAATCCCGAAACGCTGAAGGAGGTTTGGTTTGATGCTCTAAAGAAAGGTCTTGATCGTGCTGGGTTGAGCCTCCCCACACATGTCGACGTTTCGTTTCCGTATTACGGGGATAGCCTGGACAAGTTCGTTGCCGACTTCGAGCTTCCGGCGGATCCGGCTGTCGTGCCTAAAGGGAGTCCAGTCTTTGATGACTATGCGCAGTTTCGCGCCGAAGTCGCCGACGAAATGCGCCGGCGCGCCAATATCACCGACGACGAGGTGAGAGCCGAGGCGGGCGAACTTCCAACCGAGAAGGGTGTCCAGAATTGGGCCTGGGTCCAGGCGATCATCCGCCTCCTTGATAAGAATGTCGTCGCCGTGTCCGAGGGCACGATCGAAGTGTTCCTTCGCGATGTCTTTCTATACTCGCGGCGAAAAGTCGTCCAAACGCAGATCGATGCGATCATTGCGGGTGAGCTGACAAACGATACGGCCGTAGTCGTCGGACATTCTTTGGGGAGTGTCGTCGCCTATAACGTCTTGCGAGCTCGATCCACAAAGGTGCCACTCTTCGTCACCGTCGGATCTCCTCTGGGTATTCGTGCGCTCCGGGCATCGCTTTCGCCACTCTCGAACGTGGCCGGGAAGCTGGGATGGTATAATGCTTACGACCCAAGGGATGTCGTGTCGCTTTATCCCCTTGATGCCGCCAACTTCGACGTCGACCCCGCTATCACCAACGATGGAAAGGTCGACAATTGGACGGAAAACCGCCATGGCATCATCGGTTATCTGGACGACTCCGAAGTAGCGAGTGCAATTCATGCGGGCCTACAGCAACAATCGAAGTAATGGGCGGATGCGACAGCTGTAGCCCTAATAAGCATCGTTGCAATTGGTGCATCTCAATTGCCATGCGAGGTTTCAAACCTATGATCGGACGAAGATCCGATGAGCCTTGTCGGCCGACGCTTCAACGGGCGTCGAATGCAGGGGCTGCGTCCAGATGGCGTGGCCCGCTCCAATAATCGGTAAGCCCACGGTGAGGGCCGTCTTGCGAGGTTGATGCGAACATCGGAAGTCCTAGTGCAAACACTAGGAGTAGTCCTATGACCAAGCATCCGA
>NZ_JACIFS010000021.1:0-2500 GCF_014197475.1 Rhizobium sp. BK212
TGGTTGCGGGGGCAGGATTTGAACCTGCGGCCTTCAGGTTATGAGCCTGACGAGCTACCGGGCTGCTCCACCCCGCGAGATATAATTTAACACAAAAGGCCGCTTTATGGGCGGCCCTTTTGTCTCGGCTATGGGCCGTTTGGCGTGATTGAGAAGATTGATTGATATAAGTTGCGATTTGCAGACCTGGCAGCGACCTACTCTCCCGCGTCTTAAGACGAAGTACCATGGGCGCAGGGGCGTTTCACGGCCGTGTTCGGAATGGGAACGGGTGCAGCCACCCCGCCATAACCACCAGGTCGGCAAAGCGCAACTTATTGATTTGAGAAGCTGGTACACTGAGTGACTAGTTAGTGACTAGTCGGTCGTGGTTTGTTTTGAACACGTCTTTTGAGGCTTGTGAGGGCAGCCGCGAGAGTTTTCACTGCTCACTACTGCCTATTCACTACTTACTTCATCGATCCGGACGAAGGCAAAGCCTTCGCCGGGGGATGAGCATAGTCAATGAGAACGATCAAGCCAATCGAGCTATTAGTACCGGTAAGCTTCATGCGTTGCCGCACTTCCACACCCGGCCTATCAACGTGGTCGTCTTCCACGGCTCTGATAGGGAATACTCGTTTTCAGGTGGGTTTCCCGCTTAGATGCCTTCAGCGGTTATCCCGTCCATATATAGCTACCCTGCTATGCCCTTGGCAGGACAACAGGTCCACCAGAGATATGTCCATCCCGGTCCTCTCGTACTAGGGACAGATCCTGTCAATATTCCTACACCCACGGCAGATAGGGACCGAACTGTCTCACGACGTTCTGAACCCAGCTCACGTACCGCTTTAATTGGCGAACAGCCAAACCCTTGGGACCTGCTCCAGCCCCAGGATGCGATGAGCCGACATCGAGGTGCCAAACAACCCCGTCGATATGGACTCTTGGGGGTCATCAGCCTGTTATCCCCGGCGTACCTTTTATCCGTTGAGCGATGGCCCTTCCACGCGGGACCACCGGATCACTATGACCGACTTTCGTCTCTGCTCGACTTGTCAGTCTCGCAGTCAGGCGGGCTTATGCCATTGCACTCGACGACCGATTTCCGACCGGTCTGAGCCCACCATCGCGCGCCTCCGTTACTCTTTCGGAGGCGACCGCCCCAGTCAAACTACCCACCATACACTGTCCCGGACCCGGATGACGGGCCGCGGTTAGACATCCATGACGATAAGGGTGGTATTTCAAGGATGGCTCCACGGAAACTGGCGTCCCCGCTTCAAAGCCTACCACCTATCCTACACATGCCGACACGAATGCCAGTGTAAAGCTATAGTAAAGGTGCACGGGGTCTTTCCGTCTGACCGCAGGAACCCCGCATCTTCACGGGGAATTCAATTTCACTGAGTCTATGTTGGAGACAGCGGGGAAGTCGTTACGCCATTCGTGCAGGTCGGAACTTACCCGACAAGGAATTTCGCTACCTTAGGACCGTTATAGTTACGGCCGCCGTTTACTGGGGCTTCGATTCAAAGCTTGCACCTCTCCTCTTAACCTTCCAGCACCGGGCAGGCGTCAGACCCTATACGTCGTCTTGCGACTTCGCAGAGCCCTGTGTTTTTGATAAACAGTCGCTACCCCCTGGTCTGTGCCACCCCATCATACTTGCGTAAAATGGGGTCACGCTTCTTCCGAAGTTACGCGTGCAATTTGCCGAGTTCCTTCAACATAGTTCTCTCAAGCGCCTTGGTATACTCTACCTGACCACCTGTGTCGGTTTCGGGTACGGTCTATACGGTGGAGCTATTTCCTGGAACCGCTCCGCTGCCCTGATAATCCAATAAACCAGAACAACTTGTGCAATCCGTCACTACCACCAGGCCCACGAATATTAACGTGGTTCCCATCGACTACGCATTTCTGCCTCGCCTTAGGGGCCGGCTAACCCTGCTCAGATTAACTTTAAGCAGGAACCCTTGGTCTTTCGGCGAGAGGGTCTCTCACCCTCTTTATCGTTACTCATGTCAACATTCGCACTTCCGATACCTCCAGGAGCCCTCACAGGTCTCCCTTCATCAGCTTACGGAACGCTCCGCTACCACTTGCGATTGCTCGCAAATCCTCAGCTTCGGTGCATGGCTTCAGCCCCGTTACATTTTCGGCGCAAAGACCCTTATTTAGACCAGTGAGCTGTTACGCTTTCTTTAAATGATGGCTGCTTCTAAGCCAACATCCTGGTTGTTTTGGGATCCTCACATCCTTTCCCACTTAGCCATGACTTGGGGACCTTAGCTGGAGGTTAGGGTTGTTGCCCTTTTCACGACGGACGTTAGCACCCGCCGTGTGTCTGCCGAGTAGTACTCCCCGGTATTCGGAGTTTGGTTAGGATCAGTAAGACGGTGAGTCCCCATAGCCCATCCAGTGCTCTACCCCCGGGGGTATTCGCTCGACGCTCTACCTAAATAGATTTCGCGGAGAACCAGCTATTTCCGAGTTTGATTGGCCTTTCACCCCT
>NZ_JACIFS010000022.1:0-3503 GCF_014197475.1 Rhizobium sp. BK212
TCTGGGGCGGAACGGTGATCATGGCCTTCGGCGGCCTCGTCTCGCTCACCGACCGCCGCCTGCGCGTCGGCGCCCCGCGTAGGAAGGCGAAAGCCGCGAAGCCTGCTGCTGCAATGGAGCCGGCGGAATGATGCGGCGTCTCTTGCTGGCTTTCGCTTTGCTGCTGATGGCGGCTCCCGCCTTTGCGGTCAATCCGGACGAGGTGCTGGCCGATCCGGCGCTCGAGGCGCGGGCCCGCGCCCTGTCGGCCGAACTGCGCTGCATGGTCTGCCAGAACCAGTCGATCGACGATTCCAATGCCGATCTGGCCAAGGATCTGCGCCTGCTGGTGCGCGAGCGCATTGCCGATGGCGACAGCGACGAGGCGGTGCTGAACTATATCGTCTCGCGCTATGGCGAGTTCGTGCTGTTGAAGCCGCGTGTCGGCATGAAGACGGTGCTGCTCTGGGGCGCACCAGTGCTGCTGGTGATCGCCGGCGGGCTGTCATTGCTGGTCTTTGCGCGCAACAGGGCCGGCAAGCCGACCGGCAGCAAGCTGACAGCCGACGAACAGGCGAAGCTGAGCGAGCTTCTTGGCGAAGATCGCATTGTTTGACGAAGATCAATGGCGGCTCGACGAGCTCGCATTATCGTCATTCCAGCAACAATTCCTATAAACGAGGCAGGACAATGCAGGCGAAGGACATAATGACCACCAACGTGGTATCGATCGGTCCAGCGGTCGGTATACGCCACGCCGTCGCCGTCATGATGCAAAACAACGTCAGCGGTCTTCCTGTCATTGACGACGAAGGCCGCGTCTGCGGAATGCTGACGGAGGGCGATCTGCTGCTGCGGAAAGAGATCCGATTCTCCCCCCGCGCCGCCCGCGCGCCCGAAATGATATCGGAGATCGATCTTGAGCGATATATTTCCAGGAATGGCTGGTGTGTCGCCGATGTCATGTCTCAGGATGTGATCGTGGCGTGCCCCGACAGCGAGGTATCGGATATCGCCGAAAGCCTCCAGGCGCACCGGATCAAGCGGCTACCGATCGTTGAGGACGGACGTCTTGTCGGGATTGTCAGCCGCAGAGACATCCTCGGCCTGATCATCAATGCCCAGACGGCGCCGCTGCCAAAGGAAGATGAATCGATCAGGCTGGCGGTTCGAACGCGCCTGAGGTCGGAGTTGGGGATAACGCCTCAGAAGGTCCAAGTGACCGTGAAGAACGGCCAGGTGACACTCGATGGCAACGTGGAGTCGGAGTTGAAGCAAAAGGCTGTTCGCACCCTGGTCGAAAGCCTGGGCGTCGGCGCCTATCGGGATCGGCTCCAGATCGCTCGGCTGACCGCAACCGAAAGGGGCTGAAACAGCACGTCCAAGCTAGATCTTTGCCACGGCGTGGAAACAGTTCATCCCGCGCCCCATTTGTTTTCACGCAATTCCGGACGCAAAACCGCGACACACTTTTTGCTGGAATTAGCGGCGCGGCTTCGGCTGTCGCTCTCGGCGTCTCCGCACGGTGCTCATTGGTGAGGGTAATCTGACGCGAGGAGGCTCACTCGGTGTTGCGCCCCAAAACCGAGCGAGCCTCTGTCAAGTTTCCCCCCTTGACACGGGAAAATCCCGACCCGCCAAACCGACATACGCAATAGGCGAGGCCGTTTCTTTGATGGAGGTCAAACACGGCTGGAAGAGGCCCCGCTTATTCGGCGGCGATGATCTTTTCCAGAGCGGGTAGGATATCCGTCGCGAGGCTTTTCTCGTCGATCGGCCCGACATGTCTCAGGAAGATTCGTCCCGCGCGATCGATAACGAATGTTTCCGGGACGCCGTAGACTCCCCAGTCGATCGAACTTCTTCCCGTGGTGTCGATTCCGATTGCCGCGAACGGATTGCCGTTTTCCTGAAGGAAGGCTGCGGCCTTTTGCGGAGCATCCTTATAGTTGATGCCGACCAGCTTTATGCGAGAATCTTTGGCGAGTTTCATCAGCGCCGGGTGTTCGAGCCGACAGGGAACGCACCAGGACGCGAAGATGTTGACGATGGCGATGTGGCCATCAACTGTGTGATCGTTCAGCCCAGGCGCTTGAAGACCGGCAAGCGGCGCGAGATCGACGGCTGGATGTCGGCGTCCCGCCAACGCCGAAGGAATAGCGGCGGGGGAATATCCGTCCACGGATTCGCGATACAGCGTATTGGCGACGGCACCCGCAATCCCGAGAAACGCGACAAGCGGAATCGCAGCGAAGGCGTAGCGTCGCATCCTAGCGGTCTCCGTGAGGCTGCCGACGTCGTGCCAGCGCCTCGATCCGACGGCGGTAGATTCGTCCTGAGAACCAGACCTTCAACGTCGCCGTGACCATGACCACGAAGGTGAGCAAATACGCCGCAAGAACATAGTGTTCGTGGTTCATTTCAAGTCTCCCGGTGAGCAGCGGCTTTTGCTGCGAGCCTGTCATGCGTGATCAGCTTCCGTCGCCAGATCTCGTTTCTTATCGATGCGACGTAGAGCGTGGCAAACAGCGCTGAGAACGCCACTCCCATGACCAGCAGAGGGCGTAGAAACTCGACGTCGAGGGCGGGGCCGCCCAGCCGCAGCACGCTGGCGGGCTGATGCAGCGTGTTCCACCAATCGACGGAAAACTTGATGATCGGAATATTGACGAAACCCACGACGATCAGGACCGCCGTGACACGGGCGGCGCGAGCCGGATCGTCGATCGCCCGGTTGATCGCCAATATGCCGAGATACATGATGAAGAGCACGAACATCGATGTCAGGCGGGCGTCCCATACCCACCATGTGCCCCACATGGGCTTGCCCCAGATCGCGCCGGTCACGAGCGACACGAAGGTGAAGGCGGCGCCAAGGGGAGCGGCGACGCGCGCCGCAACGTCGGCCAGGGGATGCCGCCAGACCAACGAGCCGATGGCATTGGCGGTCATCGTCGTATAGCAGAGCATGGCCATCCACGCTGCGGGGACGTGGACATACATGATCCTGACGGTTACCCCTGTTGATAGTCGACGTCGGAGCTGAAGCTCAGATAGAGGCCGATCGCGAAGCAGAATGCGGTCAGGGCGGCAAGTGCAGGAAGCAGGCGTTCGGACAGTTCCAGGAACCTGGCAGGCTGCGCAAGGCCGACGATTGCGTTTTTAAGATGTGGAATTGAGCTCATACCTTCGAGCTTTAATGCCAGACGTCGTTCCGATAATTGATGTTGATCAAACAACCGACCTGTCGGCTGCAACGATTGGAATGACCGGCCGCCGCGATCAGCAGGCGGCTAAGGGACAGTTCGTCGTGGCTGGTCCCGGCGCGTCAGCCGCCCGCCTGGTGCGCGGGCTTCATCCGACTTGATCAAGATCAAATACGCCCAACCCCTCACAATGTATTGCTCGGACCACACAGGGAGCGTGCATATGGATTTCGAAGCGTTTTTCAAAAACGAGCTGGACGGGCTTCATGCCGAGGGCCGTTACCGCGTTTTTGCCGATCTCGAACGTCACCGCGGCAA
>NZ_JACIFS010000023.1:0-2489 GCF_014197475.1 Rhizobium sp. BK212
TGTTGATTTCCACGCGGAACTGAGCCGGTTTTTCCACCGAGAAGTGAGCCACCTCTGAGTATGGTTTTCTGATCAGGATTTGGTCAAGGGATTAGCTTTTTCTCCTCTCTTCTGGGCCGCGGCGGCCGAGCTGGCTTTGAAGCGAAAGCTATCGTTGCCGGTTTCGAGGATATGACAACGATGGGTGAGACGGTCGAGGAGAGCGGTGGTCATTTTGGCATCACCGAAGACGGTCGCCCATTCGCTGAAGCTGAGATTGGTCGTGATGATGACGCTCGTGCGCTCATAGAGCTTGCTCAGCAGATGGAAGAGCAGCGCTCCGCCTGAGGCACTGAACGGAAGGTATCCGAGTTCATCGAGGATCAGTAGATCGAGGCGCACCAATGTCTCAGCAATCTGTCCTGCCTTGCCCTTGGCCTTTTCCTGCTCAAGGGCGTTGACCAGTTCGATGGTCGAGAAGAAGCGGACTTTCCGGCGATGGTGCTCGATCGCCTGAACGCCGAGAGCGGTTGCTATGTGGCTTTTGCCTGTGCCCGGTCCGCCGACGAGCACGATATTCTGGGCTCCGTCCATGAACTCGCATCGATGCAGTTGGCGCACCGTCGCCTCGTTGATCTCGCTGGCTGCGAAGTCGAACCCGGAGATGTCCTTATAGGCCGGGAAGCGAGCTGCCTTCATGTGGTAGGCAATCGAGCGAACCTCGCGCTCCGCCATCTCGGCTTTCAGCAACTGAGACAGGATGGGAACGGCCGCATCGAAGGCCGGAGCCCCTTGCTCGATCAGGTCTGTGACGGCTTGGGCCATGCCATACATCTTCAGGCTACGCAGCATGATGACGACAGCGGCGCTGGCAGGATCATGACGCATTACGACCTCCCGCGATCCGGACACGCAGGCCATCATAGCGCTCTACGTTTGCCTTGGGTTCATGCAGCAAGGTCAACGCCTGTGGGGTATCGATGTCGGGACCGTCAGTCGTTTTGCCGTCGATCAGCCGATGCAGCAGGTTCAATACATGCGTCTTGGTTGCCACGCCCGCATTTAGGGCCAGCTCCACAGCGCGAAGGACAACCTGTTCGTCATGATGGAGAACAAGGGCAAGGATATCGGCCATCTCACGATCACCGCCGGGGCGGCGAAGCATCTGGTCCTGCAATTGCCGAAAGGCCAACGGTAATTCCAGGAAGGGTGCACCATTGCGCAAGGCACCGGGCTTGCGTTGGATGACCGTAAGATAATGCCGCCAGTCGTAAATCGTTCGTGGCGGTTTATCGTGACTGCGCTCAATCACCCGCAGATGTTCGCAGAGAATATTGCCCTCGGCCACTACGACCAGCCGCTCCGGATAAATCCGCAGGCTGACAGGCCGGTTCGCAAACGATGCAGGCACGCTATAGCGGTTCCGCTCGAAGGTGATCAGGCATGTCGGCGAGACGCGCTTGCTTTGCTCGACGAAGCCATCGAATGCGGCTGGGAGCGCCATCAATGCTGGTTGTTCAGCGGACCAGACGTCTGCGATCGTGCCAGGCAAGGTGCCGTGCGCTGTGTCGCGCCACAGGTCCTGGCAATTCTGTTCCAGCCAGCCATTCAACGCCGCCAGATCCGGAAAGTCCGGCATCTGTTGCCACAACCGTGGTCGGGCGTCCTGAACGTTTTTCTCGACCTGGCCCTTTTCCCAACCCGCGGCAGGATTGCAAAACTCAGGCGCAAAGACGTAGTGGTTCGTCATCGCGAGGAAACGGATATTGACCTGCCGTTCTTTACCGCGGCCGACGCGATCGACCGCGGTCTTCATGTTGTCGTAAATGCCGCGACCTGGCACGCCACCGAACACGCGGAACCCGTGCCAGTGAGCGTCGAAGAGCATCTCGTGCGTCTGCAGCAGGTAGGCCCTGATCAGAAACGCCCGGCTGTGTGATAGTTTGATGTGGGCAACTTGCAGCTTCGTGCGATCGCCGCCGATCACAGCATAATCCTCGCTCCAATCGAATTGGAATGCTTCGCCTGGGCGGAAAGACAGAGGAACGAATATGCCGCGGCCAGCCGTCTGTTGCTCAACCCGCCATTCACGGGCGAACGCGGCGACCCGGCCATAGGAGCCGGTAAAACCCAGAGCCATCAGATCGGCATGAAGCTGCTTCAAGGTCCGGCGCTGCTTGCGCGTTCTCCCGGCCTCGGTCTTCAGCCAGCCAGAGAGTTTGTCGGCGAACGGATCAAGCTTGCTTGGTCGTTCCGGTACCGTGAACGTCGGCTCGATTGTACCGGCACTCAAATACTTCGCGATGGTGTTGCGTGACAGCCCAGTGCGCCGGCTGATCTCTCTGATCGATTGCTTCTCGCGCAGCGCCATCCGGCGGATGATGTTTAAAAGTCCCATGTGGATCACTCCGTTGCCCCCGCCGCTCACCGCGTTGGAGGGAAGGTCACATGGCTCAATTCTCAATGGAAATTATGCGCCTAACCGGCTCAGTTCTGCGTGGAAACCAACA
>NZ_JACIFS010000024.1:0-1738 GCF_014197475.1 Rhizobium sp. BK212
ACCGGCGCGCCGGATGGTGAAGTGGCCGCGCTCCTCGGTATAGTTCGGCCCGGTCGCCGGCTGCATGCCGTCGAAATGCAGGCTGTAACCGCCGGCCTCGGTGATCGCGCCGGGCTTCATCTCGATGACGTATTCGCTCTGGAAGGTCGTGACGGCGACGATGCCGAGCACGGTGACGCCGAGCCCGGCATGGGCAAGGGCGGTGCCGAAGGCCGAACGCGGCAGGCCGGAAAGCCGGCGCCAGGCGATACTGGCGGAAACCTTGCCGATGCCGGCGCGATACCAGAGATCGGCGATGGCGCCGAGGATGAGGAACAGGCCGGCCGCCAGCCCGAGCACTGACAGCACCGGTCCGCCATGTTGGACATAGAAGAAGACCACGGCGGCCAGGAAGGCGATAGCCGCGACGACATAGAGCCGCTGCAGGGCGCCGAGCAGATCGCCGCGCTTCCAGGAAAGCATCGGCCCGAAGGGCACGATGACGATCAGCGGCGCCATCAGCAGGCCGAAGGTCAGGTTGAAGAAGGGCGGTCCGACGGAGATCTTGTCGCCGGTCAGCGTTTCCAGCAGCAGCGGATAGAGCGTGCCTGTCAGCACCGTGCCGCAGGCGACCGTCAGGATCAGATTGTTGACGACGAGCGCACCCTCACGCGAGATCGGCGCAAACAGCCCGCCGGCAGCGAGCCGCGGCGCGCGGAAGGCAAACAGCGACAGCGCTCCGCCGATGAAGATCAGCAGGATGCAGAGAATGAAGACGCCGCGGGTGGGATCGCTGGCAAAGGCATGCACCGAGGTCAGCACGCCGGAGCGCACCAGGAAGGTGCCCATCAGCGACAGCGAGAAGGTGAGGATGGCAAGCAGCACCGTCCAGATCTTCAGCGCCTCGCGCTTTTCCATGACAAGCGCCGAATGCAGCAGGGCGGTGCCGGCCAGCCACGGCATGAAGGAGGCGTTTTCCACCGGGTCCCAGAACCACCAGCCGCCCCAGCCGAGTTCGTAATAGGCCCAGTAGGAGCCCATGGCGATGCCGAGCGTCAGAAAGGTCCAGGCGGCCAGCGTCCAGGGCCGCACCCAGCGCGCCCAGGCCGCGTCGATGCGGCCTTCCAGAAGGGCCGCGACGGCAAAGGAGAAACAGACGGAGAAGCCGACATAACCGAGATAAAGCAGCGGCGGGTGGATGGCGAGACCGATATCCTGCAGGACCGGATTGAGATCGCGGCCCTCGGCCGGCGCCGGATCGAGCCGCAGGAAGGGATTGGAGGTCAGAAGAATGAACAGCGTGAAGGCGACCGAGATCCAGGCCTGCACGGAAAGCACATTGGCCTTCAGCGTCTCCGGCAGATTGCGCCCGAAGACGGCGACCAGCGCGCTGAACAGCGTCAGGATCAGCAGCCAGAGCATCATCGATCCCTCGTGATTGCCCCAGACGCCGGAATATTTATAGATCAGCGGCACCAGCGAATGCGAATTCTCCCAGACGTTCTCGACCGAGAAATCCGAGACGACATGGGCATAGGTCAGCACGCCGAAGGCGAAGGCCACCAGCGAGAACATCGCCAGCGAGCCGATCGTCGCCACATCCATCATCGCCCGGTCGTGACGACGGGCGCCGATCACCGGCACGATGGAGAGGATGAGCGCCGTGGCCAGCGCCAGCACCAGCGCGTAATGGCCGATCTCGATGATCATGGCGTCGCCTTCACTTCCTGGCCCTGAGCTTGCTTGCCCGGAACGTCCT
>NZ_JACIFS010000025.1:0-1549 GCF_014197475.1 Rhizobium sp. BK212
AGCGGCAACGTGCTGACCAACGACACCGATCCGGATGCCGGTGATACCAAGACGGTCACGGCCGTCGTCTTCGGCGCGACATCAGGCACGCTTGGTTCGGCGCTGAACGGCACCTATGGCAGTCTCGTGCTCAACGCATCGGGCGTCTATAGCTATGCCGTCAACGAGACCAATGCCGCCGTGCAGGCGCTGCGCCAGTCGACCAACACGCTGAGCGATGTCTTCAGCTATACGATGCGGGACACTGCCGGCGCCACCGCCACGGCCAACCTCACCGTCACCATCCATGGCGCCAACGACGCGCCGGTGCTGACCGTCCAGACGGTGGCCCAGAACGCCACCGTCGGCTCGGCCTTCTCCTTCGTGCTGCCGACCACCACCTTCACCGATGTCGACAGCACCGAGACGCTGGCCTATACGGCAACGGCTGCCGATGGCACGGCGTTGCCCGCCTGGTTGGCCTTCAACGCCTCGACGCGGACCTTCTCCGGCACGCCGACGGCAACCGGCACCTACGGCGTCAGGGTGACGGCAACCGACCTCGGCGGCCTTGCTGCCAACGAGACCTTCAGCATCGCCGTGTCGACGGCTGGCAACAGGGCGCCGACGGCGGTTGCCGATGCGGGGGATGCGACCGAGAAGGGTGGTGTCGCCAATGGTTCGGGCGGTGTGGTTGCCAGCGGCAACGTGCTGACCAACGACACCGATCCGGATGCCGGTGATACCAAGACGGTCACGGCCGTCGTCTTCGGCGCGACATCAGGCACGCTTGGTTCGGCGTTGAACGGCACCTATGGCAGTCTCGTGCTCAACGCATCGGGCGTCTATAGCTATACCGTCAACGAGACCAATGCGGCCGTCCAGGCATTGCGCCAGTCGACCAACACGCTGAGCGATGTCTTCAGCTATACGATGCGGGACACTGGCGGCGCCACCGCCACGGCCAACCTGACCGTCACCATCCACGGCGCCAACGACGCACCGGTGCTGGCCGTCCAGACGACGACCCAGAACGCCACCGTCGGCTCGGCCTTCTCCTTCGTGCTGCCGACCACCACCTTCACCGATGTCGACAGCACCGAGACGCTGGCCTATACGGCAACGGCTGCCGATGGCACGGCGCTGCCCGCCTGGTTGGCCTTCAACGCCTCGACGCGGACCTTCTCCGGCACGCCGACGACAGCAGGCACCTACGGCGTCAGAGTGACGGCGACCGATCTCGGCGGCCTCTCGACCAACGAGACCTTCAACATCGCCGCATCGGCGGCGCCTGCGACCTACAGCCTGTTCAACGCCTCCAGCACGCCGACCCAGACGAACCTCAACGATGGTCAGCAGCTCGAGCTCGGCGTCAAGTTCCAGTCGAACGTCGCCGGGGATGTCACCGGCATCAAGTTCTACCGCAGCGCCAACGACAACGGCCAGAACGTCGTCGACCTGTGGACCACGACCGGCACCAGGCTTGCCACCGCCACCTTCGCCAACACCACGGCGAGCGGCTGGCAGACGGTGAACTTCACGACGCCCGTCACCATTACCGCAAACACCA
>NZ_JACIFS010000026.1:0-1321 GCF_014197475.1 Rhizobium sp. BK212
TGAACCGCACCGGGTTTGCCGGAGGCCGTTTGGTTTAAGTTATGCAGCCATGGCTGGTTCGTCCAGCATGGCGTAGTACTGCTCCTCGGCTTCGGCTGGCGGGATGTTGCCGATGGGCTCCAGAAGCCGTCGATGGTTGAACCAATCGACCCATTCGAGGGTGGCGAATTCAACCGCTTCGAAGTTGCGCCACGGTCCTCGCCGATGAATGACCTCGGCCTTGTAGAGACCGTTGATCGTTTCGGCGAGTGCATTGTCGTAAGAGTCACCGACACTTCCGACGGACGGTTCGATGCCCGCTTCGGCCAGCCGCTCGGAATACTTGATCGACACGTATTGAACGCCTCTGTCCGAGTGGTGGATCAGGCCGTCGCCATGAACGGGACGCCGCTCATGGAGCGCCTGCTCCAGGGCATCGAGGACGAACCCGGCATGCGCCGTCCGACTCACCCGCCAGCCGACGATGCGGCGGGCGAAGGCGTCGATGACGAAGGCCACGTAGACGAAGCCTTGCCAGGTGGCGACATAGGTGAAATCCGAAACCCACAGCCTGTTCGGCGCGGGAGCCTTGAACTGGCGGTTCACCCGGTCGAGCGGGCTCGGAGCCGTCTTGTCGGAGACCGTCGTCTTGACCGGCTTGCCGCGGATGATGCCCCGAAGGCCCATCGACCTCATAAGCCGAGCAACGGTGCAGCGGGCTATATCGAAGCCCTCCCGCTTCAATTGCCGCCAGACCTTGCGCACGCCATAGACGCGGAAGTTCGCCTCGAAGACACGGCGTATCTCGATCTTCCAGGCGATGTCGCTGCGGGCGCGGACCGACAGGCGGTCCACGTCCTCACGTTTGGCAACGTTCTCGTAGTAGGTTGATAGGGCAATCGGCAGCAGTCTGCAGATCGGCTCGACCCCGAATACCGAGCGGTGTTCGTCGATGAAGGAGATCATCGCTTCAATGGGCGGTCGAGCTCCGCCATCGCGAAATAAGCGGACGCTTTGCGCAGTATCTCATTGGCCTGCCGAAGCTCGCGGTTCTCCCGCTCCAGAGCCTTCATCTTCTCGGCGACGTCGCTTGGGAGCCCGGGCCGGGAACCATCGTCCACTTCCGCCTTCTTCACCCATTCATTGAGCGTCTGCGCGGTGCAGCCGATCTTGGCGGCAATCGAGGAAACCGCTGCCCATCGCGAGGAATATTCGCCTTGGTGATCCAAAACCATCCGTACTGCTCGGGCGCGGACTTCAGGTGAAAATTTGTTTGTTGTCTTGCTCATATCGGCTCCACTTTCTCAGAAGTTGGAGCCTCCGGCAAACCCGGTGCGGTTCA
>NZ_JACIFS010000027.1:0-1194 GCF_014197475.1 Rhizobium sp. BK212
TGCACAGCGCGACCAGAGCGAATGCAGCGCCTCGACCAGATGGGCGATATCGGCATCGGAATGCAGCGGGGTCGGCGTGATGCGCAGCCGCTCGGTCTTCTTCGGCACCGTGGGGTAGTTGATCGGCTGGACGTAGACGCCGCAATTGTCGAGCAGCAGATCGGAGATCCACTTGCACTTGGCCGCATCGCCGACCAGCACCGGCACGATATGGCTCGGATTGGGCATATGCGGAATGCCGCGCTGGTCGAGCAGCGCTCTCAGCTTGCGGACCCGGTCCTGATGGCGGGCGCGCTCGAACTGGCTGACCTTCAGATGCTGGATCGAGGCGACGGCGCCGGCGGCGAGCGCCGGCGGCAGCGCCGTGGTGAAGATGAAGCCGGAGGCAAACGAGCGGATGAAATCGCATAGGGCCGTCGACGCGGCGATATAACCGCCCATCACCCCGAACGCCTTGCCGAGCGTGCCCTCGATGACGGTCAGCCGGTCCATCAGCCCTTCGCGCTCGGCAATGCCGCCGCCGCGCGGGCCGTACATGCCGACGCCGTGCACTTCGTCGAGATAGGTCATCGCCCCATATTTGTCGGCGAGGTCGCAGATCTCCCTGATCGGGGCGATGTCGCCGTCCATCGAATAGACGCTCTCGAAGGCGATCAGCTTCGGCGCCTTCGGATCGGCGGCCGCAAGCTTGGCTTCGAGATCGGCCACGTCATTGTGCTTCCAGATCACCTTGTCGCATTTGGCGTAGCGGATGCCCTCGATCATCGAGGCATGGTTCAGCGCATCGGAGAAGATGATCAGGCCGGGGATCTTCGCACCGAGCGTGCCGAGCGCCGCCCAGTTGGACACATAGCCCGACGTGAAGATCAGCGCCGCTTCCTTGCCGTGCAGATCGGCAAGCTCACGCTCGAGCATGACGTGATGGTGGTTGGTGCCAGAAATATTCCGGGTGCCTCCCGCACCCGCGCCACAGTGGTCGATGGCGTTCTTCATCGCCTCGATCACCTTCGGGTTCTGGCCCATGCCGAGATAGTCGTTGGAGCACCAGACCGTGACTTCCTTCTCGCCATCGGCCGTATGGCGCGTCGCGCGCGGAAAGTTGCCGCGGTGACGTTCGAGATCGGCAAAAACGCGGTAACGGCCCTCGGCATGAAGCCCGTCCAGCTCGTTTTTGAAAAACGCTTCGAAATCCAT
>NZ_JACIFS010000028.1:0-1186 GCF_014197475.1 Rhizobium sp. BK212
TTCGACAATCTGGCGACGATCGTCAAATATGTCGATCCGAACTTCTCCGGCCGCGACTGGAACCTCGCCACCGCCATGGTCATCAAGGGTGATGCGCTGGTGCAGGTGATGGGCGACTGGGCCAAGGGCGAATTCGTCGCCGCCAAGAAGACGCCGGATACCGACTTCCTGTGCTACCGCTTCCCCGGCACCGACGGCAGCGTGATCTACAACTCCGACATGTTCGGTATGTTCAACGTCCCCGACGACCGCAAGGCGGCGCAGGTGGCGCTGGCAACCGCAACGCTGTCGAAGAGCTTCCAGTCGGCCTTCAACGTCGTCAAGGGCTCGGTGCCGGCTCGCACCGACGTTCCCGATACCGACTTCGACGCCTGCGGCAAGAAGGGTATCGCCGACCTGAAGGCTGCCAATGAAGGCGGCACGCTGTTCGGCTCGCTGGCGCAAGGCTATGGCGCACCGCCGGCGATCGCCAATGCCTACAAGGACGTCGTCTCGAAGTTCGTCCACGGCCAGATCAAGACCTCCGACGAGGCCGTGACCCAGCTGGTCCAGGCGATCGACGACGCCCGCTGAGATCACTTGTGATGACAATGCTTCCCCGCGTGACCCGCGGGGAAGCTTCAGGCTCCGCGCCGATCATGCAGGATGATCATGCCCGGACGATATCGAGGAGCCATCATGCGGGGAGGAAATGACATTCCATGAGCACAGTTGCGACCACCGATCCGGTTCTGACGCCGCGGCAATCGACGGGCATCTCGTTGCGCGGCCGGCTGCAGGATGCGCTGCCGAAGATCGTGCTGGCGCCGAGCTTCGTCATCACCATCATCTTCGTCTACGGCTTCATCATCTGGACGGCCTATCTGTCCTTCACCAATTCCAAGACCTTTCCCTCCTATGCGCTGACCGGCGCACGCGCCTATCAGCGGCTGTGGCGCTGGACCTTCGAGAGCGATCCGCCGTCCTCCTGGTATACCTCGATCACCAACATGGCGATCTTCGGCTTCCTCTATGTCGGCATCTGCCTGGCGCTCGGTCTCTTCCTCGCCATCCTGCTCGACCAGAAGATCCGTGGCGAGGGGCTGCTCCGACCGATCTTCCTCTATCCGATGGCGCTCTCCTTCATCGTCACCGGCGTTGCCTGGAAATGGTTCCTCGATCCCGGCCTCGGCCTGGAACAGACGCT
>NZ_JACIFS010000029.1:0-1011 GCF_014197475.1 Rhizobium sp. BK212
CTGGAGCTCCGGCGTGAGGAGGGTGCAGCCGGGCACCGCTTTGTGGAGGAAGTGAAATGAAAAAGTTTATCCTGGGCACTGCGATGGCGCTCGTCATGTCGACGGCGGCTCACGCAGAAACCGTCGGCGTCTCGATGGCGAAGTTCGACGATAATTTCCTGACGGTTCTGCGCAACGGCATGACCGATTATGCAAAGACACTCAGCGGTGTGACGCTGCAGGTCGAAGACGCACAGAACGACGTGTCCAAGCAGCAGAGCCAGATCCAGAATTTCATCGCCTCCAAGGTCGATGCGATCATCGTCAACCCTGTCGATACCGATGCGACGACGGCGATGTCGAAGCTCGCGGCCGATGCCGGCATTCCGTTGGTTTACGTCAACCGTCAGCCGGTCAATGTCGACACGCTGCCGGAAAAGCAGGCTTTCGTCGCCTCCAATGAGCAGGAATCCGGCACGCTGGAAACCAAGGAAATCTGCCGCATTCTCGGCGGCAAGGGCAAGGCCGTGGTGATCATGGGCGAGCTCTCCAACCAGGCTGCGCGCATGCGCACCCAGGACATTCATGACGTCGTCAAGACGGATGAATGCAAGGGGCTGGAGATCGTCGAAGAGCAGACGGCCAACTGGGACCGCACCCAGGGCGCCGACCTGATGACCAACTGGCTCTCCAGCGGCATCGAATTCGACGCCGTCATCTCCAACAACGACGAAATGGCGATCGGCGCCATCCAGGCGCTGAAGGCAGCCGGCAAGGATATGACCAAGGTCGTCGTCGGCGGCGTCGACGCCACCCAGGACGCGCTTGCCGCCATGCAGGCGGGTGATCTTGACGTCACCGTGTTCCAGGATGCCGCCGGCCAGGGCAAGGGCTCGCTCGACGCGGCGCTGAAGCTTGCCAAGGGCGAAAAGGTCGACAAGAAGGTCTATATTCCCTTCCAGCTCGTCACGCCTGAGAACGTCAAGGACTTCGTCACCAAGAACTGAGGCGAATGCCAAGCAGGATGCGGGC